>HF995189.1 GCA_000432915.1 Firmicutes bacterium CAG:194
CGACGACAACCGAGGAAGGAGTCAGAACCTATACCTGTACAAGATGTGGGCATTCCTATACAGAAAGCATTGCAAAGCTTACGAGTCCGTCGCCGCAGCCAACTGCAACACCGTCAGGTAAGCCGGAGACACCATCACCACAGCCAAAGGGCACCAATCTGAAGGATGACACAGGTGCAGCCTACAAGGTAACAAGTGCAAATGGCAAAACACCGGCAGTGCAGTATCTGGCACCAAAGAGCGGCACCAAAGGAACGGTGACAGTTCCTTCGGAGGTCACGATCGATGGCGTAACCTACAAAGTAACCTCTATCGCAGGCAATGCTTTTAAGGGCACTAAAAAGATTAAGAAGATAGTGATCGGAAGTAACATTACTTCTATCGGAAAAAATGCTTTTGCAGGCTGCACAAGTCTGACAAGTATCACGATCGGAAAGAATGTGACGAAGATCGGAAAGAATGCCTTTACCGGCTGTAAAAAGCTAAAGTCGATCACAATTAAGACGAAGAAGCTGACAACAAAAACCGTTAAAAAGGGAGCGTTTAACGGCATCAGCAAAAAGGTTGTGGTAAAGGTGCCAAAGAGCAAATATAAGACCTACAAAAAGCTGCTCCCGGCAAAAGGTCTGAAAAAAGCGGCAAAGATCAAAAAGTAACCAACACGCTGAAAATACAGTAACCTCATATGAGAGACTGCTTAGGCAGCGGAAATACAAATACAGACCTGCGAATCAACCGGAGCAGGGAAGTAATTGTATTTCTGCTGCCTTTTACTGCATTTTTTACTCTAAGTATTTGCAAAAAGATTTTCGTGCTTTTTTCAATTATGATGTTATAATTTTTATAATGTATTTACGAAAATGCGATGAACAGATAGCATTATTACACACGACATTGATGGAAAACAGGTTTTCATTACTGTGATAAAGGAGCGGCTATGAAAAAAACAGGAAAATCAGGGAAACGACACAATAAGTTTCTGGCACCGCTTCTGGCACTTATCGTGCTCCTGGCAGCATGCAGCTCGCAGGGCGGCGATAATGCACCGGATAGCAGGCAGAAGGAAGCTGTGCAGACGGAAGAGACATCGGCTGAGACAGCGGCAACGGATGAAATCAGGATGGATGGACAGCTCACAGGTGATATGCTCATGCAGCCATCCGGGGATACAGAGGGAGAAGCAGCGGATCCGGACGGATATAGTCAGGAACCACTTGAAGTACATTACATAGATGTCGGACAGGGCAGCGCGACACTTTTAAAGAGTGGCAGGCATGCCATGCTGATTGATACCGGTGACAGCGATCAGGGTACAAAGATACAGCTCTATCTGACAAAACAGGGCGTGGAAAATCTCGATTACCTTGTACTGACGCATCCGGATGCGGATCATATCGGCGGTGCTCCGGTCATTATTACGAAATTTGGGATCGGACAGCTTTTTCTTTCTAATTATGAGAAGGATAATAAAACAACACAAAAAGTCAGGGACGCGATGCAGTATAAAGGTCTGACTGCATCGGACTGTCAGGTTGGAGATACATATACACTTGGAAATGCATCTTTTACGATTCTTGCTCCCGTAAAAGAATATGCGGATTCCAACAACGCATCCATTGTCATTATGGTACAAAACGGAAATAACAGATTTCTATTTACCGGAGACTGCGAAGCAGAAGCTGAGGCGGATCTGATCGCATCCGGCGCGGATCTTAGTGCAGATGTTTACCTGGCGGGACATCACGGAAGTGACACTGCATCTTCACAGGCGTTCATGGATGCAGTCAGCCCTTCTTATGCGGTGATCAGCTGCGGTGAGGGAAACAGCTATGGGCATCCGCATGCAGAAGTCCTCAACAGATTCCGCAGCATGGGCATTCAGGTATTCCGTACAGATGAGCAGGGCGCTGTGATCGCGGAAAGTGATGGAACCGGGATCACATGGAACTGTGCACCTTCCGAGACCTGGCAGACAGGAGAACGAACTAAAAATGCACAGACCGGTGCAGAAAATGCGGAAACACAGCCTGCAAATGAGACACCCATACAGGAGACAGATACTGCAGCCGTGCAGGATAAGCCTGCAACCCAGCAGTCAGATGCGGTAACACTTCCTGCGCAGGAGCAGAAACCGGTTGTGGCAGACGAAACGTCGCAGGCAGGCAATTATATCGGTAATCGCAATAACGGCAAGCTGCATAAGGCTTCCTGCAGTTATCTGCCGGATCCGCAGAATCAGGTGCCGTTTACAACAAGGGAAGAAGCAGTGGCAGCTGGTTATGATGATCCGTGTAAACGGTGCAATCCGTGATGAAATATGCGCCGGGATGAGAAAACCGATTGCCGGCATTCTGACGCGATACATAAATAAAAAGCAGATGTAATGCAAATGTTTGCCGTATGTTGGCGGAGAAACAGGCAAGCAATCCGGCGGAGTAAAAAATGATTCTGGAAAAGGGGAATACATCATGGAATTGAGACATATCAGGTATTTTAAGGCTGTGGCAGAGGAAAAGAATTTTACCCGGGCGGCGGAAAAACTGGCGATCGCACAGCCACCGCTCTCAAGGCAGATCCAGGATCTCGAGGCAGAGCTTGGTACACAGCTTTTTATCCGTTCCCCGCATAAAGTAACGCTGACAGAAGAAGGAGAACTGTTTTTGCAGTATGCATCCCAAATACTGGATCTTGTGCACCGTTCTGAGGAAGAAGTCAGGGAAAGAAAAGAAGGTCTGCAGGGAACCTTATATATTGCTTCCGTAGAAGGCTGTGGACCGCGTTTGTTTGCAGAATGGATTGCAGCATTCGGACAGCAGCACCCACATGTGCAATATAATCTCTGGAATGGCAATACGGATGATGTGAATAACCGTGTTATGAAAGGTCTGTGTGAGATCGCGATGATCACAGCACCCTATAATACAGAAGAATTTCAGGTACTTCCGGTTTACCGGGAGCCATGGGTGGCAATGATCTCCAAGGGACATCCATTATATACGCCGGAAAATGATCCGGTAAAGCCGGATGATCTTCTGCCGTATCCGCTGTTGATCCCTTCCAGGGAATCTAGAAAAAGTGAGATTGACAAATGGTTTTCCAATACCGGTCAGACACCTGCGATCCGCGGCAGGATCGCACATATGATGAATGCATATGAGCTGAGCCTGCACGGTGTCGGGATTTCCATTTATCCGGCTTCTATTTCCGCAATGGCAAAGAACAAGGAAGTCTGCATCCGTAAAATAGAGCATCCGGATGCGTATGCATCCTATGCTCTCATTTGGAAAAAGGATCACACGCTTTCCCATGTGGCGCAGGAATTTCTTTCTTTTATTCGGGAAGGCATTGAAAATACAGATGAAACATGATTTGTATTCACTATATTTAAAAAGTATCACAATATATTTATAATATGTATTTCACATTATAGAGCCTGTATGTTACATTATAATCATCAAAAGGAAGTCAGGCCGGACCTCTAAAGTAACTGATCAATTTCAAAATGTAGAAAGGTTATGGTGAGTGTTATGAAAAAGATTATGGGTAAAATCAATGAGTTCTTTGGTGAATATTACAAGAGCTTTGGTGAAAGAATCTGATCAAAGAGGCGTAAAATGAATCAGAGTGAAAATCAGACAGAGACTTAGAACGGGCAGTGTATCATATACATTGCCCGTTTTGTGTCATGGCGACGAGGAGAATGAATGCCATGCTTGCATGGGCAGACATTCGACGACCGCTGATCAGAGCGAGATTCGCGAAGCGTATCTCGTCTCTGTTGCGGGCAGAAGGATTTTCGAATGAAAAGATGGAACCCCTTCTTTATTGGGAGAAAAAAGACTTTCAAAAAATAGGGACTTGCGTACAACTGGGGGATATGCTATGATATCTCTCGGCGGCATACAGTTGTACGCCGTACAAAAACATTCGGAAGAATGGAGCGTGAAAGAAATGGAGCAGTCTACCGGCTATTTTGTGGTAAAGCAGAAAGCATTACCGGAAGTATTGTTAAAGGTCGTGGAAGCTAAGAGGCTGATAGAGTCCGAACGTGCTGTTTCCGTGCAGGAAGCAACAGAACGGGTGGGGATCAGCCGCAGTTCTTTTTATAAGTACAAGGACGATATTTTCCCATTCCACGATACGGCGGCGGGCAGAACGATCACGCTGACCTTCCAAATGGATGATGAACCGGGATTGTTATCGGATGTGCTCAAGATCATAGCTACATTCGGAGCAAATATATTAACCATCCATCAGAGTATTCCGATCAACGGAGTTGCCTCCCTGACGATCAGTGTACAGATATTGCCGACAACGGCGGATGTATCCCTGATGGTCGATGAGATGGAAAAACAAAAAGGCGTACATTACGTGAAAATCATAGCTAAGGAGTAAAGAAAATGGTAAAAGTAGCAGTATTAGGATATGGTACAGTAGGAAGCGGTATCGTTGAGGTAATCAAAACAAATCAGGATATGGTAAATAAGAAAGCCGGAGATGAGATTGATGTCAAATATATCTTGGATCTGCGTGATTTCCCGGGAGATCCTTATGAGAATCTTGTTGTACATGATGTTGAGATTATTTTAAACGATCCTGAGGTGCTTGTGATTGCAGAAGCAATGGGCGGAGTGGAACCGGCCTATACCTTTACAAAGAGAGCACTCAGTGCAGGTAAGAGCGTATGTACATCAAATAAAGAGCTTGTTGCAAAGCATGGTGCAGAACTAATTGAGTTAGCGCGCGCTAACAAATGCAACTATATGTTTGAAGCAAGTGTCGGCGGTGGTATTCCGATCATTCGTCCGTTAAATGCTTCTCTGACACCGGAACGTGTAGACGGTATCACCGGTATTTTAAATGGTACAACAAACTATATCCTGACAAAGATGGAAAAGGAAGGATCAGATTTTGATACAGTACTGAAGGAAGCACAGGACAAAGGCTATGCGGAGCGCAATCCGGAAGCAGATGTGGAAGGTTATGATGCATGTCGTAAGATCGCCATTCTTTCTTCTCTGATCTATGGTAAAAATGTAAATTTTGAGCATATTTATACAGAGGGTATTACAAAGATCACAACAAATGATTTTGCATATGCAAAAAAAGCAGGCTATACGATCAAGCTGCTTGCCATGAGCAAAGAAGTGGACGGCAAATATTTTGCCATGGTAACCCCTTGCATGATCAATGACCAGAACCCGCTTTATTTTGTAAATGATGTATTTAACGGTATTCTGGTACACGGCAATACACTGGGGAATACAATGTATTATGGAGCAGGAGCAGGTAAGCTGCCGACAGCAAGCGCGGTTGTATCCGATATCATTGACTGTGTGAAGCATCTTGGCAAGACAGTATTCTGTTTCTGGGATAAAGAAGAACTGACATTGTCCAGCATGGATGATTCCGTAAAGCGTTTCTTTGTTCGTGTGAAGGATGCTGATTTTGCAAAGGCAAAGGAAGTATTTGGTGATGTGGAAGAGATCGATGCACAGATCGCAGGAGAAAAGGGCTTCTTTACACAGGCTATGAGCGAGAAAGCATTTAAAGAAAAGAGTGCACAGGTCGGTGAGATCATCAGCCGGATCCGTGTTGAGGAGTAAGCAGGATTACATATGGAATCACACATGACAGCTCGTGTGATCCTAAGTGAAAATAAATACCGAGGAGTAGGAAAATGAAAAAAGTAGTAAAATTTGGTGGTAGTTCATTAGCAAGTGCAGAGCAGTTTGAGAAGGTCGGAAAGATCATCCGCGCAGACAAGTCAAGATGTTATGTGGTTCCGTCTGCACCGGGGAAGAGAAACAGCAAGGATACAAAAGTAACGGATATGCTGTACAATACCTATGCACTGGCAGAAAGTGATGATGCGTTTGATAAAGAACTGGATGCGATCAAAGCAAGATATCAGGAGATCATCGACGGACTGAAATTAAAGCTTTCTCTGGATAAGGAATTTGAAGTGATCCGTGAGAACTTTAAAAAGAAAGCGGGCAGTGATTATGCAGCAAGCCGTGGGGAGTTCTTAAACGGTATCATTATGGCAAATTATCTGGGCTATGAATTCATCGATGCAGCAGAAGTGATCTTCTTTGATGAAGACGGCAATTTTATGCCTGATCACACAAATGAAGTACTTTCCGCGCGTTTGTCAGAAACACCAAAGGCAGTTGTTCCGGGCTTCTACGGTGCAAAGCTGGATGGCAGTGTAAAGACCTTCTCCAGAGGCGGTTCCGATATCACAGGTTCTATCGTGGCTAAGGCTGCACATGTGGATGTGTATGAAAACTGGACAGATGTATCAGGCTTTTTGATCGCTGATCCGCGTATCATTGATAATCCGAAGGGCATTGAAACAATTACCTATCGCGAACTGAGAGAGCTTTCTTACATGGGTGCTACCGTGCTGCATGAGGATGCGATCTTCCCGGTTCGTAAGGAAGGTATCCCGATCAACATCCGTAATACAAATGCGCCGAAGGACAATGGTACATGGATCGTAGAAAGCACCTGCCAGAAGCCAAAGTACGTGATCACAGGTATTGCAGGTAAGAAGGGCTTCTGTTCCATCAATATTGAAAAGGATCTCATGAACTCCGAGATCGGTTTCGGCAGAAAGGTGCTGCAGGCATTTGAAGAAAATGAGATTTCTTTTGAACATGTACCATCCGGTATCGATACAATGACCGTATTTGTACACCAGTCAGAATTCATGGAAAAAGAGCAGCGTGTACTGGCAGCGATCCATAAGATGGCACATCCGGACTCCATTGATCTGGAGTCTGATCTGGCACTGATCGCAGTCGTAGGACGCGGTATGAGACAGACGCGCGGTACAGCCGGACGGATCTTCTCCGCACTGGCACATGCCAATGTCAATGTCAAGATGATCGATCAGGGATCTTCCGAGCTGAATATCATTATCGGTGTGAAAAATGAAGATTTTGATGCAGCGATCCGTGCGATCTACAATATCTTTGTTGAGGTTCAGTTATAAGATAGAAATATATAAAAACAGAAACATCATATAGCAAGCAATCGATAGCGTAGGCGACTGAGATTTATCGCTCGTTTACCCGGCGGCGAGATCGAAACGCTCTTTTTCGACCAGAGCCGGGTAAAATACGAGCAAGATAAATCGCAAGGTAGCCAAGCGTGATTGCGGCTATATGATGTTTTTGTTTTAGATAGAATAACTAAAAATGCCAAAAAGTTATGCCGAAATGGCATAAAAGCAACAAAAGTATTGCGATTTTATGATCTACCCCGTATACTGAAATTGTGTATATCACAATACTATCTTTATATGGAGGGATTTATGAAAAGTACAAAAGGAATCAAGAAACTTTTAATGGCGCTTGCACTGGTATTATGTGTTGCTGCATTTGTTCCGGCAACTGCAAGCGTACAGGCAGAGGCAAAAACAAAAAAAGTTACAGCAAACAAAAACTACAAAAAAGCACCGACGCTGAAGCTTGGAATAACCTATAAGGTGACAGAAAAGGTAAACCATTCTATGGTAAAATTTACAGCTCCGAAGAATGGTATTTATAAGGTTACGATCAGCAATATTGCAACTTTTCCAAAGGTAAAAGGCAGAACAGATCATAATCTGGGTAGTCTGTATATCTGTAAACTATATTATAATGGTAAATACCCTATGTCTCAGACTGTAAAAACACAGGGTGGCAGATGCTCCTGTTTATCTACAGCAACAAAAGACAGCTACAATGATTTTTACAAAGGTCGGAAGGTAACAACAGATACGTATCTGGCAAGTAGATATGGTAAGATCAAGCTGAAAAAAGGCGAAACAATTTATATGGATTATTCCTATACCGGTAAAGGTGGAAAGTGTACTTACACAATGAAGGTTACGAAATAAAAGTTTTAATTTAGGCTAAACAGGCGGCGTTTCTGATTTCCCAGGCAGGGAGTTAGGAATGCCGCTTTTTTATGGCGTATGGTGTATGGCAAGAAAGACTAAATGCACTTGTAAGAAAATATGTGAATCTGGAATATAAGAATTGTCAATGCTTTGCAGTGATGGCGACATGGAAAACAGAAATGAGGTGGAGACGCAGGAGATCACGGAGGCTGAGGCATGTAAAATGCTGCATTTATAAGATCAGGCTTCTGACCATCTGTGCCATGGCGGCAGGTGTTTCCTGCATACCGCCTTCGAGCCATTTTAAAAACACATTGTAAAGGGCGCCGGAATAAAAATAAATTTTATAGCGTCCCACATCATTATATGGCATATCGCCGATCTGTTCTTCTAACTGCCTGTCGAAAATATCCAGGTAAATATAGGCAAGACCTGCTTTATATACGCATAAGATAAAATGCTTGTAGGTCTTGAAGTAGCGGAAGACCAATAAGATGGAATCATACCCGAAAAAGTCGTCAGATAGTTTGGCGGCTTTTTCTCTGTAATTCTGCCAGATCTCATCTGTTACCTTGATCAGTACTTCTTCCTTGGAAGTAAAATTCCGATAGTAGGAGGCTCTTGCTACACCTGCGGTCTGCACGATCTCTGTGACCGTAATATCCGAAAAATTTTTCTTTTCCATAAGCTTTGTCAAAGCTCTTGCGATCCGCAGCTTCACAAGACGGTTTGCTTCCAGTCGTTTATCAGTTTCTTTCATTGTAAACTCCATTCTGCCGCGGAAAAGAGAGGTTTCCGTTCGTATTACGGAACAATCCGCAGGCATCAAAGTCAGGTGACTTTTGAAATCGGCATCATGATATAAAATGAGATAAAATGTCTCACGTATATGCCTTGTATTCCGAAGAATCCCTGTTAAAATCATATTTATGTATTCAATGTGATACAAAATATATCATATTTGTCTAACAATACTATGACACAATATGAGAATGAAGTCAAGAAAAGAGATGTCATGTGCTGCATGAATGCAGGAAATCAGGGATGTGGCAGGAAATGGAGTAGAATGAGAATTATAACAGATACGGGAACAGATATACTGGACAAAGAAGCCAAAAAGCTGGGGATTGAACTTGTGGCAATCCGTTCCAATTTTACAGATACCGTTTTCAGCGAGAATACAGAAGCTGAATTCACACGGTTTTATGATAAACTGCGGCAGACGGATACACTTCCTGTCTCCAGCCAGCCGTCTCCGGCTGAGTTTTTAGAGCTTTTTGAGGATGCGAAAGAAAAACAGGAAGAGGTCGTGGTGATCACAATCTCCTCAAAATTGTCAGGCACGTATAATGGAGCTATGCTTGCGAAGGATATGGCAGAATATGACAATATTTATGTGGTAGACAGTCTGCAGGCATCTTTGTCAGAAAGACTGCTTGTGGAATATGCGGTAAAGCTTCGCGATGCGGGTATGGGAGCAAAGGAGCTTGTACGGAAACTGGAACAGGACAGGGAACGCGTGATACTGACAGGTGTTCCTTCCACGCTTTTATACCTTAAAATGGGAGGCCGTATTTCTCCGGTTGTGGCGGCAGTCGGTGGCGTGATCGGGATCAAACCGGTGCTCTGGTTGAAGGACGGCGTGATCGAAAGCCGCAGCAAGGCAAGAGGTATGCGTATGGCGAAGTCAGGCATGCAGAGCTTTTTAAAGGACTATGAGGCAGATCCTGCAATGCCTGTCATGTTTGCACACAGTGACAATGCTGAAATGGGACAGCAGTTTATGGAAGAAACTGTGCAGCAGTTTGGACTGACAGGCTGCAGCCTGCATGAAATTGGCATGGCGATTGGAACACACATCGGACCGGATGCCCTTATGATGGCATTTATGCGGAAGTAGGACAACTGCTGTTCAGAGCGGGATTTGCGGAGCATATCTCGTCTCTGTTGCAAAGACGCAGGGATACTGTACCTGCATGGGCAAGCATTCGGCGACCGCCTCTTAGCGTGGGGTTCCCGAAAGAATATCCAATATCCCATTTTTGTAGATATGGCTGGGGCAGCGTATATGATTCTCGCCCAAATATATAAAATATGACAGCCTTGTATGAAAAAAGTTGTCTGTTTGCCGCAAGAGAAAGCTGTGAAAAGGAGATTTATTCTGATTTTCATACATAATGAGATAATTTTGCTTTTTAATATGAAAAAATAAAAAGAATAAATGGAAAATGAGGTAAAACGGTGGGTTTGAAGAAATTTTTTTCGACTTATTTTGAAAAGATAAGTAAAAAAGTATGAAGCAGGCAAACAAGGGGAATGTAGTATTCATACTTTTAGAGGCAATTTGGCAATATAGTATGAATTGAAGAAACAGGAAGAAAAAATATGTGTACCAAATAATCAAAAAGATCAAAAAAGGGCGAAGGATAACCCAAAAATCATTTTGAAAGGCAGCCTGCAAATCATTGCAGGAAGCATCACGCATAGCATTATGAAATCGCCGCAAAATTATAATAAAAATCACAACATAAATCATCACCAAGTCATAAAAATCACAACTTAAATCATCACCAAGTCATAAAAATCACAACACAAATCATCACAAAAATGCAAAAATCATAACACAAACCAGCATAGAAAGCTTCATGGAAAATAAACAGTATAGTAAAGGTGCAGGAAACAAAATCAGGTACAAGCAAAGGCAACCGGATTTCTGCATATGAAAAACAGAAAATAAGCTGGAAATTACAAAATAAACAGTATATAACAGTTGACAACAGTTATATACTGTTATATACTGTTTACACCGGAGGAAGTATTATATGCATATGATTATCAATAACCAGTCAATGGTACCAATTTATGAACAGATCATGGAGCAGATCAAGAAAGCGATCGCTTCGGGTGAACTTTCGGAAGGAAGCATGCTGCCTTCCGTCAGAGGGCTTGCAGCGGAGCTTAGGATCAGCGCACTGACCGTAAAAAAGGCTTATGACAGACTGGAGGAAGAAGGGCTTACCGTCACTGTGCATGGCAAGGGCACCTTTGTGACAGAAACGAACCGGGAGCTTGTGAAAGAACAGCAGCGTATGATGGCGGAGCAGGAACTGCAGAAGGTAGTGGAAAAGGCGCTGCGCGGCGGACTGACAAAGCAGGAGCTCAGAGATCTGTTTGAAATGATAATGGAGGAGTAACATGTTAACACTTACAAACGTACATAAAGAGTATGAGGATTTTACCCTGGACTGCAGTATAGAGCTGATGCCGGGCAGGATTACCGGACTGATCGGCAGAAACGGAGCAGGTAAATCGACAGTTTTTAAAGTGGCGCTGGGGCTGGTCGGAACGGATGGCGGAGAGGTAACGGTGTTTGGAAAGCCTGTGGAAATGCTGACAACGCAGGACAGGCAGCGGATCGGCGTCGCATTTGCAGACGCAGGCTTCAGCGAATATTTAACGATTACAGATATTGCCCCTGTACTTGCGGCGATGTATCCGTCAGTGACGGAGAAAGAATTTTTAGAACAGTGCAGCCGGATGGAACTGCCACTGTCAAAAAAGATCAAGGAATTTTCGACAGGTATGCGTGCCAAATTAAAAGTATTGATCGCGCTTGACCATGAGGCGGAGCTTCTGATCTTAGATGAGCCGACAGTCGGGCTGGATGTGGTAGCCAGAGAAGAAGTGCTCGCCATGATCCGGGAGTATATGACGGCACATGAGCAGGCAGGGGTTCTGATCAGCTCGCATATTGCCACGGATCTGGAAAGCCTCTGTGATGATCTGTATCTGATCCGGGACGGAAAGATCATCCTGCACGAGGATACGGATGTGCTTCTCTCCGAATATGCCCTTTTGAAAGTACCGGCAGAAAAGTATGAGACTCTGGATAAGCAGTACATTCTGCGCAGTAAAAAGGAAAGCTACGGTTACGCGTGTCTGACAGACAAGAAACAGTATTACCGTGAAAATGAACCGGATCTAGTCATGGAAAACGGAAGCATTGATGAACTGATCCTGATGATGAACGGAGGCCGAGAATGAAAGGATTATTGATAAAAGATTATAAACTGTTGATGCTGCAGAAAAAGACCTTTCTGCTGATGTTACTTATTGCGATCTGTATGAATTTTGCAATGCAGGATAATCCGGGGTTTATCATTGGTTATCTCACCTTCTTTGCGGCACTTATGGCAAATACAACCTTGTCCTATGATGAGTATGGAAATGGCATCATTTTTTTGCTGACACTGCCTGTCACAAGAAAAACGTATGTCAGAAGCAAATATGTGGGAAATCTGTTATTGCTCCTGACTTTCTGGCTTGCAAGTGCTGTACTGGAAGCAGTTTTGTATACAGTACAGGGCATGCAGTTTTTCACAACAGAGACGATGATAGGCGCATGTTCCATTCTCCCATGTTCTCTTATTTTTGTAGATTTTATGATACCGCTTGTCCTTCGTTTCGGGCAGGAAAAAGGAAAGCTGGTATGGGCAGCGGTCGGTGGCCTGATTTTTGTGATAATAGCAGCTCTGAAAGCCCTGTCAGAAGCCGGCAGACTGGAAGCGTTAAAACAGATGTTTGGTAAAATGGCACAGCACGGTGTGATAATGACAGTCTGTATTATTGTACTGTCGCTGCTGGGGCTGGCTGTTTCCTATAGCTTTAGTGTAAAGATCATGGAAAAGAAAATATTTTAATGTCCCTAAAGTAAAAGCCTCTGTTCAATGCGGCCGATCAGGCGTATACTTGATATGGATTCAGATTGTGAAGCTGTTTCACAAGTAAAATAAGAATATGCCACATACAGATGGCTGAAAGCAGGAGGTAAAACAAAATGACGATCGAACAATTACAAAAAGATATGATGGCTGCCATGAAGGCGCATGACAAGGAAAGAAAGGACGCAATCTCTTCTCTGGTTTCCGCAGTGAAGAAAAATGCGATCGATGCAGGCTGCAGAGACGCGATCCCGGAAGATATGGTAAACAGCACGATCTTAAAAGAACTGAAGACTGTACAGGAGCAGATCGATACCTGCCCGAAGGACAGAACAGAGCTGATCGCAGAGTACCAGAAGCGTCATGATATCATGCAGGAGTATGCACCGAAGCTTCTTTCCAAAGAAGAAGTTCAGAAGATCGTGACAGAGCAGTTTGCAGAAGTGCTTGCAACAAAAAATAAAGGTCAGATCATGAAGACGGTTATGCCGCATCTGAAAGGCAAAGCGGACGGTAAGGTGATCAACGAGGTTATCACGGAATTAACGAAATAAGGATACTTACGAAGGATCTTGCAAGTGGATTCATTACGACAAAAGCATAAAATTTCCCTGCCACTCATGTCAGGCAATCTGCTGCAGCAGAGGTACAATACGCCGACACATGGGTGGCAGGTCGCGTTCTGGGAGCGGATGCGCTGGCAGCAGTCGGATCTTCTTATACACTGATGGTCTTTCTGACTTCTATCCTGCTGGGACTGTGTATGGGAAGCGGTGTCGCAATCTCCATGCAATACGGAAAACGTGCGCAGGATAGCATGCGGCGGAGCGTTTTTATGTCCTTTCTACTGATCCCACAGATTGGCGTAACAGGCATCTGGGTTTTCGTTCCAATCGGATGGGCACTTGCGGATCTGATCGGCTTTGCAGCTATGCGATGGCACACTCTTTAGTTTTGTGTGACATATTCTTCCAGACAGCAGCCTTCCTGCCAGATCTCCTTTGCAGCTTCTTTTCCAACATAGCGGTAATGCCAAGGTTCATAGCCGGTTCCGGTCACATTTTCTTTATCCTTGGGATAGCGCAGGATAAAGCCGTATTCCCAGGCATGTTCTGCCAGCCATGTGTAGACTTCATCATTGGTGGATTTTGTCTTGTCCGCATTGATATCGACAGCAATCCCAAGCTGGTGCTCGCTTGTACCGGGCGCAGCGACCCATTCCGATGCCATCTTTTTCGCCAGAAGACTGCTGAGTCCTTCCTGTTCATAGGCCTTGATCTTATCATCCAGAATGGACTGCTGATCGGTTGTAGTGCGGTAACCTTCCCGGACGATCGGATAAATGCCGTCTGCCCGCATGGCATCAAACAGATCCTGCAGCGCGGGGTAGATCCGGCTGTCTACCTGTTTTCCATTTGATAATGTAGTCAGTTCTGTCTGATATCCATCCGGGATCGTATTCCATTTATTGACGACGATCAGTTCCCAGTCTGTTTCACCGGGCATTTTATGAAGTGTCTGCTGCAGCTTACCGCCGCAGAAATGGGCTGTCACAAGGAGCAGCAGAATCCAGATTATGATATGTTTTCTGTATCGGTTGCGTTTCTTTTTCCTTTTTCTTCCTGCCATGTCCTTACCTTCTTTTCTCATACAATACCGTATAAGATGAAAGACAGCTTTAAGGAATCTTTAAGATTTTTATAAAATGAAAGCTTGACCTTGCAATAATTGTAAGGTTTAATATTCGTGTGGGAGGAATGAAGATGAAAAAAGATCTAACCACAGGAAATGTCTTTCAGACAATTTTATATTTTGCTCTGCCATATCTGCTGTCGTATTTTTTGCAGACATTGTACGGAATGGCAGATCTGTATATTATCGGGCAGTTTAACGGTGTGGCAGCAACAACGGCAGTATCGATCGGCAGTCAGGTAATGCATATGTTGACGGTCATCATCGTCGGGCTTGCCATGGGAACAACGGTCACGGTGGGACGTGCCATCGGAGCGAAAAAAACAGATGAGGCATCACTGGCGATCGGTAATACCGTGACGCTGTTTATGATCGTTTCTGTTGTATTTACCCTAGGCTTACTGCTTTTGTTAAAGCCTATCGTTGCGCTGATCAGTACGCCACAGGAAGCGGTGCAGGGAACAATACAGTATTTGTTCGTCTGCTTTATCGGGATTCCGTTTATTACAGCCTATAATATCATCAGCTCGATCTTCCGCGGGCTCGGAGATTCCAAAAGCCCGATGTATTTTGTTGCGGTTGCGTGCGTGGCAAATATCGGACTGGACTATCTGTTTATTGGTGTCATGTCCATGGGACCTGTCGGAGCCGCACTTGGTACGACACTGGCACAGACCATCAGTGTCGCGATCTCGCTTATAGCGATCCACAAAAAGCAGATCGGTGTTCATTTGACAAAGAAGGATTTCAAGCCGCAGGTGTCTGTCATGAAAATGCTGCTTTCTATCGGCGTTCCGGTCGCGTTGCAGGATGGCTTTATCCAGGTGGCATTTATCGTTATCACGATCATTGCAAACCAGCGCGGCTTAAATCCAGCGGCAGCGGTCGGTATTGTTGAGAAATTTATCAGTGCGGCATTTATTGTACCGTCTTCCATGCTGGCAACGGTATCGGCACTTGCGGCGCAGAATATTGGTGCAGACAAGCATGACAGGGCGGCAAAGACTTTGTATACGGCAATGCTGATAACAAGTGTATACGGCATTTTGATCGGGCTTGTGACAGAAGTGGCGGCAGAATATATTCTGGGATTTTTCACAAAAGATGCGGTTGTGATCGTACTGGGCAGTCAATATCTGCGTGCTTATATCTGGGATGCATTTCTGGCAGGGTTCCATTTCTGCTTTACCGGTTATTTCTGTGCTTACGGACTGTCCTATATTGGGTTTATCCACAATGTGCTTGCGATTGTACTGGTGCGTATTCCCGGGGCATATTTTACCTCGAAATGGTTCCCGGACACATTGTTCCCGATGGGAATGTCAGCGCCGGTGGGGTCTCTTTTATCTGCACTCATCTGTATTGTGTTCTTTATCTGGCTGAAGAAAAGGAAGGTCATTTATGGAAGAAACGAAACTGTTTAAAATCGGAGAAGTGGCAAAAATGCTGCATGTCAGTATGGGAACTCTGCGGCATTATGAGCAGGCGGGGCTTCTGACACCCGAATATGTGGATAAAAAAACAGGCTATCGGTATTATAGTGCAAGGCAGCTTGAGGTTTTAAATACGATCCGTTATCTGCGTGTGCTGGATATGCCGCTGCCTCAGATTGCCGATTTCCTACAGAACAGGGATGTGGATGTGATGCGCGAAAAACTGCTCTGGCAAAAAGAAATGATCCGGGAAAAGAAACGGGAGCTGGAGCTTGCAGAGCGTAAGATCGATCACCGTCTGGAACGGTTAAATGAAGCGTTGCAGGCAACACTGGAAGAGATCACAATAGATAAAATACCGGCAGGAAGGCTTGCCTGGATTCGCGATAAGCTGCAGCTAAGCTCCTATCTGGATCTGGAGTATTCGATCCGCAGGCTGGAAGAAAACCAGAAGGAAACACTGGTCTTTCTGGGAAAAGTCGGTGTGGGGATCACAGAGGAAAGCCTTGCAAAAGGCAGCTTTTCAGATTATGAACGGGTATTTTTGCTGCTGGATGAGGAAGATGCTTATGAAGGGGAGACGGAAGAATTCCCGGAAATGGATTGTGTGATGATACGGTTCCGTGGCAGTCATAAGGAAGCACCGATCCACTATGAAAAGCTGATTGCCTATATGAAGGAACATAAGCTGGTAGCAACCGGGTTTTCGCGGGAGATCACGCTGATCGATAATGGCCTGACGGATGATCCTGAAAAATTTGTCACAGAGATCAGAATCCCGGTTCAAAGGATCTGGGAAGCATGATTGTATAGATTTTGTAAATAAAAATCCTCAGTACAGATAAACAGAACTGAGGCTTTCTATATTTATGAAGGGAATTATTGAACGCTGCGTTTCTGCATTTCAGTTTCATCTAAAACAGAAGTGCACTGCGGACAACGACAGGCTTCAATGGAAATTTCGGCTCTGCACATCGGACAGATCTTGGTTGTCTTGGCTTCTTCCGGCTTCTTTTCTAAAGCGGCAAGTCTGGCGGAAGCGGTGTTGATCGCTTTGACGATCACAAATACAACAAATGCCATGATCAGGAAGTTGATGATCGCTGTCAGGAATTTACCATAGTTTAAGGTAACTTCTCCAAGGATGTTCCAGGACAGCTTGTCGAAATTCATGCCTCCGAAAAGTCCTAAGATCGGTGTGATGATATCTTCCACCAGAGAAGATACGATGCTGGTGAATGCGCCGCCGATGATAATACCGACTGCCATGTCCATGACATTGCCACGACTGATGAATGCTTTGAATTCATTAAAAAATTTTTTCATGTCTTATCTCCTTCTGTCATATTTTTCTATATTATAACAGAAAAAAGATAAAAAAGCCTATTGTGAAAACATTTCCTGCGTGGTAAAATGCATTTGAAATGGAAAAGCAATGATGGAGAGAGTAGTGCAGAGGACGTATTCAGAGAGAGCAGCAGATGCTGGAAGCTGCTTATGCAGAGCCTGTATGAAGACCACTCCTGAGCTGTGCGCAGAAGGCAGTCGCCGAAGCGTTACCGTGTAGCTGCGTTATAAGCAAAGAGTAAAAAATAAGGTGGAACCGTGTGAGAGCACCCTTAGATGCGTGTATGCGTATCAAAGGGTGTTTATTTGTAGCGAGGAAAGAAACCAAGCGACGGCGAAGCTGGCATTTGGTT
>HF995190.1 GCA_000432915.1 Firmicutes bacterium CAG:194
AATGAAAGATCAAAGATAGTCAGAAGAGTTTGCAGAAGATGTAGAGAAAGATTTCAGTATTCGGTTTTGAAGATATGACTTCAAATGAGGATTCCAAGTGGAATCCTTTTTTGTTGCATAATTTCAATAAATCAGGTGTACATTTTATTCGATATTTGTTATAATCTATCTATATTGATGATTGCCAAGGCAATGCTTCAAAGTCCGTGAGAGGTGATAAAATGGATACAAATATTTTATTAGAGAATGGAACAAATGAATTAGAAATCTTAGAGTTTATTTTGGATGGAAATTCCTATGGAATCAATGTGGCAAAGATCAGGGAAATCATTCCTTATCAGAAGGTAACACCTGTACCGAATGCACATCCAAGTATTGAAGGTATTTTTATGCCGCGTGATGTGATGATTACTGCGATTGATCTGAAGAATTGTTTACAGAGAGGACAATCAGAGGAAAAGGGATTATTCATTATTACGAACTTTAATAAGCTTGATATTGCATTTCATGTAGATCAGGTAATCGGTATCCATAGGGTATCATGGTCAGAAATCATAAAGCCAGGGACAACGGTATCAAATTCAGAAGATGGTATTTCAACCGGAATTGTAAAGATTAATGACAAGTTGATCATTATCTTGGATTTTGAAAAGATCATTACGGACATCAGTCCGGAAACAGGATTGAAAACGGCAGAAGTTGATGCACTTGGTGTAAGACAGAAAAATGACGTGCCAATCCTGATTGCAGAAGATTCGGCATTATTGAATAAACTGATTGTAGATTCCTTGAAGAAAGCAGGATATCAGAACCTGATACATACGGAGAACGGACAGGAAGCATGGGATGTGATCTGTGAATGTAAAGAAGAGGGCACGCTGGATGAACATGTCAGATGTGTTATTACAGATATTGAGATGCCGATCATGGATGGTCACAGATTGACTAAACTGATTAAAAGTGATGATGCGACAAAGAACATTCCGGTCATTATTTTCTCATCTCTGGTGAATGAAGATATGAAGAAGAAGGGTGAATCATTAGGTGCGGATGCACAGCTTTCCAAGCCGGAAATTGGAAATCTGGTAAGGGTAATTGATAGCTTGGTACACTAGTAACGGGGCTGGGATGGAAAATTCCCAGCCTATTTTATGTTATAGCGACGAGGAAAATGCACGCATTTATGCGGTGCATTTGACGGCCGCTAATCAGAGCGAGATTCGCAGAACGTATCTCGTCTCTGTTATGGAGAGCTTTAATCAGAGCGTATCTTAGCTCTGTTATGACATTGAATATCAGAAAAGCGGAGTTTATAAATATGCAATATTATGAAAAAATAAAGAATGCAGTACGGGAAGCAGATCGTGTACTGGTTGGACTTGGAGAAGAATGGGTTCTGACAGATGAGGCTATTTATAATGCAGTGGAAGACAGTCATCCGGTGTTTACTGCTTTACTAAAATTTGCTGCAACACAAGAGCAGTACAGAGATATTGTGCCTTATTTGGAAGCTTTTTATTATAATCAAATAACAGAAATACCGGATATGTGGAAGGATGCGTATGCACATTTACGGAGGCTTCTGGAAGGAAAAGATTACTATATTGTATCGCTTACAATAGATCCGTATTTATCACAAATGGGATTTGATATGGATCGCTGTGTGAATCCATGTGGCAGTGTACAGCGTATGCAATGCAGAAATGGCTGTACGGAGGAATTGTATATTGCGAAATCAATCATGCAGGTATTCTCAGAAAAACTGCGGCAGAAAATGCAGGATGTTTCCGAAACAGAGTTGCAGGAAAGCGTATTGACAGATCTGGTCAATGATTGCCGGGAAGAGATAGCAAAGCTCATATGCCCGAAATGTGGTGCTCCGCTGTTTTTTAACACATTAGAAGCAACACGCTACAGAGAAGAAGGATATCTTGGAAACTGGCAGATGTATATGAAATGGCTGCAGGGTTCTGTGAATAAGAAGCTGTGCGTGATAGAAGCAGGGGCAGGGATGTCATTACCGTCTGTTATCCGCTGGCCTTTTGAAAAAACAGTATACTACAATCAAAAGTCTTCTTTGTATCGCATTCATCATACATTTCATCAGGTTAATCATGAGATTGCAGAGAGATCATGTGGGATAGAAGCATCGGCAGTTTCGTTTTTTAAAGATATGAAAGATGGGGAGGCGGTTTTATGAGCACAACAGAAGAATATTTAGATGGACTTCTGCAGGAAACAATGGGACAGAAAGAGTCTGATGCAAAAACTGCACAACCAGATATAACGAAGGAAGAAAAAAATGCAGTACCGGCGGACGATAATCATAAGATGAGCCCGGATGAGATCGCGGCATTATTTGCCCAGATGCAGGGAGATCCGGAACCGGCGGCAGAACCAGAACCGGCGGCAGAACCAGAACCAGCGGTAGATTCAGAACCGGTAGTAGCGCCACAAAGTGAGTCTGTGGAAGATCAGGAAGATACAACAGAGAGCCAGCAGCTGGAACCTGTATCAGAACAGGAACCGGTAGCAGAAGCGCCAAAGGAAGAGAAAGTTGCAGCACCGGCGGACGATAATCATAAAATGAGCCCGGATGAGATTGCGGCATTATTTGCCCAGATGCAGGGGGATTCGAAACCGACGGCAGAACCAGCACCGGCGGCAGAACAAGAGCCAGAGGTCAGATCTGAGGAAAAGCCGGCAGAGATTCCAGTGACAGAAGCAGCAGAACCAGAAGTAGAAGCAGAGCCGGAGCCGGTTGAAGAAGCGCCAAAGGAAGAGCCTATTGCAGCACCGGCGGACGATAATCATAAAATGAGTCCGGATGAGATCGCAGCATTATTTGCCCAGATGCAGGGAGAACCAGAACCGGCGGCAGAACCAGAACCGGCGGTAGAATCAGAACACGTGGTAGATTCAGAACCGGTGGTAGCGCCACAAAGTGAGTCTGTGGAAGATCAGAAAGATACAACAGAGAGCCAGCAGTCGGAACCAGTAGCAGAAACCGAACCTGAACCTGTGGGAAATGAAGAAGAGCCGGCAGAGATTCTGCAATCAGAACCAGAGACTGAATCTGTAGAAAATAAAGAAGATTCCAATATGAGTGATGAACAGTCTGCATTGCTGAAAGAAATACAGGCGGAACCGGATGACGAAGAAGAGTCAGGTCCGGGAGATGAAGTGCAGGCAGGAGTGGATACTGAGGATCAGAGAGAGCCTGCTGCAACAGAAGAAAAGCTGCCACCGCAGGAAGAAATGGAAATTGATCTGTCAGATCCGGATGCCATGGGCTTTTTGCAGGATATCCGAGAAAAGGAAGATACTAAAGAAAGTAAGAACGAAGATGATGCAGTTAATGAAATAGAGGAATTGCTGCGGAAATCCGATAATCATGAGATGGTGGATGAAGAGTTGGATCTGCCGGGAGAACAGGATACCTTATTATCAGGTCTGACAGGAGAAGATGGTTCGGAACAGTCAGATCAGGATGAAGTCGAGAGCGGGGATAAGTCTGCGAAAAAGAAGAAAGGTCTTTTCTCTTTCTTTGGCAAAAAGAAGAAAAAACAGGAAGGTTTGGAACAGGCTACGGACGATATGTCTGATGCAGAAGTGGCTGCAGAAGGAGCAACAGAAGCAGGCGAGGAAGAAACAGAACCTGTTGCAGATGGAGATGTACATAATCTTTTGCAGAACCTCTTTGGAGAAGAAGGAACCTCTGCTGAGGACTTTTTACAGCAGGAAGAAACTGTAGGAGAGCAGGTAACGGAAGCAGCAGGTAAAAAAGAAAAGAAAGAAAGTTTCTGGAAGAAACTTGGAAGCGCACTGTTTGAGGAGGATGAAGAAGAGGACAAACAGGAAGAGCAGGAACCGGAAAAGAAGAAAAAAGATAAGAAGGGGAAGAAGAAAAAGAAAGTTACGGATGCATCAGACAACCAGGGAATCTTAGAGGAACTGGACGCAGAAGGTGCGGATGGCAAAAAGGGAAAGAAAAAGAAGAAGGATAAGAAGCCTAAAAAAGAAAAGAAGGCAATACCAAAAGAAGGAACGGAAAAGGAAGCAGACGGTAAAAAGCTTCCAATCAAGATGGTTGTTCGTATCTTTATTTTGGCATTTTCTATTCTGGCTTTATTGCTGATCGTTGTAGAAATTATTCCGTCCATGTGGACAGCTGCAGATGCAAGAAATGCATTTTATAAGAAAGAATATCG
This sequence comes from Firmicutes bacterium CAG:194, assembly GCA_000432915.1. GTDB lineage: Bacteria > Bacillota > Clostridia > Lachnospirales > Lachnospiraceae > CAG-194. The sequence continues at coordinate 4,212 of HF995190.1, forward strand.
CACTGCTTTTGAAGAAATGACCGGAAAGAAACTTTCCAAAAAAGATCAGAGATTGTATGAAAAGGCAAGGCTGGTAGCGTCCATGCAGCAAAGATATGATGCATATACTTCTTATACAGCCTTGCAGATGCCTGTGGAGGCACTGGACAGTCTGCTGTCAGGTTATTTGTTCTGGCAACAGGAAGCAGATGCCATCACAGAATATGATGCAACAACGGAGACGGATGCAGTGAAGTACCAGATACTGAATACCTTATATGATACTTATCAGCTTACGGAAGATGATGTAAGGCAGATCAATGCACTGGATGATTATGATTATACTGTAAGGCTGGAAGAACTGACAGGAAGCCTGAGCCATAAAAACAGTAATGCACAGCAGGCAGGAAGTACTGCTGTGACAGGAGATGCACAAGCTACAGATACTACAACACCTGCAGAAGACAGTACGAATGATGGTACTCAGGAAGATCGTGTCAGTGATGCGGCAGATATGACACAAATGCAGGATATATTACCGGAGGAGGAAATAGAATGATCGCAATAATCGACTATGATGCAGGTAATATCAGAAGTGTAGAAAATGCACTTATTGCGCTTGGAGAAGAAGTTGTCATCACCAGAGATCCCGAAATTTTATTGCAGGCAGAAAAAGTAATATTGCCGGGGGTTGGAGCTTTTGGGGATGCAATGGAAAAATTAGATGCCTACGGACTGGTAGATGTGATCCATCAGATCGTGGAGAAGAAAATTCCGTTTCTTGGCATTTGCCTGGGACTGCAGCTTTTGTTTGAAAGCAGTGATGAAACACCGGGTGTAGAAGGTCTGGGTATATTAAAGGGAAAGATCGTGGCAATTCCACATGACAAAGGATTGAAGATTCCGCATATTGGATGGAATTCCCTTTCGTTTCCAAATGAAGGAAGACTGTTCCGGGGACTAAGTGAAAATGCATACGTTTATTTTGTGCATTCCTATTATTTACAGGCAGAGGAAGAAGACATTGTAAAAGCAACGACGGAATATGGTGTGACGATCCATGCATCGGTAGAGAAGGATAATGTATTCGCCTGCCAGTTCCATCCGGAGAAGAGTTCCTCAGTCGGCAGGAAGATCTTGCAGAATTTCCTGGCTATCAACAGGGAGGATAACTGATATGCATACAAAACGAATTATCCCATGTCTGGATGTTAATAATGGAAGAGTGGTAAAGGGTATTAATTTTGTGAATCTGATCGATGCAGGGGATCCGGTGGCGGTAGCAGCGGCTTACGATGCTGCAGGAGCAGATGAACTTGTGTTTTTGGATATCACAGCATCTTCGGATCACCGCAATACAGTGGCAGATATGGTGCGCAAGGTTGCGGAGCAGGTGTTTATTCCGTTTACGGTAGGCGGTGGCATCCGGACAGTGGACGATTTTAAGGCAATCCTGAGAGAGGGAGCCGACAAGGTTTCAGTGAATTCCGCAGCAATCATGAATCCGCATCTGATTTCGGAAGCGGCAGAAAAATTCGGCAGTCAGTGTGTTGTTGTAGCGATTGATGCGAAGAAAACGCCGGATGGGTATCATATTTTCAAAAACGGTGGCCGTGTCGATATGGGCATTGATGCCATTGAATGGGCAATGCAGGCAGACAAGCTGGGCGCGGGAGAGATTCTTCTGACCAGCATGGATTGTGACGGTACGAAAGCCGGATACGATATTGAACTGACAAGATTGATCTCAGAAAATGTTTCCATCCCTGTGATCGCTTCCGGCGGAGCGGGAAAGCTGGAGCATTTTTATGATGCATTGACCGATGGAAAGGCAGATGCAGCACTGGCTGCTTCTTTATTCCACTTTAAAGAACTGGAGATCAGACAGGTTAAGCAATACTTGAAAGATCGTGGAGTTCCGGTCAGATTATAAATTCGGGATCATGCAATAGCAAAAGCGAACTATAGTATAATGTTTGATTTTACTGAGAAAGAAGATAGAAAAATGGCAGCGATCAGTAATGACTGGCTTGCACCGCTTACACCGGAATTTGCAAAGCCATATTATAGAGAATTATATAAAAAAGTAAAAGAAGAGTATGCGACTCATATGATCTTTCCGCCATCCAATGAAGTGTTCAGTGCGTTTGAACTGACACCGCTTGCTGACGTCAAGGTGGTGATTCTGGGACAGGATCCGTACCATAATGTGGGACAGGCGCATGGTCTCTGCTTTTCTGTAAAACCGGATGTGGAAATTCCACCTTCTCTTGTGAATATTTACAAAGAACTGCATGACGACCTCGGCTGTTATATTCCTAATAACGGATATCTGGTGAAATGGGCAAAGCAAGGGGTGCTGATGCTGAATACAGTACTTACGGTCAGGGCGCACCAGGCAAATTCACACAGAGGGATTGGCTGGGAAGAATTTACCAATGCTGCGATCCGGGTATTGAATGAACAGGACAGACCGATCGTATTTATTCTTTGGGGCAGTCCGGCGCAGCGCAAAAAGGAAATGCTGAACAATCCGAAGCATCTGATTCTGGAGGCACCACATCCGAGCCCGTTATCTGCATACAGAGGATTTTTTGGCAGTAAGCCGTTCAGTCAGACGAATGCATTTTTGGAGAAAAATGGTTTGACGCCGATTGACTGGCAGATTGAGAATCGATAGATTTTATCAGTAATATCGGCTCCGCAGGGTTGACAAACAGCAATATTGTGTTATAGTGTTCCTGTACAGAACTACTAACCAAGGGGCGAAGGACATATGATCGAAAAATTAATGTTATTTGGACTCACCAGACAGGAAGCGACGATTTATATCTGTTTATATCAGACCGGCCCGCTGACCGGTTATGAGGTGGCGAAGGATACGGGAATATCAAGATCAAATGTGTACAGCGCACTTGCAGGATTGGTAGAAAAAGGTGCAGCCTATAAAATGGAAGCGGCAGCAAATAAATATCTGGCTGCTCCCGTGGAGGAACTTTGTGAGAACAGAATGCGTCTGCTAAAAGAGGCAGAGGGCTATCTGAGAAACAATCTGCTTCCTGTGGAAGAGGAAACAGAAGGGTATATCACAATAGAAGGCTATCGGCATATTCAGGATAAGATCTATGCAATGCTGCAAAAGGCAGAGAAACGTATTTATCTGTCTTTATCAGCACCGGAGCTTGTTTTCTGGAAGGAAGAACTGCAAAAACTTGTGTTGCGTCAGATCAAAGTAGTGATCCTGACGGACGAACAGGTAGAGTTATCAGAAGGTATCACAACATATCTTTCGGATCGGAAAGAAGCGCAGATTCATCTGATCGTGGATTCCAAGCTTGTACTGACAGGTGATTACAGTGGGCAGGAGTCTGATACCTGTCTGTATTCCGGACAGAAAAATCTGGTCAGTGTTTTGAAAGAGGCATTGCGTAATGAGATCCGCCTGACGAATGTGATAGACCAGCAGAAGCAGACAGCTTCCGTATAGTTAGCTGCAAATCATGTCAATTAGGAGGATATTATGGCAGTCAGAATTGGTATTTTAGGGTATGGAAATTTAGGAAGAGGAATTGAGTGTGCAATTCGTCAGAATCAGGATATGGAGCTTGTTGCAGTTTTCACAAGAAGAGATCCGCAGCAGGTGAAAATTCAGACAGAGGGTGTTTCAGTATACAAAGTAGATCAGATCGCAGAGTTTCAGGATAAGATCGATGTGTTGATGCTTTGCGGCGGAAGTGCAACGGATCTGCCAAAGCAGACACCGGAATATGCAAAATACTTTAATGTAATTGATAGTTTTGATACACATGCCAATATTCCGCAGCATTTTGCAGATGTGGATGAGGTAGCAAAGGCTAACGGACATGTTGCAATGATCTCCGTAGGCTGGGATCCGGGAATGTTCTCTTTGAACCGCTTATATGCAGCATCTATTTTGCCGGAAGGAAAAGATTATACATTCTGGGGAAAAGGTGTCAGTCAGGGACATTCTGATGCCATCCGTCGTGTAAAAGGTGTAAAAGATGGTAAGCAGTACACAATTCCTGTAGATGCGGCATTAGAGGCTGTCAGAAGTGGAAGTAACCCTGAGCTTACTACCAGGCAGAAGCATACAAGAGAGTGTTTTGTTGTAGCAGAAGAGGGTGCTGATCTTGCACAGATCGAGCATGATATCAAGACAATGCCAAACTACTTTTCTGATTATGATACAACGGTACATTTTATTTCAGAAGAAGAACTGAAGAGAGATCACAGTGGTATCCCGCATGGTGGATTTGTGATCCGTAGCGGCAAGACAGGTCTTAATAAGGAGCATAATCACATTATCGAATACAGTCTGAAGCTGGATTCCAATCCGGAATTTACAGCATCTGTTCTGGTTGCATATGCAAGAGCAGTATACAGAATGAAACAGGAAGGCATGAAGGGCTGCAAGACGGTATTTGATGTAGCACCGGCTTACCTCAGCCCAATGAGCGGTGAGGAACTGCGTGCACATCTGTTATAAAAGAAATAAAAAAGACGTCAGGAGAAGAAAATGGATAAAAAACCTTTTGTAACAAAACAGCAGATCGAAGAGATCACAAAAACATATCCCACACCATTTCATATTTATGATGAGAAGGGGATCAGAGAAAATGCAAAAGCAGTGAAGGAAGCATTTTCATGGAATCCGGGATTTAAAGAATACTTTGCGGTAAAAGCAACGCCGAATCCATTTTTAATTGATATTCTGAGAGAATACGGCTGTGGCTGTGACTGTTCTTCCATGACAGAACTTATGCTTGCAAATGCGATCGGCTGTGAAGGAAAAGATATCATGTTCTCTTCCAATGATACACCGCCTGCAGAGTTTGCATATGCTTCAAAGCTGGGAGCAACGATCAACTTAGATGATTTTACACATATTGCATGTCTGGAAGAAACACTTGGTAAGCTGCCGGAAACTATTTCCTGCAGATTTAATCCGGGCGGCATTTTTCAGATGAGCAACGGTATTATGGATAATCCGGGTGATTCCAAATATGGTTTCACAAAGGATCAGTTATTTGAAGGATTCCGTATGTTGAAGGAAAAGGGTGTTAAGAACTTTGGTATTCATGCATTCCTTGCCAGCAACACAGTAACAAATGAGTATTATCCGATACTGGCAAAGCAGTTGTTTGAACTGGCAGTAGAACTGCAGAAAGAAACAGGTGCACATATTTGCTTTATCAATCTTTCCGGCGGTGTTGGAATTCCGTATACACCGGATAAAGAACCAAACGATATCCGCGTGATCGGAGAAGGCGTGCATAAGGTATATGATGAGGTATTGGGAAAAGCCGGTATGGATGATGTTGCAATCTATACAGAAATGGGACGTTTTATGATGGGACCGTATGGTGCACTTGTCACACAGGCGATTCATGAAAAGCATACGTATAAGGAATATATCGGAGTAGATGCCTGTGCGGTCAACCTGATGCGTCCGGCTATGTATGGTGCATATCATCATATTACGGTACTGGGCAAGGAGAATGAGCCTTGTGATCACGTATATGATGTCACAGGTTCTCTGTGTGAGAATAATGATAAGTTCGCGATCGACAGAAATCTGCCAAGGATCGATATGGGAGATTATCTGGTGATCCACGATACCGGAGCACATGGATTTGCAATGGGTTACAATTATAACGGCAAGCTGAAATCAGCAGAGCTTCTGCTGAAAGAGGATGGCAGTGTACAGCTTATCCGCCGGGCAGAAGAACCAAAAGATTACTTCGCAACCTTTGATTGCTTCCCGATTTATAAAAAACTTGGATTTTAATGATCAGAAGACTGGAATCTCAGAATTGCTATGATTTTCAGATGGGTCTTGAAAATCCAGCGTAGATATGCTAAACTATATTTCGGCTGTTGGAATACAGCCGAAGATAAGCCGGTGTGTCGGAATGGCAGACGATGCAGACTCAAAATCTGTTGGGTGTACGCCCGTGCGGGTTCAAGTCCCGCCACCGGCAGTAATGTATAAACCTCGTAATTTCAAGAAATCTTGATTTTACGGGGTTTTTTGATATCTTTTTCTATGCTGAATTAGTAAAATATACCTAAAAAGTATATAAAAATGAAGGAAGTAGAGCGGGGCACTATTTTTCACGTCTATTGCAAATGTTCTTTTACATAATCCCTGATAAAGAAGTTGTCCTCGGGCATCTGACAGCCTACGATGTAGAGACCTTCATTGTCTGAACATCGGATTGTATGGCCTTCAACGACATCATGCTTTGGCAGGTCGAAATCATGAATCTTGACAGAAACAGTGATATCTTTATGCTTTGCAAAATAATCGTCATGTGTCAGGAAAGCAAATCCGTTGGCACTGATGTTATCCAGCTTGCCTTCGATGACTTTATTTTCGCTGACAATTGTAATACTGCAGCGGTTCGTCAGATCCATACGGGGATATTTCCGGCGGTTGTTGATCTTAGGACGGGATTCAATCTGGATCATATAAGCGGAGCTGTCTTTTCCGGCGGATGGAGAAAGCTTTGCGTGATTCCAGCAGTACAGTACATTACCGACTGTTACCTGCAGCTTACACTCAGCAGGATCTGATAACTGTACGGATTCAGGAAGGGAAACTGTCAGGGTATTATCTTTTTGCGCTATGATCTCACCATGATAGCTTGTATGCTCGTCAAGGAACACGGCCAGTTTCATACCCGGCTGGATATCCTCTGTTCCCATGAATCCACCAATACCGAGCTCGCACATCAGTGCTCCGATTACTTTTTCAATAGAATCAATATTTTCGGCAGATTCTGTGTATTTACTTACCATACGGCTGCTGATTTCATTAGAGTCAGCAATGCGGTCTGTCATATCAGATACAATATGCGTAACCTGCTCCAGATTGTTGACAAGATGCAGATTGGAGGTTTCGACCTCCTTCATGGCAGTGTCGATCACCTGAATGTTATCACCAAGCTGTTTTGCATCGGAAGCAATCTGCGTGATGTTATGACCGGCAAGTGTGACCTTATCAAGCGTAAGCTGGATGAGCTTTAAGGTTTCCTCCATAGCGGATGTCATCTTGTCGGAAGTTTCTTCCAGATGGCTAAGTGCCTGCCAGATCTGACCGGAGGAAGTTTTTGTTTCATTGCTTAAGGAACGGATCTGATCTGCGACAACAGCAAATCCACGTCCTGCGTCACCGGCTCTGGCAGCTTCGATAGAAGCGTTCAGTGCCAGAAGATTGGTCTGGTTGGAGATATTTTCAATCGTTCCGGTTTCTTTCTTTACCATTGCAAAGTCATCTTTAAAGTTCTGTAGGGTCTGTTCGATTTCACCGGAAAGCTGCACCATTGTATTTGTTGTGGCAACAAGATTTTCCAGATCCGCAGAGCTTACCTGTGCATGCTCTTCGGAGGTAGCGGTCAGAGCTACCATCTGCTCGATCATTTCAGCAACATGATTGACCTGGGAACGGATATCCGATGTCATATCGTTGGAAGAATTGGTGCTGTCCTGCAACATGACATTGTTATCCTGCAGCTTGTGCAGACTGTTTACAACGATGCTGGCACCGTGCGTATTTTCGGAAGCAAGCTCACGTACGACAGTAATACCGTCCATGATCGAATTACATGCCTGTTTGACCTGTTCGACAGTTGTGATCACACGCTTCAGATCTGCCTTAATACTGTCAGTCATGGGCTGAGTGTGCTTTATGTACCCAAGAGAGGTGAAAATTGAATAGTAATAATTT
>HF995191.1 GCA_000432915.1 Firmicutes bacterium CAG:194
ATTTTGTCACATACATTTGCATCATCATAATTAAATCCCAAATTGGTAAAGGAAGAGGCGTGGAGAGAATACAAAAGAACAGGAAGAAATACACTTATTTTTTAGAAAGATTCAAGAAAAAATTGTTGGGCTAACAGTTGACTAAAGATACGCGCAAAGGAGTTTTGTGTATATCTTTACTTGAAATATGTGGCTGTTAGTATCGAACTAGTAGCTTGCATTCCGGAAATGAAGGGGGTTATCCTGAAGGATGGAACTCGTATTCCATATCTGGCAGATGGTGGAAATGTCGGTTATACGGATGCGACACATGCATACCATATCACAGGCTATGATCGCGTGGTAGATGTGGATGAGATACAGTCGTTATTGCTTTTGGTTAAGCCGGGAGAGGAGCCGGTTTCGGTAGATATTCAGTGAAAGCACAGAAAAGAAGTTAAAAACATTTGAAAATATGCTATGATGTAAGTATTCAAAATCATGTAAATCTGTAATAAGATGGTCATTTAAGAAATGGAGTTTACGGATTGATAGAGAAATGTAATGACAACTTGCAGGAGAGCAAAATGGCACGAGACAAAAAGATAATCTACATCATAGAAGATGACGTGGCACTGAATCACGGAATTGAGCTGACGCTTGGAAATGAAGCATATGAGTGTCGTCAGTTTTTTACACTAGGTGAGATTCAGCATATAGAGCAGGCGGATCTTGTGATCCTGGATATTAATCTGCCGGACGGTAACGGATTTGACTACCTGAAACAAGTCAGAAAGATATCTAACGTGCCTGTCCTGATACTGACGGCGAACGATACGGAACTTGACGAGGTGATGGGACTGACGCTGGGAGCAGATGATTATGTTACAAAACCATTTTCACTCATGACGCTAAGGCTTCGTGTGAACAATCTGCTGGCAAGAGCAGGTGCCAGACAGGCAGAATATGCAAACAGATATGAAAAGCATGGTCTGGTTCTGGATTTCGGCAATTTACTGTTTCAGAAAAACGGTGTGGAAATCGAATTAAGTAAGACAGAGATCCGTTTATTGAAATATTTCACGGAAAATGAAGGGATCACGCTTCCCCGGGAAAAGCTGATCGACCATGTATGGCAGAATCAGCAGTATGTAGATGAAAATGCATTATCTGTCACTGTAAAAAGACTGCGGGATAAAATAGAAAGCCCCGGTGAGCGGCTGATCCATACTATATACGGTATTGGATATGTTTTTAAAGGATAGCGGCGTATCTGCCGGATAGCAGATATTTGTGATGGCAGCATAGGTGAAAACATGAAATATAGAAGAAACGAATATGAAATTTTAAATCAGATGCTGGATGATGCGATCGCAGGCACTTTTGAGGAAAACTGCTTTGATGAAAGTGAACTTTCAAAATTGCAGACAAAGCTGATGCGTTATCTGACCTCGGCTTCGATGTCTGAAAAAAAGATTTGTGAAGAAAAGAATAACATAAAGGAGCTCATCACCAATATTTCGCACCAGACAAAAACACCGCTTACCAATATACTGATGTATGCGGAACTATTGACAGAGGCAGCGGAGACAGAGATGGAAAAGGAATATGCCGGCGAAATATATGCGCAGGGGAAAAAGCTGGAAAGCCTGATTGGTGCACTTGTGAAAATGTCGCGGCTTGAGACCGGGATCTTTCAATATGAGCAGAAGGTAACTGCTTATCAGGTGATCATCCAAAAAGCAGTGGAGCAGGCGCTCCCTAAAGCCTGCGCAAAGGAGATAACGATCCATGTAAAAGAGGGTGGCAGCTATCAGGCAAACATCGACGAAAAGTGGGTAGTGGAAGCAGTTTACAACATTCTGGACAATGCGATCAAGTATTCAGATGCAGGCACGGTGATTTCTGTGGAAGAGTTTTCCTATGAATTCTTTTCGGGAATACGGATCACAGATCAGGGTGTGGGCATTGCGGAAGAAGAAATTCCGTTATTGTTTGGGCGGTTTTACAGAGGAAAAACGGTGCATGACAAAGAAGGGATAGGTGTTGGCTTGTATCTGGCGCGTGAAATCGTGGAACATAACGGAGGATACATAAAGGTCAAGTCAGAAGTCTTAAAGGGTTCTACATTTGATATATGTTTTCCAAGATAATGTCATGCATTTCTTGTCATATATTTGTTTAGCAAATGTACGGCTAAATAACCCGCGAAGCAGATTATAGCGATATCAATTTATCTGCGAAGCAGATTTTGCAAGAATTGTGGTTCAAAATATTGCAACATTGTAAGATTTGAGAAAGAATCTGGAAAGAACAATGCGATATGCTGGGTATTGTAAAAATACGCAGCATTTTTAATTGCTGTATATTTGCGTAGCAAATGTACGACCAAATAACCTGTATGGCAGGTTATAGTTAATTGCTAAACTACAATGGAAAGGAAAGTAAAATGGAAATTTTAAGAACAGAAAATCTGAGGAAATATTATGACCAGAATATGGTATGTGTGAAAGCATTGGATGGCGTGGATCTGTCGGTAGAGCAGGGTGAATTTGTAGCAATCGTCGGTACATCCGGCAGCGGAAAGTCCACACTCCTGCATATGCTGGGAGGACTTGACCGCCCTACAGCAGGTACTGTGCTGGTAGATGGGAAAAAGATCTTTGACCTGAAAGAAGAAGAACTGACTATTTTCAGAAGAAGAAAGATCGGTTTTGTGTTTCAGGCATATAATCTTGTTCCGGTGCTGAATGTGTATGAGAATATTGTGCTGCCGATCCAGTTAGACGGCAGCAGAGTGGATGAGGCATTTATAGAGCAGATAATTGAAGTACTGGGTCTTACCGAAAAGAAAAACAGTCTGCCGAATCAGCTCTCCGGCGGGCAGCAGCAGAGGGTGGCGATCGCGAGAGCACTTGCCACAAAACCGTCTATTATCCTGGCAGATGAGCCGACCGGAAATCTGGATTCCAAGACAAGTCAGGATGTATTGGGTTTGCTTAAGGTAACTGGGCGGAAATTTAAACAGACGATCGTTATGATTACACATAACGAGGAGATCGCGCAGATGGCTGACCGTATCATCCGTATTGAGGATGGACGCATTTTAGCGGGAGGGGGGCAGATCCATGCGTAAGGTGCAAAACGGAAGATGTATTGCGAATATCAGTAAAAAGAGCATACTGGCAAATAAAAAGAGAAACAGTATCCTGCTGGCAGCAATCATTTTGACAACGGTCATGCTCAGCACTTTGTTTACGGTGGCAAGCAGTATGATCAAATCGCTTGAAACTGCAACCTGTTATCAGGTCGGTACATATACACATGCAGGTTTCAAGTATCTGACACAGGAAGAGTATGATAAGCTGAAAACAGATACAAAAATCTACGATCTGTCCTATAATATCATACTTGGTGAAGTAATAAATGAAGAATTATCTGAAGACTATACGGAGGTCAGATACACGGAGCCTCTTTGCGCAAAGCAGAGCTATTCTTATCCGGAGACAGGAACGCTGCCTCAAAAATACGAGGAAGTGGCAACCTGTACCGCGGTTCTGGATGCGTTTGGCGTTCCGCATGAGCTTGGACAGACCCTGCATCTGCAGCTGACCAATGGATTTGATACCTATGAAGGAGATTTTAAAGTCTGCGGGATTTGGGAAAAACCGGCGTTGACTATGACAAATGAAATTTATTTTTCAAAAGAATTTCAGGAAAGTTTTGCGCCTGTCTGGAAGAATAGGGAGGATTATAACAGACATTTGAGTGCAAATTCCTATGCAGGCTCCATCAATCCTGATTTTAATTTCAGTTCTTCCTTCAATATTACAGGAAAAATGGAGGCGCTTAAAGAAAGACTCGGTTTCGGCGATGAAATAAAGGATGGCATTAACTGGGCATATACGACAAGTGAGCTGGATGCAACAACCGTTCTGATCGTTGCAGTTATATTGATCATGATCATTTTGGCGGGGTATCTGATCATTTATAACATTTTCCTGATCGCGATCACGTCCGATATTCATTATTATGGTCTGTTGAAAACGATCGGAATGACGAACAGGCAGTTGAAAAAAATGGTTTTAAGGCAGGCATTGTTTTTAAGTGTGATCGCGATCCCGGTAGGCATGCTTCTGGGCTATCTGATATCATATTTTGTAGTGCCTCTGATTGCAAATAATATGTTGACAGATGCATGCAAGGTTTATCCGAATGGATTTGTGTTTCTTGCCTGTGCTGTATTTGCGTGGATTACAGTCAGGATCAGTTGCGCAAAGCCCTGCAGGATCATTCGGAAAATATCTCCGGTAGAGGCTGTAAAGTTCAGTGACTGTCCGGTAGAAAAGCTGTCAAAGCATAAAAAGGCAAAGGGGGTAACGCCGTTTTCCATGGCATGGGAAAATCTGAAAAGAAATAAGAAGAGAACGACAGCGGTGCTATTATCCATGGTACTCAGCGTTCTGATGATCAATGTTACAGTATCGATCGTTTCCTGCTTTGATGAAGATAAATATATTTCCATGTTTGCGGGCAGTGATTTTTCCATTGCAGATGCCACGTTATATAATCTCAGTGCTATTGACAAAAATCTGGAGGGAGTATCTGCACAGGATATGGAAGCACTCAGAGCAATGGATGGTGTTACAGAATCCGGTGCAATCTATATGGAGGAATCGGAGCAGAAGCTGGAAGGCGATGCATGGGAAAGGATGAAAAAAATATATGAGGAACATACTGACTGGTATGTGCAAAGCCCGGATGAAAAAGAGTGGTGGGATTCGTGTGTTTACGACCGGAAAGAGATCAGCTCTCATTTGTATGGTGTGGATGAGCTGATCTTCCATGCACTGGAACTGGAAACGGATAAGGTCGACTGGAATACTTTTTGCTCCGGCGATTATGCCATTGTATCTTCTATGTTGGATAGTGACGGCAACGATGCGGATCTGGCGCTGTATCAGGTAGGAGAGAAAATACCGGTTCAGCTGCCGGATGGCAGCACAAAGGAATATGAGGTCATTGGAATCGGAGATGTGCCATATGTCATGGGACCAATGCACAGCCATGGAATGGACATCTATATAACAATACCCGCTGCGGAATATCTGAAGGTTGTGCCACAGGCGAAGGGCGCTTTGCAATTCATGATCAATGTGGAGAAGGAGTATCTTGAGGCAGATGAGGCATATGTAGAACAGTATTGTAATGTGACAAATCAAAAGTTGGATTTTAAATCCAGAAAAATGTATCTGCAGGAATTTAAAGATATGGTAAACATGTTTCTGATCGTAGGAGGTGCGTTGAGTGCGATTCTGGCGCTGATCGGCATTTTGAATTTTATCAATCTGACTTACACCTCGATCCATGAACGGAAACAGGAACTGAAAATCTTATGGTCTGTCGGTATGACAAAAAAGCAGATCGCTTCCATGCTTTCCTTTGAAGGAATGCTGAGAATGGGACTTGCATTTGTACTTGTACTGACGGTAGGGCAGCTACTGAATTACTACGTTGTATATGCGATTGCCGGTGGTATGATCATGTTTACCAGCCATTATGTGATCTGGCCGATGCTTGTATGTATCCCTGTATTTGGGGTGATTGCAGCATTGATTCCGAGATCTATGGTAAAGAAAATATTCTGATGCAGGTTTCTTTTTCAAATGATATAATGATGTTAGGGGCAAAAGGCACGAATTTGATGCCTATAGAAAAGCAAAGAAAGGCATAAGGCGAAAATGCAGGCGGAAAGAAACTCGAAATCTCCCATCAGTGAAGAACTTACACAAATCTTCCGGAGGAAGAGATCGTAGATGAGATGGGAAGGTCTGTTTGCGCCGGATGAGAAGGATTAGCATGAGACAATTATATGAGGGATTTAAGAAAACTGTAGTGGCAGCAGGCATATGTATATGTTGCCTGGGGCTTACTGCGTGTGGAAAGAAGGAAGCGCAGCAGGCGGTAGAGCAGGAAACAGTACAGATGCAGGAGAATGAAACTGTGGGTAAACAGGCAGCAGACGGCGCAGATGATCTGAGGAATGCTGAGGCAGATAAGGAGACAGAAAACAGAGGTACAGAGCATGATGCAGATACACAGAGCAGTACAGATGCAGCGCCTGAAGTAAATGAAAAGGATGCAGCGGCAGAGCAGAAAAGCATGAAAAACGGCGATTATATTCTGGCGCGGCCGTCTCAAAATGGGGCATTGTCTGTGAAAGGCACACAGCTTGTAGATGAAAAAGGACAGGCGGTGCAGCTTCGGGGGATCAGCACACACGGTATTGCATGGTTTCCCGACTTTGTAAATCAGGATGCGGTGACGCAGCTTAGCGAAGACTGGGGTGCGAACCTGTTCCGGATCGCCATGTATACGGATGAGAACGGTGGGTATTGTACAGATGGAGAAAAGGAAAAGCTGAAGGCACTTGTGACAGACGGTGTCGAATATGCAAAGCAGGCAGATATGTATGTGATCGTGGACTGGCATATTCTGCATGACAGCAATCCTTTGACCCATAAGGCGGAAGCCCTGCAATTTTTTAAAGAAATGACAGAGAAGCTGAAAGGCGAAAAGCATGTGCTGTATGAGATCTGTAATGAGCCAAACAGCGGCTGCAGCTGGGAGGATATCAAGACGTATGCCAATGAGGTGATCCCTGTGATACGTGAAAATGCTCCGGAAGCGGTAATACTGGTTGGCACACCAACTTGGAGCCAGGAAATTGAAAAGCCGCAAAATGATCCGATCACAGGCTATGACAATATTATGTATACACTTCACTTCTACGCAGCAACGCACAAAGAAGATCTGCGCAGTAAAATGGTAAATGCGGTAGAAGCCGGAACGCCTGTATTTGTCAGCGAATACGGTCTGTGTGATGCAAGCGGAAACGGTGGGAATGATCTTGGGCAGGCGCAGAGCTGGATCGATACGATGGATCAGCACGGCATCAGTTATGCGGTATGGAGCTTCTGTAATAAAGAGGAGACTTCGGCATTGATCGCTTCTTCCTGCCGGAAAACCTCCGGTTTTACCAGAGAAGATCTGAGCGAGAGCGGAAAATGGATCATGGATATGCTCCATACAGTTATATGTACTATATAATAATTATATATA
>HF995192.1 GCA_000432915.1 Firmicutes bacterium CAG:194
CGCAACCCGGTTTGGGCTCTTTCGCTTTCGCTCGCCGCTACTCACAAAATCGATGTTTCTTTCTCTTCCTCCGGCTACTTAGATGTTTCAGTTCACCGGGTTCCCTCCGTTAACCTATGGATTCAGTTAACGGTGACTGAGGTTTCCTCAGCCGGGTTTCCCCATTCAGATATCTGTGGATCAAGGGATATTTGCTCCTCCCCACAGCTTTTCGCAGCTTATCACGTCTTTCGTCGGCTCTTAGTGCCAAGGCATCCACCCTGCGCTCTTATCAGCTTAACCTTTTTAGTCTCGCTCGATTTCATTAGCGTTTGAAATCTTCTCTTATGAGTTTTGAGTTTGTTAAGATTCGTCATATGTTACTATGACTGTTTTTCTTTTCGATGTCTTGTTATCATTTCTGATATTTTTAAGATTAATTTCTGTATTCGGTTTTCAAGGTACGACCGCCGGATGATTTTTGATCCGACCTTTGTATTCAAGCATTTTGTATCGACTACGCACTCGCGATTTCATCGCTCGTTCTTAGGTCGATCCAAATAAATTTTACTGCGCATTCGTATTTCTGTATGCAAGCATCCGAAATACTCACGCTTGTAAAATATGCTTGGATGGAGACGGAGAGATTCGAACTCTTGACCCCCTGCTTGCAAGGCAGGTGCTCTCCCAACTGAGCTAC
>HF995193.1 GCA_000432915.1 Firmicutes bacterium CAG:194
CAATTTAAAATGGCATTAAACAAGAAAACAGTCGATGACATTAACGCAAAAGGAAAAAGAGTACTCGTAAGATGCGACTTCAATGTACCTTTAAAAGATGGAAAGATCACAGATGAGACACGTATCGTAGCAGCTCTTCCTACAATCAACAAACTGATCAACGATGGCGCAAAGGTTATTCTTTGCTCTCACCTTGGCAAAGTAAAGAACGGTCCTAACGAAGGCGAATCTTTAGCACCGGTTGCTGAAAGATTATCTGAAAAGCTTGGCAAGAAAGTTACATTCGTAGCAGATTACAATGTAACAGGACAGGCAGCTACAGATGCAGTAGCAGCTATGAAAGACGGCGATGTAGTTCTTCTGCAGAATACACGTTTCCGTGGAAAAGAAGAAACAAAGCCACAGGAAGCCGGCGAAGCATTCGCAAAAGAGCTTGCTGATCTTGCTGACATCTATGTATGTGATGCATTCGGTTCTGCACACAGAGCACACGCTTCTGTAGCAGTTGTTACAAAGTATATCTCTGAAAAAGGTGGCGTAAATGCAGTTGGTTACCTGATGCAGAAGGAAATCGACTTCCTTGGCAACGCAGTAGAAAACCCTGTAAGACCATTCGTAGCAATCCTCGGTGGTGCTAAGGTTGCAGATAAGCTGAACGTTATCAACAACCTGATCGAGAAGTGCGATACACTGATCATCGGTGGTGGTATGGCATTCACATTCTTAAAAGCAAAAGGATATGAAATCGGTAAGTCATTAGTAGATGATGAGAAGATCGAGTACTGTAAGGAAATGATGGAGAAGGCTGAGAAGGCTGGTAAGAAGCTCCTTCTTCCTATCGATACAACAGTAGCAAAAGAATTCCCTAATCCAATCGATGCTGAGATCGAAGTTCAGGTTGTAGATGCTGACAAGATCCCTGCCGATATGGAAGGTCTTGATATCGGTACAAAGACAGCAGAGATTTATGCGGATGCAGTAAAATCTGCTAAGACAGTTGTTTGGAACGGACCGATGGGCGTATTCGAAAACCCAACACTTGCAAAAGGTACAATCGCAGTTGCTAAGGCATTGGCTGAAACAGATGCTACAACAATCATCGGTGGTGGTGATTCCGCAGCAGCAGTAAATCAGTTAGGCTTTGCAGATAAGATGAGCCACATCTCAACAGGTGGTGGAGCTTCTCTGGAATTCTTAGAGGGTAAAGAGCTTCCGGGCGTATACGCTGCAGATGACAAATAGAGCGATTCACAGTGAGGAGCGGACATGGTATCTGGCAAGCTTGCTTGCACGATACCATGTATGCGACGAACGTAACGGCTGAGCAGCATGCACGAAGTGCAAATGCTGCGAAAGACGTAGGACTGCGGGAGCGAAGCGGAGCAGACCGTGTGAATCAGATACACATAGATATATATTTATAAATCTATATAGAATAAATGAAGGAGACATTTAAAATGGCAAGAAGAAGAATTATCGCCGGCAACTGGAAAATGAACATGACTCCAAGTCAGGCAGTAGAATTAGTTAACACATTAAAGGATCTCGTAGTAAATGATGCAGTAGATGTTGTTTACTGTGTACCTGCAATCGATATCGTACCTGTAGCAGAAGCTATCAAAGGTTCAAACGTAAAGCTTGGTGCTGAGAACTTCTATATCGAAGACAAGGGTGCTTTCACAGGAGAAATCTCTGCTCCTATGTTAAAAGATGCGGGTGTTGAATACATCATCATCGGTCACTCTGAGAGAAGAGATATCTTCGGCGAGAACGATATCCTGATCAACCAGAAAGTAAAGAAAGCTTTCGCAGCAGGTCTGAAACCAATCCTTTGCTGTGGTGAGTCTCTTGCACTTCGTAAAGCAGGCACATACAAAGAGTGGATCGCAAGACAGATCAAATGGGATCTGACAGACGTAACAGCAGATCAGGTAAAAGAACTGGTTATCGCTTACGAACCGATCTGGGCTATCGGTACAGGCGAAACAGCTACTGCTGATCAGGCACAGGAAGTATGTAAGATGATCCGTGAGGTTATCGCTGAAATGTACGATACAGATACAGCAGAAGCTGTTCGTATCCAGTATGGCGGATCTATGAATGCAGGCAACGCTGCTGAGCTTCTTTCCAAAGATGATATCGATGGTGGTTTGATCGGTGGTGCTGCATTAAAGCCGGATTTCGGCAAGATCGTAAACGCTTAATCCCATCTGCTCATAAGATGTTTAAGCAACTGGAATAATGCAAATGCTGAAAGGCTATCTGATCTGCAATGTGCAGGTCGGATAGCTTTTCTTGTATAGTATGAAACTTCGTTCCTATTGCGCAAAAACGCTCTGCGGAGATGTGCATTGTGGCGGTCGCTTAAGAAAAGATTAAGAATCTTTCGACGAAATTCTCTTTTTATATTTGCCATTTTAGAGTAAAATAAAGACATGGACAGGATGTAATGTTCAAATAGACAAGGAGGGATTTTAGATGAACAAAATGATCAAAATCAAGAAGGCTATGGTGGCATTTGCGGCTGTTCTTGCAATGTCGCTGATGCTGCTTCCATCAGTAAAGGCTGATGCGGCAGTGACAGTCCTGGCAGCACCGAAAGATGCAAAACAGACAATTTCCACAGAAACAGCAGTAAGAGTTTCCTGGTCTGCAGTACCGGGCGCAACCGCTTATGTATATTCTTATTCATCCGATAATAAGACATATACGGGAGAAGCGATGACAGGCAATGGCGGTAAAGATACTTTTATCAATGTAGCCGGTGCAAACTGGGCAGCAGGAAATACATACTATGTAAAAGTCAGAGCTTTTGACGGTACAAAGTACAGTGAAGCAGTCGTAGCAACGGTTGCAACAGCACCGAAAGCACCTGCAACAATGACACAGGTTGCGGCAGATAATGCATCTGCAACTGTTTCATGGGCAGCAAGCACAGGCGCAACAGGATATCTGATCCGCTTTGGCGCTACACAGGCAACAGCAAAAGATATTCAGGTTGTTAAGACAACATCCGTAAAACTGACAGGACTTTCTGCAGATTCTGCATACTATCTGGCAGTTTATCCGATCAGACAGGTAACAACAAGCTTCTATGCATCTGAAAACTGCGTAGAAAATCCGCGTGTGCTGACAACAGCACCTGCAGTAAAGGGACTGAAGCTTGCATCATGGGATGTAAAGTCCAACATCGTAACATTGCAGTGGAACAACACAGCAAAATATGAAAATGGTTATCAGATCGAGATCTACAAAGCAGATAACAAACTGGTAAAGACATACAACATTTACGGTAGACGTGCAAAATCCAAGACATTCATTCTGAAGTCAGTAAAGAATACGCCGTTCCAGTATCGTGTCCGCACTTATACGTTTATGAACGGCGAGAAACAGTATGGTGCATGGTCTGATCTGGCTTATGCGATCCCGCAGGCAAATGTATCTGCAGCCAAGGTTTCCAACAATGCAGTGAAACTGAGCTGGACAAAGGTACCTGGTGCCAAGAACTATACAGTATACAGAGCTACAAAAGAAGGCGGAAAATTCAAAAAAGTTGCCACAACAAAGAAAGCTGCTTACACTGTAAAGAACTTAAAAACATATAAGGATTATTACTTCTATGTAAAAGCCAACAGAGTTTCCATTGGCGGAAAGAAGAGAAATTCTACAAAGCTGGATGAACAGAACGATATTTATGTTTATATCCAGAAATACGATAATTCTGTAACGACAGATTAATGAGAAATGGAAGAAGACAGGGTATACGGGTGTATATCCTGCCTTTTTCGTTCTGTTATCTTGAAAAACGGCCGTGGAACGTGTATACTAATTTCGCGAGACGGAAATGAAAAAAGAAAGAAAAAGGAGATAAATCATGAGTAAAAAGACAACAGTATTGATGATCTTAGACGGATACGGTTTAAATGACAGAAAAGACCATAATGCGGTAGCTGAGGCAAACACACCGGTTATGGACAAGCTGATGAAGGAATATCCGTTTGTAAAAGGTAATGCATCCGGAATGGCAGTTGGTCTGCCGGAAGGTCAGATGGGTAATTCAGAAGTCGGACATCTGAACATGGGAGCAGGACGTATCGTATATCAGGAACTGACAAGAATCACAAAGGAGATTCAGGACGGTACATTTTTTGAAAATCCGGCGCTTGTAAAAGCAATGGAAAACTGCAAGGCAAATGACAGTGCGCTGCATATTTACGGACTGGTATCCGATGGTGGTGTACACAGCCACATTACACACTTATACGGTGTACTGGAAATGGCAAAGAAATTTGATCTGAAAAAAGTTTATGTACATTGCTTTTTAGACGGACGTGATACACCGCCTGCATCAGGAAAAGGCTATGTAGAACAGCTTGAAGAGGAAATGAAGAAGCTTGGCGTCGGTAAGGTTGCATCTGTATGTGGTCGTTACTACGCTATGGACAGAGATAACAACTATGACAGAGTAGAGCTGGCTTACAAGGCTCTGACAAAGGGCGAGGGTCTGACAGCAGAAAGCGCAACGACAGGTATCCAGGCATCTTATGACAGAGATGAGACAGATGAATTTGTAAAACCGACTGTAGTAGTAGAAGATGGTAAGCCGGTAGCAACCATTCAGGATAAAGACAGCATTGTATTCATCAACTTCAGACCTGACCGTGCAAGAGAGATTACACATGCCTTCTGTGATGACGACTTCAAGGGCTTTGAAAGAGGAAAACGTCTGGATGTGACTTATGTCTGCTTCTCAGATTATGACCCAACGATCCCGAATAAAGATGTTGCATTCCATAAGATTGCAGTGACAAACACATTCGGCGAATGGCTTGCTGCAAACGATATGACACAGGCAAGAATTGCTGAGACAGAAAAATATGCGCATGTAACATTCTTCTTTAACGGTGGAGTAGAAGAGCCGAATAAGGGAGAGGACAGAATTTTAGTCAATTCTCCTAAAGATGTTGCAACGTACGATCTGAAGCCGGAAATGAGTGCTTACGAAGTATGCGACAAGCTGTGCGCAGCAATCAAATCTGAAAAATATGATGTGATCATCATCAACTTTGCCAATCCGGATATGGTAGGACATACCGGTGTGGAAGCAGCAGCAATCAAAGCGGTAGAGACTGTGGATGAATGTGTAGGAAAAGCTGTAGATGCGCTTCTGAGTGTCAACGGAACTATGTTTATCTGCGCAGACCATGGTAACTGCGAACAGCTTGTAGACTATGAAACAGGTGCACCGTTCACAGCCCATACAACCAATCCGGTACCATTTATCTTAGTAAACTATGATCCGGCTTATACGTTAAAAGAAGGCGGATGTCTGGCTGATATCGTACCAACTCTGATTGAGACAATGGGTATGACAAAACCGGCTGAAATGACAGGAAAATCTTTATTGATCAAGAGATAAAAGTAACTGGAACAGGAAATATAATAAACAGACAAAAGACAGGTTCTGTCTGCAGATCGTAACTGCGGCAGAATCTGTTTGGATATATGGAAAAAGGATGAAAAGAAACAACAGATTACGGCAAAAATGACCGAAAACGCATGAGAACAGACCATTTTTGTATAAAAAAACAGAAAAATCGGTCGGGATGGTTGAAGTGGAAAAACGGGAATGGTAAAATAAATTTTACAAAACAATTAAGTAGGGGTGGTTAATATGGATCAAAAAGTAAAAGCACAGAATTCTATTAAGGTAAGACTGGTTTTCTCTTTCTTTATTGTTACACTGGCGACGGGGATACTTTTGATTTTGAGCTATGCACCGACAGCGAAAAGAGAATTAACCAAGTTGTCTCAAAACTATATTGAAGATCTGGCTATGGCATATGGAGGTATCCTGGACGGAGAAGTTAAAAAGGCAGACGGAGACGCAACCTATGTTTTAAAGGCAGATGCTCTGTCTCAAAAGCTGGATGGGGTTGGCATTAAGGGTGTTGAGTCTTGCTATGTTTATGTGGTAGATGAAAACGGTACCATGGTATATCATCCGGATGGTGGCAAGATTGGAAAGTCTGTAGAGAATGAAGTAGTCAAGCAGGCAGTACAGGATGTCAAGGATGGGAAAGAAGTAAAGAGTGGTGTCAGGATTTATGATTATAAAGGACAGGTCAAGTATGTAGCACTTTATGTCAGTACATATCAGAAGTTTATGCTGATTGTTTCTGCCAATGAAAGCGAAGTACTGGCACCGGTTACAAAAATGAACAGAATGGGAACTGTGTCTCTGGTCGGAACGGTTATGATCGGTCTGATCATTGGTGTTATTTTCTCCGGTGTGATCGTAAAACCAATCGTCAGAATGACAAAATTTGCAAACAGATTGTCTTCTATGAATTTTTCTGATCATGAGACGGGACAGAAGCTGTTTGCCAGAAAAGATGAGATCGGGGCAATGAGCCGCGCACTGGAGTATTTGCGGACAGAGGTTGCGGACGTAGTCAGAGAGGTACGTGAACAGAGCGGTCTCCTTCTTGAGGCTTCCGATCATGTGCATGATAGTGCTTCCGAGACTGCCACAACGATGCAGCAGCTTGACAGTGCAGTAGGAGAAATCGCAGACGGCGCGTCTTCTCAGGCAGGAGATACACAGCTTGCAACAGAAAAAGTTGTCAATATGGGAGATATGGTAGAGCAGACTGCGAATCAGGTAGATGATCTGATGAAATATGCAACGCGCATGCAGCAGTCCGGGCAGGGTGCGACAGAGGCACTTGAGCAGCTGGAACAGGTAAATGGTCAGGCAATGCAGTATATTCATGTGATCGCAGAACAGACAGATACGACAAATGCATCTGCAAGCAAGATCCATGAGGCGGCAAGTATGATCACGGAGATTGCGGAAGAGACAAACCTGCTTTCTTTAAATGCATCGATAGAAGCAGCAAGAGCCGGTGAGCAGGGACGCGGCTTTGCCGTTGTAGCAGCACAGATCCAGAAGCTGGCAGAGCAGTCAAATGAATCCGCAAAAGAGATCAGTGAGATCATTCGTGTTCTGATGGAAGATTCCCAGAAAGCAGTTTCCATTATGGACGATGTAAAGGAAATCTTTAAAAAGCAGAGCGAGCACGTAGATAATACAAAACAGGCATTTGATGAGATACAGAAAAATGTGGAGCAGTCTATAGCCGGTATGTCAGCAATCGATGAGAAAACAAAACAGCTTGATCATGAGAGAAGCGGTGTGATCGATATTGTACAGAATCTGTCAGCAATCGCACAGGAAAATGCAGCTTCCACAGAGGAAACATCTGCTTCTGTAACGGAAGTAAAGGCAATATCAGATCAGTTGTCGGAAGAAGCAGACAGCCTAAAGAATATTTCTCATACAATGGAACAGAGTATGGCGGTATTCCAAATTTAGTATTCTGAACTTGTTTTGATTTTATATATTGAAATTAAAAGAAAAGGCTTGTAATTTGATGATAGGTATGCTAGAATAATAATGTTTGTGACAGTAGGAGGTTTATAAATGAGCGTTATCAGAATTATTTTAACAGTGTTATTTATCATCGATTGTATCGGTTTAACAATTATAGTGTTAATGCAGGAAGGTAAGAGTGCAGGTCTTGGAGCTATCAGCGGTGCTGCTGAAAGCTATTGGGGTAAGAATAAAGGTCGTTCCATGGAAGGTGCGCTTGTGAAGATCACACGTGTGATGGCAGTATTATTCATGGTTTTGGCAGCTGTATTGAATATAAACAAATTTTAAAGGTTTATGATTAAAAAAGCACTCTTTTTCAAGAGTGCTTTTTTACTGTATAGGAAATTCCTTTGGAATCCCCTATACAGCAAAAGCAAGCAAGCTTGCATAGATGCGCACCTCGCGGAATGGAAAATTATGCTTCGCATCCGCTCGAGCGCGAAAGTGTGCGGCTGGCGCACACTTTATTTGTTATGGCGACGAGGAAAATGCACGCATTTATGCGGTGCATTTGACGACCGCTAATCAGAGCGAGATTCGCAGAGCGCATCTCGTCTCTGCAGACAGTATTTAAGTAGTGAGGAATAGAATGGCAAAGAAAAGTTTTGAAGAAAGAAAAAAGATTATATACGATCTTGTGCGCGACGCACTTTATGTGCCTATGAAGGAAAAAGAACTGGCGATTTTTTTGCAGGTAGAGCCTGAGGACAGACCGCAGCTGAAGCAGGCGCTAGAAGAACTCTTAAAAGAGCATGCGATCGAGATTACCAAGTGCGGGAAATATAAAGCACCGGAAAATCCGATTCTGGAAGGACGTTTTATAGCCAATGAAAAGGGATTTGGTTTCATTGAGGTAGAAGGACAGGAAGAAGATTATTATGTTCCGGAGGAATATGTGCATACAGCCTTTCATCATGACAAAGTCAGCTTCAGGCCACTGCCGCCTTCAAGGGGCAGAAGGCAGGAGGCGGAAATCGTTTCTGTACTGGAACATGAGATCACACAGGTAGTAGGTACCTTTGAAAAGAGTAAAAGCTATGGATTTGTGATTCCTGATGATACGAAGATTCCGACAGATATTTTCATCCCGGCAGGTGCGATCGGAGGCGCAGTAGATGGGCATAAGGTAGTCTGTGAGATTAGTGATTACGGCGGGGAACGCAGAAATCCGGAAGGGAGGATTGTGGAAATACTCGGGCATCGTGATGATCCGGGTGTAGATATCCTTTCGATCGTAAAGGCGTTCGGTATTCCGACTGAGTTTGAAAAGCGTGTGCTGGATCAGGCGCAGAGAGTGTCTAATCCGGTTTCGGAAGCAGACTGCGCAGGCAGACTGGATCTGAGAAATGTACAGATGGTCACGATCGACGGAGAAGATGCAAAGGATCTGGATGATGCAGTATCGCTGACGATGGAAAAAGGAATGTACCGCCTTGGCGTGCATATTGCGGACGTGACTAATTATGTGCAGGAAAATTCGGCACTGGACTGGGAAGCAAAGGAAAGAGGGACAAGTGTATATCTTGTTGACAGAGTGATCCCGATGCTGCCTCATACGTTGTCTAATGGCATCTGTTCCTTAAATGCAGGAGAGGACAGGCTGGCACTGAGCTGTCTTATGACAATTGATGAGACCGGAACCGTAGTAGACTATAAGATCGCGGAAACAGTCATCTGTGTGGATAAGAGATTGAGCTATACAGGTGTCAGGAAGATACTGGAAGATCACGATGTGCAGGAGATCGAAGCCTGTGAGGCACTTGTGCCAATGCTTGAGCAGATGCAGAAGCTGTCGGAGATCGTCCGCAGGAAAAGAAGAAACCGCGGTGCAGTGGATTTTGATTTTCAGGAATGTGAGATTAAACTGGATGAAAGCGGGCATCCTGTAGATATCCTGCCACATGAACGAAATGTGGCAACTAAGCTGATCGAGGATTTTATGCTGCTGGCAAATGAAACGGTGGCACAGCACTTTTTCTGGCTGGAAGTGCCTTTTGTTTACCGGACACATGATAAGCCGGATCCGGAGAAAATACAGAAGCTGACGACATTTTTGAATAACTTCGGTTATTCGCTGAAAGGTACAAGGGATGAGATTCATCCGAAAGAGCTGCAGAAACTGCTGACAAGGATTGAAGGAACTAAGGAAGAGGATATGCTGAGCAGGCTGATCCTGCGCAGTATGAAGCGTGCGCAGTACCAAGATGTCTGTACAGGACATTTCGGACTGGCATGTAAATATTATTGCCACTTTACCTCACCGATCCGCCGGTATCCGGATCTGCAGATCCATCGTATCATCAAAGAATACCTCCGGGGCAGGCTGAAGGAAGAGAGAATCCTGCATTATAAGGATATTTTGCCGCAGGTATGCAAGCATGCTTCGGAAATGGAAAGAAGGGCAGATGAAGCGGAGCGGGAGACCGATAAGCTCAAGAAAGCTGAATATATGACAGCACATATGGACGAGGAATATGACGGTGTTATTTCCGGCATTATGGCATATGGTATTTATGTGGAACTGGAAAATACGGTAGAAGGGCTCATCAGGGCAGCGGATATACCGGGCGATTATTATGTGTATGATGAAGCTGCCTGCGAAATGGTAGGCAGACATACGGGCAACTCCTATCGTCTGGGAGATCGGATCCATGTTTATGTCAAAGATGTAGATCTACAGAAAAAGACGATTGATTTTGGGCTTCACAAAGAATAAAAAATGAGCTATACTTTAGAAACGGACAGAGAGGAAGTGGGAGCATGTCAAAGGAGGCAATGAAATTAGTTGCCAATAATAAAAAAGCATATCATGATTTTTTTATCGACGAGAAGTATGAAGCAGGCATTGCTCTTCACGGAACAGAGGTAAAGTCGCTTCGCATGGGCAAGTGCAGTATTAAAGAGGCATTTGTCAGGATTGAAAACGGCGAGGCGTTTATTTACGGTATGAATGTCAGTCCGTATGAAAAGGGCAATATTTTTAACAAGGATCCGCTCCGTGTGAAAAAGCTGCTGCTTCATAAAGCCGAGATCGGAAAGCTGGCAGGTAAAATGGCAGAAAAAGGCTATACACTTGTACCGCTTCAGGTCTACTTTAAAAATGGCAGAGTCAAGGTAGAAGTTGGCGTTGCCAGAGGTAAGAAGCTCTATGATAAGAGACAGGATATTGCTAAGAAGGATCTGCGCCGCGAAACAGAGCGGCAGTTCAAGATCAAAAACCTCTAAGGGGACGTAATGGTTTCGACAGGGGTCTTGCAGCTGGAGAAGCTATCCGAAGGCGATGGCGTCAAATCGCAAAACTAAAATTAAACGCTGAAGATAATTTAGCATTCGCTGCCTAATGGCAGCTGTCTGACTTAATGCACCTACACATTAAGACCCAGGCATCGACTATGTAGGAAACGACATATACTAAGCTTTGCGTATATGGGCGTATCATGAAGCTACCGAAATCTGCCAGGTGTCAGTTCCCGGCAGATGGAGGGAATCCCAAATAACTGACTATGATAGTAGAAGGACAGGGAATAGGCTTTTGGACACGGGTTCGACTCCCGTCGTCTCCACTGAAACGACATCGTATATTACTAAAGTGATATACGGTGTCATTATTTTTGTGCTATAATAACCGTAAACAGATGCAAAAGGAAGAAAATAAATGGAAACCTTTATTGTAGATAATATTGTATTTTATGACCGGAACCTTGCAATGCAGGCAGAAAAAGAATGGAAGAAAGTCAAGCTGTTGCAGGAAAAATTGGATGAGAAGAATATGGCAAATGTTGCCGTGATGTACCAAAAGGCGGTAGAAGGCAACTTTTTTCAGACGCCTGTTGGCATGGCATATCTTCTGAAACTGCGCCAGCTGCTACGGGAAAATGGATATGAAGATCTGACAGCGGAAAAGCAGATAAACTGTCTGCTACAGAGTATACAGGAAAAGCAGGATGATCCGGTGGAAGAAAAACTGCAGAAAAGAGATGCGATCTGGAAAAGCAGGCTGGACATGCAGCAGGAAAAAGAAGCAGAGCTGCAGCAGCGTTGCAAGAAGCTGAAATGTATTGCCGCTATGCTCGCGGTTCTGGTGATCGTACTTTTTGCGATCAGCCTGACAGGGAAAAATCCAACGATCATCAATTACAGATCGAAGATTGTAAACCAGTATGCATCATGGGAGCAGGAGCTGAAAGAAAGAGAAGCAGTGGTCAGAGAAAAGGAAGCGCAGCTTGGTATTACAGAATAAAGCATGTGGGGGTTCACATTTTTGCCATAAAGTTGTTGTAGGCTACCAATAAGAATATGGAAAAGAGGACGGGTTATGGAAAAAGTAAAGATTTTAGTTGTAGACGATGAAAGCAGAATGCGAAAACTTGTAAAAGATTTTTTGGTCAGAAGTAACTACGAAGTATTAGAGGCTGAGGATGGAGAAAAAGCACTGGATATTTTCTTTGCGGATAATTCCATTGCCTTGATCATTTTGGACGTCATGATGCCTAAAATGGATGGATGGCAGGTATGCAAAGAGATCAGGGCATATTCTAAAGTACCGATCATCATGCTGACGGCAAGAACAGACGAGCGGGATGAATTACAGGGCTTCCAGCTTGGTGTGGATGAATATATTGCAAAGCCGTTCAGCCCGAAAATTCTTGTTGCCCGTGTAGAGGCGGTCTTAAGACGTACAAAAGGAGCTGCCAAGGACGATATTCTGACGGCGGGAGATATTGTGCTTGATAAATCTGCACATATAGTGACGATCGGTGGCAATCCGGTTGAGCTGAGTTATAAAGAATTTGAGCTTTTGGCATACTTTATGGAAAACAGAGGGATTGCCCTGTCCAGAGAGGTGATCTTAAATCATGTGTGGAATTATGATTATTTTGGTGATGCCCGTACGATCGATACACATGTGAAAAAGCTACGCAGTAAAATGGGCGAACAAGGTAATTATATAAAAACAATCTGGGGTATGGGCTATAAATTTGATGTAGATACGCAGCCATAACAGACAGGAAGTGAAAGTGTTTGTATGAAACATTCGATTAAGAATCAATTCGCAATGATCTTCATTGCTCTTATGACAGGGACAATTTTGTTATGCTGGTTTTTGAACAGTACTTTGCTGGAAAAATATTATACAAGTAATAAACAGAATGTGCTGCTTACAGCTTATCATAATATTAATGAGGCGACCAGCAAAGGAAATACTAACTCGGATACATTTAAAATTGAGGTGCAGAAGCTTTGCGGTATTTACAATATCAGCATTCTGATCGTGAATGCGGATTCCGATATCGTAACATCTTCTGTGCACGAAACAACGGCGCTGACACATGAACTGATGGGGCATATTTTTGGCGTTATGGATCAGAATGGTGGCAGACAGGATGAAATCCTGCAGCAGACGGATTCCTATACGATACAGAACAATCAGGATTATCAGACAGGAATTAATTATATTGAAATGTGGGGAGTTCTTGATAATGGCAATCCGTTCATTATCCGTTCGGCGCTGGAAGGTATTCATGACAGCGTTAAGATTTCCAATCGTTTTATGGTATATGTTGGGCTGCTGTCAATCGTGCTCAGCGGACTCACTATCTGGTGGGTCAGCAGAAAAATTACGGATCCGATCTTGCAGCTTGCTTCTATTTCCAAAAGGATGTCCGATCTGGATTTTAATGCAAAATATACCGGAAAAGACAAAAATGAGATTGGACTGTTGGGCAATAACATGAATCAGATGTCTGACCGGCTGGAAGAAACGATATCGGAGCTGAAGACCGCAAATAATGAATTGCAGAAGGATATCGCAAAAAAAGAGCAGATTGATGAAATGCGAAAGGAGTTTTTGTCCAATGTTTCCCATGAACTTAAGACACCGATTGCGTTGATCCTTGGATATGCTGAGGGGTTGAAGGAGGATATTAATGAAGATCCGGAAAGCCGTGATTTTTATTGTGATGTTATCATGGATGAAGCGGAAAAGATGAATATGATGGTGAAGAAGCTTCTGACTCTTAATCAGCTTGAATTTGGAAACGATGTGGTAACGATGGAGCGATTTGATATTGTAGAACTGATACGGAATTATCTCCAGTCTGCATCGATTCTGATCCAACAGAGTGAGGTACAGATTACCTTCGTTCAGGAAGAACAGGTCTTTGTCTGGGGTGATGAATTTAAAATAGAAGAAGTATTTATGAATTACTTTACAAATGCCCTGAATCATCTGGATGAAAGAAAGCAGATACGGATCGCGCTTGCGAATGAAAACGGGATTGTAAGAGTATCTGTGTTTAATACAGGAATTCCGATTCCGGAGGATTCCCTGCCGCATATTTGGGAAAAATTCTATAAGGTGGATAAAGCGAGAACAAGAGCATATGGCGGAAGTGGCGTGGGATTGTCGATTGTAAAGGCAATCATGGAGTCATTGCATCAAAGATATGGTGTCTGCAACCATAAAGACGGTGTAGAATTTTGGTTTGAATTAGAATGTAAATAATGTTACAATAAATGGCATGGAATGGTAAGTTCAGTAGATTAAATGCCGGGGTAGGAACATGAATAAGAAAAATAAGATTGTAATTTGTCTTTTGACAAGTGTAATATGTATGACGGCGTGTGGTAATAGCATTCCGGATATGACGCGGGAACAGGAAGATCTTGTGACGCAGTATGCGGCAGGCGCTTTGCTGGAACGTTTGAATGACTCGGGAACGAGGCTGGTGGATACTTCCAAGCCGAAGGAAGAACCTACACTGGCAGATGCTGCGACTGTGGCACCGGAGGGAAAATCCGGTGTGTCGGAGAATGATATTGCAACGGATGAAGCACCGGAACAGGCTATGGAAAACAAAGAGACTGCACAGATTTCCGCAACACAGTTATTGCAGATAGAACCTCTTACAATTACTTATACCGGTTATGAGATATGCGACAGTTATCCGGAGCAGGGAGAAGAAGATCTGTATTTCTCCGTGGAGGCAGGAACAGGTAAAAAGTTGCTTGTTCTGCAGGTGGCTGTTACAAATCCGGGACAGGAGCAAGTGGAGTTTGATACGCTGCATAAGCAGAATATCAAATACCGGGTTATGTTGAACGGTGCAGACCGACATCAGGTCATGCTTACTATGTTGGATAATGATTTTTCGGCTATGGATATTATGATCAATCCGGGGGAAACAATGCAGACAGTCCTTCTGGCAGAGGTATCGGAAGAGACGGCGGGGCAGATTACAAGCGTAGATCTCGTCATTCGGTCAGACAGTGATGAAGTGACACTTACACCTTGAAAAATGCAGGAAAAACTTGAAAAAATAATTCGACAAAAAAGTTGAAAAAATTCCAGAAAATAGGTTGACATGCCAGAGGCATGGTGCTATTATAAGCAAGTCGCTTGTGAGACACGACAGTGAATCACAAAAAACGACAAAAGAAAATAAAAAAAGATGTTGACAAACGACAAAACACATGATATTATA
>HF995194.1 GCA_000432915.1 Firmicutes bacterium CAG:194
ATCATCTGTGGTTTTCCGATCGCTACGATCAGGATATCCGCACGCTTGCAGACGTCTTTTAAATCCTTCGTCTTTGAATGCGTGATCGTCACTGTAGCATTTTCCCGCAGCATCAGAAGTGCCATCGGCTTCCCGACGATATTGCTTCTGCCGATAATGACGCATTCCTTTCCGGCGATCTCAATACCGGATCTCTTTAGCAGCTCGATGATCCCCGCCGGTGTACACGATACAAAGCCCGGCTGTCCGATACAGAGCGCACCGACACTCTGCGGATGGAAGCCGTCCACATCCTTCTTCGGAGAGATCGCACGGATCACCGCATTTTCATCGATATGCTTTGGCAGCGGAAGCTGCACCAGAATCCCGTTGATCTCCTTCCTGCCATTCAGCTCTTCTATCAGAGAAAGCAGTTCTTCCTGTGTTGTCTCTTCCGGAAGCTCAAAGCTTTCTGATTCCATGCCCGTATAAGCACATGCTTTTTTCTTATTATTGACATACACGCTCGAAGCCGGATCATTGCCGACCTGTACGACTGCAAGTGTTACCGTAACGCCCTGCGCCTTCAGCGCAGCGACCTTTTCCTTCACTTCATCCTTGATCTGTTTGGAAATTGCCTTTCCGTCGATGATATTCATAGTGATCCTCCCTTTCATGTTTATTTTGATGAATTTGCATATTCCTAAAATAATCCTGTAATCTTTCCACTTTCATCCACATCGATTCCGAACGCCGCCGGCTGTTTCGGAAGTCCGGGCATTGTCATAACCGCGCCTGTCAGCACGACCACAAAGCCTGCGCCTGCGGATACATAGGCTTCCCGGACTGTGATATCGAAGTCCTTTGGTCTGCCCAAAAGCGCCGGATCATCGGAAAGGGAATACTGCGTCTTTGCCATACATACCGACAGATCCCCGAAGCCAAGCTCCGTCAGCTTTGCAAGCTGCTTCTTTGCTGCGGCTGTATAGTTTACACCCTTTGCACCGTAGATCTCTTTTGCAACCGTTTCGATCTTTTCTGTCAGTGGCAGTTCGCTTGGATACAGCGGTTCAAAATGACTTTCTTTCTCTTCCAGTGTCTTTAACACCTTCTCTGCTAAGGCAATACCGCCTTCGCCGCCCTTTTCCCAGACTTCGGAAATGGCAAATTCGCAGCCGCGTTCTTCGCAGAACTGCTTCACAAATGCGATCTCTGCCTCGCTGTCCGTAACAAAAGAATTCAGTGTCACAACAACCGGTACTTTATATTTCTGCAGGTTTTCGATATGCTTCTCCAGATTGACGATGCCTTTCTCCAGTGCTTCCACGTTTTCTGCGGAAAGCTCTGTCTTTGGAACTCCGCCGTTATATTTCAGGGCGCGGATCGTTGCGACCAGTACGACTGCATCCGGAGAGAGGCCTGCCTGTCTGCACTTGATGTCAAAGAACTTCTCTGCGCCGAGGTCTGCTCCAAAGCCTGCCTCCGTCACAACATAATCTGCCATGGAAAGGGCTGCTGTTGTCGCACGGACGCTGTTACAGCCATGCGCGATATTGGCAAACGGGCCGCCATGGACAAGAGCCGGTGTATGCTCCAGTGTCTGGATCACGTTTGGCAGGATGGCATCCTTTAACAGTGCTGCCATTGCACCCACTGCCTGCAGATCCTTTGCCGTTACAGGCTTTCCGTCCAGATCGTATGCCACAATGATCTTACCAAGGCGGTCTTTGAGATCTTCCAGATCTGTTGCAAGACAGAGGATCGCCATGATCTCGGATGCGACCGTGATCACGAAATGGTCTTCCCTGACAAAGCCGTCTGTTTTA
>HF995195.1 GCA_000432915.1 Firmicutes bacterium CAG:194
ATCCGTCCGCTTCAGAAAGATACTTTCCGGTTTGGTTGTGGACTGAACAGCCAGATTCTTTCCCTCCAGGTCCCTCAACTTATAAATATCACTGTTCTCATTTACGGCGACCACCTGACGGCTTGCTATGTACGGTCCTGCCCAGCGGTAATCGTCAAGGCGCCCTTCCATGGAAAAGCAGCCCATGATACAGTCAATCTCTCCGCTCTCCACCAGTTCTTTTTTCTCCTCCCAGTTGATCCGGACAACGTCCACCTGATAGCCCATTCTGTTAAAAGCTTCTGTAGCAAGTTCAACATCTATCCCCGTCGGTACACCATCCTCATTCAGATAATTGTATGGGGGATAGCTGTCGCTGCCGAGGGTAATAACAGGCTTTTCGATTTCATCTTTCGTGTTATCTGTGTATTTACACCCTACCAGAGTGACTGCTAAGATTCCCGCAAGCAGAATGCCTGCAATCATTCGTTTTCCTTTCATTTTCCTTCCTTTTCTGCTTCTATTTTTCATTTTTCTGTTTATTCAATACACGATGAATGACCTTTTCCATCTTCTCAATATCAATCGGTTTTGCAATATGTCCATTCATGCCGGCATCAAATGCCCTTTTCCTGTCTTCTGCAAAGGCATATGCTGTCATGGCAATGATCAGGATCTCTGCCGATTATGTGTTATCAGCAGAAGTTTCTTGAGCAGCCGGCCATGATTTCCTGAGGGCCGCATAAGAAATCAGAAAATTTGCCAGCCAGCCGGCCGGTACAGCCAGCCAGACAAACGCAATGCCAAAGCGCGACGCAAAAACCAACGCAACTGACAAGCGGATTGCAAGGTTTACCATATTTGCAATAAGAAACGGACGCATGATTACAAGCCCGCGAAGGACGCCATCGGTTGCCATCTTGATCCCCATGAAAATGAAAAAGAAGCCCAGCCATCTCATATAATCTCCGGACACCTGATATGCCAGGGCAGTTCCGTCCTTCCCCAGGAATAATGCAGAAATCTGTGTATGCAGTGTTTCAATGACAATAAAAGCAAGAACCGCAAAACACAGATCCAGCACCAATGCAGCGTGATAGCCCTTTTTAATACGCCCGTTTTTCTTTGCACCAAGATTCTGTGATACATATGGTGATACGGCATTGCCAATAGATACAAATATCAGTGAAAAAACATTCTCCACCCTCATTGTCGCTGCATACCCTGCCAGTGCCTGTGTACCAAATGGATTTACGACTGCCTGTACGATCATCATGCCAATTGACACTGTGGATTGCTGGAGAACCGACGGTACGGCAATTCGAAGCATGGAATGTAACTCCCGCCCTTCAAACCAATGAAATTGACTTTTATATTGGTGCATCCGGCAAAGAAAGATCAAAAGTGAAAACATTGCGGAAATCCCCTGTGCTATCAAAGTTGCAAGAGCTGCGCCGAACACACCCAGACCGAGTCCCGCCACCATCCAGAGATCCATAAGAATATTCAGAACAGAAGAAAATATCAAAAGACCTAACGGTATCTTTGATTCACCGATCGAATTGAACATCGTTGAAAGGATATTATACATAAACAGAAACGGAAATCCCACAAAGTAAACGCGAAGATACAAAACTGCATCCTCCAATATATCCGAAGGTGTCTGTAATAATTCCATCATCGGGCGGGAAAAGCCAAAACCAAAGCCACCGAGAAGTATGCTCAGAATCAGAAAACTGATCAGTGATGTTGATACAATTGTTTTCATTTTGCTATAATCTCCGGCTCCAAAATAACGGCTCACAAGCACACCTGCGCCGACGCCGGCACCAAGTGCCACACAAATGAAAACATTCGTAAGCGCTGCACAGGCACCAACAGCCGCAAGTGCAGAAGAACCTACAAACTGACCGACTATAATGGAATCTGCCATATTATATACTTGTTGAAAAAAGCTTCCGAGAATCATAGGCATTGCAAAAACAGTCAGCGCTTTAAGCGGCTCATCTGTAATCAGATATTCGTCTTTTGACATTACTTTATTTCCTCCATGCAAGAACAATCCAAACGATCATTTTCAGTAATCGCAATAAGATTATAGCACCTGCCATCTATTAAATCAAAACCGGCTATTGCAAAAAGGCACGCAAAGAAATCTTTGCATGCCTTTTCAAAAATATATAAGGGAAAATATAAAGGGGGACGAATTTATTCGATGTTACGATGTCTCTTTTCCATATCTGCATGAGATACCTGCATTTTCTCTTCGAGCATCATAACGATCATATCAAAAAGCATATACAAATGCTGTTCAAACAGATTTCCCATCGGCTGGATGGATGGTACTGCTCTGTCATCCGTTCCGTTAAATACCGCCGCCGGTACAAATAAGGTAAAATCAGCCAGCTGCGGACACGTCTGTTTTGGTGAGCCTGTCACAACCGCTACCGTTGCACCTGCTTTCTTTGCCTGCTCTACCACATAGGTGATATGCCCGATCGCACCGGAACCGTTTGTGGCAATAAACAGATCACCCGGATGCATGCCCGGTGTCGTATCATCCCAGATCCAGTGTGTTTCTTTTCCGAGATGCATCAGGCGCATGGCAAATCCTCTTGTGGAAATACCTTCTCTTCCGACACCCATAAGGAAAATCCTGTCTGCCTTGCAGATCAGATCCATAAATTTGGAAAGCTCCTCTACATCCTGTTTTTCAAATACTTCTTTATGTTCTTTCAAAAGTGTCTGGTAAAGCTCTGTATATTTTTCTTCTACGTTCATAACAAACCTTCCTTTCTACTTTGCAGCACCTGCAAGTGCTTTCATGCTCTTCTTTAAAGTACTCTTCTTTGACTGGATTGCAATAATATGGTTCAGACCGAGTACCAGGATCAGCATGATGCCCCAGATCAGCTTCTTTGTATATGGGGACAATGACATGATCGTAAAGGCACTGGACATTACCTGCATCAGAATGATCGCGATCACAACACCGCCGACCTTACCTTTTCCGCCGTTCGGATCAATTCCGCCGATCACACAGACGATCATCGTCTGCAGCAGATAAGAATCACCATAACCAACCTTTGCCGAATTGACACGGCTTAAAATGATCAGTCCTGCGATACCGGATAATACAGCTGTCAGCATAAATACGAGTACACTCATCTTTTCATTATGAAAGCCGCTGAATCTTGCTGCCACCGGATTACCGCCGTATAAATACAGCTTCCGCCCAAATCCCGTCAGGGATAAAATGAGTCCCAGTACAAGCGCTACGATCAGAAACAGCCAGAAGATCACCGGAAGCCCTAAAAAGATTGCTTTTCCAAAGGAGGAAAACAGCGGATCGATGTCTCCTACGCTTGTACCGCCTGTGATCGCCATGCCAACGCCCTGGATCAGTGTCATGGTACCAAGCGTGGCTACAAGTGACGGTGCTGAAGTTTTTGCTATGATCAGTCCATTCAACAATCCGAATACAAGGCTTGTACAAAGTGCAACCAGAACGGCAAGTGCAACTCTGGCGCCGCCCTGCGTTCCGAACGCCCATGTACCGTTTAATACATAAGCTGTAAAAATAGCTACCGTATTGGCATTGGCAATGATTGAAAGATCAATGCCGCCTACCATGTTGGATAACATCATTGCAAGTGCCAGAAAGCCGAACTCCGGAATCTGGAATGCCATAGACTGAATATTTCTGGCTGAGTACATGGATGATCCGAATACAAATGCCGCAATCAGAAGAACCGCTGCAGTCAGGCCAACCAGAATACTCAGATCGATATCTTTTTCCAAAAAGCTTTTCACTTTTTTCATTCTCGTTTCCTCCTATTCCGTAAATATCAAATGCTTTCTGTTCTTTACCCGTTCCTGATAGGATGTGATCGCTACCGCAATGACAAGGATCGCACCTACGAACAGGTTGTTCCAGGAAGAAGAAAGACCGATCATGATCAGTGTGGAATTTAACAGGTATGTAATCAGTACACCAAGCACTGCACCAAAAATCTTGCCCTGACCGCCGGTGATCTTTGTACCGCCGATAACAACTGCCGCAACAACCATCAGTTCATCACCTACCATCTTATTCGGATACAACGCATTTACCTGTGCTGCATACACAATACCCATCATACCGGCAAGTGCTCCTGAATAAGCATATACAAACAACCGGATCTTAAAAGGATTAAATCCCGCTCTTCTTGCAGATTCCTCGTCATTACCGATCGCTACGATACCACGTCCGATCATGGTCTTGCGCAGAATAAAATAAGTGGCAAGTCCTGCGATCAGCACCGGGATCAGCGAAACGGTAAGTCCTGTAGAACCGTTAGCCGTGGCTACCTTAAATAAGGTTCCCTGTCCAAACTTGTGCAGACACTCCGGTAATACACCGGAACCGAACGATTTATCACTGATAAAGGTTGTCATGATACCATGAAACAGGTTCTGCGTACCGAGTGTGATGATAAAAGGCGGAAGCTTCAGCCAGCTGATCAGTACCGCATTCACCAGACCAAGCACAACACCGATCGCCATGGAAACGGCAAAAGCAAATGCCAGATTATTGATGCCCGTCTGGATCATGATATAAAGCGACGTATAGCTGCCAAACAAGGCGATCGCCATAAAGGATACATCAATACCGCCCGATATCATAACGACCAGAAGTCCCATTGCCACGATCATTGTCGTAGAAGAGGTTTTGATGATATCAAATACTGTCTGGATCTGGAAAAATCCCGGATTCTTGATCGTTACGAATACACTGTATACCACAATGATGATCAGCAGCATTCTCTGAAACGGATCTATTTTTTTAGTCATTGTGCCACCTCCTGGGATAACGCTTTTTCCTTCTGGTTTCCGATGATCTCAGCCAGATGCTTATCAGCGCCTTCCTGCATTAAATCTTCTTCCGAAAGCTCCACAACACATTTGCCATGTGCCATAACAAGAACTCTGTTACAGTTTGCCATGACTTCCTGTATTTCGTCAGAGATCAGTATGATCGCCATGCCTTCATCGGCAAATTTGTGGATCTGTTCGTAAATCTCCGCTTTGGAACCGATATCAATACCGACCGTCGGTGTGTCCATGATAAATACCTTCGGACTGGTTGCGATCCACTTACTGATAACAACCTTCTGCTGGTTACCACCCGATAATGTACCTACAACTGTTTCGATCGATGGAGTCCGTACCTTCAATTCCTCCACATATTTTTCTGCAATCTCATTTTCCTTTTTCCGGTTCACGATACCCTTCTTACAGATCGTATCGATGATCGGTGCAGAAATATTCTCTTTGATCTTACGTTCAATAAACAGACCTTCTCTGGATCTGTCCTCCGGCAGAAGCGCGATACCGTATTTTTTAGCCACCATCGGCGAGTTGATATCGACCTCTTTACCGTTTACTTTGATCACACCTGCCTGTGTTTTGTTCAGGCCAAACAAAGACATGGCCAGTTCTGTACGACCTGATCCCAGAAGGCCTGTCAGTCCGATGATATCACCCGGTCTGACGGTCAGGCTCATGTCCTCGTACTGTCCCTTTCTGGTCAGATGCTCTACGGAAAGAATTGGTGTATTATCTTTATAAGTTCTGTGATAACGAGGATATTCAATTTCTCTTCCCGTCATATAATAAGAAAGACTCTTTTCGTCCAGATCACTGCTGTTAAAGTCACCGATCTTGTTACCGTTACGGAAAATAGTGATCTTATCCGCTACTTCGAATACTTCGTCTAATTTATGACTGATAAAGACGATCGCCAGCCCTTTTTTCTTCAGCTCCAACATGACCTTCATCAGATGACTTACCTCTGTTTTCGTCAGTGCTGTCGTCGGCTCATCCATAAACAGAATCTTGGCATTCTGGGCAAGTGCCCTGCAGATTGCTACCATCTGCTTGTTTGCCATGGAGATCTCTCCGACTGTCTCATCCAGATCCATGGTCACACCGATCTTGTCAAGCTGCTCCTTTGCGATCGCTTTGATAGTTTTCCAGTTGATTATTTTTGTATTTTCAAATTTCAGCTTGCTGATCGCGATATTTTCCGCAACCGTCATATGCTGAAATAATGACAGATCCTGATAAATTACCTGAATACCATGGTTCATGGCTTCGATCGGCGTCATCGACCCGCAGGTCTGTCCTTCTATCTGTATTGTTCCTTCATCCGGTGTATATACGCCTGAAATGCATTTTACAAGTGTTGATTTTCCACAACCGTTTTCTCCCGCAAGGCAATGAATTTCCCCTGCATTGATCGTAATATCAATATTGTTTAGCGCACGAACGCCAATAAAGGATTTACTTATATTACTGGCACTAAGAATAGGTTCCATCGTCCTGCCTCCCAAATGTTAAATGTAATTTCCCGGTTTCCCTCAGGAATAAGAAAAACTGCTGCTTACGCGAACAGTCTTTCTTATTCCAAAAGATTCCGGATTCGTTATTTCTTTGTTTTAGAAATTGTAATCATCAATATTGTCTGCTGTAAATTCAAGTGGTGCATTACCATAACCGACGTTTCCGTCTAAGGAAATGCTTTCATAGCCTGTTGCCTTTAAGTCTGTTCCATCAGCTACACCCTGTCCTGATGCGATCAGGTAAGCTGCATAGCATGCTGCGTAGCCTGCATCTGCCGGTCTCCAGCAAAGACCGTTTGCCATAGAACCGTCTTTTAAGTAGGTTGCTGACATAGAAGGAAGCGCAAGGGAAACAACTTTTACTGTTCCGCCCAGATCATTTTCCTGTAATGCTTCGCAGATACCACCGCCCTGTGCGGAGCAGTCAAAGAAACCTGCGATGTCAGGATATGCTTTTAATACTTCAAGGGCTTTATCATGTGCACCTTCCACGCTGTTACCATCTTCGTATGGCTCTTCTGCTACATTTTCCATATCCGGATAGTTTGCTTTCAGGTAAGAAACAGCTGCATCGTACCATGCCATATGTGTTTCCATTGTAAGACCACCTACAAAGCCTGCGTATTTACCTTTACCACCCATAGCTGTTGCTAACTTCTCAGCAAATAATTCACCGAATGTTTCATTTACGAATGCTTCTACATCCAGATCAACACTGTCTGCAATACCCGGTGCTTCATGTGTTACAACTACGATGCCTGCTTCTCTTGCTTTTTCAATTGTCGGTACCAGCGCATTCGGATCGTTAGGTACAACGCAGATCGCATCTACATCCTGTGCGATCAAATCTTCCATAATGGAAATCTGGCTTGCTGCATCTCCTGTTTCCGGAACCTGTACGGATACATTTAAGCCTGTATCTTTCTTCAGCTGTTCAATACCTGTTGCCATATCATCGAACCAGGAATCGGACTGCTTTACTACCATAACAACTTTGTAGTCTGCAGGATCGGCACCTTTTTCTGCCGATGCATCTGTAGCATCTGTTCCTTCTGCTGCTGTGTCTGTACTCTCTTCTGCTGCTGTGTCTGTACTCTCTTCTGCTGCAGGTGTCTGTGTATCACTGCTGCTGTCACCTGTACTGCCACAGCCTACTAATAAAGTAGCTGCCATTGCGACGGATAATACCACGCTCAAAAACTTTTTCTTCATATCTGTTACCTCCTTAGTGATAAATCTTCTGCGGCATTGCTGTTGTCTTGTGCAATGCTGCTTTTGCTTTACAAGTGTTATTATAGTGTAGAATTTTCCAAAAACATATATACAAATCCGAGGTCAACCTTTAAAAATCCGACTTCCGATTTTGCCAAAAAAGAAGAATTGTTTTTCCGGTTATTTTCAGCTATACTGCTAATAAATCCAAAAGAAAAGAGGTCAGAATGTGCACAAAACAAAGCATCCGCTGCAAGTGTGGTTTCGCAATGCGCCCTTAAAAATAAAAATAACACTCATTACCGCTTTTGCCATTTTTCTGACAAGCATGGCTTCCCTGATCGGTAGTTTTATCTTCATGCACTCCTGTAATAATCTGCTCTATCAGGCTTTGGCAGGCTCTTTGAGTTCCAGTGCCGAGGAAATCTCCTCCAAGCTTGCCAATATCGAATCCATGACAAATTCGATCATCTCCAGTCAGGCGATCCGGAAAAATCTGATTTCCCTGCTGGATGAACCACCTTCCGATATTCTGGATCAGAATGTAGATAATATGATAACTTCTTCTCTGATCGATTACTATCAGAACTACAAGAGCAACGATATCAACTACATCAGCCTGTACAATCCGCAGTTTACTTCTTCCAGTTATAAGGCTGCCATCAGTGAACTGCCCGACACCATCAGCGACACTGTCATACAGGCTGCGGGAGAAAACTCCGGTTATGCCTGCTGGATCACGGACTACTGTAATACATACGGGCTGTTTCTGGGTCGAGATTCCCGCCGGGTACAAAATCTGAAATTTGAAACACTCGGTACTGTCGTTGTCAACGTGGATCTGGAGAAGCTGATCAGCTCCTCAACCCAGTACATCTTAAACAACGGCTCTGCACAATATATTCTGTATGAAAACGGGCAGGAGATCTTTCACTCCCGCTCTCTGGATGCCTCACAGCTTCAGACGCTGCAGAAGGATCTGCATGGAAATTATCAGATTCTGACACTGGGCGGCTTACCTTATTTCTGTACGACAGGAAAGATAGCCAATAACAACTGGGACTATATCTGTCTGATCCCTTATACGTATATCGCACATACACTCAGACTCACCAGATATCTTTCCTTTGGGATCCTGCTTTTTTCGATTCTGGTTGTGTTTATTCTTTCCAGATTTATGATCCGCTCCGTGACTGCCGACTTCGCCTCTCTCGTCGATAAAATGAAGCAGTTCGGCCAGGATGAATCCACGCTTCCGGTTTCAGAGGAAGCCTATGCTAACCGTGTGGATGAGGCAGGGATCCTGCACCGGCAGTTTGATCAGATGACCGTGGAGATCCAGAGCCTGATCCGGCAGAACTATGTCAATGAGATCCTGACAAAGGATGCCCGCCTGAAAGCACTGGAAAGCCAGATCAACCCGCATTTCCTGTACAATGCACTCGAATCGGTCAACTGGCGTGCCAAAGCGATCGGTGCGACAGACATTTCCGAAATGGTACAGGCTCTCGGCGATCTGCTGCGCGCCACACTCAGTAACAAGAACGAAAATTTTACCGTCAGACATGAGCTGCATATCGTAAACGACTATATTACGATCCAGAAAATCCGGTTTGATGAGGAACGTCTGGACTATCAGGAAGAAATCTCTCCCGATATTCTTGATGCAGAGCTTCCGCAGATGACCATACAGCCGCTTATCGACAATGCAATCAATTATGCCATGGAAGTCATTACAGAGACCTGTCATATTGTTCTGACAGGATATGCGGTAGACGGTGTCATCCATATCAAAGTGACTAACAACGGTTCACAATTTGAAGAGCATTTGCTGGAAAAACTGGAAAACGGATCCGTGAAATCACATGGCATCGGTATCGGACTTTTAAATATCCACCAGCGTATCCAGCTGATCTATGGCAGTGACTACGGTCTGACGCTCTATAATACCGATGAAGACCATGCGGTCGCAGAAATTATCATTCCACAAAGTAAGGTGTAAAGTATGTTAAAATTATTAATTGCAGATGATGAAAAAACAATCAGAGAAACCATCCGCTCCTTTATTAACTGGGAAGCACTTGATATTGAAGTTGTCGGAACCGCCAAAGATGGAATTGAGGCTTATAATATGATTTTGGATCTGTACCCGGATATTGTCCTGACAGATATCCGCATGCCCGGTCTTTCCGGTCTGGAGCTGATCGAAAGAATGCACGAGATCAACAAGGACATGCAGTTTATCATCTTATCCGGCTATAATGAATTTGAGTATGCCAAAACTGCCATGCAGTATGGAGTCCGCCACTATCTGCTCAAGCCGTGCAGCGAGCAGCAGATCATTGACAGCATCAAAGAGATCAAACAGGACTATCAGACCCGTATGATCCAGAAAAACATCCTTACAGAGCACGACCAGCTGAAAAGCCAGCTTTACACAGGTATGCTGATCAGCATCATCAACCATTATCTGGCACATGGTTCGGATCTGACACCGGAGATGGAAGATACCTTTTACACGGAATACCGCAGGCATTTCGGCAGTGTCGAACAGCCTTTTGAAGTCTGCTATCTATATTATCTGGATCCATACAACCGTACAGAAGCATTTGAAAAGATCAGTGCTTTCTGGGAAGAGACCTATCCCGGTGTCCGTCTTCATCTTCTATATGTCCAAAACACTATGGTGCTGTTTTTCCGGGCTTTTGCTGCTGATCCTTATACGGAGCTGTCTGTCTGTTTATCAGAGCTGTCCTTTGCAAAACAGTCTACGACACCGCTTGCCAGACTTTGCAGTTTCCCCGGTCTGAAAGCTGCCATGCATAAGCTGACCTCACAGATCCGGCGTTATGAAGAGATTTTCTATTACAATGGGCAGTCTGTCCTTTTGATCAACAACTATGATAATATCCTGCGGGATATCCAGACGTGCGCTGATCGGATCTTTCACAGTACGGAAAATACGGATGCTGATTTTTCCCTCCTCTTTTCACAGATTGAGAATATACAGCAGCTCAGCTTTTTAAAACAGATCGCGCCTTCCCTGATCATGAATGCCGCTTCTGTCCTGCCATCCTTTGGTATTGTAGATGCAGTTGATTTTCTGATCGCACTCGACCGGGAAACAGATATTGACGTCTACCGGAAAAAGCTGATACAGCAGCTCACCGGTCTACAGCAGATGAAAACACCTGCTTCCTCCACCGGGGAGATCAGTGATAAGATCAAAAGCTATGTCAGAGATCACATAGAAAACCCGGAGCTTTCTTTAAAATGGATCGCAGAGCATGAGCTCTACATGAATGTAGATTATATCAGCAAGAAATTTGTCAAAGAAACCGGGCAGAAGTTTTCTGCCTATCTGACGGAAATGCGTATTAAAAAAGCCAAAGAACTGCTGTCTGGATCAAATCCTGTTCCGATCGCGGATGTCGCTGAACTTGTCGGATGCGGCAACAATCCCATGTACTTTTCCCAGATTTTCAAAAAAGGTACCGGTATGAGTCCAAGCAGTTATGTGAAAATGATACAAAAACCGCAGTCGTAACGACTGCGGTTTTTCGTAACTATTCAGACCCCCATCCGCAAAATCGCATCTTACGATGCTTTTCTTTTGCTCCTAGTGGTTATTCATATTCCTTCAGGATATTCAAAAAATACTCTACATTTTCCATTGGTTCGCCGCGGAATACCGCAGAACCGGAAACCAGAATGTTGGCACCGGCTTCAATGATATGTCTTGCATTTTCCTTGTTGACACCACCGTCGACCTCTACATCGACGTTTAAGTTTCGCTCTGTGATCGCCTTGCGGATCGCTACGATCTTCTGCGTACAGCCTTCGATATATTTC
The DNA here is from genome assembly GCA_000432915.1 of Firmicutes bacterium CAG:194. Classification (GTDB taxonomy): domain Bacteria; phylum Bacillota; class Clostridia; order Lachnospirales; family Lachnospiraceae; genus CAG-194. The sequence continues at coordinate 11,427 of HF995195.1, forward strand.
TGTCCGCCGAATCCGGTATTGACCGTCATGATCAGCACCTTGTCTACCTTATCCAGATAAGGTAAAATAGCGGAAACCGGCGTCTGCGGATGCAGGGAAATGCCTGCCTTACAGCCAAGGCTTCTGATCGTTTCCAGTGTTTCTATCATACATTTACATGCTTCTACATGGATCGTAATGCCATCTGCACCCGCTTCGGCAAACTCCTCAACATAACGCTCCGGCTCTGTGATCATCAGATGGACATCAAAAAATTTATCTGTCAGTTTACGGATGGAGCGGATGATCGGAAATCCAAATGAAATAGACGGTACAAACACACCATCCATGACATCAATGTGGATCTGCTGTGCACCTGCCTTATCGATCTGTACAACCTGTGCACCCAGCTTTGAAAAATCTGCCGCTAATATAGAAGGGGCTAACATCATCATTGCTAATATCTCCTTTTTTCCTTGCATTCTTCATACATTTTTACATAGCTGTCATAACGCGACTTGCTGATTTTCCCATTAAGAAGTGCTTCCCTGACACCACAATCCGGCTCATGAATATGGGAACAGCCGGCAAACCTGCAGTTTTTATATCGCAGTATTTCCCGAAAGCCCTCCTCTATTTCTTCTTTTTCAAAATCATCCATACGAAGTGACGTAAATCCCGGCGTATCCAGAATATACGTATCTTTCTCTACCTCGATCAGCTCACTGTGACGTGTTGTATGCCTGCCACGCTCTGTCTTTTGGCTGATTCCGCCGGTCTCCATCTGCGTACGCGCCTGCAGCATATTGATGAGGGACGATTTTCCCACGCCGCTCGGTCCTGCCACCGTGGAACACTTCTTTTGCAGATATCCCTTCAGCACATCAACACCTTCTCCTGTCTTTGTGCTTGCAAAAATAACAGGATACAATGGTTCATAAATCTCATTGATCTCTTTTTGCAGGCTGCCATCTACATCCAGATCTATTTTGTTAAAACAGATGATACTGTCAATGCCCGCAAGCTCCATTCTGGCAAGAAAGGTATCCAGCAGCATGAAGTTTGGCGCAGGACTTTTTATGGCAAAGATCACAATCGCCTGATCCACGTTGGCAACAAGCGGCCGGATCAGTTCATTTTTACGTTCCCTGATCTGATCAAGGCTGCCTGTCTTTTTTTCTTCATCTAAAATACTGATCGTCACATAATCCCCGACAAGCGGCTTTTTCTTTTCATTGCGAAAGCTTCCTCTTGCCTTACATTCATATAAGGAGTCATCTTCTGTCCGGACATAGTAAAAGCCCGCGATCCCCTTTATGATTCTTCCGTGCTTTTCCATTCCTTACTCCTGCTCAAACTGAACAGTGACCGGTGATGTCGTAACATCCTCTGTGATCGGTTCCTCTGTTTCTTCTCCGGTTTCGGAGTCGATCACGGTCTGCATGGTTGTTGCTGTATAAGAATACGTCAGTGTACCACTGCTTACATTAAATCCCGTCTCATTAACTGCACAAGGGAAAGAAGAAGTTGTAAAGCTTCTTGTTGTACCGTCACTTGCTGTGATCGTTACCGTCACATTGCCGCTTGTGTAACCGCTTGGTGCGTTTAAAGTCGTCACATATTTATAGGTGTGCTTTTCCGGTCCGACACTCAACTGAATATTGACGCTTGTACCTTCATCCACTTCGCTGTCCGGGCTGTAGCTCTGGGAAACAACACAGCCTTCCGTTACGGTATCACTGTAGGTTTCGGATACGGTACCGCAGTTTAAGCCATATTCAGCCAGCTTACTCTTGGCTGCGGATTCTGTCATGCCTCTCAGATCCGGTACTTTTACTTTCTTTATTTCCGGACCTGTGCTGACGGTCAGCGTAATCGTTGCACCGTTTTCCGCTTTGGAATCAGCCGTCGGATCCTGTGAAATAACAAGACCTTCCTGTACGCTGTCGGAAGAGGACTGTGTCACATTCACCTTAAAACCTGCTGCCTCCAGTGTGCTCTTTGCTGCAGCTTCTTCCTGACCTGTTACATTTGGCACCGCCACACCGTTACTGCCGCTGGATACCACAAGGGCGATCGTAGAATGCATATCTACTTCTTCTCCCTCATCCACATCCTGACTGATAACCTGATCTACTTCGTAGGTATCGGACTCTTCTTTTCTGACGCTGGTACCAAGTCCGATATCATTCAGTGCCTTCTTGGCATCTTCCACATTCATGCCCACAACACTGATCATCTTTACCTTGCTTTCATCTGTTGTTTCATCCTGTGTGATGTTACTGTCTGCCTTCGGAGAACTCTTAAATACACCAAGTGCATTTGCAACAAGCACCAGTGCCAGAATACCGATGATGACCGCTGCCACAATTGCCAGGATCGTTGTGATCCGTTCCATTTTCGGATCCATATCGTCATCCTCGTATTCTTCCTCATCGTCTTCTTCATCCATATCGTCCGGATCTTCCCCCACAACCGGCTTATATTTACTGCTGATCTGTTCCTGTCTGACCGGCTTTTCAGGCTGCTCTTCCTCTTCCTCGTCTTTTGGGGAATATGAGTTTTTCTGTACCTCACGGTCTTTCAGACGCATCGGCGCATCCAGATCGATCCGGTCTGTCCGCTGCTTGATCTCTGCAATATCCTCTTCTGAAATTGTCCGCGTCTCACCGCCTGCATCAAACGGAACCATTTTGACAAAATCCTCATCCGGTGTGATCAGTGCTTTCTTCAGATCCACGATGAGCTCGCCCATAGACTGATATCTGCGGTCCGGGCTCTTCTGGGTACATTTGAAGATGATCTGCTCCACACAGACCGGGATCTCGGAAACATACTCTCTCGGAGACGGCATATCTTCCTGAATGTGCTTGATCGCGATCGCAACAGTCGTTTCCCCGTCAAACGGAACACGGCCTGTCAGCATTTCAAACATCGTACAGCCGAGGGAATAAATATCACTTCTTTCATCGGAAAAGCCGCCGCGTGCCTGCTCCGGTGATGTATAATGCACAGAACCCATGACATTGGACGTGATCGTATTGGAAGTGGCTGCCTTTGCAATACCGAAATCCGCGATCTTGACCTTGCCCTCTTTGGAAATCATGATATTCTGTGGTTTGATGTCTCTGTGAATGATGTGATTGTTATGTGCTGCCTCAATCCCCATAGATACCTGAATGGCGATACTGAGTGCTTCCTTCACGGAAAGACGTGCTTTCTTTTCAATATAGTTCTTTAATGTGATGCCTTCAACAAGCTCCATAACGATATAGTAAATACCGTCTTCCTCGCCGACATCATAGACATTTACGATATTCGGATGCATCAGACCCGCTGCAGCCTGTGCTTCCACACGGAATTTAGATACAAAGTTTGTATTTTCCGAAAATTCCTGCTTTAACACCTTGATCGCCACATAACGGTTCAGCTTATGACACTTTGCCTTATAGACGTCACTCATCCCGCCCGTTCCGATCTTCTCCAGAATCTCATATCTATCGCCAATAATCATACCAATTTTTATCATTTCTTCACCTCATCTGCAAAGGGTTTTATAAGCACTACTGCAATATTATCCTTACCGCCGTTTTGATTTGCCGTATCGATCAGCGCTCTCGCCGTCTCTACTAATGTTTTGTCATCCTGATGCTCGTTCAGAACCTTCAGGATATCCTGATCCTCTACCATGTTGGTCAGTCCGTCAGAACACATAAGTATCCTGTCTGAGGGGCGAAGCTCCACAGTAAAGAAGTCAATGTCCACATCATCCTTTGCACCGATGGCTCTCGTAATGATGTTTTTATCCGGATGCAGCCTAGCTTCTTCCCGCTTGATACCGCCAAGTCTGACCATCTCCTCTACCAGGGAATGATCTCTTGTGATCTGGCGTATCTCCTGCCCGTTTGCAATGTATAACCGGGAGTCTCCCACGTTGGCAACCTGCAGATATCTGCCGATCACCGTCGCGACAACTACCGTTGTTCCCATCCCATAAAGATTCGGATCTTCACTGGCCCGCTGCCGTATCTCTTTGTTGGCAGTCCGTATCGCCTTCTGTATTATAATAGAAGGATTCTTTTCAAAAGATGCTTTGATCTCGCGTTCAATCGTCTCTACCGTATAGCGTGATGCATAATCTCCTGCCTTATGTCCTCCCATTCCATCTGCTACGATGAACAGATTGGGCATATTTCCAATCGGTTTTCCGGATGAAAATACATAATCCTGATTCAGTTGTCTTTTCCTGCCGATGTTAGTCTCGGAATACGATTTCAACAAGAAGAGTCCTCCCCGCCCATTTCATCTAAATGTCTTTTCCTAAGTTGTCCGCATGCGCCGTCAATATCCCGGCCCATTTCCCTTCTAATTGTAACATTGATTCTGTTTTTTTCAAGCTTGTTTTTAAACACCTGCACGTAATGCGTATCAGGCGCCACAAAATCACGTTCCTTGATTGGGTTGACTGGGATCAGATTGATATGGCTGCCTACACGTTTTGCCAGTGCGGTCAGCTGCTGCGCATCCTCCGCAGAGTCATTGACTCCCTTTACCATGCTGTACTCAAATGTAACACGTCTTCCGGTCTTCTGATGATAGTATGCACAGGCTTCCATCAGTTCATCAATCGAATATTTGTTAGCAATCGGCATCAGCTTTCTACGCTTCTCATCCGTTGTCGCATGCAGACTCAGCGCAAGCGTGATCTGCAGATTTTCCTCTGCCAGCTCATAGATCCGCGGTACAAGACCGCACGTAGAGACCGTCACATTCCGCTGGCTGATATGCAGTCCGTTTTCATCGGTCAGAAGGCGGATGAATTTCTTTAAATTGTCGAAGTTGTCAAACGGTTCTCCCGTTCCCATCACCACCACATTGGAAACACGCTCCCCCGTCAGAAGTGTGATGGCGTAGATCTGGTCGAGCATTTCGGAAGGCAGCAGATTTCTCGTCAGTCCATCCAGTGTGGAAGCACAGAATCTGCAGCCCATTCTGCAGCCGACCTGTGAGCTGATGCAGACACTGTTTCCGTGCTTATACTGCATCCAGACAGATTCCACCACATTGCCGTCCGCAAGCCGGAACAGAAACTTCTGCGTACCATCGATCCTGGAGATCTGCCGCTCTAACAGCTTTACCGCCGTAAAGGCATAGTTTTCCTTTAACTGCTCCCGCAGTTTCTGCGATATATTTGTCATCTCGTCGATGCTGCGCACAAGGTGCACATGCATCCAGCCATAGATCTGTCCGGCGCGGAATTTTTTCTCACCCATGGCAAGCAGCTCCTGTGTCAGTTCTTCCAGATCCATTGATTTGATATCTTTCTTCTCCATTGTATTATGCCTTGTTTCTCCTGCATTTTATCATGTAAAAGCCATCTGTTTCTGCCGATGGCAGCAATTCTTTTTCCTCCAGCAGGGTAAATGGGCTGTTTTCCAGAAACCAGTCCCTGTTATCCTGATTTTCCGCTTTTGTCAGCGTGCAGGTGCTGTACATCAGAATACCGCCCGGCTTTACATATTGCCATACCACGGAAAGGATCTCCCGCTGCAGCGCAGCAATATCCGCCACCTGCTCCGGCGTCATCCGGTATTTGATATCGCTCTTTCTGCCGATCACTCCAAGTCCGGAGCATGGCAGGTCCGCAATGACCACATCCGCTTTTTCTACTGCCTGCGGATCCAAAATACGTGCATCCCAGACAAGTACCTCGATGGTATCTGCCGCCCCGGCACATCTTTCAATGTTTTCCTCGATCATGCTGACCTTATTTTCCGTCAGGTCACGCGCCTGCACACTGCCTTTTCCGTGCAGCTTAGCCAGTGCATGCATGGCTTTTCCGCCCGGCGCCGCACAGACATCGATCACCGCATCGCCCGGCTTTATGCCTGCAAGCTCCACAACCTGCATGGAACCGATATCCTGCATGAAAAAGCTGCCTTGTGCATATCCCGGCAAATCGTCGATGTGATCGACCTGTTCCAAATAGTAAGCATAAGGCAACTGTTTGGACTGTGTTACCTTTACGCCCGTCTCGGCGATCTGCGAAAGTATCCTGCTTTGCGCTTCCCCAGGCATTGCTTCATTGACACGGATCGTCAGCGGTCTTTTTTCAAGCTGCGCCTTGAGCATATCCTCTGCTCTGCTGCCATACTGCGCCTGCCACAGCTCTACGATCCACAAGGGCATGGAATACCGGACAGACAAATACATAAGCGGTTCTTTTTCCCGGTCGGGCAGGGCGATCTGCTCCTTATTCCGGGCTATCGTACGCAAAATACCGTTGACAAAGCCTTTCAGCGGGCCAAAGCCACGCTTTGTGGCAAGTTTTACACATTCATTGCATACTGCCGCATCCGGTACGCCGTCCAAAAACAGGATCTGATACGTTCCCATGCGCAGGAGCGTGCGGATGAGCGGCTTCATCTTCGGTGTTTTTGTCTTTGCAAAGCTGTCTATCACATAATCGATATAAATCTTGTTTTCTATCGTTCCCTCGCAGGTGCGCTTGATAAAGCTGCGCTGCTGCTTGGGCAGATAGTCGTACTTTTGTAAAACACTGCGCAGCACAAGATGGCTGTACTGTCCTTTTTCCAGTATTTCCATCAGGCTGTCCAGTATGATCTCACGGTCAGTCATCTCTTCTGCGTCCTCCACCGAAAATCAGGATCAGACGAAGCAGCTGTATGATCGCCGATGCTGCTGCAGCCACATATGTCATGGCAGCGGCGGTCAGTACTTTTCTGCACATGCCGACTTCTTCTCCCTGCAGGATATGCTGTTCATCCAGAAGTCTTACCGCACGTCTGGAGGCATCAAACTCGACCGGTAATGTGACAAGCTGGAACAATACCGCAAGAGAAAATACCCAGATACCGATCTGCACCAGTGTCATGTTATAGCCGAGGATACATCCCAGAATGATGATCGGAATTCCCGCCTTGGAGCCTAAGTTAGCGGCTGGTACCAGTGTCGAACGAAGCCGCAGCGGTGCGTAGTTTTTATTATCCTGTATGGCATGTCCGCATTCATGCGCCGCTACTCCGACTGCTGCCACGGAAGAAGATCCGTAGGTAGCATCGGAAAGGCGGAGCACTTTGGCTGACGGATCGTAATGGTCTGTTAAAGAGCCGCTCACATGCTCTACGGTCACATCATAGATGCCCGCACTGTATAACAGTGTCTGTGCTGCCTGTGCACCTGTCATACCGGTCATGCTGCGCACCCTGTCATATTTCCGGAAGGTGGAATTCACCTTTGCGGATGCGATGATCGATGCGATCGCACACAAAAAGACTAAAATATAAGTTGGATCATAATAATAGCTATAGTATGGATAATACCCCATTGCCTTTGCTCCTTTCTGTTATCCCAGAACAGTACCTGCCTGTGGTCTGTGTCCCAGCAAAAAGTCCTTTACCTGCATTCGTTTCTTGCCTTCCAGCTGTACTTCCAGAAGTTCTAACACGCCATCTCCTGTCTGTACATAAATGCTGTCATCCGTCACACGGACGATCGTACCGGGCTTTTGCTGCTGTTCTTTCTCACTGTTTTCTGCAACACGGCTTTTCCAGATCTTTAATGTCTTGCCCTCATACTTTGTGTAAGCACTCGGCCAGGAATTAAGCCCTCTTATAAGGCGCTCGATCTCCACGGCAGATCCCGAAAAGTCAATGTGTCCCAACTCTTTTGTCAGCATTTTTGCATAGCTGCTCTTGCTTTCATCCTGTTTTACCGGTGTGATACTGCCGTTTTCCAGCTTTGGAAGAGTCTCAAGCAGAAGCTGTCCGCCCGCCTCGCAAAGCTTATCAAACAGGCTCTCGCCCGTATCCTCTGCTGTGATCGGTACGATCTTCTGTGTCAGGATATCTCCAGTATCCAGTCCCTCATTCATCTGCATGATCGTCACGCCGGTTTCTTTTTCTCCGTCGATGATCGACCACTGGATCGGTGCTGCCCCTCTGTACTTCGGCAAAAGGGAAGCATGGATATTGATACAGCCAAGGCGCGGCATTTCCAATATTTCTTTGGACAGGATCTGCCCGAAAGCCGCTACCACAAACAGATCCGCATCATACTGCTTCAACTCTGCTACCGCTTCCGGCCGTTTGATCCGCTCCGGCTGCAGAACCGGGATCTGATGCTGCATGGCGCATACCTTGACCGGAGACGGCATAAGCTCCTTACTCCTGCCCTTCGGTCTGTCCGGCTGTGTCACCACTGCCAGCACTTCTACACCGCCTGAAAGCATTGCCTGCAGAGGTCCTACCGCAAAATCCGGTGTTCCCATATAAACTACTTTCATTCCTCTTCCTCCATCTCGTCCTCATCGTCCGGCACTACATCCATCAGATCGCCCTCTACCTTTTCGACATAAAGATGTCCGTCCAGATGATCGATCTCATGCAGGAGTGCTCTCGCCAGAAGCTCTTCTCCTTCTACGATGAACTCTTCCATATCTTCATTATAGGCTTTTACCTTTGCATAATTCGGTCTTGTCACAATACCTGCCTTGCCCGGTACGGAAAGACAGCCTTCCTGTCCGGTCTGCTCACCGGATGTTTCAAGCACCTCCGGATTGATCAGAAGTAACGGATCATCCCCGCAGTCAATGACAACGATCCGCTTCAAAATACCGACCTGCGGTGCTGCCAGCCCGACACCCTGTGCCTCATACATCGTTTCAAACATATCATCGATCAGATCTTTCGTCCGGTCTGTGACTTCCTTTACTTCCTTGCATGTCTTATTCAGGATCGGATCTCCGATCTCTCTGATTTTTCTCAGTGCCATTTCTTTTTCCTCACAATCTTTTCATTTATCTGTCGCTAATAACCGTGTACCGGATCCATATCATAATATACCAGCAGTGACCTCATTTTGTCTTCGTTTTTCTGGCAAAACAACTCCATCCAGCCACGAAGCCGCATAAGAAGCGTTTCATCCGGCGATTTAAAATAAGCGATCTGGCGGAACATATCGTTGATCCTTCCGATAGAAGCCGGTGCAGGCCCGATGATCACAAGATCCTTCCGTTTCCTTGTCTGCCTGCGCAGCATGGAAAGCATCTGCTCTGCCCAGAACAAAGTCTCTTTCTCGTTTTTTCCTGTAAACAGGACTGCCAGCATATGTGCTGCCGGCGGATACCCAAGGAGCTTGCGGTAAGCCATTTCTTCCTGATAAAAGCCGTCATAATCCTGTTTTGCCGCATAGACCACGCTGTAATGATCCGGCTGATATGTCTGGATCACAGCCTCGCCCGCCACACTGCCTCTGCCTGCTCTTCCGACTGCCTGTACCAGAAGCTGGAACGTACGCTCGCCGCTTCTGTAATCCGCTGCCAGAAATGACAGATCCGCAGCCAGAACGCCCATCAGGGTTACCCCCGGGAAATCATGCCCTTTCACGATCATCTGCGTTCCGATCAGAATATCCGCGTCCCGGTTTGCAAAAGCTGCCAGTATTTTCTCATAGTCATCCTTTTTTTTCGTTGTATCCGCATCCATCCGCAGAATGCGCGCTTCCGGGAACCGCAGCCGCAGGCTGTCCTCTACCTGCTGTGTTCCCGCCTTAAAGCCGAACAGATATCTGCTCTGACATTTGGGACAGACAGAAGGCTTCGGCTCTTCATAGCCACAATAATGGCAGACCATTTTCTGCCTGTGCTCGGAAAGGGAAACATCACAGTGTGGACATTTCATGACATAACCGCATGCCCTGCAGGATACAAAGCCCGAAATACCTCGACGGTTCAGAAACAACATAACCTGCTGCCGCTTTTCCAGCCGGTCAGCGATCGCAGTTTCCAGATGTCTGCTGAAGATCGAACTGTTGCCGCCTGCTAACTCCTGTCGCATATCTACGATCTGCACCTCTGGCAGAACCGCATCTCCGATCCGCTCCGATAATACATATTTTTTATAAATGCCCTGCTGCGCTCTGTAATTTGCCTCCAGTGAAGGCGTTGCAGATCCCATGACCACACAGGCATCTGTCATTTCCGCCAGATGGACTGCCACCTCTCTGGCATGATATTTTGGCATGGAATCGCTTTTGTAGCTTGTCTCATGCTCCTCGTCTATAATGATCAGCCCCAACTTTTGAAATGGGGTAAACAGTGCACTTCTCGGTCCGATCATTACCTGTACTTCGCCGCGCTTGGCCCGCTTCATCTGATCGTAACGCTCTCCCGCGCTCAGCCGGGAATGCATCACGGAAACCGCATCACCAAAACGCTTATAAAACCGCAGCAGTGTCTGGTAGGTCAGGGCGATCTCCGGAATCAGCACGATACACTGCTTTCCTCTTTGCAGCATGGCATCGATCATTTCCATATAGACTTCTGTCTTGCCGCTTCCCGTAATACCGTGCAGAAGCACCGGTGTCCGGTCTCCTGCATCATACGAACGGATAAAATCATCCGCAATTTCCTGCTGCACCTCTGTCAGCTTCTTTTTTTCGCCGGGCAGCTCATCAAAATGTACCGGATTGCGGTATGTTTCATAGCTTTCCACCCGCAAAATGCCCTGCGCCGCCATACTCGTTACCGTCTGCGGCGAAACTGCCAGCTTACCGGTTACCATCGTATAACTGAGCGCCGCTCCCTCCAGCAGTGCTTCGAGGAGCCGTACCTTTGCCGCCTGATGTTTTTTCTGTGCCTGACACAGATATTCTCTTGCTTCGTTTTCCGTTACCGCCAGTGTTACCTCACGGTATACCACTGCTTTCTTCTCCTGCTTGACGGGAAGTACCGTTTTCAATGCAGCGATCATCGTGCATCCATAATAGCTTCTGATCCACGCAGCTAACTGAATACTGCGCTCTGTTGCTTTCACAGAGGCCGGAACAATCTGTCTGATCTCCTTCAGCTTATCATCCGGAAGCTCCGCCTGCTCCGAAAAGCCGATCACATACCCTTCCTGTATATGATTACCCCTGCCAAACGGAATATGCACACACATTCCGATCTCCAGCTCCGTCTGCAGGTGCTGCGGCACTATATACTGAAACGCGCGGTCAATCTTTTCGTGAGAGATCCCCACGATCACATCCGCATATTTCTTTTCCATGTTTAAATCCTTCCGGCAAGTACATCCGCAATGATATCTCTTTCATCCATCGGATATTTCTTTCCTTTGATCTCCTGATAATCCTCATGTCCTTTCCCGGCAAGTACAATGACATCCCCCGGCTGTCCATGGCGGATCACATAGGCGATCGCTTCTTTTCTGTCGATGATCTCCACGTATTTTCCGTCTGTTTTGGAAATTCCCACCTTGATATCATCTATGATCGCCTGCGGCTCTTCGTTACGCGGATTGTCGGAGGTGATCACTGTCAGATCCGCCAGCTTTCCGCTGACCTCACCCATCTCATAACGTCTGAGCTTGGAGCGGTTTCCGCCGCAGCCAAACAGACAGACAAGACGCTTAGGCTTATATTCCCGCAATGTTGTGAGCAGGCTTTCCAGTGCCATGGCATTATGTGCATAGTCGATCATCAGCGTGAAATCATCCGATACTTTGACAAGCTCGATCCTTCCTTTGACATGTGCCTGCAGAAGTGCTTCCTTCACCTCATCTGCCGTGACACCAAAGTGATTGCAGATCGCGATCGCACAAAGTGCATTGTAAACACTGAATCTGCCCGGTGCATGCAGCTCGATATCCAGATTTACCTTTCCTCTTGCCTTAAAATCAATGCCCAAAAAGCCTGCGCCGCTGATCAGCTTCAGATCCTGTGCACGGTAATCTGCATTCTCTGCAAAGCCGAATGTTTCGATCTTGCATGTATGATCCCTGATCACATCCTGATAATGGGCATCATCACAGTTGACGATACCGACTCTGCACTGCTTGAACAACAGTCCCTTGCAATGCATATAATCAGCAAAATCCTTATGCTCCAGCGGTCCGATATGATCCGGCTCGATATTGGTGAAAATACCGTAATCAAAAACAAAGCCCTGCGTTCTGTGCAGCATCAGTCCCTGAGAAGACACCTCCATAACAACTGTGTCACAGCCTGCCTCGACCATCTTTGCGAAATATTCCTGTAATACATAAGACTCCGGTGTTGTATTGTTTGCCGGAATATGCTCCTGCCCGATGACCGCTTCGATCGTACCGACAAGCCCTACCTTATGTCCTGCGTGCTCCAGAATCGATTTTACCAGATACGTGGTAGTCGTCTTTCCCTTTGTACCGGTAATACCGATCACCTTCAGCTTTTCTGCCGGGTGCCCAAAGTAAGCGGCAGATACAAATGCCAGCGCATAACGGCTGTCCTTTACCCGGATCACCGTCACGTCTGCATCCGCCGGCAAAAGACCGGATACATCCTTTGTCACGATCAATGCTTTCGCGCCTTTCTTTACCACATCCGGTATGAAAGTATGCCCATCTGCCGTTCCGCCTTCAATACAGATAAATAAAGAACCTTCTGTTACCTTACGCGAATCATATACTACATTTTCAATCTGCATGTCCTCTGATCCGCTGACCAGTTCATATTCCAGTTTTTCCAGTAATGCTGCCAGTACCATATCCATTCCCCGCTTTCTGTTATCTTGTCAAAACTTACTGTTTATCATATCACACTTTGACACACTTTACAATTTCCGCCCGGCTTTCGAACTGTTTCTAATTCTTTTCTATTCTTTTTCGTTTCTTTTTATACTTTCTACACACTTTATTCACATTTTATTTTTATGCTTATAAGCAGTGATAGAGAGATTTATCACTCCCCCCTCATAAGAATTCAAAACCGGCGCAGAGTTTTCTGCGCCGGTTTTGTATGTTTAGAAGCTATGCAAGCATGGCACGGCTTTCTTTTTAAGATACCTCGGGATTGCTCCGTGTTTTACACTCTCGCAATCCCGACACACATTCGCATATCGTGGTGCTTCGCCACACTCTTATGCTCATGTGTGTGCGGGGCACTAATCCTGTCAGCCATGCACATGCAAGCATGGCACGGCTTCAGGATTGTGCCCCTGGTATCATATAATTCGTTACCACGATCTGCAGGCTGCGGTTTCCGCGGAATTCATTGATATCCGGGTAATACACGATATGCAGGCTCTGTCTGCCCTGCATTTCCTCATAAAACCGCTCTGCTTCCCCGAAATAAATGCCGCTGAGCTTTCTCCCTGTCTCGTCCGTTAAAAGAAAACCTGCCACATTTTTATTTTTTCCTCTCAGCTGCACATGTGAGATCGGCACATCCTTACAGGCAAATACCGGCTTTTTATTTCCGTTTCCAAACGGCTCCAGCAAGGAGAGGCTTTCCACAAACTGCATATTCACATAGGAAAGCGGCATTGGTACATCGATCAGTATTTTGTGGACAAAATCTTCTTCTGTCAGATGACAATCTGCATTCAGCCGCCTTCGCAGCTCTTGCAGATTCTTTTCTTCTAAAGAAAGTCCCGCCGCCAGCTTATGTCCGCCGTATTTTGTCAGAAGATCTTCCACCCCATGCAGCCCTTCATACATATGATATGCTTCAATAGATCTGCCGGAGCCCTTCAGTCCTTCTTCCGCCTTTGTCAGCACAAAAAACGGATGAGCGTATTTCTCCCGCAGTCTGCCCGCTATGATCCCCGCAATGCTCTCATGGCAGTCCGGCAGATAAATGACCATGACTTTATCCGTTCCATGCTCTCCTGCCTCCATCTGCCTGACCGCTTCTTTCACGCCCTGCTCTGTCAGTTCCTTACGGCTCTCATTCAACGCTTTCAGATCTGTGGCGATCACAACAGCCTCCCGCAGCTCGGTACATAAAAACAGTTCCATCGCACGCGCCGCGCTGTCCAGTCTTCCGGTTGCATTCAGACAAGGTCCTAAAATAAACCCAACATGATAATTGCCAAGTTTCTGTCCCTTCAGCCCGCAGACCTCGATCAGTGTCCGCAGTCCCAGATTTTTGGACTGTTCCATCTGTTTCAGTCCATATTTCACAATGATCCTGTTCTCATCCAGAAGATCCATCACATCACAGATCGTCGCCATTGCTGCAAATTCCAGCAGCTCCGCAAGACAATCCTTTCGATCAGCCACGGTAATAAACTGCTCCTTTTCCGCCTGTTCCAAAAGCACCTGCACCAGTTTATAGGCAACGACCGCCCCACAGATCCCCTTATACGGATAATGGCAGTCCTTCTGCTTTGGATCGATGACAAGAGAGGGCGGCAGGATCTCTTCCCGCTCTGTCATGCCATCCACTCCTGTTATTTCCCGGTAAGGAACTTCATGATGGTCTGTGACAAGCACCTCCATGCCAAGCTCCTTTGCCAGTGCGATCTCCTTTGCCGCTGCAATCCCATTATCACAGGTGACGATCACTTCTACCTGCTGCCCGCTGCACTCCCGGATGATCTCTTCGTTCAGTCCGTACCCATCCTTGATCCGGTGCGGGATCCGGTAACTGACCGACGCCCCTAAAAGCTGCAATGCATGATATAAGACATAAGTAGAACAGATCCCATCCACATCATAATCTCCAATAATGCGGATCTGCTTTTTCTCCCGGATCGCCGCATATAAAAATGCACTGCCCTCTCTCATTCCTTTCAGAAGATAAGGATCATGTAAATCTTCCAGTGTTCCGTGCAGGAAATAACGCACTTCCTCCTCTGTAACTATATCCCTGTTCCGTATGATCCTTGCCAGCACCGGGCTGATCCCGAATTCTGCCGCTATATGATTAAAATCTGCTTTCTTTGTCGTGACAAACCATTTTTCTTCCGGCATATGTCTACTCCTCTGCCTCTGTATTTTCACTTTCTTCCGCACTGTCTGCAGGTGCTTTATATGTACCGTTCTCTGCAATATAGTCCGCGATATCCTGCTTCAGCTGCGTCCAGGCCTCTTCATGCTCCACATAATACTTCGGGCAGTTTTTGCCGCCCTCATCATAATGCCGCAGTACATCATCTATGGACAGATCATATTTTCCCATCAGCCAGGAAACAAGCTGCAGAAGCGACTGATATGTCGCATCCGTAAACTTTCCGTCCTCCTCCAGATAACAACATTCAATGGAAACCGAATCATAATTCCGTCCCTTCACCGCATAACCGATCTCTTCAAGTGGCAGACACTGCACGATCTCCCCTTCATAGCCGATGATAAAATGCGCACTCGCCGAAGTTTCTCCCGTAATACCCAGATTTTCAAAATAACTTCTGTTCTGCATGGCGGAAGTCCCTGCATTTGCCGTATAATGCACAAATACACTTTTGACAGTGGGAAGCTTCTCTCCCGGTCTGGAATATGGATTGACCGTCAGATATTCTTCCGTCATTTCCGGCTTTGTATAGACTTTCTTTTTCCGTCTGAAAAGCCTGTTTTCAATTTCCTGAAAGGTTGTCACACTGTTTTTATCTCCTGTCAGTGCCATAACGCCGCGCACTGCAAAAAAGATACCCACAAGCAATGCCGCAACGATCAGGAATGCTGCGATCCTTGCATAAAATACCTGTTTTCTTCTCTTTCTTCTGTTTCTTTCCCGTATGCGGGCGCGCTGCTGCTGATCCATGTTATCTTCTGTCCGTAATAAGGGCTGAAGAACAATCTGTTCCTCAGCCCTTCACCCTTCTTATGTATTTTATCAGTTACTCTTCTGATCCAGATAATCTTTGATCTCTTCTACAACCTTGCTGTATTCCTGAATCATTTCATCATGATGGCTCCTGATATAATCGATATCACCGTCCTTGCCTGCCTGCTCCAACAGTCTTGCCTTTTCAGACAGATCATTTGCACCGATCATCTTGGCTGTGCTCTTAAGTGCGTGGACGAAGATCGTATAATTCGGATAATCTTCTTTTTCAAAAGATGTTACGATATCATTTCTGTTCTTTCCCTCATTATCCCGGAAAGACTCTAACAGGAAGATCACGCAATCCTTATCGCCTTCTGCTGATTCAACTGCCGTCGGGATATCCAGTGTATGGAACTTATATTCCCTCATGATATCATCCGCAACCGTCTTCCACAAATTCTGATAGAGCTTTTTCTCCATCTCATCATATTCGATCATGACATATTTATCTTCCGGTAAGTATTCCACGATTTTTTCTTCCAGACGCTTGCCCTGGATCGGTTTGGACATGTAATCCACAAAGCCCTCTTCCAGATACATTTCCTTCGCACCCGATACCGCATTGGCTGTCAGTACGATAACCGGTGTATCCACATTCGGGGAATCCTTTGTTGCTTTGATATTTTTGAGTGTCTCAATACCATCCATGTAAGGCATCATATGATCCATAAAGATAATGTCATATTTGACGTCCTTACAGAATTCCAGTGCAGCCTCACCGCCGTTTGCACAGTCAACCTGGATCTTAGTATTTTTCAGAAGTCCCTCTACAACGGAAAGGTTCATGGCATTGTCATCGACAACAAGAATCTTTGCATTCGGTGCTACGAAAGTTGTTCTGTATTTCTTGATCTTTTCATTGCTGTATGCATATTTCTCACGGAATCTGCCGATCGGCTTACGATCTCTGATGCCCTGCTTCAAAGTGAAGGAGAAGGTAGATCCAACGCCATACTCACTGCGGACGTTCAGGCTGGAGTTCATCAGCTCAAGCAGTTCCTTTGTAATACTGATACCAAGACCGGTACCTTCGATATTCCGGTTTCTCTTTTCTTCAATGCGTTCAAAGGATACAAACAGCTTGTCGATATCCTCCGGCTTAATACCGATACCGGTATCTGTCACGGAAACGATCAGCTGGATTGCAGAATCGCCTGCCTCCTTCCAGTCTACCTTTAAAATAACGCTTCCCTCTTCCGTATACTTGACCGCATTTGTCAGCAGGTTGATCATAACCTGTTTCAGACGGATCTCATCACCGAATAACAGATACGGAATATCCTCTGCCACAATTGCCTTGAATTCCAGACGCTTGTTGACTGCCTTGATCTCGATCATATTAATGACTTCTGTCAGTACATTTGCTACTTCATATTCCACCGGCAGTATTTCCATCTTGCCACATTCAATCTTGGAGAAATCCAGAAGATCGTTGACCAGTGACAGAAGCGTCGTACCGGCTTCACGGATGTTTTCCGCATACCCTTTGATCGGTACCTCAGTTGCCTCCCTTAAGATGATCTCATCCATACCGAGTACCGTGTTGATCGGTGTTCTGATCTCATGACTCATATTGGCAAGGAAATTGGACTTTGCCTTATTGGCTGCATCTGCCATCTCCTTCAGTTCTTTCAGCTTCTTATTCGTCTTGTAATGCTCCGTGATATCTACGAGCCATACAAATTTTCCCTGTACATTTTCCTGCTCCAGCGTCTCATATCTGATCTCATAAATACGGGACAATACCTCTGAAACATATTCCTCATCCTTAAACAGACGCATCATTTCCGGATATGCAGATATCGTCTCTGCCGTTGCGATCTCCGGGAAGAGCTGTACAAAGTCTTTATTGAAAAATAAGACCTTATTGTCGTTTGTCACGGCAAGTACAGGACCTACACCGCCTCTGTCAAGAATCCCCTTTGGCACCAGCTTCGCCGGATCCTGTTTTTCTGTTGCCGCCCCCTGTTTTTCACGGAACAGCAGAAATGCCAGCACACCGACAATCACTACCAGTAAAATGACCAATACTATCATATTTTGTTTCCTCCATTCACCCTTTTGAAGAAATCCGTCGGGAAGACCCCACATTTATATTTATTATATCAAACTCCGATAGGCACCACAATGGTGTTTACCAAATTGCAGCATGAAATATTATACAAATTTTTCCGTTTTTTTCATACAAAAATGCCCCCTGCCAAAGCAGGGAGCATTTCCTGTGATTTCTGATTCAGATCCTATCAGTTCTTTTTAGAAGCCTTCTTAGCAGGTGCTTTTGCCGGAGCTTTTTTCTTTCCCGCAAATTTCGTTCTGAGTACATACCACAGAGCACCTGTGATACATACAGAAGAATATGCACCGCAAAGGATACCTACCATAAGAGGCATTGCGAAAGAACGGATGCTGGATACACCGAGAAGGAATACCATAAAGATCGTAATGAAGGTTGTGATATTCGTGTAAATACTTCTTGTCAGCGTCTTTGTGATACTTTCGTTCACAATTTCCTTCAATTCTTCGTTGTCTCTTACCTTTGTCGTCTTCAGCTGCTCACGGATACGGTCAAAGATAACGATCGTTGAGTTGACAGAGTATCCGACAATAGTCAGCATACAAGCGATAAATGTATTGCCGACAGATGTTTTGGAAACCGCATAGAATGCCAGTACTACAAGAACATCATGTAACAGTGCCAGAACCGCACTTGCCGCAAAACGGACATCCGTGAAACGGAACCAGATATATACAAGCATACAGAGTGTTGCAATGATCACGGATACGATCGCATCGGACTTCATTTCGTTGCTGACTGTTGCACTGATCGTCTCTGTCGTGATCGCCTCTTCCTCTACACCGAAATCTTCTTTCATAGCTGTTGTGAAAGCTTCTCTTTCATCTACTGTCAGAGATCTTGTCTTGATAACAACCTGTGTGGAATCATTTACCTTCTGTGTCTGTACGTTGCTGTCACCCGTGATTTTTTCCACAACCGGCACAACCTGTGCGTCAATGTCCGCAATGGACAGGTCCTCGTTAAACGTAACCGTAGAAGAAGTACCGCCCATAAAGTCAAGGCTGTAATTTAAAGAATGTCCTGTCTGTGATTTATTCACACCCATAAATACAAAACCTGCCACGATCACAAGGAGTGAAACGGCAAAGAATACCGCCTTCTTTGACAGGAAATCAACTGTCTTGATATCTTTTGCTTTACCGTACAGCTTTTCATCTTTACAGCCAAGTGCATAAAATGCATTTAACAGAATACGTGTTACAAATAATGCCGTGAACATGGAAAGGATAATACCAAGCCCCAATGTAATGGCAAAGCCTTTTACAGTACCGGAACCTTTTAAGCCAAGAACCAGTGCTGCGATCAGTGTTGTGATATTACCGTCCACAATAGCGGAAAGTGCTTTTTCAAAACCGATCTTAATGGCTGACTGTACTGTCTTGCCGGCTGCGATCTCCTCACGGATACGGGAGAAGATGATGACATTTGCATCAACCGCCATACCGATGGAAAGAATAATACCTGCAATACCCGGCAGTGTTAATGTAATATTTAATGCATTCAGCGCAAGTAATGTCAGAAGAACATAGATCGTAAGGGCAATCGCTGAAACAAAGCCCGGTAACAGGTATACAACGATCATCAGGATACATACGAGTGCAAAACCGATCGCACCTGCTTTTAAGCTGGAAGATACAGCTTCTTCACCAAGCTGCGCACCTACAACATTGGAACGGAGCTCTTCCAGTTCCAGCTTCAGTCCTCCGATACGGATCGTAGAAGCAAGTGTATCCGCCTCTTCAAAGCTATCCTGTCCGCTGATCTGTGCCTGTCCGCCAAGGATCGGTTCATCTACTCTCGGAACGGAAACAAATCTGCCGTCATAATAAATACCGATCGTTTCTCCCTTTGAATAAGCATCTGTTGTAGCATCTGCAAATGCCTGTTTGCCTTCTTCCGTAAAGGTAAGGGAAACAACATACTGTTTATCCTTTGTACCGTTGTCTGACTGTACGGTAGCCGCCTGTGCACTCGATACCATTGTACCGTCAAGTACGATACTGCCGTCTTCCATCAATGTGTTCAGATCCTTCAGCAGTACATAATCATATGTACCATCCTCTGTAACACCGATCGTATAATTCTGGTTTCCGTCACTGTCAGTCTGTTTGATAAAGTAAAGAGAACCCGGACGGCCAAGTTCCTCCAGAATTGCATTGGCATCGGAAACACCCGGAATTTCGATATTGATACGATCGTTACCTTCCTGATATACCTGTGCTTCTGTACTGTAGTTTTCCACACGCTTCTGCAGCTTGTAGATCGTATCGCTCATGTCTTCTGCAGAAGGAGATTCGTCACCGACTACCTGATAAGTAATGCTGACACCGCCGGCAAGATCAAGCCCCTGCTTGATATTCCCCATGGATCCTATTTTGCCTGCACCGATACCGACAAAGGCAATATAGCCGAATCCGATAATTGCGAGCACTGCCAAAATCATCGTAATGACTGCTCTGTTTTTCTTCATTTCTTTTTCCTCCCTTTCAGATTCCCTTTCAAATCTGAGATTTACTCACTGAGTGCGGCTTTGATCATAATGGCACACTCAATTCTCTTTCTTTGCAATTCACAGCCAATATCATAGGAACCGTTCACATTTCCCGTGAAGTTGTAGGAATTTGCCGCACAGCCGCCGCTGCAGTAGAATTTGGCAAAACAGTCCTTACATTTTTCCTTTGCATAGACATTACACTGTTTGAATTCATCTCTGATATCTGTCCGCAGAACACCTTCGTCCACATTGCCCATCAGAAAATCTTCATTTCCGACGAACTGATGACAAGGGTACAGATCCCCCCACGGCGTCACTGCCAGATATTCTGTTCCCGAACCGCAGCCGGATAAACGCTTTGCCACACACGGACCGCCTTCCAGATCGATCATGAAGTGGAAAAAATTAAATCCGTTTCCTTCTTTTCTGCGTTTGATCATTTCCTCTGCCAGCTCATCATACTGCGCAAGAAGCTGCGGAAGATCCTCTTCGCGGATCGCATAATCTTCGGTTTCCGGTGCTACGACCGGCTCAACGGAAATCTGCTTAAAGCCAAGGTCTGCCAGATGCAGGACATCTTTCGCAAAATCCGTATTATAATGGGTATAGGTACCACGCACATAATAATTCATCTGTCCGCGGCTCTCTGCTGCCTTTTTAAATTTAGGCACGATCTCATCATAGCTGCCCTGACCGCCTCTGTGCGGACGCATTCTGTCATGCACTTCCTTACGACCGTCAATGCTCAGTACCATATTTCCCATTTCTTTATTGACAAACTCCAGAATCTCATCATTTAACAAAACACCGTTTGTTGTGATCGTAAAACGGAATTTTTTATGATGCTCCTCTTCCAGGGAACGCCCGTAAGCCACAAGCTGCTTGACAACCTCCCAGTTCATGAGCGGTTCACCGCCGAAGAAATCGACCTCCAGATTCGTACGGTTGCCGGAATTTGCCACCAGAAAATCCAGTGCTTTCTTTCCGACCTCGTAGCTCATGATCGCTCTTCTGCCGTGGTATTCACCTTCTTCCGCAAAGCAGTATCTGCAGGCAAGGTTACAGTCATGCGCAATATGCAGGCAAAGTGCCTTGACAACCGTTTCGCGGTTTTTAAAGCTGTCAATATAATTTTCGTAAATGTCCTCTGTATACAGCTGTCCTTCCTGTGCCAGCAGCAGAATCTCATCCACCGCCTCGGCAGTCTCTTCTTCCGTATACGGAAGCTGCTGCGCTTTCACGAAGTCCAGGATCTCTCCCTTGTCTTTCTTTTCTTTTACAAGGGGCTCCAGCAGAGGAACAAGCTGGTAAACAAGGTCATCCACGACATGCACAGCACCGCTGTTAACATCCATCACGATGGAATAACCATTGCTCTGATAACAATGAATCACTATTATTTCCTCTCAGTTTCTTAATAAATAGTTCTTTGACGTATAATAAGCAGCGGAGTTACTCGCTGCTTAAGAAAAACTACTGTTTTATTTAATATTTTCGCAACTCTGGTTTCCTACTGTACAGGATGTTTTGCAAGCTGACTGACAAGATGTCTGGCATTCACCACAGCCGCCCTTTTTCATAGATTTCTTTAAATCTCTTGTGCTTAATGTTTTGATATGTTTCATCACATAGCCTCCTTTATTCAATTAAAACTATTCGTAGTATATCACACTTCCAACCGCATGGAAAGAGTTTTTTACAAGGTCTTTACCGTTTCTTCACCGGAAACCTCTTCTGCCTGCTCCGCAGGTTCCTTTGGCGCTTTGATTTCTTCCTCTGTCTTTTCATTTTCCCGGACAGGAAGTGTCAGAAGCACATGGCTGATCCGGTTCTTTTCGATCTTCTCCGCCAGAAGCGTTGTACCATCCGCAAGCGTTACACTCTCGCCCTGCGCCGGCAGTCTGTCCAGTGCTTCTATGAGCAGACCGGCAATAGAATCATAATCCTCTGATTCATATGAGGTTCCAAGTGCATCATTGACATCATCGATTTTCACCGAACCATCAATTCTGTAGCGGTGTGCGCTGATTTTCTGGATCAGCTGCTTTTCTTCTTCATCATATTCGTCACGGATCTCACCGACGATTTCTTCCAGAAGATCCTCCATCGTGATCAGACCGGCGCAGGCGCCATACTCATCCAGCACAATAGCAATGGAATTGCTGCTTTCACGCATTTCATTGAGAAGCTCATCTGTCTTTTTTGTTTCAAATGTATAATAGGCTTCGCGCATGATGGAACGAAGCGAAAAATCCGTTCTGCCGTTACTGAAGAAATCCTTCAAAGTCACGATACCGATGATATTATCTTTCTCCCCTTCATAAACCGGGATACGGGAAAACATTGTTTCCTTAAAGACCGCCTGCAGACTTCTGTAGCCGGTCTCCACATCCACCATCGTCATATCGATACGCGGGATCATGATATCACGTGCCAGGGAATCATTCAGATCAAATACATTCAGTATCATTTCTCTCTCATCCGATTCGATCACACCCTCTTCATGGCTGACATC
This sequence comes from Firmicutes bacterium CAG:194, assembly GCA_000432915.1. Taxonomy (GTDB): domain Bacteria; phylum Bacillota; class Clostridia; order Lachnospirales; family Lachnospiraceae; genus CAG-194. Next base: position 34,098 of record HF995195.1, read on the forward strand.
CACATATGTCTTCAGCTCTGTCTCCGTCATACCGGAGCCTGTTTTGGATGTATCGATCCCGAGAAGCTTCATCAGAAACTGGGACAGCTTATCTACAAGAAATACAATCGGTGTCAGAAGCCAGATCAGCTTTAATATAAAGAAAGAATAAGCCAGTGCCAGCTTTTCCGCACAGAGATTCGCTGCTGTTTTTGGCAGGATTTCACCAAACATCAGAACAAGCACGGTCAGAACGCCTGTTGCAATACCAACCGCGTAATTACCGAACACCTTTATGGTAAATGTTGTCACAAGGGAAGATGCTGATATATTGACTATGTTATTTCCGATCAGGATCGTACTTAACATTTTTCCCGGATTTGAAAGTATTTTCTCGACACGCGCTGCGCGTTTATCCCCACCTTCCGCAAGTGTATGGATACGTACCAGATTCACACAGGTAAGGGATGTTTCAGCAGAAGAAAAGAATGCCGAAAGCATCAGCAGAATAATAATGGTTACAATTTGAATCACTAGACCCGAGTCCAAAAAAGTTCACTCCTTTTGTTCTAAATATATTATATGAAAAATACAATAAACTAATGAAAAAGTCAAGAACAGGACGGTAAATAATGGGTAAAATCCTTCTGAAATTCCTTATTACAGCATATGCCATCACAACAGCCCTGCTGCTTCTTCTGGCTCTGTTTGTGTATAAATGCTATCTGCCGGATAAAGCAGTGAACGCCTGCATCATCGTGATTTATATCCTTTCCACCTTTCTGGCGGGATTTCTTTCCGGAAAACGGATCGGATCGCAGAAATATCTATGGGGACTTTGTATCGGCGGACTGTATTTCCTTGTCCTTGTGGTCGTTTCCCTTTGTATCAAAGGCTCTTTTACCGATCTGACCTCCAATTTCCTGTTTACCATGTTTCTTTGCCTCGCAAGCGGAATGCTTGGTGGCATGATCAGCTGAAAGGAGAATCTATATGGCTGTTGTTGTACTAGATGCCGGGCACGGCGGAAGTGACCTCGGTGCCACTTATCAGGGAAGGCAGGAAAAGGATGACACACTGGCACTGACGCTCGCAGTCGGCAGACTGCTTGCCGAAGACCCGGACATCGATGTCGTCTATACCCGGGAAACAGATGTGTATGATACACCGCTTGTCAAAGCCCGGAAAGCAAATGCGGCAAATGCAGACTATTTTGTCTCCATCCACCGCAATTCCACACCTGTTCCAAGCACCTACTCAGGTGTGGAAACACTCGTCTACAGTAAGGGAACCCTTGCAGAAACGCTTGCACGCAATATTGCCTCTGCACTTTCCGCGATCGGTTTTGCGGATCTCGGTACAACGGAACGGAAAAATCTCACAGTTTTAAAGCGTACCAATATGCCCGCAGTCATTGTGGAAGTGGGGTATATCGATACACCAAAGGATAATGCCTTTCTGGATGAGAATTTCCTTGCAGTCGCACACGCGATCGCTGATGGGATCAAAAAGACGGTTCAGTAAGCCACAGATACAACATAGGTATCGCTAATCCAGAAAGATCTTACTTCTCCCGGCAGATGATTTTGCAAAATACCGCTAAGCCCTTTACCTGTCAGCTTGGAAAGTGCTTCCTTCTGTGTCCAGATTTCCGTAAAGCATTTGTCGGATGTTCTTGCACGTCCGGCTTCTTCCGGTGTAAAGCAGCGCTTTATGACAGATTCCTTTCTTTGCCGGATGCATTCCACATCGATCCCGACCGGTATATCTGCCATGCAGCAGCAGACAAACGCGCCTGCATGGGAAAGACTAAAATGCAGCTGTCTTTCCTTCGGAAAAAAAGGCTTTCCATTGCCCTCTTCCGCTTCCACGGGGCATTCCCTGACCAGCCTCTCCGCCTCCTGTACGGAAGGTAATGGCAACCAAATAAGAGAGTCAGCTTCTGCCGGCTCTCTTATCATTTGTCTGTTCTTTTCATATGCATATGCCTGTGCAAGCAGAATGCCTGCTCTGATGCAGCGTACTCTGTCCGGCAGATTTTTCAGTTTTTCCGCCTTCCTGCGCCGCCCGTCTGAGGAGATTCTCTCATATGAAGCAAGCATTTCCTCTGTCCATGCAACAGGCTCAGTCACATAAATCAAAACTTTCATATCCGTTCCTTATGCCTGCTCCGGCTCTTCCCCTGCTTCTTTCTTCTGCTCCGGTTTTACAACCGCTAGGCAAAGCTCATCAAGCTGCTTCTGGTCTACGACATTCGGTGCTTCACTCATCAGACAGGAAGCATCCTTTACCTTCGGGAATGCCATCACTTCACGGATGCTGTCTGCCTTGACAAGCAGCATGACCATACGATCAAGACCGTATGCCAGTCCGGCGTGCGGCGGAACACCGTATTTGAATGCGCTTAACAGGAATCCGAAACGATCCCACGCTTCTTCTTTCTTGATACCAATAACTTCAAACATCTTTTCCTGGATATCATCCTGGTGGATTCTGACGGAACCGCCGCCCAGCTCAACACCGTTTAATACGATATCATATGCTTTCGCACGGACACGTCCCGGATCGGAATCGATATACTGCCAGTCTTCTTCCATCGGCATTGTGAATGGATGATGCATGGCAACAAAACGATTTTCTTCCTCGCTCCACTCTAAAAGCGGGAATTCTGTTACCCAGAGGAAATTGAATTTATTTTCATCGATCAGTCCCATCTTGTGCCCCAGATCCAGACGCAGGGCACCGAGCACATTCCAGACGATCTTATTTTTATCTGCTGCAAACAACAGAAGATCTCCCGGTTCACCGTCCATTGCGCTGACCAGTGCTTTCAGTTCATCCTCTGTCATGAATTTTGCGAAAGAGGATTTATAGCTGCCATCCGGCAGTACAGCCAGATAAGCAAGACCCTTTGCACCATTTCCCTTTGCGTCATTGACAAGGGCATCGATCTTCTTACGAGGCATTTCAGCCTGTCCCTTTGCATTGATACCACGGACACTGCCGCCATCAGCCAGTGCCGATGTAAATACGGAAAAGCCGCAGTCCTTTACAACATCGGATACATCTACAAGTTCCATACCGAAACGGGTATCCGGCTTATCAGAACCAAAACGATCCATCGCATCCTGCCATGTCATTCTTGGCAGCGGAAGCTGTACATCCAGTCCGATTGCTTCCTTGCAGACATGCTGGATCAGACGTTCATTGACCTCCATAACATCCTCTGCATCCACAAAAGAAAGCTCCATATCGATCTGTGTAAATTCCGGCTGACGGTCCGCACGCAGATCCTCATCACGGAAGCATTTTGCAATCTGGATATATCTGTCGTATCCGGAGCACATCAGAAGCTGCTTAAACAGCTGTGGTGACTGTGGCAGTGCATAAAAGCTGCCAGGATGTATACGGCTCGGTACCAGATAATCTCTTGCTCCTTCCGGTGTGGATTTATTTAAAATAGGTGTTTCAATCTCGATAAAGCCTTCCTTTGCCATGAAAGCACGTACTTCCGTACAGATCTTACTGCGCAGGATCAGGTTTCTCTGCAGATCCGGTCTTCTCAGATCCAGATAACGGTATTTCAGACGGATCTCTTCCTTTGTCTTGCTGTTCTCTTCGATCGGGAACGGTGGTGTTTCTGATTCGGAAAGAATACGAACCTGCTCGGCGATCACTTCGATATCACCTGTTTTCAGGTTTTCATTCGTTGCGCCGGCTCTCTTTTCCACCTTGCCGACAACAGCAACAACATATTCACTTCTCAGCTTCATTGCCTTTTCAAAATTCTCACTGCCACATTTATCTTCTTCAAAGATCAACTGCAGGATACCGCTTCTGTCGCGCAGATCCACGAAAATAATGCCGCCTTTATTACGCTGTTTTGCAACCCAGCCCATGACAGTTACTGTCTCACCGATGTTTTTTGCTGTTACTTCGGTACATCTGTGGGTTCTTTTCAGCCCTTTCATTGATTCAGCCATTTTTCATTCTCCTCTTCCTAATTTTTAAGTGCTTCTTTATAGAAATCCCGGAATTCACAATAACCTTCCTTTGTCAGCTGTTCCTTCTGGAATTTTTTATTTTTGTTCATACGGACAACCAGTACCTGTCTGCCCTCGCTTCTAAGTTTCTGTGCCTCACCGATCACATCACAGAGGCGGTCAGCATCCATGCCCTTTTCTACTAAAAATGCGATCTTTTCCGCACTGCCAGGTACCTGAAAGCCCTGATCGAGCAGGATCGTGATGATTCGTTCAAATCCGATGGAGAAGCCGCACGCCGGTGTATCCTTTCCGGTAAATTTGCCAACCATCTTATCATAACGTCCACCGCCTGCAACACTGCTACCAAAATCAGGCATTTCAATCTCAAAGATCGTACCGGTATAATAAGACATACCACGTACCAGTGTCGGATCGAATACAATCTCAAAATTACCGTCAACCGTTGCACCGACGCTTGTACGGATCTCGCTTAAGCTGTCTGCCACGCCTTCTTCCAGATAATCGCCAAGTTCTCCGGCAAGATAAGCGATCGCATCGTCCGCTGCCTGCATCCCTTCAAACAGTCTGCCGTACTTATCAACCATTTCCTGTGTAAAACCGCTTTCCAAAAGCTCTGCCTTCACGCCGTCAAGACCGATCTTGTCCATTTTATCCAGAATGATAAATACAAGATCATACTGCTCCTCCGGGAAACCGGAATAAGCAACCATAGCCTTTAAGATCCTTCTTTCGTTGATACGCACCTTGAAGTTGGAAAAGCCCAGCTTGCCAAGCGTTGTTGTTGTCGCAAGGATCAGCTCGATCTCTGCCAGATTGCTTGGCTCACCCAATATATCGATATCACACTGCATGAACTGACGGAAACGTCCCTTCTGCGGTCTGTCCGCTCTCCATACATTTCCCATCTGCAATGCTTTGAACGGATTTGGCAGTTCATTGGCATGATTTGCATAATAACGGGAAAGCGGAAGTGTCAGGTCATAACGGAGTCCGCTGTCAACCAGATCATTTTCTTCCTTTGCCGTTTCCAGATTCAGCTTTTCGCCGCGCTTTAAGATCTTGAAGATCAGCTTTTCATTTTCGCCGCCCTGCTTGGAGCAAAGATTGCCAATGCTCTCCACGCACGGTGTTTCGATCGGTGTAAAGCCGAATTTACGATAATTTTCTTTGATCACACCCATGACATAATCACGGATCTGCATTTCCTCCGGAAGAATATCCTTCATTCCGTTTACCGGTTTCTTATTCAGTGCCATATAAATTACCCTTTTCTTTCCTAATGATTACCTGATTGTTTCACATTGTCTGATTTTACTACTTTTTTCATCTGTTCTCAAGGGTTATTGGTATCTTTTTATTGCTTTATCCGTGGATTATCATCTTTTTATCGCTTTATCCATGGATTTATTACCTTTCTCTTACCTGGTTGCGCATAATAGGAAAACTATTTTCCAGTTATGCAATATTGCAATATAATGATACTTTTATCTCCGCTCCTCTTGACATGGTTTTTATTACTACATATAATGTTGTAAACAATATGGCACGTCATGGTTTTCTCATTACATATCTATGGCAGAAAAATTTAAAAGGATACAGGTGACAATATGTTCCAGATAGTGGTTGACTCTGCTGCCAATATTCCGGCAGAGCTTGTGAAAAAGTACCAGATTCAGGTGCTCTCTTTTGTAAATTATGTAGACGGTAAGGAGCTTGTCTGCTTCGATCCGTCCCTTTCTCCGGAGGAAGAACGGGAAAAAGGGAAAAAATATTATGACGCAATGCGTGCAGGCATGGATGTCAAAACCGGACTGATCTCCAGCGGAGATTTTGAGAACTGCTTCCGCAGCATTATGGAGCAAAATGAAGATGTGCTTTATTTTTCCCTCAGCAAAAATATCAGTGGTACCTTTAATTCCGCAAGACTTGCAGCCGAGACTTTAATGGAAAATCCGCCATGCGGCAGAAAGATCCGTATGATCGACTCCCTGAATGCCTCTCTGGCACAGGGAATTCTGGCAATCTACGCCAGTGAAATGCGCTCGCAGGGCATGGAAGTCGATGCAACTGCAGATCTATTGGAAACTTATCCGGCAAAAATGAACGGTGTTTTCACAGTCGGCGATCTGAAGTATCTGGCAAAAACAGGACGCCTTTCCGGCTCTGCTGCATTAGTCGGCAATCTTTTAAAGATCAAACCGATCCTGCGCGGCAATAAAGACGGTTATATCGTACAGTTCAAGAAATGCCGCGGCAGAAAAGCAGCCCTGAATACACTGATCAATCTGGTCTGCGATACGATCGTGGAACCGGAAAAACAGATCATAGGAATCGCCCACGCCGATGCGTATGAAGATTCTCTGTATGTCATGGAGGAGATCCGGAAGCGTATCAAGGTGCGTGATTTTATCAATACCTCTTATGATTATTGTACAGGCAGCCATGTCGGCCCGGATACAATCGCCCTTTTCTACATGGCAAAGGATCGTGAGCTTGGCGTTACCACAGATACTGAATAGGATTCTATCGAAACAGATACTGCATAGGATTCCATCGATATAGATGCCAAATAAAAACAGTTCGTAAAAAAAGCTCCGCATACTGCGGAGCTTTTTGCTGCCTATCAGGCTTTTTCTTCTTTTTCTTTTTCGATCGTATATTTACCCGAATAATAATTCAGATCGGTCATTACCTGTAAATCCGGTGATTTACGGATATCACGCAAGTATTCATGTGTATTGAAATCATCCGCTTCAAATTCGATCATTGCCACCGCAATATTGGAACAATGCGCTGCAATACGCTCTAAGTTGCTGAGCAGATCATTAAAGGCAAATCCGTTATTGATATCACAGTTTCCCTTCTGCAGGCGGATGATATGATTTTTCTTGATCTCACCGCAGAGCAGCCGGATCGTGATACGCAGCGGCTCTACTCTGTGTGCGGTTTCTATATCATCGTTTTCAAATGCATGAATAGTCAGCTCCATGATCTCCTTCACTGCTTCGATCAGCACCTCAGATTCCTTCTGCGCATCTGCAGAAAACTGAATATTCTTCTCACTGATCTCCTTTGCCACTCTGGAAATCCCACAGGCATGGTCGGCAATCCGCTCAAAATCACTGACCGTATGCAGGAACTTTGCACTCTGTCTGGTCTGCTGCTGGTTCTGCTCTGTCGCCGTGACACGCATCAGATAAGTTCCAAGCTTATCTTCATATTTATCGATGATCTTTTCTTTATCCTGGATCTTATTATAGGCTTCTGTTGTATACTGCTCCATCAGATGCAGGGCACGCATGACGTTTTTCTGTGCACCTGTTGCCATTCCGTTCATAACGGTATGCACCTGTGCAAGTGCAAGCTCCGGATTGCGCAGGAAACGTTCCTCGAGCAGGTCAAAATCTGCCTGATCTTCCATCTCGTCATCTGTCTCTTTGATCAGCCAGAATACCAGCTTGTTGATCTGTTTGATAAACGGTGCCAGAATCAGTATCGTCACAACACGGTATACCGTATTTAAAAGCGCTATGGATACGGAAGTCATCTGCATGTCCATAAAAGCGAACTGTTTTCCACCTGTCAGGATTGCCTGCAGGGCATAAAAAACACTGCCACAGATGATCATACCGAATAAATCATTGATCAGATAAACAAGTGCTGTTCTTTTACCGTTTTTATTGGAGCTGACACCGCTCATCAGAACCGGGCAGGAAGCACCGATACCAATACCCATGACGATCGGCAGTGCTGCTGAAAACGGCACATAACCGGACATAGCGATCGACTGCAGGATACCAACCGATGCGGATGCGCTCTGCAGGATTGCGGTAATGAGAATACCGACGAAAATACCAAGCGCCGGATTGGAGAACTTTGTCAGAAGTCCCGTAAACTGCGGAATACCCTGCAATGGCTCCATTGCTGTCTTCATGGCAGACATGCCCATCATCAGTATCGTAAATCCAAACAGGATATCCCCGATCGCACGATAAGAATCTTTTTTTGAAATACTCCTGACCAGCAGACCGAGAATTGCCATGATCGCAGCAATACTGGTGGAAGAAAGCAGGGATGCAATACCGCCTGCTCCCTGGATATCGGACAGACATAAGATCCATCCTGTGATACTCGTTCCGATATTGGCACCCATGATAATACTGATGCCCTGTATAACCTTCATCATACCGGAATTTACAAAGCCGACTACCATAACGGAAGTCGCAGAGGAAGACTGGATGATAGCTGTTACACCCGCGCCCAGTAAAATACCCTTTACCGGATTGCTGGTCAGCTTATAAAGAAGGGTTTCCAGCTTATTACCGGCCACCTTCTTGATTCCGTCTCCCATGACGCTCATGCCATATAAAAAGAGTGCAATGCCGCTCAAAAGTCCAAGCAGTAGCGTGATTATCTTCACCGTATCCATAAATGAATCCTCGTTCCTCGCCCGTTTCCCACAGGCTTTTTTCTTACGCTCTATTTCTATTGTATTTTTGTATCGGCAAAGTGTCAATTCATTTTTTTCAATTACAGCAATATTTCTCTGCTCATATCATGATCTCATCCCCGGAAATCAAATTGCTGTCCGACCTCGCTCTCTGCTTTTGTCAGCACATTTCTTTCCGCGAAATCATAAGCATATCCGGAAACAGCATCCACCAGATCTTCTATCGTATCCGCCTGAAATTCCAGATACTCCGGCTGCTGTTCTGCCTTCTCCGCCTTTTCCGTTTCTTCATCCTTTCGTTTTTCTATCCGCTCTTCCCGGGCTTCCTTTTCCGCCTTTTTCTTTTCCTTCGCTTTTTCTGCCTTTTTCGCTTCCTGTCTTTTCTGCAGTGCCTTAATCTGTGCAGTATTTGCCTTTTCGACTGTGGCAAAGAAAGAAGCTCTGCCATCCTCACCGATGCGCATGCCAAAGTTCTTGACCTTTGCACCGCTGCTTATCAGACTGTTTTTCGCATTCATCAGTTTGCTCTGGGACATGGCGATCAAGCCCTCATATTTCTTACGGAAATTTTCATCCGTTGCCATTTTTTCCAGTTTTTCTTCATCGATCAGAACGACCGGTTTGCTGGCATTGCCATAAGCAGAGGCATTTGCTTCCACCTGCGCTTTCTTATCCTTGCTTACCAGAATGAAATCCATTCCGTGAAATTTGTTTTTCAGCTTGTCATAATAAGATTTCGCTTTGTCCGACAGTTCCACATTTCCGACAACAGTTCCGTATCCCGCCTTTGTCGTTGGCGCAAGGGAACTTCCTTCAGAAACAGGCTTCCACTCGGACACTTTGACTTTGTCTGATTTAGAAGCCGTTTTTCCTGTCTCTTTCCGATTTTCAGTTTTTGCCTGTTGGGTATTCTGATAGACCTGATTTGCCTGTTGATAAGAAACTCCTGATATACTCATATTTACTTCCTCCTTGAAGTTTATTCCGTCTCAAATCCTTTTGAGAATCTTCTTATATAATGTATATCGGTTGTTTTTCCGGTTTCTGAAGAGGAAACACTTAATCTGCGATAACCGAAATTATAACTTACACCATGTTTTTTCTCATTCAATTTTGTATGGCAAAAATTTATTAAAATAAAAAGCAGGTAGTCAGCCATTGCAACCGACTACCCACTCACAACTATTCTTCCGCGAACAACTTCTGCTTCCGCTCCATCATCTCATCGATCTTCTCAATATACAGCGCAACATCCTTCACATTATCACACCGCTCGATGCGCCCATCCGGGAAGACACGCTTTGTAATGCTGCCTGCACCGAGGGCTACGATCGTCTGCAGTTCCTCCATGATCAAAATATTGTATATGCCATATTTTCCGTCCCGTGCATAGCCTACGTTTTCAAAATTACCGGACATATTTTTCTGCCGGTAGAGATAATAAGGCTGCATGGAAAGCATGCGTGCGCCCTCCGCTGCGATCCGCATCGTTTCATCCGTATTATGGATGGAAAACACCTGATGCTCGTCCATATAACGGCGCAGTCTGGAAGCCCGTTTGATTGCCAGCGAATGTACGGTCAGAGAATCCGGTGAAAGTGCCTCGATCTGACGGATCGTTTCTGCCACATCTGCCTCATCCTCGCCCGGAAGTCCTAAAATAATATCCATATTGATGTTATCAAAGCCAAGCTCTCTTGCCATATGGTAAGCGTCTACCGCCTGCCCTACCGTATGCCTTCTGCCAATCAGCTGCAGCGTTTTATCATGCATGGTCTGCGGATTGACTGAAATCCTTGTCACACCGTATTTCTTCAGAACCTCCAGTTTTTCTCTTGTAATGCTGTCTGCTCTGCCTGCTTCTACCGTAAATTCTTTTACCGTACTGAAATCAAAAATTTCTTTCAGATTCCGGATCAGTCTGTCAAGCTGCTCCGCCTCCAGAGTGGTAGGCGTTCCACCGCCGATATACACGGTATCCAGTACTTTATCCTTGCAGATCCTTGCTGTTTCCTGCATTTCCCGGATCAGGCAGTCAATATAGGTTTCTACCCGTTCCCGGAATGCTGCGATCGGATAAGAAGTAAATGAGCAGTACAGACATGTTGTCGGGCAAAATGGTATCCCAATGTAAAGGCTGTAGCCATCATGTGTGATCTGGCTTAAGATCGCCTTTTCCCGCTTTGCAATATCAATGGCAAGCTCTGTCTTTTCCTGACTGACATAATGCTCCTGCTTGAAAAAAGCAGCAACCTCTGCTTCTTCCTTTCCTTCCTCCAGCATCGTCATTGCGATCTTTGTCGGGCGGATACCCGTCAAGTTACCCCAGGGCAACTTCTTGTCCGTATATGCAGAGAGACTTCTGTATAAAAATTTTTTAAACTCATTTTTGAAAGCCGGAGCAGTTCTTTCGATGTCCGCTGTATTCAGTGTCCATAAAGTCCCGTCTTCCGGCTTCATTGTAATCTGTTTTTCTTCTACTGTGATGGTGAATGTCTGTAAAGGTTTCTCTGCCGGTTTCTTTTCCACGCTCTCCGGTGTCAGGACCTTTACCGTCTCCTCCGGGTAAAATGCCTTTACCAGCGAATGAATGTCATATTCCCATCCTGCTTTATTGATCTTAACCTGTATCATCTTATGCTTCTTTCCTATTGTACAAAGGGATTATATTTTTTCTCATGACCGATCGTTGTCTCCCCGCCATGTCCCGGATAGACCTTTACATCATCCGGCAGTAAAAACAGCTTTTCATTAACAGATCGGATGATCGCGGAATAGCTTCCCGTCTCAAAGTCGGTTCTGCCTACAGATTCCTGAAACAGCGTATCGCCGCTGATCAGAACCTTATCTTTTGCGAAGTAATAACAGCAGCTTCCGACGGTATGCCCCGGTGTTGCGATCACCTTTGCCGTCATACCTGCCAGTGTGATCTCCTCTCCATCCCTTACATAAACGTCCGGAATCACGGTCTCCGGTCTGCCACACTGTGCGGACAGATTTGTTTCAGCATTTTCACAAAGTGCCTTTTCCACATCCTGCGCATAAATTTTAGCGCCGGACAACTTTCGCAGCTCATTCGCACCCCAGATATGGTCAAAATGTCCGTGTGTCAGTAAAATACCGACGATCTGAAGTCCTGCCTTCTGCACCTGCTCATACAAATAGGCTCCCTGATCCGCAGGATCTACAAAAACAGCTTCTTTACTTCCTTCTTCATATAAGTAATAACAGTTTGTCTGGCACATGCCCAGCATGATTTTTCCGACCTTCATAAATTATGTGCTCCTTTTATTTGTCAGCCTGTCGTTCTCTCAATACTGAGAACGCTTTCGATATTATGCAGTTTATCGATCACTCTGTTCAGCTCTTCCTTGGAAGAAATCTCAAACGCTACATTCATCGTTGCAACGCCCTGTTTGCTCGTCCTTGTATTCATGCTCTGGATATCGATATTTTTCTCTGTCAAGGCTCTTGAAACATCTGCCAGCAGTCCATTTCTGTTATTGGCATAGATCGTGATCTCCGCAAAGTATCTTCCTTTTCCGTCAATGGACTCATCCTGCCACTCTGCATCGATCAGGCGGCTCCTTTCGATCTCCGGCAAGTTGATAATATTGACACAGTCTGTTCTGTGGATAGAAATACCTCTCCCTCTTGTTACAAAGCCGATAATTTCATCTCCCGGTACCGGGGAACAACACTTGGAGAAACGGACAGCCACATCATGAATGCCCTTTACAACAATACCGTTTTCCGTCTTGGATCGTGGCAGCATCTGCTTGGCTGCTGCACTTTCCTCCACTGCCTTGATCACTTCCTCATCGGAAAGCTCCTTCGGATGGTCGCGGTCATACATTTCCTTCATCTTATTGATGATCTGGCCTTCCTTCAGACCGCCGTGCCCGAGTGCGGCAAGGACGGATTCCCAGTCACGGAATCCAAACTTTTTCATAATGGATTCCATATATTCCGGACGCATGATATCCACCTGATTGATCGCCTTTGCTTTACAATAAGAAAGCAGAAGCTCACGTCCCTTGATGATATTATCGTCCTTCAATTCATTTTTAAACCACTGATTGATCTTATTTTTTGCCTGTGTCGATTTTACAACATTCAGCCAGTCACGGCTCGGTCCCTTGGAATTCTGGCTCGTTAAGATCTCCACACGGTCACCGTTGTTGATAACATAATCGATCGTCACAAGCTTTCCGTTGACACGGGCTCCGATCATCTTATTACCGACTGCGGAATGAATGCTGTACGCAAAATCGATCGGAGTAGATCCGGCAGGCAGGTTTTTGACATCACCTGTCGGGGTGAAACAATATACACTGTCAGAGAACAGATCCAGATCGCTCTTGAGCAGATTCATGAACTCTCTGTTATCCGACATATCTCTCTGCCACTCCAGAATCTGACGCAGCCAGGAGAGCTTTTCTTCTTCGGCCCCGGTATTGATCTTCTTACCATCGGAAGCCTCTTTATATTTCCAGTGCGCGGCAATACCATATTCTGCCGTCTTATGCATTTCATAGGTGCGGATCTGGATCTCGAACGGCTGACCGGAAGAACCGATCAGTGTCGTATGCAGCGACTGGTACATATTCGCCTTTGGCATGGCGATATAATCCTTAAATCTGCCCGGGATCGGTTTGTACATTTCGTGGATCACACCAAGTGCCGCATAACAGTCCTTGACCGTATCCACGATAATACGGACAGCAAAAAGATCGTAGATCTGATCGATCGTTTTATTCTGATTCTTCATCTTCTTATAAATACTGAAAAAATGCTTGACTCTGCCATCGATCTTTGCCTTGATGCCCGCACGTTCAATATGCGCACTGACCTCATCTACGATATTCTGTACATATCTCTCACGTTCTACTTTTCTGACCGCGATCTTATCCACCAGATCATAATATACATCCGGCTGTAAATATTTCAGTGACAGGTCATCCAGCTCGACCTTTACCTTCATGATACCAAGACGCTGTGCGATCGGCGCATAAATATCCATGGTTTCTCTGGCTTTTTCCTGCTGCTTCTCCGGTGTCATATGCTTGAGGGTACGCATATTATGCAGTCTGTCGGCAAGCTTGATAATGATAACACGGATATCCTTTGCCATGGCGAGAAACATCTTACGCATGTTTTCCGCCTGCAGATCCAGCTTGTCGCCCTGATACTGCAGCTGTCCCAGCTTTGTCACACCATCAACGAGAAGTGCCACATCGTCACCGAATTCTGCCCGGATCTGATCTGTCGTCATGATCGTATCTTCCACAACATCATGCAGAAGTCCTGCCGCGATCGTCTCCTTATCCATTTCCAGATCTGCCAGTATGATTGCAACACAAAGCGGGTGGATAATGTATGGCTCTCCGGATTTTCTTGCCTGATCCTTATGTGCATCATTCGCCACCTTATAGGCACGCTCGATCAGCGAAATATCATCACTCGGATGGTATCTTCTCACACGCGTGATCAGATCCTGATACAGTTCCTCCGGTGTTTTGTATTCCGCCATAGCTTCAATATGACCATCATCAAATACCAATTCAGTTTTTTTCTGTTCTTCAGCCTTTGTCAATTCTCCCACTATATCGCCCACTCAGTCTTCTCTTTGATTTGAACCGAAAGCCGCTTTTCTTCAGCCACCAGTCCATAATATTATATTATTATTTGACATTTTCGTCAATAATCGTCGATTTGTATGGGAGATATCTATGGACTTATAAGCTATAAAAATAAGAGATCCAAACCTGATATGATAATATCACAATCAGTTGGATCTCTTTTTACATCGTTCCCTTTTAATTACTTATCTCCTGTCTCCGAAGTACTGTAGTTTTGAAATGAAAAGTGCTACTTCATCATAAATCAGATTAAATTCTCTGTCATTCCTGCTGCTGATCATTTCTTCCAGTTCTGCCATCTTACGTTTTCGTTCTACGTTTGAAACAGCCATCTTGTCCGTGCCTGCAGGCTTTTCTTCCATTCCGTATCTGCTTTCCGGTTCATGTGTCAGAAAATCAATGACCGGAATTTTCAATGCCTCTGCAATCCTGTTGGTATAATCCAGACTGATCGACTGTTTACCACGTTCTATTGCACTCAGATAAGAAGAAGAGATATCAGCCATCTCCGCCAATTGTTCCTGGGTCAGATTCTGTTTTGTTCTTTCCAGCTTAATCCTCAGACCAATCTGCTCTTTATTCATTGCATCCGCTTACCTTTCCTATTACTACTACTATTTTAATAGAAGAGTTCCAGAATATACAATGAACAATAATGTTGTTTTCATTCATTATTATGGAGTTTATCCACTATAGCACAAATTATACAGGTGATAATCAATTATCTGACCTGACAACCGCCCCACTCTACCACAGTAAAACCGGTTCTCTCCGGAGCACTAAGGCTCTGCGCCGGGATCTCCACTGCTTTACCCACTTGCTTCCACGCCATAAATACCCGCAGCAGCGTGTCTGGAACCGGATCAATCAAAAGCTGTGCGTTCTGTGTATAAACATCCGACTGAAAAGCAATGAGATTATATGGATTGTCCTGCATCAGTGGCAGCCAGTATACCATAAATTCATTTGCTTCCCTCCGGGTAAGTCCCAGCTTACTTAACGCATTCTCCAGAAAAGCTGCGGTATCACTTCCCGCTACACAATATCCGCTGGAGAAATCATAGTCTGCTCCGCTTTCACCTTCCCAATAGAGGTAGTTATAGGTTTGTCCGTCTGCATCTGTCAGTGTCCCATCCGGGCTGGCAGACACATTCCAGCCATCCTGATACGCAGGATAGGTACAAGTCAGTTCTCCGGCGTAATCCAATTTCACCGTAACGTCCGTTTTGCTCTCCGGATAGAGATAGATCACCGGCTTTGCATCATATTCTTCCTCATCATCGCAGTTGCCCTGACAGGCTGTCAGACAACATGCACAGGATAATACTGCAAGCATTGCCAAAAGCCGCTTTATACGCAATTTCCCCATGTATTTCTCCTTCCAAAACAAACAACCAGCTTATCTGTGGTTTTATTCTACCACGAATAAGCTGGTTTGTATAAAAATAATTATTGTCTTACTTATAGGAGAAATCCGAAAGAAAATCAGAACTGTTTTATAAGTATCATGAAATTTTAATACTATAAATTTATGGGAATTATGGGAGAGATATTGATGCCTTTGTTACAAAAATATCAAATTTCCTGTCTGTCATCATTTTGGTAAACCTGAAGTTATTTTTTGCTCATATAAAATATATCAATGGCTTTACTTGCAAATTCCGCAGTGCCTATACCACCAACATTGTCAATATTTTCCGTAAGTTCTCCTCCACCAGCATACATTCTTCCAAGACCACATAAAATCTTATCAGAACATGTATAAAAATGATTCGTAATGTAATCCTGAAGTTTCTTTACCTGAAACTGCACCTGCTCATCTGCCGGGTTCATTTCCTTCATTTGTCCAAATTCAACAAATAATTGCATAAACTCATTGGCGGCAGTAGCTTCGTCATCTTTAGTCCAGCTCTTTGTTTTCTCTTCAAACTCCTTGAACTCAGAGGTTTGTCCCCATTGTTCTTTTGCTCGTTTAGAATACTCATCAATCTTTCTTGTATCAAATACTTTAAAATCCATATATTTCACTCCTATTCCTTTTATTCCTCGAGCGAAACTAATAAGATTTTCAAGATGCT
>HF995196.1 GCA_000432915.1 Firmicutes bacterium CAG:194
TTCCTGTGCGATTTCAATGTCTGTTTTCATGCTGTTCTCCTTATGTATGTTCATTAAATCCCTCAAATTTCCTCTAAAAGCTGCTCAAACTGTTCTTCTGTCATCAGAACCTTACGCGGCTTTGTTCCCTCTTCTTCGCCGACAACCCCATAATCACAAAGCTGATCCATGATCCTTGCAGCCCGGTTAAAGCCGATTTTAAAGACTCTCTGCAGCATACCGATCGAAGCCTTGTCCTTATCAATGATAAACCGGCCGGCATCTGCGAAATACATATCCCGCTCGTTTTCACCGCCGTTTTTCCCCGGTGCATCACCTGAGCCGTTTCCCATTGCTTCGATCTGCTGATTGACCTCATCCTGCGACTGTACATCGTTGTTTTCTTTTAAATAATCAACGACATCCGCCACTTCCTTATCGGAAACAAATGCGCCCTGTACACGGACCGGCTTCGGATATCCCTGCGGGTAAAAGAGCATATCTCCCTTTCCGAGCAGCTTTTCCGCACCGTTCATATCCAGGATCGTACGGGAATCCACACCCGAAGATACCGCAAATGCAATACGGCTTGGCATATTCGCCTTGATCAGACCTGTGATGACATCAACGGAAGGTCTCTGCGTTGCAATGACCAGATGAATACCGGCTGCTCTGGCAAGCTGTGCCAGACGGCAGATAGATTCCTCCACCTCTCCCGGTGCAACCATCATCAGATCTGCCAGCTCGTCCACGATGATCACGATCTGTGGCAGCTTCTGCGGAAGCTCTGCGCCGCCGTTTTCCGTCATTTCCTCAACTTTTTTATTATACCCCTTCAGATCACGGACATGCATATCTTCAAACTTCTTATAACGCTCCGTCATTTCATTGACACCCCAGTGGAGCGCACCTGCCGCCTTTTTCGGATCTGTCACAACAGGCAGGAGCAAATGCGGAATACCGTTATAAACACTCAGTTCCACTACCTTTGGATCAACCATAATAAGCTTGACATCCTCCGGAGAAGCTTTATACAAAATGCTCATGATCAATGTATTGATACAGACACTCTTTCCGGAACCGGTCGATCCTGCGATCAGGACATGAGGCATTTTCGCAATATCCGTAACGACCGTCTGTCCTGCGATATCCTTACCGACAGCAAAGGAAAGATTGCTTTTGAAATTCTTAAAGTTATCCGACTCTAGCAGATCACGCAGAAGCACCATGCTGTTTTCCTTATTCGGTACTTCGATGCCGATCGCCGCTTTCCCCGGGATCGGTGCCTCAATTCTGATATCCGTCGCTGCCAGATTTAATTTGATATCATCCGACAGGTTCACAATCTTACTGACTTTCACGCCCATTTCAGGCTGCAGCTCATATCTGGTAACTGCCGGTCCCTGACTGATATCCGTAATCGTTACATTGACACCAAAGGTCTTCAGTGTCTGCTTCAGCTGCAATGCGGTTTCCTTGAGCTGCCGCTCGGAATTCTTATTGGAAGATGCGTCACTTCTTTTTAATAAAGTAAGCGGCGGCTTCTTGTATGGTTTTGGCTTTTTCGGTGGTTGACTGATCTGGTCACTTATCGGAATTTCTGCTACACCGGCTGTCTTTTGGCCGGCAGACTGCATGGTCTGTGTACTTTGATTTCCGATCGGCTGACCACTCTCCGCTGCTTTACCTGCAACAGGCTTTGTCCTGACATAAGCCGGTTCAGGTGTAAGGCCGGCGATCCGGTCTGCACTCTCTTCCAGTGCTGCGGAAATCTGCGTCATATCAAAATCATCAGGTGCAGACTCCATGACCTGTACCTTATGTTCTCTGTTGTAAGCCGGCTGTTTTACAGGTTTCTTCTCCGGTTTTTCTATTGCAGCCACATCTTCTGCTTTCATTGACTGAACCGGTTCGATTCCTTTAATATGTATTTTTTCGATCTCATCCATATCCTGCACTGCAGGCGTCTCTTCTATCTGCAGCTGTCTGACATCCCGACTTTCTTCCGACACAGAAACCGGCTTTGCCTCTGCCTTTTTCGTTTTCTCCGGTGCTTTTAAGGTCGTTGCATCCGTAATACCGCTGACCTTATTATCCATCCGCAGGCTTTTTTCTTCCTGTCTGCGCTTTTCTCTTTCCGCACGCTCCTGCATCCTGATCTCGCGTTCCTGCAGCCTCTGCTCACGCAGTATCTCATTACGTTCAATACGGTTTTCCACATCTTCTCTCGCACTGTCATAAACATGTCTGCCTGCACCCGCCAGCTGCCGGACAATGGACTTCTCCGTCAGAAGCACCAGACAGAGCATCATAAGGATCAGGACAAGCGCAACCGTCCCTACCATACCGATCGTTTTCGTCAGTCCGCCTGCCAACGCGCTGCCAATGACACCACCCGACATTTTGTGGGTGTTTGCATAACTATAATAGGAAGCTACGGTACTGCCTGCATTCCCGATCCCGCCGACCAGTGCTGCCACTACCTCAAGATCCAGAAACAGGAAAGTTCCTGCCAGCAGCTTAATCGTCGCCACACGGTTGCCAAGATTCAGAATCAGGAATAAAATGCCCAGAAACAGAACGGGCGGTGTGATATAGGCAAGGATTCCAAAAACGCCGAACATAACGGCGCTTACTGCGTCTCCTGCCTTACCGATCAGATGAAAATTAGATAAAAACAGAAGAATCGTCACTGCAATCCCCAGAAGCAGGATCACTTCATCTTTTACCTCTGTACTGAAGCTGTCCTGTTTCCTTCTTGTATTTCTTTTTCTGTTGTTTGTTCTCTTACGTCCGGAAGCAGTCTTTCTACCTCTTTGCGTTGCCATTTCTTTCACTCCGGTTCTATAAAATGATGTCAGGGTCAAAAGCCCCGAATTTGATGCTTTAAAAACAATTATAACATTCTTTTTTTGAAATGTCATCCTTCACTTGCCTCATCGATCATCTCATGCAATTTCGCCATAGCTTCTTTCAGCCCGCCCACTGCATCGATCAGTCCACAGGTCACTGCCTTCGGTCCTACCACAAGGCTTCCGACATCCTTTGTCAGCATCTTTGTTTCCATTAACAGCTTTTCAAAGGTTTTCTGTGATATGTTGCTGTGCGATACGACAAACCCTGTGATACGATCCTGCATGGATTTGAAATAATCATAGGTTGCAGGCGTTCCGATCACCATTCCGTTCATACGGACCGGATGGACGACCATTGTTGCACTTTCCACAATAAAAGAATAATCAGCCGACACCGCGATCGGAACACCGATCGAATGTCCACCTCCCAGTACAAGGGATACCGTCGGCTTACTTAAGGATGCGATCATTTCCGCGATCGCCAGTCCTGCTTCCACATCACCTCCCATTGTATTTAAAATAATGAGCACACCATCTGTCTCACAGGAATCTTCAATCTGTGCCAGCTTCGGAATAATATGTTCATATTTTGTTGCTTTTGTATTCCCGGAAAGTACATCATGCCCTTCGATCTCACCGATGATCGTGAGCAGTTCAATTCTGTGATGCTGTTTGTTCCGTTCCAGGCTGACCGCTCCGGTTTCCCGGATCAGCTCTGTTTCCATCTGCTTTTCCTCCATATCGGAACCCTCGGCTCTCTTTTTCTGCTGTTCTTTCTTTTCGTCTTTCTCAAATTTGTCCTGTTTTTTTGATTTACCTTTATTTCCCTGATTACCCATCTAAAAAAACCTCCGCTCTTTTTATGCAGTATGTGCAGTCCGAATCCATTTTATAAATACATTTCCGCAGAGCATTTTTATGTGACAGGGAATTCCTATCATATAAAAAAAGATCTGCAGAACACAATTATTCTGCAGACCCTTTTATACGTCTGGCACCTTTATCGTTTTTATTTCTTACAGATATTTTTTCTGCAGGCACTGATTGGAAACCATCCACAGCCTTCACAGATATCAGCGAGCATTTCTTCCGTCATTTTTTCATCGATCTCCCGGATCAGTTCCTGATAAGAATATTCCTTCTCCTCCAGTCCGAAATAATCGACAACCTTCTGATCAAAGCGTTTTACCTTTTCCTGTGTGTCACAAAGATCTTCACCCTCTTTGTGTGGGCAGCAGGAGCACAGCGTATCCGTTGAAAATGTCAACGTGATCTTTGTTCCCGGCCTGTTTCGGAGCTCATCAACCACTTCATTCATGTGGGATACGAACCCTTCACTATAGCCTTTTCCCGAATAACCCTGTGTACAGAGCAAATGATGAGGTCTTAAATAAATCATTTACGAATACCCGGGACTGCACGTCTGACCGCAAAACCAATGATCGATGCAAGTACCGCTTTTATAATTGCAGTTGGTATAAAAGGCAGTACGCAGGCTGTAATACCGACCATCACGCTACTGTGTGTCAGCAGACAGAACATTACCACACCTACTACGTAGTTCACAACAGTTCCTGCTACAAGTGCCACTACAAATGCACCTTTAAATGCTTTTCTGTGCTCTACACCGAAGCCGATGATAAATGCCATCAGTGGGAAAGAAATTAAAAATCCGCCTGTCGGTCCAACAAACTTATCAAAACCGCCTGAAAAGTTGGCAAGTACCGGGACACCGACTGCACCAAGTAATAAATATACAACGCAGGAGATCGTAGAAAGCTTTGCGCCTAATACGACTGCTGCCAGTGTAATCGCAAATGTCTGCATGGTCATCGGAACGCCCATAGGCATCGGAATGGAAATCTGCGCCATGACAGCGATCACTGCTGTAAATAACCCTACATAACAGATCTCCTGTATACTGAATTTTGACTTACTCTTTCCTTGTGTTTTTGCTTCTGTTACTTCACTCATTGTTTTCTCCTCCTAATAGGTATCATCATGTCACCTTTAGCATTAAACCACAAAGAATCTCAATTGTCAACCTGTATTTATACTTGGTTAACAATTCATTTTTAACCAAAATCCTATAGTTTCTTTTTCGCCATATATGTTATAATGTAAGCACATAAAAAATCTCTGTATTATCAGGAAAGGAGCCTGTTATGTTTCAATCCATCGAACGTAAGCATCCTCATTTTTATCAGTATTTCCGTATTGTAATCGTAATTGCAGCATCCATTCTCTATGCATGGAACCTCTGCTGCTTTGCCAAAGCCGCCAACCTGTTTCCGGGCGGTTTTTCCGGCATTTCGCTTCTGCTCCAGAAGATCGGGCTGACTTTTTTCCATATCCAGATCCCATTTTCACTTTTTAACATTATACTGAACCTGTTTCCGGCCTATATCGCTTATCGATATATCGGGAAACGGTTTACCCTGTATTCCATTCTGGTGATCTTTTTATCCAGTATTTTTGTAGACATCCTGCCACAGTATATTTTTACACAGGACATCCTGCTGATCTGTATTTTCGGTGGAATGCTGAACGGGCTTGCCATTGCCCTCTGTTTAAATGTCGGTACAACAACAGGCGGTACGGATTTCATCAGTATCTATCTGTCCCAGCAAAAAGGCGTAGATGCCTGGAATTATATCCTGATCGGAAATGTCATTATGCTGCTGATCGCCGGTGCACTGTTCGGCTGGAATATCGCACTGTATTCCATTATCTACCAGTTCTGCAGTACGCAGGTCATCCAGATGCTTTACAGACGCTATCAGAAGGAAACACTGTTTATTATTTCCGATCATGCGGATGAAATCTATGAAGTGATCAAAGATACAACAAAACACGACGCCACTTTATTCCGCGGCGTCGGCTGTTATGAAGAAAAAGAAAAGAAAATGCTTTATTCGGTTATCAATACGGATGCCAGAAGACATCTGATCCCATTGATCAGAGCGATCGATCCGCATGCTTTTATCAATGTGGTCAAAACAGAGGAGCTGGCAGGCCGATTCCATGATATTCCAAATGACTGAGCCTGCAGGACTATTTACACTCCTCAATATGACTGAAGCTCCACGCATGGATGTTCAGCTCTACAATGGCAGTTCCGCAATATTCACAGAATTTTGCCCCGAGGGATGAAATCGGAGCCCCGCAATTCGGACAGTTGATGCCCAGCGCCCTGTCCGATTCTTTCTCCACGATCTCCCGGTTCTGGATATAGATCAGATCTGTATTAAATCTGGTCTGGTATGTATATTCCGTACTTCCTTCTGTGATCGCGCCCTCCGTGTTCTTTCTGTAATGCATACAGGCAAGAGAAGTCTGGAATGTAACAACGCATCTGCCTGCATTCTTTCTGTACTGGCTGATCTCTGTCCGGTGTATCCTGATATCGTCATACTGCTCGGTCAGATTCTGATCCGAAAGCATTTGCAGATGGTGGGAAAGCTGATCTTGCAGCTCCTGATTTCCTTCTTTTAATAAGCTGCTGTTATTCTGGTCGATCGCACGCAGGTACGATACAAGCACATCTTCTGCCCTGTTTTTCATCTCATCGTAAGTAAAATCCGGAAAATCCGCTACAATCCGCGGCAGAAGGAGTGATGTCATCGCATTCACGGATTTTGGCGTTGTCGCATATTCCTGCTTCATCTGCTGTGCTGCCTTTCTGATATCATCCGTTCCAAACAGATCCCGTGTCACTTCTTTTGCTTTCTTTTTTGCCAAAAAGATCAATATATAAACAGCTAGTATAATAACCAGTATCAATACAAGTATGATAATGCTCTTCATGTTCGTTTTCCATCTTTCCTTCTTATTCTCCGGTTATGACGCCTTCGGATGCAGCGCTAAAAATGCCGGTATAAACTCTCTTACATCTCTGCCTGTAGTTCATCTGCAATTTCTTCCAGACAGGACAAAAGCAGTGGATTAAAAGCGCCGCATTCCCCTTCTCTGATCATCTGCATAGCTTTTTCATGTGAAAATGCCTTTTTATACACGCGCTCACTTGTCAGTGCATCATATACGTCTGCAATCGACACAAGCTGAGCTGAAATAGGAATTTCGTCGCCCACAAGACCGTCCGGATATCCTTTTCCGTCATAACGTTCATGATGCCACCGGCAGATCTCTATAGCGATCTGCAGAATTCTCTCTTCCTGGTATCTTGGCAGATTACGGAGCATATCCGCGCCGATCGTCGTATGTGCTTTCATGGATTCAAACTCTTCTGCAGTCAGTCTGCCCGGTTTATTTAGAATTGCTTCGTCAATACCGATCTTACCGATATCATGCAATGCAGATGCTGTCCTGATCAGGATGCGTTCCTGCCAGAGAGACGGATACTTATCTGTCTTCTGCACGATCTTATCGAGCAGAAGCTGTATGACCTTATCCATATGGAACACATGCTTTCCACTTTCTCCGTTTCTGAATTCCACAATATGACTCTGTATATCGATCATCATGTGGTTATTCTTTTCTCTTTCGTTGATATGCGCCATCATAAGAGATACGAGGCGTCTCTGCTTTGCATACAATTTAACTGTGTTGAATACCCGCCGGCATACAATCCCGGCATCAAACGGTCTGTTAATATAGTCCGAAACGCCCATCTCATAGGCTCTGCGGATCACCGGATCCGCATCTTCACCTGAGATCAGTATGACCGGAATATCATCGATCCAATGATTCCGGTTCATATGGGACAGCACTTCAAAACCATCCATAACAGGCATCACTATATCCAGAAGGACAAGCGAAATAC
Source organism: Firmicutes bacterium CAG:194 (assembly GCA_000432915.1). Taxonomy (GTDB): domain Bacteria; phylum Bacillota; class Clostridia; order Lachnospirales; family Lachnospiraceae; genus CAG-194. The sequence continues at coordinate 7,618 of HF995196.1, forward strand.
CTGTGCCCTGCTGCTGCAGGATTTCCAGACATTCACTGCCGTTTACCGCCTCAAGAATCCGATACTCCCCGCAAAGCATCGCAGACAGAATCTCCCGATTGATATCGGAATCATCCACGATCAGTATCTGCTGTTTCCGCTGCGTCTGTTCTTCTTTGACGATATCGACGTTTTCCTCCGTAACCGCACTATGTTCTGTGACAACACGGTTTTTCTGATTTTTTGCCTGATACATCAGACGGTCTGCTCTGCCTACCGCATTTTCGATCGGTTCATTGCCTGTGATCACACCTCCGATGCTGGCAGAGAGCCTGAGTCTTGCATAGCCCGGTACTTCTGTTTCATACACTGCCTTACAGATTTTATCCAGCAGCATATCCATTTCCGCTTCTCCGATCCCGGGAAGTACCATTAAAAACTCATCCCCTCCATAACGGATCAGCGTATCCTCTTCGCGCATATTACTGCGGATCACGTTTGCCGCAGTTATAAGTGCCATATCTCCTGCATGATGTCCGTATACATCATTGTACAGTTTAAAATCATCAAGATCGACGATCACCACGCCCGTTCCCGGTTGATTGGCTTCCCTGACGGAATCCTCAAAATACCTTCTGTTATGTGCACCTGTCAATGCATCTTCATAAAGCTTATCCGTATAACCGGTCAACTGATAAATGAGTTTTTCGCCTCCCTGCGGATCGATCAGGGAATCCATATCCAGCTGCTTGATCATCTCCATCACGTACGGTTCATGATCAATCTCCACATATCTTGCATAAACCTGATACAGAGAATCATCCACATATTCCAGTTTAACCTTCATTTTTCTCTGCATTGCGGCTTTTCTGGCAATACAGTTTTCACAGCGTTTTTCTTTTTTCCAGAAGCTGTAACATTTACAGCCGTCCGCGTCTCCCTGAAAGCCATCCGAAAACAGTACTTCCAAGCTGATCATACGCACCATATCAAAGATCTGCCGCATTACAGTCACATAGTCTTCCGCTTCCTGCATTGTCAGATTGTATTTCATTTCCATTTATTTAACCACCTGTACCATTCCTTTCTCACATTTACCGGCATCATACCGATCCGTTTTCTTTCACTTTGTCATAATATGCCTTATATCTGTAAATCGTCCGCTCGCTTACATGATTTCTTTTAGCAATATCCACCATGGCCATCCCATCCTCATAGCCCTCTACAAAATCTTTATAAATAGCCTGCCACTTGGCATTATGCTTCCGGCGTCCGCTCATCTTTCTGTTTTTGTAATATGCCAGTTCTTCCCGGAGTGCCTCATTTTCTCTTTCCAGCTCTGCGATCCTGATAAATGCATCGTCCAGTGTTTCTATCTTTTTCATGATGAAAGCTCCTTATATGCCTTTTTCATTTTGTCTGTATTATAAATAATCCTGCCGGTTTAGTCAATCTGATTTTGTCATTTTTGGCCATTTTTCAAACCAAACAGCTTAGATTTACAGCCTCTCTTCCATATGATTTTATTCCTTTGCATCCACCTTTAACATTCGATATCCGATGCCAACATGTGTCTGAATATACACTACAGAAGCATTTTCGTCCTCGAGCTTTTTTCGAAGAGTTGCCATAAAGACACGAAGTGATGCAACATTGCTGTCCCATGCACTTCCCCAGATTTTCTGCGTTATATATTTATGGGTCAATACCTTTCCCGTATTCTGCGCCAAAAGGCACAAAAGTTTATACTCAATCGGTGTAAGTTTCAGTTCTGCATCCTCTATATACGCACACCCGGCGGCATAGTCAATCTTAAGCCTGCCATTGGTATATACAGACTTCTCATTTATTTCGCTATCGGATTTCAGAAGTGCGATTCTCCGCTGCATGACACGCAATCTGGCAAGAAGCTCTTCTACCGAAAATGGTTTTGTAAGATAATCGTCTGCCCCTGCATCAAGTGCTTCTATTTTATCTTCATCCTCGCTTCTTGCACTTATCACAATAATAGGCATATTAGACCATTCTCTAATCCTTTTGATAATTTCAATGCCATCAATATCAGGAAGTCCCAGATCGAGAAAAACAACATCCGGAGCATAGCTTGAAGCCTGTAAAATGGCTTCCTCTCCGTTTTTTGCAAGTAAATATTTATATTCGTGTGTTTTCAAGGTTGTCGCGATCAGGTTTCTGATCGGCGGATCATCCTCTACAACCAAAATCTGAAATTTATTCATTTATTTCAACATCTCCCTTTTTCAGACAGAAGGTAAATATACAGCCATGTGGCGTATTATCCGTTATATCTATCTTGCCTCCGTGCGCCTCTACTACTGACTTACATAAAGCCAGTCCCAGCCCCATGCTGCGCTTTCCGTCTGCGGCCATATTCTGCCCGGTATAAAACATATCGAAGGCATGTTCCTTAGCGTTTTCATCCATGCCCGGGCCATTATCTGCAATACTTACATATATCATTTCGCCCCCATCTCCGTAGCTGATCCGTATCATCGAGTCTTTCTGTGTATACTTTATCGCATTATTCACAAGATTGATCATAACCTGGATAATCAGTTTAGCATCCATATTGGCAACAATAATATCTTCAGGCTGAATTACCCTGATATCATGAGCAGACTTATTTCTGTCAACATGCTTTAATGCTTCCTCCACTACATCTCCCACTACTTCCGGAGATTTATTTAACTGCATCTCTCCGTTTTCAATTCTTGTAACGGAAAGAAGATTTTCCACAAGCTGGATCAGCCATTCAGAGTCATCATAAATGTCCGAAAACATCTGTTCTCTTGTCGCGTCATCCAGCATTTTATAATGGCTATAAAGATTACTTGCATTCCCGGATATAGCGGTTAAAGGAGTACGGAGATCATGTGAAATGGTGCGCAGCAAGTTTGCTCTCAGTTTCTCATTTTGAGCCATATTTGCCGCTTCTTCTTTCGCTTTTTCATTATTTAGGTTTTCCAGTGCCAGTGCGCACTCACCAAGAATAGACAACAGAATACTGTATTCAAAAGAACTGACTGTTTTTTTCTCCACGTAGATTCCCATGATCCCATATACGGTTTCATTGATCCGCACAGCAAGATATAAGCACTTCGCATTTGGAAATACTTTTGTGGTTGCACCTGCTCTCTTTTTATTTTCAAATACCCATTTGACGACCTCTTCCTCGGAATCCTCCATGAAAAGACTGCTATTTTCCTCTGAGTCCTTTGCATAAACATATCCTTTTCCCACTTTATTATTTTCTACCGGATATATGATAATGTCCTTATCCAGCAATAAAATCGCCTGATTTGCCATCACCTGTAATACATCATTATAGCTCCTGCTTTTCTGAAGTAACTGATTGGTATCAAATAATACCTTTGTCCGATATGCTCCTCTGGCTGATTCTCTTGCATTGTCTTTTAACCGATAGGCCAAAGATCCGGTAAGGAGAGACGCGATCAACATGATAACAAAAGTAACAGAATACCCAGGCTCATAGGCATGAAATGTAAACCGTGGTTCCGTAAAGTAATAATTAAAGAAAAGCACACTGCAAAAAGAGCTGATCAGGCTGCAGAAATGGCTTCTGGTCAATATTGCATTTAACAATACACCAAGTATATATACTGTTATAATGTTAGACTCCGTAAACCCAAGTCTGCTAAATGCTAAACTGAGCAAAGTCATCGCAAATAACATACCTGCAGTAATCAATATATCCTTCCCTGTCGGAATAATCTGCTGTGCAAAGCGTTTTCTTTGATTTTCTTTTATATTTGCTTTGGAATCCGGAATAATATAAATATCTATATTAGGTGCAATAGAGATCAGCTGCTCTGTTACGGTCTGTTTATCCCAGAAATGATATCTCCTCGTATTACTTCTGCCAATAACAATCTTTGTCACACCTGATATTCTTGCAAATTCTGCTATCTGAAAGGATATATTCTCCCCAATTACAGTTGTAATTGCCGCACCCAGATCTTCTGCATATCGAATATTGTTCTGCAGGCGCTTCTGTTCTTCCACCGGCAGCGAATTTTCCGGGGATTTTGAAACATAAAGAGCCGTAAACTGTGCTGCATGAAAAGCAGTCGCAAGCTTTGCGGCCTCATCAATATTCTTCCTGTTTGTGGGCGACGGAGATAAACAGACCATGACGTGTTCCGCTTGTCCACTCATTACAGTATCCCCCTTCTTCATTTATTTTCTTATTATATGATGCCAGAGTCAAAAGGTCTAAACCCACATGAGCTTGCTCATAGGTGGATGAAGGACCTTGGGGGCCGCCCCGATATGCGAACAATTCGTAGGCATCAAATTCGAGGCTTTTGACCTTGACATCATTATATCATTGTATGTCAATAATTGGCATATAACTCCGCATAACGGTCTCCCGGCTCACTGCTTCCCGGACCACCGTTTCCCGGATTTACATCCTTCAAAATAATTTTGAAATTCGGATGTTGCTTTCTGAACATATCAATTTCTTTATCAATCTCCATCAGTGGTAAATCTCCGGGCAGTATGACAGAGGAAGGCTCTAGCATTTGAATTTCTACACTCATTCGCTTTTTATTTTCAAGGATAAATTCATCCACTTTTTTCACGATATAGAAACCAAACAGAAAAAACGGAAGAATACTTGCAATTAGTAGTATATTCGTCAATCAAACCGCCCCATTTCATATATGAAAGCACTTCTGGATCGCCTTGTGCTCCCCTAATACAAGAAGTGTCTGTCCTTCATAAAATACACACTCCGGTGTCAGTGTAAGGTTCATATTGCCATTTTCTTTGATTGCCATGATATTGATCCCATATTTCTGTCTGATATCCACATCCCTGATACATTTACCGATCCATTCCTTAGGCAGCTTTACCTCAAATATTGCATGGCTATCGTCCAGCTTCACATAGTCCAGAATATAATTTGATGTATATCTGATAGCGGTCCATTTAGCGATCTGCTTTTCCGGATTTACTACTTCATCAGCACCATTTCTTAACAAAAACTTTGCCTGCACTTCCCTGTTCGCTCTTGATACCACCATTTTTCCGCCCAATTCTTTTAATAATGAAGTAGTTTCCAGTGAGCTTTGGAAATCACTGCCTATGGTTTCTATGCATGCATCAAAATTATTGATACCAAGCGATTTCAAAAAGCTTTCATTGGTGCTGTCCCCTATCAGTGCATTGGTAACATAAGGAAGCGCTTCGTTTACCCTGTCCTCATTCTTGTCAACCGCCATTACCTGATGTCCCAGCTCATAAATCTGCTTTGCTATCATCATTCCAAAATTTCCCAAACCGATTAATAATATTGATTTCATATTCTACTCTCTCCTGTCTTATCCTACTGTTATATTTTCCATCGGATATTTTAAAGTACTGGCATCTTTTTGTGAAAATGCCGCATATATAATAGTTAAGCCTCCGACTCTGCCAAAAAACATGAGCAATATCAGCACAAATCTTGATACCGCTGAAAGAGTCGGGGTAATGCCCAATGTAAGTCCAACCGTTCCAATTGCCGAAAAAGTCTCAAACATGCCCATCTGCATTGAAATACCATCTGTAATACTGATAATAATTGCAGACAGCATTGAAAAGAAAACGTACATAAATAAAATGGCGGATGCATTTTTTACAGTGCTATCATCTATCCTTCTCCCATAACAATTGGCATTCTGTCTTTTCCGAAATACAGCTATAGCATTTGCAAACAGTACCGCAATGGTTGTTGTTTTCATTCCTCCGGCGGTAGAACCAGGTGAACCGCCAATCAGCATCAATAACATCATCACACTTCTGCCGGCATCAGACATTTTATTAAGATCTGCTGTATTAAAGCCCGCAGTTCTTGGTGTAACCGCCTGAAATACAGACATACAGATGCGATCTTTTAAAGGTTCATTTGCGAAATCTGAAAAGAAGAAAAATACTGCCGGTATAACGATCAGAATTGCTGTTGTAACTAATATGACTTTTGTCTGCATACTGTATTCCTTGAAACGAGTTTTCTTTACAGCAATGTCTTTCCAGGTGAGAAATCCTATCCCACCTATCATAATCAACAAACATATAACCAATGTCACATAGCCACTTCCCGCAAAAGAAGTTAATGAACTATATTGTCCGGTCTGATTTCCCATCAGATCAAAGCCTGCGTTACAGAATGCCGAAACAGAATGAAAAACCGCCATCCAGATTCCTCTTATTCCATACTTCGTCATAAATACAGGCATTAACAATAACGCCCCAATTCCTTCTATTGCAAAAGACACCAGAAAGATAAATCGTGTCAGTTTTACAATACCGCCCATCTGTGGTGCTGATAAAGCATTCTGCATGGTCTGCCGCTGCATCAGACTGATTTTTCTTCCCGCCAGCATGGATAAAAACGACGCTACAGATATCACTCCAAGTCCACCGATCTGTATCATAATCAATATAATAAGCTGACCAAAGCCAGACCAATAAGATGCTGTATCAAATACGACCAATCCCGTTACGCATACAGCTGATGTGGCTGTAAACAAAGTCTTGCTAAAAGGCGTTACCGCACCGTTTTGTGTTGATATCGGAAGCATCAACAATAGTGCCCCCAGTACTATCACACCGGCAAATCCCAGAATGATGATCTGAAAAGATGATAGCTTATTCTGAAACCCAATATGTTTAGACAAACAAAATCCCTCCTGTCAGTATTCATTTTTCTGCATTATAAGCTGAATACTTTTAAGGAGGGGTTAAGCATTATAAGATGGTATAAAGATTTTATAAAGATGTTTCAGCAAACTTGAATTGAGATTTCATGTATTCCAAGGGATTTAATAAAGTGTACCCTTTGTCAAGGACACTATGACTTTTCCTTTTCAGA
>HF995197.1 GCA_000432915.1 Firmicutes bacterium CAG:194
TGAAAATCATTGAAAAATATCTGGATGATCCCCAGAAGTATCTGGAGGTGGATGATCTTGGATATTAAGAGAAAGAAAAAAGAAAAAAGAATCCAAGTGGTCGGCAGCCTGATCGGAATCTGTGTGGCTGTAGTCTCTCTGTTTTATTTTTTCCACGCAGAAAAAGCGGAAGCAGAGAAAAGAATGGTGGAGATTGTAAACTATGTCAAAGTGCAGTGCTCCACCTACACCCATTATAATGAATCTTCGGAATCCAAAAGTCTCCTCCGTGCCATTGAAAGTGCCAGACAGATGAGTACAAATATTAAAATGGAAATAGAAAACGGTGGTCAGCTAAGCGAGGATTTACTGAAAGAAAACCTGCAGACTCTCTGGGTGGATGGTATCCTTGTACTGGACGCAGAGGGAAAGACGGACTGCGAATACAGCATGGATGAGTCTCTGACAGATGAGGTTACGGCGTATCTGCAAAAAGACAGTATCATGGATTTTACCGGATATGAAGAAAGAAGCTATTCGGAACGGTTTACTAGGAAAGACGGGTCATATATCGACATTGCAGCCTGTGCCAGAAAAGATGCACCGGGTATCGTGGCGATCTACTATTATACATCTCCCGAATTTGCCAGAAATTATACTTTGACGATACAGAGTCTTTTAAATGGCTATAGTACTCATAAAGATGGAACGATTATTGTTGCAGATGAAGGGATCGTTGTTGCCAGCAATGATGAGAGCCTGTTGGGGCAGAATACGGCTGACAACGAAGTTGTTCAGGCAATGAAGAGACATACAGACAGTCAGCACATTTTTCATTTGAAAAATGGAGAAACCAGATGTTACGGAATCATGCTGAAGCAGCGTGATTATTATATTTATGTATATCTTCCGGATACGGAAGTATTCCATAATCTTCCATTAAGTGTAATAGGTGTTGTTTTTCTTTATTTTCTGATGTTCAGTATATTCTGGTTCTGGATGTACAGAATCAATCTGATGCACCGGAAACAGGAACAGGAAAAAGAAGAAAAATATAAAGCAGAACTTCTGATAGCAGCAAAAAAGGCAGAAGCCGCCAATGAGGCAAAAACAGAGTTTCTCCAGCGGATGAGCCATGATATCCGGACTCCGATCAATGGAATCTGCGGCATGATTGATGTGGCTGACCATTATGCAGATGATATGGAGAAACAGGCGGAATACAGGATAAAGGTGAAAGAGGCATCCAATCTGTTACTGGAACTGGTAAATGATGTTCTGGATATGAGTAAGCTTGAGTCCGGTGAAGTTGTTCTGGAAGAGATTCCGTTTAATCTGAGCAAAATTGCCGAGGAAGTACTTATTGTGATTGAACAGATGGCTGCAGAATGGAATATCCGGATCGTGTGGGAGAAAAAAGAAATCACACACCGCGATTTTATCGGAAGTCCGGGATATGTGAAACGTGTGATGATGAACATCCTGTCGAATGCGGTGAAGTATAACAGAGAAAACGGACAGATCTATATCAGCTGCATGGAAATTCCATCTAAGCAGCCAGAAATGACGACAATGGAATTTGTCTGCCGCGATACAGGAATCGGAATGGCAGATGAGTTCCAAAAACATATTTTTGAACCATTTGCACAGGAACATGCAGGGAGCCGCACAAAATTTGCCGGAACAGGTCTGGGAATGCCGATTACCAAAAAGCTGGTTGAGAAAATGGATGGAACGATTACTTTTGAAAGTAAAGAAGGTGAAGGGACTACATTTGTGATCCGGGTTCCATTCAAAATAGATATGGAAGCGGATAAACGTGAAGAACAGAAAGAGGTATCGGAAAAATCAATAAAGGGATTGCATATTCTGCTGGCAGAAGATAATGAGCTGAATATGGAAATTGCCGAATTTATGCTTCAGAATGAAGGCGCTGATGTGACAAAAGCATGGAATGGACAGGAAGCTGTTGAACTATTCGAAAAAAGCAGAGCTGGTGAGTTTGATGTTATTCTTATGGATATCATGATGCCTGTGATGAATGGTTACGATGCCACAAAGACAATCAGGTCTCTGGACAGAGAGGATGCAAAGGAGGTACCGATCATTGCAATGACGGCAAATGCGTTCACGGAGGACAGGATAAGAGCAAAAGAAGCAGGAATGGATGAACATATTGCAAAACCTGTGGATGCAAAATTATTAGTAAAAGTAATTCATAAATTAGTGGATTGGCGGAAAATACTTTCAGAAGGGGATTCATAATGAAAAAGAAAAATGGAATAAGTTATATGGACCACAAACCTGTATGAAAAATACGCACCATACATCCAGGAACAGCTCCCGGATGTCAATGTTGAAAAATCAGAGCCGGGATATTATGATGTTATTTTGCTGGATAGGGAAAAAATTGTGATAACCATTCAAAAATGTTTATCCTAAAACAGCAATATAAAAATACATAATAACAGACAGAGACGAAATGATTTGTACAGCTGACGGGAATGTCCGGTAGATAGTAAGGACAGCGTATGGGAAGAATATGAATATAGAAGGAGGAATAAATGCAGATGACAGTACAAGAATGCTACGAGAGTATGGGATCGGATTTCGAAGGTGTGTTGGGCAGAATGGGCAGTGAAGCAATGGTGAAGCGATTCGCCCTGAAATTCCTTGATGATCCCAGCTATGGGAATCTGGTAAAGGCAGTGGAAGAACAGAATGCAGAGGAAGCTTTCCGTGCGGCTCACACATTAAAAGGAATCTGTCTGAATCTGGGACTGGACAGACTTTACAAAGTCAGTGCGTGCCTTACGGAGAAACTCCGGGGGAGAGAGTTCAACGGATATGAAGAAGATTACGAGGATGTGCAGCAGGAGTATCAAAAAACCATAGAGGCGATCCGAACTATGGCAGAATAAACCTGGAGACAGAAACAGACTTATGAGAGGGTAGGATCATATGGAAAAGGAAATATGAAAAGCTTGTGTCCGTAGCAGATGTATAGGATGTGCTGGTAAACGAGCGCTGTTATAAGGACGCCTTTTCTCCTGCGGAAGCGTTCCACAAGATCCGTTCGCAGTTTGAAAAAATAGCAATTGTAAAATTGTATACGGATGGTAGTGAAGAAAATACTAAGATTGAGATAGTCTGCCTGACTGCAGAGTTGAGAGAAAAAAGGCATGCAAAGAATCTTTGCGTGCCTTTTTTCTGACTATACGATATACTGAATACAATATTCTATAATAAGGAACTATATGCAGGGACTTTTATGAGAGGAGGAAGCATATGAGTGAACTCGGAGAACGGCTGTCGAAATTGCGGAGAGATAAAGGTATGACACAGGAAGAACTGGCTTCTCATCTGCAGGTAACGCGTCAGACTGTCAGCAGTTATGAGAACGGAAAAAGTGAGCCGGATATTGCCATGCTCCATAAGTTGTCCGAGGCTCTCGAAACGGAAGTATCTTTCTTGATCGATGGAAAAGAGCCGGAAGAGCAAAAAGAAAAAAAGCAGCAGGATTCAAAAGACAGGAAAAAGAAGATAAAGCTATGGCTTCTGCAGCTTGCGGGAATGGCATTGATACTGCTTGCGATCAGGCTGGCTGAACCGGCGATACACCGTTATGTGCAGGACACCTTTCTGCTTTGGCCGGTGTTTATTTGTAAATATATGTTGTATCCCCTGTGTTTTTTCTGGGGCGGCGGTCTGTTTCTGCAGCTTGTGCATCTGCTGTATCCGGCTTTTCATCCGCTGCGGGGAAAAGCTTATGGCTGGATACACGGAATTCTTTTGCTGATACTGATCGTTTTTGTCCTGCTTGCTGCTTTGCAGATTGCAGAGTGGGGATATGAAGCATGGCAATGGGCAAATCATCCGCCGATGGAATCCTTTGACGGAACAATGATCAGACATTTGTTTTCCGGTAAGCTGCGCGATCTGCCGGATCTTTACCTGCAGATGATACAGCTAGGAATGGCAGGAGAAAGAGGTCAGATCAATTTATCGTATGTATTCGGTCTGCTGTATGGATGCTTCCTTTGGCTGTTTCGCGGAGAAAACAGTAGAAAATGCAGGAAATCAGCACTTCGCAACCGGTGGTTGACACATTGCCTGCACTGCTTTCTTGTACGCAACCGATAAAAACGATAGGATAAATGCATCAAATAACTGACAACAAAAGGAGAGTACAACATGTTTCTGGCAGACAAGATCATAAATCTGAGAAAGAAAGCGGGCTGGTCGCAGGAGGAGCTTGCCGGCAGGCTGGGGGTAACCAGACAATCCGTATCCAAATGGGAAGGGGCGCAGTCAGTGCCTGACATCGAAAAAATCGTGCAGCTCAGCAGACTGTTTTCGGTCACGACCGATTATTTATTAAAGGATGAGCTGGAAGAGCCGGAGCCGGTTCTTGTGACAGATGCGGGAACGCAGGAAAATCCGGAAAAAACATACAGGCGGGTGACTATGGAAGAGGCTTCCGCTTATATGAAGCTGGAAAGAGAAAATGCCCCAAAGAAGGCTCTGGCAACTTGTTTATGGGTGAGTTCGCCTATTGCACTGATCTTATTGGCATCTATGAGTGAATATGCAAGATTTGGAATCAACGAAAATGCCGCCGCTGCGATCGGGCTGTGTGTTCTCATTTTTTTTGTGGCGATCGGCGTTGTGATTTATACGTCATGCAGTGCAAAAGAAAAAGACTATGCATTTTTGGAAAAAGAACCATTTGAAACGGAATATGGTGTAATCGGTCTTGTGAGGGCGCGTAAAAAGGAATTTCAGCCGGTTTATACAAGAAATAAAATTATCGGAACGGTCTTATGTATTTTTTCGGTTATGCCGCTCTTTGGGGCAATGGGACTGGATGCCGGAGATATCGTTTCCTGTGCGGCGGTCTGTTTTATGCTGTTTGTGATAGCAATCGCATGTCTGCTTTTCGTGTATGCCGGAACGATCAATGATTCCATGCAGAAGCTGCTGGAGGAAGAAGAGTATACAAGAGAAAATAAGGCAAGAAGCGGTATTTATAGTGCTGTCAGTACCTGTTACTGGCTGCTTGTCACAGCGGTTTTCCTGTTTGTCTGCTTTGGACCGTATGGAAATGCAAAGCCCCAATATTACTGGGTGATCTGGGCGATCGCAGGTGTGTTATACGGAGCCGTGACAGCTGTTCTGAAAGCTGTCAGGAGACAATGAATTTCCGCTCCTGCTTCGGTGTGATGCCACGCCAGCTTTTGTACTGCCTGATAAAATGACTGCTGTCATAGAAACCGGTCTCCTGTGCGATATAATCGATATCCAGATCTGAATTGACCAGCAGATCCTGCGCTTTATTAAGCCGGATATACTTGATATATTCCTTGCAGGATCTTCCGTAATTTTCACGGAAAAGCTTTGCAAAATGCGAATAGCTCATATGACAGAGTCTGGCAAGCTCCTGTACCTCCAATGGTTCAGAGGAATGGGAATCTATATATTCCAGAATATGATAAAACGACATAGTATGTTCAGCGCCCGGACATGCCTGTCGTTTTTTTGTGCCTGTTTTGCGGGCTATCGCAATCAGAAGACGATAGATGAGATCAAAAGCGACTATGTGAAGATCTATGAATATCTGTTCCCGAAGCTTTTGAAAAAAGAAGACCCGGATCGCTTTTACTGGCCGGTAGCTTCCTGGTCATCCATCGATTATTACGGCAGATGGAAGGCACTTCACTATTACGCAAAGCGTTTCTTTGCGCCGGTGCTTCTTTCCTATGAAGAAGAAGGACTGTTGAATCAGACGATGAACGTGAACGCTGAGCCATTCCCGGTGAAAAAATCGATCCGGTTAAATGTGACGAATGAAACGATGCAGGAAAAACAGGCAGTTGTGAAATGGCAGCTCAGAGATCCGGATGCGAAGGTGCTTTGTGAGCAGGCATGCAAAGTGACGGTTTCTCCGCTTTCGGCTGTGTGGCTTGACCGTGTGGATCTTGAAATAAGGCTACCGCAATCCCACTGG
>HF995198.1 GCA_000432915.1 Firmicutes bacterium CAG:194
AAATAAACAGTGAAATCGCAGGGTAGGCAAACGTGATTGCATTCTTTAGGATGTTCCTGTTTTGTATTAACAATTCTATTCAAATATCGAGTCAGCAGGTTTTATATAGTTAAGGGGGAATTTGAAATGAAAATGATCTGTCCGCATTGCTGCGGCGAGCAGCAGTATTCTATCAAGGTTTTGATACAACCGGATTGTAAAAAATGTGGCAAAAATATGACACGTTCTATTAACAAAAAATTCAGTCGGTGTAAGGGGATTGCAAGATGTCTTGCGCTTTTGCCGATAGGCATAGGTCTATTTGTACAATCTACATTTTGGAATATATTAGGATTGATTATTTCTCTGCTTCTATTTGCTCTGGTAGAACTGATCTTTATGAAAACAGCGCATGAATTTAAGAGTTAGGTAATAGTATATTTGCAGTTGCCTGCATTTGGTATGTATGCTAAACTGATTGCAAGCAGAAAGTCAAAAGCATATTTTATATGGGATGGCTCGCCATCCCATTTTCTATTTCATGATAGGTAACTCTGACTAGTTACTATCATATATCTAAACGTTTCAAGAAACTTCACTGCTTAAATTCCACAAACAAATGAATAGCAGAGAGGTTTCAAAGTATAACAGACCTCTCTGGGTAAGCATGGCTTACAGAAAAGGAGGTCATATGACACAGAAACGAAAAACTGTCGTATCGGATATGGGGACAGGAAAAGGCAAAACGGAGACGATCAATTTTGATGAGATTGGTATCACCAATGATTTCATGTTTGGCACGGTATTCCGGGATAAGGAAAAATGTAAGGAACTGCTTCAGAGAATCCTGCAGATCAAACTGATCGAGATTGAGGTTGTAGAGCCGCAGAAGTCGATGAAAACAACCTTTATCGGAAAGGGAATCCGTATCGACATTTATGCCAAAGATAGCGATGGTAATGTGTATGATATCGAAATGCAGACAACGGAAGAAACAGATCTGCATTTGAGACGACATGTAAGGAAAATAAGGAACTGGTGCTTGCGGATAAGCGGCGAACGTATTTTGTAAATATAAAAGGAAATAGAGAAGGAATCAGTGAGGATACAACGAAACTGCTTGATTACTTCAAAACCGGGCAGCCAACAGATTCCTATACAGAAAATATTCAGAATGAAGTGGAACTGATAAGGGATGATAATGATAAATGTATCAAGTTTTCTATGAAAACTTGATATGCAGCATCAGCCCATTTGCCAAAGGCAAATTTGCATGGGCTGATGTTCCAAGTGGAGGGAGAATTATATGACGATAGAAATGAAAATGGATCAGAGATATGAGCAGGGAAGAAAAAAGGGGCGGAATGAGGGTGAACAGAACCGGGACAAAGAACTGATCACCAAATGGCTGCAAAAAGGTAAATCAATTGCAGAGATTGCAGAGAATCTGGATCGGACGGAAGAATATGTTAAAAAGTTTATGTGAGTTCCATTGCTGGAAATTCATTGGATTCCAGGTATCAATGTGTCTTTTATTATAGGAGAAAACATATGCATCTGTATATCAATATGAAGCAGCTGGGGAAGCGTAAAAACATGGTAGATAAGGTGGCATTTTTTTATGAGAAAGCGCCGGAGAGTTTGCGGGAGCTGATCGGAGAAACGGTAAAGATCTGTGTAGCCAATTATATAGACCGCATGGACAAGGGCGAGGCGGTGCTTTCCAAGGAGCAGATCGAGGATATGTCACAGATCGGTAAGATTGCATTCGGGATCGTATACGGGGAAAAGAAGCCGGATGTACAAAAGGCGATCGAGACAGCGGTACAGGGATTTGAGGATGGATTGTTCCGTGTCTTTCTGGGAGACAGAGAACTGGAAAATCTGGATGAAAAAGTGGAGTTTGCAGAGGGTAACGAAATTACATTTATCCGCCTGACGATGCTGGCAGGCAGAATGTGGTAAAGATGTGAAAGGGGCTATACATGGGAGAAGGTAAGAAAACAAGACAAGAGCTGGAAGAGCAGAAGAAGGTTGCAAAAGAGGTTAGACAGGTATTTGATAAGGCTTCGCGGGAGCTTAGAAATAGCTACAGTGAGCAGGTAAGACAGGTGCTGGATGAAAGTGACAAATATAGAGGAAGTGTGTCCTCCACAGTGATCGGTAAGCGGCTTAGATCCTTTCTTGAAAAGAAAGGAGCCCGTCCGTCCGAGTTCTTCAGAAAAGAGTTGAAAAATATGCCCGGATGGCTGCCTGATGCGCTGCTGGAGGATTTTTATGTTTCTGTAGACAGTATTATAAAATGGCAGGTCAGTGAGTCCTACTACAGGAGAACGATGCGGACAAAGCGGTATACGACATTTTTGGACAGATACTTCCGCATTTTAAAGGCATACCATGAGATGGGCATCTATCAGGCAGATATTGTGTCCTTGTATAAAGAAGAACTGCCTGCGGACAAGCTGTGTTTTTACCGGAATAAATGTGCTGCTGCAGCCTACAGTGCTGTATCGGAATACTGGATCGCTGCAGAGCTTGACCGGGGCAATGAGGAACTTATCAGGCTTCTGCTGGATGTGCTGCTTGGTGAAGGCACGCAGACAAAGCTGACAACAAGTATGCTCCGTGGTATTTTCATGAGCGAGAATACGGAGCTTTATGAGGCTGTCGGAAAACTTCTTCTTGCGGCGAGATTGCAGGAAGGGCTTCGTCAATCAATCTGTGAAAATATGGATTACGGAACTGCGCAGGCATTTATGACACTTTTTCAGGTGATAAAAGAAAATGACCTCTTGCGCTATTCCTCTGTCATGCGGGCAGTTGCGACATGGACAGGACTGATCGCAAGCGAGGAAAGTAAAATTGACAGGATCCAGAAAAAGCAGCTGTTATCCATAGACACTTATCTGCATGATGAAAAAGCCAGAAAAGAAGCACTTGCAGGCGAGGATGCCATGCAGATTTATCTGGCTCTGTGGAGCTATGGATTTTTCGATCTGGATGAGGCGTGCGCTGTTATGAATAAGCTGGCGCTAACCGGCAGCAGGCATCAGAGAATGGTTTTCGGCATGTATATCAAGTCGATGAATCTTGGCATGGTATACACCCATAAAGTGGCAAAGACATTTATCCGGCAGTTTTCGGATGAAATGGATACCATGACCGTTATGCTGCCAAGCTTTATGCCGGATTTCGCGTCTTATATGAATGAACTGGTCTATGAGGAGGGGAAACGCTACAGTGGCGTGCTCCGGGAAAAGACATATGCGGAGGTGGAGAAATACTTTGACAGCAGACAGGAATGCCAGGAAATCTATGATATTCTGGAAGATATTCTTGCACGTATTCCGAAAAAACGGCTGGAGATCGCTCCGTGTGTATTCCCATGGAATGTAGAATATCTTGACCGCTCAGATGTGATCATGCGTCTTGCCATCTGTGCAAGTGCCCTCCGTGATGAGGATAAGATCACGCATATTGCAGAGATGCTGCAGGAGATAGATACTTCCCATTACAGCAGGGATACACTGTTGCTTCTTTTGGTCAGAGAACCTGCAAATGACAGACAGAGAGAAATATTGGTGGATGCGGTTGCGGATAAAGAGACGTATACGCGTCAGAAAGCTGCAAAGCTGGTCAGCGCCATGGAACTTTCAAAGGCAGATTATGCAAGACTTGAGGGAATGCTGAAGTATAAAAAATCTGATATCCGGGAAACTGTATTATCCATCCTTTACAAGCTGGATGGAACAGAGATGGAGCAGATGATCTGCAGACTGCTTACTGACGCAAAAGAGGAAAAGAGAACAGCAGGACTGGATATTCTTCTGCAGCTTAAAAATGATGACAAAAGACAAAAATTATTTACAGCATGTGCAGGTTGTATGGATGAAATGGAGCAGAAGGGGATCAAAGTTTCCACGAAGGAACAGATCCTGATCCGGGAGATCCGAAATGAGACAGAGGACAAAGCAGGTGCTGCACAAGGCTATGGGCTGTATGATGTAAATGCGGACTATACGCCTGTATTTGATGCGGATTATCTGGCAGAATGCAGGGAATTTTATAACAGATATTTTCCGGACAGCGGGATTGCCATAGGGAAACTTGCAGGAAGTGCAGGTAAGCTGGCAGGAACTCTTCTGAAGATGAAGGACAGAATATTAAACGGAGCAAAGGCTGGAATAACAGATCCGGGAGAAATCCTGCGGAAGCTGGATGCACTCATTGATGCCCATAAATATGATGAATATGAAAACCGGAACGGAGAAATCTGTATGCTCGGCGAGCAGCCGGGGATTTATGTCGCGGCGGACGATGAAAGCATTATACTTGAAGATTTATGGCTGGGTTTTTATGAAAAAACAATACAGACACCGGAAGTATGTATGCAGATATATGTATATTTGCAGGGATATAACAATGATAAGGAAGATTTTAAAAAGTACTGTGAGAGCTTTGTGGCAGACCTGTTTGGGCGGCAGTATACAGGGGAAAGGGTTAGCCTTGGCTACATTGCACATATCAGAGCAGTCATCAGTTATCTGTATCAGAAATTTGTGCCGGACAGTGATGAAAGAAAACTGGCTGTGGCTGTAGCGGACTACCTTTTAAGCCGGAAGGAGGACCTGATCTATACATTCCGGGGGAAAAAGCGCAGAAATAATTTTATGGAAGAAACAGAGGAACGGGAGATATTGTGCCACCGGAGCGTGCTGACGCATGAACAGATCATGATACTGGCAGGCAGGATCTCACCTGCCCACAGCGGTGGCGGAAAGGTACCGGATGCAGGTTCTGCGGAGGCAGTCTATAAAGAGGAAATATTTGTCAGGTTGTTCCCATACAACTATGCGCTGGCAAAGGCGCATGATTTTCGGATTCCAGCGGATGTGATCAATGAACCGGGATATCATTACTGGGTACATAGCTGGAATATAATGGAAATACCGAGTCTTTCCATTTATATTGCGGCGCACAATCATGGGCTGATCAGCAGGGATTATATGTACAAGATGGCATTTGAGGGCAATCCACTGGATAAAAGTCTGGAATGTGTATCGAATGTAATGCAGTATATTACAGAACACGACAGACAACGGCAGGTCAGAGGTTATGAATGGAAATGGGGCTGGGCAGAAAGAAAACGAATGGACAGCGTGAAACAGATCCTGCTCCATGCACCGTCTGAAGAATTGTCTGAAAAGGATCAGGCATGTCTGGAGATTGCAAAACAGCTTTACACCGATATGTCGGCGCTTGTGATGGAAGCAGAGCTGACAAGAGGAGATACAGAGACAGAATTTTCACCATATGTATATGGACTGAAACGCGTATACGGAGCAGCATATTTTGTCAGAATACTGGCTGCACTCGGTAAGGAAACGCTGGAGAGATCTACCTATTTTAGCGGCAGTTATACATATGGCAGGCGGCAGAAGGTCAGCAAGAAGAACAGCCTGTCGCATCTGCTGCAGGTTTGTATGCCTGATGTGAATGACAATGCGGATATGCTGCGGTCTTATCTGAACGGAACGGACATCAGTGAAGCGCGCCTGATCGAGGCTGCCATGTATGCACCGGAATGGATCGATATTGTCGGAGCATATCTGGGCTGGGATGGATTTACGGCCGGCTGCTATTATTTCATGGCGCATATGAATGAAATGTTTGATGATAAGAGAAAGGCAATGATCGCCAGATATACGCCGCTTGAGGTGGATGAACTGAATGCGGGTGCTTTTGATAAGAAGTGGTTTACAGAGGTATATGAAAAGCTGGGGGATCAGCGCTTCCAGCTCATATACAAGGCTGCAAAGTATATATCAGACGGCGCGAAACATACAAGAGCCAGAAAATATGCAGATGCTGCACTTGGTAAATATGAAGAAGAAAAGCTGTTTGCCGAGATCGAGGCAAAGAGAAACAAAGATCTCCTCATGGCGGTCGGGATTTTGCCGATTGAAAAGGAGGCACAGATCAAAGACAGGTATCTGTTTTTGCAGAAATTCAAAAAGGAAAGTAAGCAGTTTGGCGCCCAGCGGCGTGCAAGCGAGGCGGCTGCAGTTGAGATAGCCATGCGCAACATGGCAGTAAGCGCCGGCTATCAGGATGTGACAAGGCTTATTCTGCGCATGGAGGGGCTGGTGGCGCAGGAAATGGCGGAATATTTCAAACCGCATGAAGTCGGCGAACTGTCCATATGGCTGGAAATGGAAGAGGGCGGCAAATGTGCGGTCATTTGTGAAAAGAATGGCAGGCAGCTCAAGAGTGTTCCGGCAAAGAGCAGGAAAGATCCGTATGTGCTGGAGCTGACAGATGCCAAAAAGCAGCTGACAGAGCAGGCAAGGCGTACAAAGGCTATGCTGGAAGCTGCAATGGAGAGCCAGGAGACTTATGCATATTCGGAAATAAAAGGAATGCTGGAAAATCCGGTCGTACATGATATGGTCGCTGCGCTGGTGTTCAAAACAGAGGATGACATACTTGGTTTTGCTGCAGAAGATGCATTTTATGTACCGGCAGAGGATGGAGAGATGCAGTCAATGCAGCTTGCGGATGATGCCAAGATGACCGTGGCGCATCCGTTCCAGATGTATACGGCGGGCAAATGGCATATGCTCCAGAAATATGTATTTGATCATCAGATCATACAGCCGTTTAAGCAGGTATTCAGAGAATTATATGTAAAAACAGAAGAAGAACTGAATATGGAACATTCCCTCCGCTATGCGGGCAATCAGATCCAGACGAAGAAAACGCTGGGCTGTCTGAAAGCAAGGCATTGGGTAGCAGATATCGAAGATGGCCTGCAGAAGGTGTATTATAAGGAAAATATCGTGGCAAGGATTTATGCGCTGGCAGACTGGTTCTCACCATCCGATATAGAAGCTCCGACGCTGGAATGGGTTGTATTTACAGACAGAAAAACGGGAAAAGATCTGAAACTGAAGGAAATCCCGGATATTTTGTTTTCCGAGGTAATGCGGGATGTGGATATGGCTGTCAGCGTGGCGCATGCGGGCGGTGTGGATCCGGAGACCTCTCACTCTACGGTGGAAATGCGAAAGGCGATCGCAGAATTTACGCTGCCGTTGTTCAGACTGACGAATGTGACTTTCACAAAGAACCATGCTTTGATAGAGGGAAAACGCGCAAATTATACGGTTCATCTCGGAAGTGGTGTGGTGCATCAGGAGGCAGGACCGATGATCAATGTACTTCCGGTTCATTCGCAGAGGCGCGGACGAATTTTCCTGCCATTTGTGGATGATGATCCAAAGACGGCAGAGGTGCTGACGAAGATCTTATTCTTTGCGGAGGATGAAAAGATCAAGGATCCGTACATACTGGAGCAGATACAGTAGAGGAAAATTCATAGAAAACAGGAACAGCATATGATAAGCAATCGATAGTGTAGCCGACCGAGATTTCGCTGT
>HF995199.1 GCA_000432915.1 Firmicutes bacterium CAG:194
TAGTCTCTGCAGATGTTATATCCACATCATCCAGTTCAATCGTGACATCAATGTAATCATCCGGCTTTTATTTCAGTCGGGACAAAAGAACAACCGTCTCCACATGCACGCTCATCGGAAACATATCAACCGGTCTGACTTTTTGGAGTGTATAGCCGCCATCCACTAAAATGCGGAGGTCACGGGCAAGTGTTGCGCTGTCACAGCTGACGTAAACAATGCGGTCAGGCTGCATCTTGAGCATCGTATCGAGGCACTTCTCGTCACAGCCCTTTCGCGGCGGATCCACCACGATCACGTCAGGATTCGCCATATCGCTCTCTTCCTGACTATGCTTGACATACCAGTCCGGTAATACCTCCTCTGCTTTTCCAACAAAGAATGTAGCATTTTCCATATGGTTCAGGGCAGCATTTTTTCTGGCATCTTCGATCGCCTGTGGTACAATCTCTACACCATAGACCTCTTTTGCCTTCTGCGCCAGAAATAAGGAGATCGTTCCGATCCCGCAGTACAGATCCCAGACAGTCTCTTTTCCCTGCAGGTCAGCATAGGCTAACGCTGTTCCATACAGCTTCTTTGTCTGCACCGGATTGACCTGAAAAAAGGAAAGCGGTGAAATCTGAAATGCCACGTCTCCGATATAATCAGTAATATATGGCTTACCATAAAGGAGTCTGATCTCCTTTCCCATGATAACATTTGTATTTTCCTGATTGACACTGAGAGAGATGGATACGATCTGTTTTTCCGGCTCTTCTTCATGCTTCTCTTCCGTCCCGTCAGCATTTTTCTGTGTGCCATCAGATTCTTTCATATTCTCACACAGCTTCAACTTTGTAAGTGCAGATATCAGCTCCTGCTCATGCGGCAGCTTCTTACCATTGATCACAAGACAGACCATGATCTCCCCTGTCGTAAAGCCTGTCCGGATGAGTACATGGCGCACCAGTCCTCTGCCGCTTTCTTCCTGATAAGCAGAGATCTGAAACCGTTTCATAAAAGCAAGGATTTCCCGTAAGATCACACCATCCGTTTCTGCACCGATACAACAGTCTGTGCCCGGAATGATCGAATGAGTCCTGCCGGCGTAAAAGCCCGCAACCGGATTACCATCTTTATCTACGCCGATCGGATATTGTGCCTTATTACGATAATGATACGGATCGTCCATTCCGACAATAGGCTCCATCACACTTTCGATCTCTTCTGCCGCAAAGCCACCGATGCGCTGCAGATTGCCAAATACTTTCTGCTGCTTGATCTGAAGCTGTTTGTCATAGGCAACTGCCTGCAACTGACAGCCGCCGCACGGCTTGTAGATCGGACAGCGCGGCTCTATGCGAAAAGGAGAAGGTACAAGTACCTTCTCACATCTTGCATATGCATAATTCTTTTTTACTTTTGTCAGAAGTGCCAGAACTTTGTCGCCCTGCACCGCATCTTTTACAAAGAGTGTGAATCCGTCGATCTTTCCGATGCCTTCGCCGGAAACACCGGTGTCTGTGATCTCGATTTCGACCTGACTGTTTTTCTTATATTCCATATATGCTCCTGTTTCTATCCTTCCCGCACGTTCCATATTCACATATGCCTTTGCCCGGCTTACTTAGCCGGCATCACAACAATTTTGTTGCTCTGACATTTGTTTCCAGCAGTCTGTTGTATCCCAGCCAGCCTGTCTCGGATGTAGACTCCAGAAGCTCTGTAAAGGTTTCCAGCTTTGCATCCGTATTATCCGCAAAGTTCAGTGCAACCGCTTCCATCAGTGCAGGCTTTTTCGGAGAACCGTATTCCAGCTCGCCGTGATGCGCCAAAATGCAGTGCTTCAGTTCATTTAACAGATCAATAGGGAATCCGTCGATCCGCGCAGCCTTTTCTCCTGTCATTTCACATCCCATTACAATATGTCCGAGCAGGTTACCAATGTCTGTGTAGTCATTTTCCGGGAAACTGGAAAGCTCCTTTACCTTACCGATATCATGCAGCATTGCGGCTGTCAGAAGCAGATCGCGCTTGAGCATCGGATAAGCGCCGCAGTAGTAGTCACACAGCTTTGTCACACTGAGCGTATGCTCCAATAAGCCACCAACAAATCCATGATGTACGGTTTTGGCGGCTGAAGAATTCCGGAATGCTTTCACAAAATCCTCGTCATCTACAAAGAAACTCTGCAGAAGTGCCTTTAAATATGTATTTTCGATGCTATCAATAAGCTTCGTCAGCTCATGCATCATCTGATCGATATCCTTCTTGCTGACCGGCAGATAGTTAGCCGGATCATACTCGCCCTCCTGACAACGGCGCAGACGCTTTACATTGATCTGGTTTGCGCCCTGGAAAGATGTTACCTCACCGTAAACCTCGATATAATCCAGTGCATCATAATCACCGATCCCCATACTGTTCGGATCCCAGATCTTTGCGTCGATCGTGCCTGTTTTGTCCTGCAGCACAGCAGTTTCGTATGGCTTACCATTTTTGGTAGTTGCCAGCTGCTTATGCTTGCAAAGATAAATGTCTGATACTCTGTCGCCTTCTTTATAATCCTGAATAAATTTCATTTTTCCGCTCCTATTCTGCTTCTTCCGCTGTAATTTCCAGTATCACTTCTTTATATTCTGTTCCGTCAAACCGCATGACTGTCATTTCCACAACATTTTGCGGAGACAGAGACATAATCACCGCTCTGTATTCCTTATAAGAGGAGATCAGATGATCTCCGATCTTGGTAATGATATCTCCATTGGAAACACCCGCACGCATCGCCGGTGACTGTGAGACAACTTCCGTCACATAAGCACCATATGGCACATTCATCTCCTTATGGGCATCATCCGTTACATCGACGCCCTTGATACCAAAGTAAGCTCTTTTCTCATTATTGGACAGCTTTGCAATAAGCGTCTTAATATCCGATATGCCAAAGACCGTAAGCGGCTGTCCGCTGACACTGCCTGCCATAACGCCAAGCACCTTTCCTTCCAGATTGATCAGGACACCACTCGGTGCTGTGCCCGTATTCAGATCCGTCGTCAACAGATTGTACGATGCATCTGTCAGATTCAACCTGCCCTTATTGGCTGTGATCATACCATAGCTGACAGAGCCATAGGTTCCCTGCGGTGCACCGATCGCGATCACCGGCTGACCAACAATCGCATCATCTCCCGAAATGCCCAGCTCAGCGATCCTGATCTCCTCCATCGTTGTGGAATAGATCTCATCTTTGGAAACCGCAAGGATCGTAAGCCCCGTCTGGCTGTCCTTCTGCTTGATATGCGCTTCCGTCATCTGCTTATCACAAAATCTGACATAATACTGGCTTGCATTTCCCATCGATCCTGTATCCGCCAGGATCAGAAGTTCCGCCGTATTGTCCGCCAGGATCAGCCCCGCGGTCGTATTTTCATTTTCAAACGTTCCCTGCAGCCAGTCCTGCATTTCCGAAATCCCAATCACGGAAACCATAAAATCCATGGAATCCTGCGCATAGGCGTAGAGATCCCGATACAGCTCTTTATACTGATCAATCCCAAATGCAGTCGTGGCAGACTGGATCGCTTCTTCCTTGGCTTCCTCCACCGCTGCCTCCTGCCTTTGCACTTCCTGCCTGGCAACGCTCTCCTCCGTTAAAAGCTCCTGTGGCTTTACCTCTTTCTTTTCCTCCGGGAATTCTACCTTGGATATCTTTTCCGGATTGAGCACATTGTTGATGACCGGCTCGATCAGAAGAAAGGTAACACACGCCACCAGACCGAATACCACAGCAAGTGCGGCTGTCAGAACGGTTCTGCGCAGAAGCTTTTTCTTGTTGACCGGCTTTTTCTTTATCGTTTCATGCACAAATTCATACTCTTTGTCTTCCATTTACCACTCTTCTCCTTAGCTGTTACCAGCTTTCAGTATATCATTTTAAGGGTATTTCCACAAGAATCCTTGCATAGTAATTTTGCCCTACCTGTGTTATACTTTGTGGATAAGGAGGCTATTATGAACCAGAAAGCATTACACACTCTTGAATATGATAAGATCATACGTTTATTGATAGATAAAGCAACCTCAGATCCGGGGCGAAGAATGTGCGAAAATCTGCAGCCGGGCAACTCCATTTCGCAGATTGATCTGCGTCAGGAACAGACCGCAGCAGCACTTGACCGCCTGTTCAAAAAAGGCAGTATTTCTTTTGGAAACAATCATGATTTTTCCTATGCCTGCAAGCACCTTGCCATCGGCGGTTCTTTAAGCTGCACAGAGCTTCTGCAGATCGCCGGGCAGCTTGAAAATATTACGCGCATCAAAAGCTACGGTCGTATGGAAAAGGAATATACCGACTGTCTTTCCGCTTTTTTTGATGAACTGGAGCCGCTGACGAACATCCAGACAGAGATCCGCCGCTGCATCATCGCAGAGGATGAATATGCGGATGATGCCAGCTCCACGCTCCGTCAGATCCGCCGTCAGCTTGCTTCTACCGGTGAAAAGATCCATTCCCAGCTTCTTTCCATGGTAAACGGAAGCTACCGCACCTATCTGCAGGACGCAGTGATCACTATGCGGAATAACCGGTATTGTCTGCCTGTCAAAGCAGAATGTAAGGGGCAGGTTCCGGGTATGGTGCACGAAAGATCCCAGACAGGTTCCACACTTTTTATCGAGCCTGCAGCAGTAGTGGATCTGAACAATAAAATAAAAGAGCTTGAGCAGCAGGAGGCTGAAGAGATCGAAGTGATCCTTGCTATGCTTTCCGCCTCTCTTGCCGAGCATGCAGATACCATTCTCCGAAATGGGGAACTGATGACAATTCTCGATTTTGTCTTTGCCAAAGCAGAGCTTGCCATGGATATGAATGCAACAAGACCTGTTCTGAATGAAAAGGGAATCCTGCGGCTGCGCAAGGCGCGTCATCCGCTCCTCAAAAAGGACAGCGTTGTACCGATCGACATTCATCTGGGAGATAGCTTCAAGCAACTGATCATCACGGGTCCGAATACCGGCGGTAAGACAGTTTCCCTGAAAACAGCCGGACTTCTATGTCTGATGGCACAGGCAGGACTGCATATTCCGGCTCTCGACCGGAGCGAGATCTGTGTATTCCGTGAGATTTTCGCGGATATCGGGGATGAGCAGAGTATTGAACAGAGCTTATCCACCTTCTCCTCTCATATGACAAACATTGTCCACATTATGAAGGAGGCTGACAACCATTCCCTGTGTCTGTTTGATGAGCTTTGCGCCGGAACAGATCCGACAGAAGGTGCTGCCCTTGCGATCGCAATTCTCTCTACCCTGCAGGCGCGTGGCTGCTTTACAATGGCAACCACCCACTACAGTGAGATCAAGATCTATGCCCTCTCTACAGACGGCGTAGAAAATGCCTGCTGTGAATTTGATGTAGAAAAATTAGCTCCAACTTACCATTTGCTGATCGGCGTTCCGGGCAAGAGTAATGCCTTTGCGATCTCCGAAAAGCTGGGACTTTCCGATAAGATCATAGAAAAAGCACGTCAGCAGATCAGCAGTGAGCAGGAAAGCTTTGAAGATGTCCTGTCCTCTCTGGAAACAAGGCGTGTCCAATTGGAACGCGAAAGAGCCGATTTCAATGAACAGAAGCAGAAGCTGGAAAACAGACTTGCCGATCTGACCAGAAGGGAAGAAAAACTGCAATCCCAGAAGGACGATATTTTGCGAAATGCCAACGAACAGGCAAGAGATATTTTACGAGATGCCAAGAAGGTGGCAGATGAGACGATCCGCTCCTTCCAGAAATTCGATGACAACAGTTCCATGAAGGAAATGGAACAGAAACGTACCAAAGTGCGTGAGAAGATTTCCGAAAAGGATTCCAAACTGACGCTGAAAGCTCCCAAAGTTCCGAAAGGCTCCAAGGTAAAAGCAACAGAACTGCATTTAGGTGACCGCGTCAAGGTACTTTCCATGAATCTGCGCGGAACCGTCAGTTCCAAGCCCGATGCTAAAGGTTACTTATTCGTACAATGCGGCATTATCCGTTCCAAGGTGCATATCAGTGATCTTGTGCTGATCCCCGAAGATGATATCACGGCAAGTACGATCTCCCACTCCAGCTATGGCAAGATCACGATGGCAAAATCTGCCAATGTCCGTACAGAGATCAATCTGCTCGGTAAAACAGTGGACGAAGCGCTGAACGCACTTGATAAATATTTAGACGACGCTTACATGGCACATATTCCTTCCGTCCGTATCGTGCACGGAAAAGGAACCGGTGCTCTCCGTAACGCAGTACAGACACATTTACGTGCACTTCCTTATGTTGCATCCTTCCGACTCGGTGAATACGGCGAAGGTGATGCAGGCGTTACGATCGCTACTTTTAAATAGAAAGGGGTTTTACTATGGTTACAAAACAGAAAATACTGATCGTGGATGATGATGAAAATATCGCAGAGCTGATCTCCTTATATCTGACAAAAGAGTGCTTTGAGACTATGATTGTTTATGACGGTGAATCCGCACTTTCCAGCTTTGAGACCTTCCAGCCCAATCTGATCCTGCTCGATCTGATGCTTCCGGGCATTGACGGTTATCAGGTATGTCGCGAGATCCGCACCACTTCCAGCGTTCCGATCATCATGCTGTCCGCCAAAGGCGAAGTATTTGACAAGGTACTCGGTCTGGAGCTTGGCGCCGACGATTATATGGAAAAACCGTTTGATACAAAGGAGCTGGTTGCCAGAGTCAAAGCAGTTCTCAGACGTTTCAAATCAGGAAGTGTTCCGGCGGAGGCAAATGCCAATACGAAAAAGGTCGAATACCCGGATCTGACGATCAACCTGACAAATTATTCTGTTATTTACCGCGGAAAAACAGTGGAGATGCCACCAAAAGAGCTGGAGCTCTTATACTTCCTCGCATCTTCTCCCAATCAGGTATTTACAAGAGAACAGCTTCTCGACCAGATCTGGGGCTATGAATATATCGGCGATACCAGAACAGTTGACGTTCACATTAAGAGACTTCGTGAAAAAATAAGCGATCACCCGAACTGGCATTTATCAACAGTATGGGGAATCGGTTACAAATTTGAAGTCACGAGAGAATAAGGGAGCATCCATGAAGAAATCGCTTTATCTGAAATTTGTTCTGGCGTATGTTATCTTTGGATTTTTCAGCTTTATTGTGGTAGCAACCTTCTCCTCTTCTCTTATCAATGAAAGAGTCAAAAGCGAAAATGCCGAATCACTTTACGCAGAAGCATCCATGGTATCAAAAACATATGCCGCCGAGCTTTACAACAATGAAATTACCATTGAATCTGTCTATCATCAGCTACATGCACTCGGAACATATTTGTCGTCTACAATATGGCTTGTAAATCCTTCCGGAACAGTACTGGTTAATTCCGATAAACAGCCGGATGTGGCAAATCCACAGATCATTGACAATTTTACACCATCTATCACCGCTGATTCCTACTATACGACCGGTGATTTTTTTGGAGAATATGAACAGAATATGCTGATCATTTTCAGCCCGATCACATCCAATTATAAGATCCAGGGATATGTGATCATTGTAAAGCCGATTTCACTCTTAAATGAGCAGGGAAACGGCTATCTGACGATCATGTACATCACCATGGTTCTGTTGCTTTTACTTTCCTTGATCATCCTTCTGTTTTTTACGGAAATGTTTTATATTCCGCTGCGCAAGGTCATTTATGCCACAGAGCAGTATGCCAGCGGTAACATGCACTATGAATTTACCGTTGAAAGCAATGATGAAATGGGCTATCTTGCCGGAACGCTGAACTATATGGCAAGCGAGATCGCCAGATCGGAAGACAACCAGAAGAAATTTGTTGCAAATGTTTCCCACGACTTCCGCTCTCCGCTGACTTCGATCAAGGGTTACCTCGAAGCAATGCTCGACGGGACGATCCCACCGGAAATGCACGAAAAATATCTGCACATCGTATTAAATGAAACAGAACGTCTGACCAAGCTGACAAACAGTCTGCTGCAGCTTAACAACCTAAATACAAAGGGCATGGTGTTGGAAAAATCTGTATTTGATATGAATCAGGTGATCCGCGATACGGTCGCAACCTTTGAGGGTTCCTGCGAGCAGCGGCAGATCAGCATTGCTCTCACTTTAACAGGAAATGTCATGCATGTGGTGGGCGACAAAAGCAAGATCCAGCAGGTTTTATACAATCTGCTCGATAATGCCATCAAATTTTCCCACAATAACTCTACGATCACGATCGAAACAAGAGAAAAGAAAAATAAGCTGTTTGTTTCCGTTAAAGATACAGGAATCGGAATTCCAAAAGACAGTCTCAACCTGATCTTTGACCGTTTTTACAAAACCGATCTTTCCCGTGGCAAGGACAAGAAAGGAACCGGTCTCGGTCTGAGTATTGCCAAGGAGATCATTCATTCCCACGGCGAAAACATCAATGTCATCAGTACGGAAGGGGTCGGTACGGAATTTATCTTCACAATCGCCCGCGCAGAGGATGATGACGAGGATGAGGAAATGACTGAAGATAAATAACAGTTAAAAAGGAGCTCGCATAGAAACGCAATCACGTTTGCCTACCCTGCGATTTCATAGTTTTATACAGGATCATTCAAAACGGAGAGGAGATTCGCTATCTGGATCTGCCCAAACCGGATCAGATCAGAAAAATATTAAATTATACTGCAAAAATGGCAAGTAAGGGAGAGTAAAAATGAGAGAAAGAATTTTATCTATAATTGAAAAAAACAGCCGTATTGATCTGCATGAGCTGGCAGTTATCATGGGCGAGCCTGAGATCGAGGTTGCTAACGAGCTGAAAAGAATGGAAGAGGAAGGTATTATCTGTGGTTATCATACACTGATCGACTGGGAGAAGACCAATATCGAAAAGGTATCCGCTCTGATCGAGGTACGTGTGACACCACAGAGAGGACAGGGCTTTGACAATATCGCAGAACGTATTTACAAATATCCGGAAGTAAATTCCGTTTATCTGATCTCCGGCGGCTATGATCTGCTTGTGACACTGGAAGGCCGTACTTTAAAGGAAGTATCCAAGTTTGTATCAGATAAGCTTTCCACACTGGATTCCGTACTGAGCACAGCAACACACTTTATCCTGAAGAAATACAAGGATCACGGTACGATCCTGACAAAGAAATATGAAGATGAAAGGATTAAGGTGACACCATGAGAAATCCGTTAGCTGAGCAGGTTGTTTCTTTGAAACCATCCGGTATCCGGAAGTTTTTCGATCTGGTGGCTGAAATGCCGGATGCTATTTCACTTGGTGTAGGTGAGCCTGATTTTGATACACCGTGGCATATCCGTGATGAGGGTATTTATTCTCTGGAAAAGGGAAGAACGTTTTATACATCAAATGCAGGTCTGAAAGAGCTCAGACAGGAGATCTGCAATTACTTAAATCGTAAGCTGGGCGTAACTTATGACGCTGATCACGAAGTGCTGATCACGGTCGGTGGTTCCGAAGCAATTGATATCGGACTTCGTGCCATGATCAATCCGGGAAAAGGCGAAGAAGTGCTGATTCCACAGCCAAGCTACGTATCCTACGAACCGTGTGCGATCTTAGCCGGAGCAAAACCGGTCATCATAGAGCTGAAGCATGAAAACGAGTTCCGTCTGACTGCAGAGGAGCTGGAAGCAGCGATCACAGAAAACAGCAAGATACTGATCCTGCCTTTCCCAAACAATCCGACAGGTGCGATCATGGAACGGAAAGATCTTGAAGCGATTGCAGAGGTCATTGAAAAGCATGATCTGTTCGTGATCTCCGATGAGATCTATTCAGAGCTGAATTATAACGGTGAGCATGTATCCATTGTCTGTCTGCCGGGCATGAAGGAAAGAACGATCCTGATCAATGGTTTTTCTAAGGCATTTGCCATGACAGGCTGGAGACTGGGGTATGCGACAGGTCCTGCAGCAATCATCCGGCAGATGACAAAGATCCATCAGTTTGCGATCATGTGTGCACCGACCACAAGCCAGTATGCAGCTGTAGAAGCATTGAAAAACGGAGAAGAAGATGTACTTACGATGCGTGAAGCATACAACCAGAGAAGAAGATATCTGATGCATGCATTTAAAGAAATGGGGCTGGAATGCTTTGAGCCGTTTGGTGCATTTTATGTATTCCCATGCATCAAAGAATTCGGTATGACGAGCGAGGAATTTGCAACGCGTCTTCTGCAGGAGGAAAAGGTTGCAGTTGTTCCGGGCACGGCATTTGGCGACTGCGGCGAAGGTTTCCTGCGTATTTCTTATGCTTATTCGCTGGAAGATCTGAAGCTGGCAATCGGAAGAATTCAGGAATTCATTACAAGACTCCGTCAGAAATAATCATAGATGGAAAAGGAACAACTATGCATATTATATTACATCAGCCGGAAATACCGGCAAATACGGGAAATATCGGAAGAACCTGTGTTGCAACAGGAACAAGCCTGCATCTGATCGAACCTTTGGGCTTCCGCCTGAATGAAAAAGAGATCAAACGCGCCGGTATGGATTATTGGGAGCATCTGGATGTGACAAGATATGTGAATTTTGAGGAATTCAAAGAAAAGCATCCGGGCGCTAAGATCTGGATGGCGACAACGAAGGCAAAGCACAGTTATACGGATGTTTCTTTCGGACCGGATGATTTCATCATGTTCGGAAAGGAAAGTGCGGGGATTCCGGAAGAAATACTGGTTGAGTATGAGCCGACCTGTATCCGTATTCCGATGCTGCCACAGATCCGTTCGCTGAATCTCTCCAATTCCGTAGCGATCGTGCTTTACGAAGCACTCCGCCAGAATAATTTTGAGAGTATGGAGCAGTCCGGAAATCTGCACAGGCTGCATTGGAAGTCGGAGGAAGAATAAATCATAAGTATCAAATAACGGGGTTACCGCATAGAAACGCAATCACGTTTGCCTACCCTGCGATTTCATAGTTTTATTTACACGTGTTCCCCTGCCACAATAAAAGCGTCTGTGGCGGGAACCCGGTAAAAAACTATGAAATCTCGGTCGGCTACACTATCGATTGCTTATTCTATGCGGTAACCCCTGTTTTTTATCCAGATAATTGCATAGGTGCAGGGTGTCATGTAGCCATTAAATAATTGGAGATGGAACGGAAGTAAATAACAGTATAGGATTAAAAGAGGTTCTAATGAGATTCGTCGCATAAAGAGCCTCTTTTTGTTGCTTTATTTTAAAAGTTTTCGATATTCGGATGGCGAACAGCCTTTTAGTTTATGAAACAGTCGACTAAAATACAGTGGGTTATCGTAACCGACAATGCGTGCAATTTCATTTACAGCGTAATTTGTGGTTTCCAATAACATCTGGGCATTCGTGATTCGGATGGAGGTGATGAACTGCATTGGTGTTGTACCGGTAGATTTTTTGAAATTCCGAATAAACCAACTGACACTCATTCCTCTGGAAGCTGCATATTCTTCAATGTTGATATCACGGTTATAGTTTTCGTTAAAATAGGACGCTGCAGTATCCATTTCATGATCGAGGTATTCATTTTTTAGTACATGTTTGTGGGTAAGCTCCCGGTGAAAGACGATCAGTAAATGACGCAGTAATAGTGCCAGCATTTCTTCGTAGTCATCCTGGCATCTTTGCAATTCTAAAATAATTCGTTTAAAAATACGTTCATATTCCAAGGATGTTCCAACATGGAAGATGCGCTGGTCATTCGGGAAACCATAACTTCTTAAAATATTCTTTACATCATTTCCGGTAAAATGTACCCAGTAAACTTCTGTTTTATCAATGCCATAGTATTCATATTTCTGAAATTCCTTGGGGCGGTAAAGTACTATGTTGCCTGCTGTAACGAGGGTATCGTCATCTGTGTTGTCAAAATGAAAATGCGCTCGTCCGGCTGCTATATAGATGATTTGAAAGTCAAGTCTTCCTCTGGGACGATAAGTGGGAAGCTTTTGGTGTGAGGATAGACGATAGGTGCCACAGC
>HF995200.1 GCA_000432915.1 Firmicutes bacterium CAG:194
CACAGAGTAGTAAGGCATCCTCCCACTTCGTGGGTCCCTCCTTACTACATATCCTACAAGTCACAATTTTTTACGGTTCGTGGGAATGGGATGACGTCGCGGATGTTACCCATACCTGTCAGGTACATGACGCAGCGTTCAAAGCCGAGTCCAAAGCCTGCATGTCTTGCAGAGCCGTATTTACGCAGATCCAGGTAGAACTGGTAATCTTCCGGTTTCAGTCCGCATTCCTGCATTCTCTGCAGAAGGACTTCGTAGTTATCTTCTCTCTGGCTTCCGCCGATGATCTCTCCGATGCCCGGTACAAGACAGTCCATAGCAGCAACAGTCTTGCCATCCTCGTTCAGCTTCATATAGAAGGCTTTGATCTCCTTCGGATAGTCTGTTACAAATACCGGTCTGCCGAATTCCTTTTCTGTCAGATAGCGTTCATGCTCTGTCTGCAGATCGCAGCCCCAGGATACCTTGTAATCAAATTCATCATTGTGCTTCTCTAATATCTTTATGGCTTCTGTGTATGTCACATGACCAAATTCTGAATGAAGGACATGCTCAAGTCTTTCGATCAGTCCCTTATCCACAAACTGATTGAAGAAATTCATTTCTTCCGGTGCATTTTCCAGTACATAGCTGATAATATATTTGATCATGCTTTCTGCAAGTACCATATCATCCTTCAGATCCGCAAAAGCAATCTCCGGCTCGATCATCCAGAATTCCGCCGCATGTCTTGTTGTATTGGAATTCTCTGCACGGAAGGTCGGTCCGAACGTATAAATATTCTTAAATGCCATTGCATACGTTTCACCGTTTAGCTGTCCACTGACTGTCAGATTGGTCGGTTTTCCGAAGAAATCCTGCTGATAATCAATACTGCCGTCTTCCTTTTTCGGTACATTGGCAAGATCCATTGTCGTTACCTGGAACATTTCTCCCGCTCCCTCACAGTCGCTGCCTGTGATAAGTGGTGTATGCACATACACAAAATCGCGTTCCTGGAAGAATTTGTGGATCGCATATGCGATCAGGGAACGGACGCGGAATACCGCTTCAAATGTATTGGTACGCGGACGCAGATGAGAGATCGTACGCAGATATTCAAAAGTATGTCTCTTTTTCTGTAGCGGATAATCCGGTGCAGACTGTCCTTCGATCACAACCTCCGTTGCCTGGATCTCAAAGGGCTGCTTTGCCTGTGGTGTCGGTGTTACAACGCCTTTTACGATCAGGGCAGCTCCTACATTTAACTTGCTGATTGCTTCAAAATTAGAAAGCTGATCTGAATATACAACCTGAAGCGGTTCAAAAAAAGTACCGTCATTGATCACAAGAAATCCAAAGCTCTTGCTGTCACGTTTGCTTCTCAGCCATCCGCCGATCATAACTTCCTTTTCCAGATATTCCTTCTGCTCCCGGTATAAATCTCTGATATTCACTAAATCCATGATAATTTACTCCTTATATCTTTTCCTATGGGATCATATAGATCCTGCGCCTGCATCTAAAAGAACATATTCCGCGCAGACCATAAACATATTAATCTTACCCCATTTCCCCCGTATTCGCAATAGCATAACGCACTTTTCGTATGCTATGCTATACCATCTGTATCTTTCTCTACAATGTTTTGAGCCACTCTGTAAACACCGGCTGGATCAGCTTATAAAAATGATTGCCGTTTTCCTGCTTGAATGTTTTAACAAGCGCCATGTTCAATGTCTGTTTGTCCTGTGCCTGCAGCATACAGCCATAGATCTGTCTGTATACACCCGCATGCAGGTTCTCTCCCTTCAGCTTCTGGCGCACTTTCTTTTTCACAGACTCCGGTACATTTGTACGAACCGGTTTTTCCGGCGTGACACTCTCCCGAGCGATTTCTTTTTCAGTTTTCCGGTTATGCTCCGGCTTTATGTCGGGTTGTTCATTGCTAACCTCTTGATCCGGTTGTTCTGCATTATCTACATCATGTGCAGGTACCGTCATCTGCTCCTTTTGTGCCAAAACTGCCACATTTTGATCTGTCATACCGTTATCTGCTACGTTATTATCTGCCGCAGAATCTGAAAAATTCTGTGTCACGGCATCTGTATTTTGCGTCACCTGTTTCTCGCTTAATGCCGCATGATCTTCTCCATGTATCTTCTGATCTTCTCCCCCGACTGCCTGATTATCTTCCTGCACTGCCTGCTTAGCCTCCTGTGCAGTCCGGTTCTTTCTGCCAGTCGTTCCGGAAGTCTGCTTCGTTGCCTTAACAGTTGTCTTCTGCTTACCCGCTGTCTTCCCGGTTGCAGCCTTTGCGGCTATTTTCTGTCCTGCGATATTTTCCTTTCTGACAATGCGGATGCCCCACTTTTTCCAAAAATCAATCACGCTGTCATAACCGCTATCCTTACTGATCACATAATATTCCTTTACATCAGTCTGTCCGACCAGATAGCCCAGATACGTAGTAAGTTGGAAATCCAGATAGTTCTTCGCTGTTTTTGTCGTTTTTATATACTTTACCTGTGAAGCTGCCTGACAGATCTTCACATGCTCGTCAAACGGTACTGCTCCTGTTTTCGGCCCATAAAAAATGATGATCAGATCATCCTCTTTCAGCTGTTCGATCCCAACCAGTCCCTTGACGCCTGTATTTTCATAATCAATTAAATAGGTTGCCATATTATTCTCCTGTTTTTAGTTCATAAGTCCGTTCAAATACTTCCCGGCGGATGATGTACATATCCTGCAGGTCATCTAAACGGATTGCCAGATAATCTCCCGCCTTACCAATAAAATAATCCCCTCTTCCCTTGCCGAATACCTTTGTCCGTACCTGCAGCTGCTTTGCGTATATCCCGCCCGGCTTTGGCACGCACAGATACGCCAGTTCATCGATCGTTTTATATTCTCCCGTCCGCGGGAGCTCTACTGCCGGGATAAAGTCCAGAAGCTGTGAGAAAATATCAAGCTGCTCATCGCTTTTCTCATAGCTGTTTTCAAACTTCTGTCTGGTGATCTCATACACTTCACCCAGACAGCCTATCATGATCAGCAGATCCGCATCCGCATGTATGATCAGACCAGTATCATTTTCCAGCGTTTTGATGCAGATCTTTTCTCCCGGTTTTGCAATGTCCAGTGTCTCGACAACTGCCCATGGAACCTGCTTCTTACAGTAGATGGGAAGCTGTCTGATCTGTTCTTCCCGCGCAGCCTCTTTGTCCGCATAGATAACCGCTGTTTTAGAAAAATATGCGTCTGTCTGTTCCATGAAATAAGACAAAAGATCTGTCGTTCCCTGCTCGGTCATGCTCACATCCAGAATAACCTGCGACATTTCCCCCTCTGCATATACTGCATCTCCGCGCAGCATTCCGTAATCCGCAAACAAAGCATCCAGAAATTCCAGCGCCCGG
Organism: Firmicutes bacterium CAG:194; assembly: GCA_000432915.1. Classification (GTDB taxonomy): domain Bacteria; phylum Bacillota; class Clostridia; order Lachnospirales; family Lachnospiraceae; genus CAG-194. The sequence continues at coordinate 3,402 of HF995200.1, forward strand.
ATCTGTTCCGCCCGGCTCATGCACCACACATGTACACAATCGGTCAGTCTGCTCACGATCAGAAGTATTTTTTTTTCAAATGTATGAAGCAGCACTTCCATCTGCTCCCGTTCCCAGCAAAAACCTCTGATCGCATCTATGATCATCACACCGGTTTCCGCATCCTGATAGATGCGGTTGATTCCGTTCTGCGGCACATTTTCCTGCACCAATACATATTTTCCCATGCCACATCTCATCCCTTGTACGCATTTTCTTTTGTTACAAGCTGCAGGAAATCCCCGGAAAGGAATGTGAAGTGCAGCCTGTATCTGTTACCCTCTGCTTCCACAATCTTGGCATATGCGTTTTCCTGCGTATCAAGTACCAGTTCAACATCCGTGAACACGTCCGGATATTCCGCTTTTTCCTGTGGCAGCATCTGTAATACGATCTCTTTTTCGGAAATAGCATGTACGCTTGCGGGGATTGCACTGCCCAGTATCTGTTTATCCAGCAGTACATACATACTAAGAACACATCTGTCTTCCAGAATTGTCATCGGAGCTTCCTGTTCCTGCAGAAGACCGCATTCATAAGCACCCGCAATACCCGTAATCTCACAGACCGGTATTTTTTCACGGATTCCCTTCATGGCAATTTCAAAGCTGCGGCGAAAGCTAACTATCTGCTCGATCGGTCTGAGTGTTTCCATTGATGCTAAAATCTGCCCGCCAACACTGTAGCTTTCCACGCGGGAGCACAGGTTGACCGCCTGTCCGATCACGTTATACCGCATCAGGCTTTCCGAACCGATATTTCCGATGAATACCTCCCCTGCATGAATGCCAATCCCCATTTCAATTGCGGGATATCCTTTTTCCTGATTAAAGGCGTTGACGTCCCGCATTTTGTTCTGCATACAGACCGCTGCCGCAACAGCATCCGCCTGTGGGCATTCGGAAGCAAGCGGCGCACCGAATACAGCCAGAATGGCATCTCCGATAAACTCAATGACCGTTCCCCGATAACGCTGGATCACCTCTGTCATTTCACCCAGAAAATGATTGATCATTTCAATAACAATTTCCGCCGGAAGTCTGTCCGACAGCGAAGTAAATCCACGCAGATCCGCCATCATAACAGTCAGATACCGCTTCTGTCCACCGATCGCAGCTCCCTCCGGGTGCTCTAAGATCACCTGCACTACTTCATCGGAAAAATATTTGCCGAATACCTGATGCAACAGTTCATTTCTGGCTGCAAGCTGTTCATTCAGCCGCTTGATTTCTTTCGCTGTCGCAAGCTCTGCTGCCTGCTTCTGCAAAAGCTTCTCGTAGTTTCTGGTCATTTCATGCTGCCACGCCGCCTTTTCCATACGGAGCAGCGCCGCATCGGAAAAGGGAAGCACAAGAACAACCGTGCCACCCAGCTCATAGCATTCCTCATCCGTTTCCTGCGTTCTGCTCTCACAGAGAAAAAATACCGGAATACCCGCAAAAGCAGGGTTGTTTTTAATACGGGAAAACGTCGTAAAACCGTTTTTCCTGCCATCTTCATAATCTACCAGAAAAAGTGACGGCATTTCCACAGTATCTTCTCCGCCAAGATGTGCCATTGCCTTCTCAACTGCCGCATCGGAAAACAGACAGACCGCGCGCATTCCTCCGCCCCGGTTGATCTGTCTCTGCACCTGAACCAGTACTGTTCTGTTGCCGGACAATACCCAGATATTTTTCTTCATTACCCTCTTCTCTCCGGTGATCCGAAATAATGATATTTCTGATCGATATTTTTTTCTGTTCTCTGATTTTCCTTACATGCCTCACATAAATGCCCGGAACGGATCGGCATTCCACATTTCTCGCACTTCAGCCGGAAGGATGATCCAAGCGGTACTTCCAGTCTGTCATCCCACAGGAAGTATTCAATGGTTTTCCGCGGAATACCTGTCTCCCTTGCGATCACCGTAATCTGGCTCGGCCCGTTCGCATCCAGGAAATTGCGGATCGTCTGATAGGTATCATAACAGTAATTTCCGCATTGTTTACACTTATAAGTACCACGCGATACCATGGTAAGTTCTCCACCACATTTTTCGCATACGACCGGGGTCTTATTCATTTTCAATGCATTCCCCCGCATTGCCTGCTTCAGATGCGGCGCAAGCCCTTCCTGCACCGGTCTCTTCTGTCTGCCTGCAGGCTTTGGCTGTTCCTGTTTTTCCGGCTTATCTGCCTTCTTTTGTTCTGCCGACACATCTGCCGGCAAAGATAACAGCGTGTTCAGCCGCTCTCTTGTCAGCCTGAGTGCTTCTGCCGGGTTTTCCGCATAAGAGATCGTCTGGACATTGTTCAGGTAAAAGCGGAACATGTCGCTCAGGTCATCTTCTGTCAGCTTCAGCGGGACAATCGTCTTCCGGTCATTGATCGCACAGTCGATCTCCTTTTCCACCCAGATAGATTCCTGGGAATATGAGGAGATCACAAGTAGAAACACCTGACACTGTGCAATGGCACGCGGAATCTCGCGGGCATAATTAGAGCCTGCAGGGATCATTTCCGGTGCTTTCCAATAGCTGATACCCGCTTCCTTCAGCATCGCAACGATCTTTTCCACTATTTTACTGTCTTTGGAGCTGTAACTGATAAAAACCGATTCCTTCACTTCCCAAAGCCTCCGATCATACCACTTTATTTCTTCCTGTTTTTTTTGCCTCGTACAGCTTTTCATCCGCACGTCTGACATTTTCTTCCACAGAGAGCGCCGTATCGATCTCTTCCACGCCAAATGACATCGTTACCCGGATCTCCTCTCCTTCATAAAGGCAGACCTCCCGCAGCATTTTAAGGCGGATCTCTTCCGCTGCTTCTCTTGCCTGCTGACGATCTTTTCCGCACAGAAGCAGGATAAATTCCTCGCCGCCCCAACGAACAGTCTCATCATCCAGTCCGACATTTTCTTGCAGGACTTCTGCCACATGCCCAAGCACCGCATCTCCCGCATTATGTCCATAAGTGTCATTTACCTTTTTGAAATAATCGATATCTCCCATGACAATGGAATACGTCTTCTTCTGCCCGGAAAGTATCCGCGTATGGAATGCCTCATACAGACCACTTCTGTTTTTCAGTCCGGTCAGTTGATCGAAAAAGGCTTTATTGTGCAACAGATAGGATTCCAATGTTTTGGCACCGAAAACAGCAACCAGTGACAGCCTTTTGACATCCTTTTCATCAAAGGCGCAGTCGCCATCCTCTCCCTGTTTATTGAGCGCCTGATAAGCACCCAGCATCTCACCGTGCTCACTTGTCACGGGAATGCACAAGATCGACTTTGTCCGATAGCCTGTTTCCATATCGACCGCCGGATTAAAACGGGAATCCTCATAAGGCTCATTCAGCACGACCGGACGGTTTTCCTGCATTGTCACACCGACAATTCCGGTATTTTCCGGTACAACGATCCGTTCATTACCAACTGCTGCCAGTGTCCAGTACTGATGTGATTTTCGATCCCAGAACCAGAAAGAAGCTCTGTCCGACTGCACGAGCGTCCTTCCCAGATTTGTAAGAATCTCTATTGTACTTGTAAAATCTCTTTTTTCAAAAAGCTGGTTCATATAATAAAAAATGCTTTCTAACAATTCATCTGCATTCTGATTCTTCATAATTATTTCACTCCAAGCCGCATCAGATAATCAAGGGACTGCTTCTGCCAGTCCGGTCTGGTTGTCTCTACAAGCACAGTCAGACTGCTGAAATATTTCTCATAAAATACCGCAAACTTTTTCCAGTCTGTCACACCACTGCCAACGGCAAGATGCAGATCATGTTTTCCGTCATGATCGTTGATATGTACGTGTCTGACATAAGGAGCCAGTGCTTCCACCCAGATATCGATCTCTGTCCGGGAAAGGGATGCATGCGCATAATCCAGACAGACGCCATAGTTCGGATATTTTATCAGACGTTCGGAAAGCATCCGAAGCATATCCGGATCGTCATCAAACATATTTTCCATATAAATCGACAGATCCGGAAATTGTAAAAGCAGCTTTTCCACAAAATCACCTGTCATGGAAACTGCATTCTGTATATAAGATGAGTCATTTAAAAACGGGTTGATATTGGTATGGAATACCACACCCGACACCTTTCCTCTTTCTGCCTGCTGCATGCTCTGCAGCATACGCAGCTCGGAAACCTCCCGGATCTTCGGATCTGCACTGAATACCGTCACATCCAGAAAAGCACCGTGCATCGTACAAATGGATGGTTTCCCACAGGCGTCATACTGCTGCCAGATTCCGTCAAGACGCTCCTCATCTGACAGCACAACCGGATCGTAAAAATCATTATATTCAAATCCCACCTGATAAGACTGCGCGATCTGACAATAGTCAGCCAGCCTGTCTGCTTTTGATACGATCAAAAACTGCCCCATGCCATTCCCTTTCTACCCATCAAAAAGTCCGAAATATATCAATCTCCAGTATACCACCTAACGCGCATGCGCACAAGATAAGCACGCGAAAAAAGGAGCTTTACCGCACACTGATCTGTCCGGTAAGGCTCCTCTCCATAAATTCTTTATTCTGTTTTTTAATCAAAGATTGGTATGAAAACGGTTCAGAAATTCCTTTGTCTGTTCCTTCTTCGCATGCTCAAATATATCGCTGCTTGAACCTTCTTCCACGATCACACCATCCGCCATAAAGATGACCTTATCGGAAACCTCTTTTGCAAATGCCATTTCGTGTGTGACGACAAGCATCGTCATTCCTTCTTTGGCAAGCGTAGACATAACGGACAATACTTCTCCGACCATCTGCGGATCCAGGGCAGAAGTCGGCTCATCAAATAAGAGCACTTCCGGTTCCATGGCAAGTGCACGCGCAATGGCAACACGCTGCTTCTGTCCGCCCGATAACTGCCTTGGCTTGGCATTGATATACTGCTCCATTCCAACCTTTTTCAAGAATTTGATCGCCAGATCTCTGGCCTCCTTTTTGCTCTTCTTTGCAACGGTAACGGGGCCTGTCATGCAGTTTTCCAGCACCGTCATATTGGCAAACAGATTAAAATTCTGGAAAACCATTCCCACATGTTCCCTATAGGAAGGAATGTTCATTTTTGCATCCGTGATATCTTTTCCGTGGTAGTAAATATTGCCGCCTGTCGGCGTTTCCAGCAGGTTGACACATCGCAGCAACGTAGATTTCCCCGATCCCGAAGGCCCTATGATGGAAATTGCCTCGCCTTTGTTGACCGTAAAATCGATATCCCGCAAAACCTCATGTGTTCCGAAAGATTTTTCCAGATGAGAGATCTGCAACACTTTTTCCGTATCCATTATGCTCTCCCCCTTCCTGAAACACGCATCTGATTTCCGATATCCATGACATCCACAAGCTCATAGTTGTCATCTCCGTCCAGCTTTCTTTCCCAGAGAGCCAACAGTCTTGAAGATACAAGTGTCATCGTCAGATAAATACACATGACGATCGTCGCGGATTCAAAATAGGTATATAAAGCACCAGCCACACTTTTATGAACAAAGAACAGATCCACAATACTGATGACTGACAGGACTGAAGTATCCTTGATATTGATGATAAAGTTATTGCCGATCTGCGGAATGATATTCCGAAATGCCTGTGGCAGAATGACCTTGAGCATTGCCTGCACATGTGTCATTCCGATTGCCTTTGCGCCTTCCATCTGTCCCGGATCAACGGAAATAATACCGCCTCTGACGGATTCCGCCATGTAGGCACCGGTATTGATGGAAACAACCAGAAATGCTGCCTGCCACATACCAAGCTGGATATTGCACATCTGTGACAGTCCGAAGTAAATAAAGACTGCCTGCACGATCATCGGTGTACCACGGAAAATCTCCACATAGGCTTTCAGTATCACCTTGACAAGCCCCAGCAGGAGCCGTTTGCCGATCCCATCCCGTTTTTTATCCACAGGTATCGTCTGCACGATACCGACCGCAAAACCGATCACACAACCGATCGCAGTAGAAACAAGTGCGATCAGCAGCGTTGTGCCCGCTCCTTTCAGATAGGAAATGCCGTAGTTTTGTAAAATATAAACAATACGCTCAAAAAAATTCATTTCGGAAATCATAGTATTTCTCCTTTAAAAACAATCCCTTATTCAGACAATGGCTGAACAGAAATTGCTTCATTCATCATGGAATCAAAATCATCCGCTGTCATTGTGGAAAGAACAGAGTTGATACCATCTAAAAGCTCGGTGTTCCCTTTCTTTACGGAAATGCCGATGTTGATCTCTTCCTCAGAAACCTGGAAGTTGTCATCGGAATCTGTGAAATCAAGAAGCTTCAGATCCGGATAAGCAACAACTGCTGCCTTTGCAGTCGGCATATCTGTCACTACGAGGTCTGTACGTGCGCTTTCCAGTGCAACCAGCATCGCCGGAGCAGATTCCTGTGCAGGCTGGATATTGGCATCCTTGATCTGTGGCAGGCAGACATCATACCATACGGTACCAAGCTGCGAAGTACAGGTTGCACCTGCAAGATCTGCAACACCCTTGGCATCCGCATACTGTCCGTCGCTCTTTACCAGGCCTACGATAGAAGCATAGTAATAAGGCTGTGAGAAATCTACCATCTGCAGACGCTCTGATGTGATGGACTGACCTGCAATGACACAGTCAACCGTTCCGGACTGTACAGCCGGTACTAAAGAATCCCAATCCAGTTTGACGATCTGAAGCTCATAACCAAGAGCATCTGCAATTTTCTTTGCCATCATAACATCATAGCCATATGCATAATCTGAGCTGTCATTGATCTTGACCGCACCGTTGGAATCATCTGCCTGTGTCCAGTTGTACGGTGCATAACCACATTCCATCGCTACTTTTAAAGTTTTCTTTTCTGCACTGCTGTCTTCTGCCGCATCTGTGCTTTCATCTGAAGATGTCTCCTCCGAAACGGCTGCATCTGTGCTTTCTGATGCTGCGCTCGTATCTGCCTCTTTGCCGCTTCCGCAGGCTGTCAGCATTGCTGCTGTCATAACAGCTAATAATAAACCAATTACTTTCTTTTTCATAATTTTCCTCCTTCTTGCGCAAATCCGCATCCAAATGAACTCACTACTCGAAAATCATGCTGCTTTCGCAGCATCCGCACTTCGTTCTTTAGATTTTCTCTACGTGAACCTCGGTCCATACATAATCGCCTGCGGCGATGGACCGAGTCTACATCATGCATCTTTGATGCATGACAAGTCACGCTCGGGTGAAATCAAATGCCTGCTATGCAGGCGCTTGATTTCCTTCCTCGCTACAAAAATAGAGGAAACTCCCCTAAGGGAATTTCCTCTTTGAAATTCATTTCATATCTTATGCGCTTTTGTTTACATAGTGTAGCATATATTGTCTGAAAAAACAAGCCTGATCTGCGAAAGTTAAAAACAAAAGCGGTTTCCATCAGGAAGCCGCTTTTGCATATTCCGTTAATTTCTGTTTTGCAGCCGGTGTCAGATGCTTCGGCACATGAATCTGTATGACTGCATATTCGTCCCCTTTCCGGGACGGATTTTTCATGGACACGATCCCTTTTCCCTTCAGCCTGATCTTTGTACCGGACTGTGTACCTTCTTTGATCTTACAGCTTACTTTACCGGTCAGTGTCGGTACGATCGCCTCGCCGCCGAGAACCGCTGTTTCAAAAGGAATCTCCACTGTTGTATAGAGATCCGTTCCTTTTCGTTCAAATCCGGGCTTACTCTGCACAGTAACCTCAAGGAGCATATTTCCTGCCTGTCCGCCGTTCTGACCGGGCATTCCTTTTCCACGCAGACGGATCTTCTGTCCGGAATCGATTCCTGCGGGAATGTGTACTTTCAGTGACTGCTGTGATCCGTCCGGCGAGCGGAAACTGATCACTTTATCCGCACCAAGTGCAGCCTCCTCAAAAGTAACATCCACCTTTGCCAGGACATCTTCGCCTTCTCTGCTGCGCCTTGCACGTCCTCTGCCTCCAAAGATGTTTTCTTCCTGATCTGCGCCACCGAAGTGGAAACCGCCATAGCCTTTTCCCTGTCCGAAAATGCCGTCAAAAATATCATCCAGATCTTCGCCGGTATAATGGAATTCCTGATATCCACCGGGGCCGCCTCCAAAGTGGAAAGAACCACCTGCAAAGCCGGAACCTGCCTGCTGCCCATATCCACCGGCGCCAGTGCCTCCACCTTCTTCAAAAGCCGCATGCCCGAACTGATCGTACAATTTCTTCTTTTCTTTATCACTTAATACATTATAGGCTTCCGTGACTTCCTTAAATTTTTCCTCCGCAGCCGGATTATCCTTATTCATATCCGGATGGTATTTTTTTGCCATTTTTCTGTAGGCTTTTTTAATGGAAGCATCATCTGCATTTCTGTCAATTCCAAGCACTTCATAATAATCACGCTTGCCAGCCATTCTTTTCACCTTCTTTTCCGTTTACTTCTCATCATTCTAAAATACTGATCGGATTTTTCGTTATACATAAACGCCCCGGATCACTCCGGGGCGTTCGTTGTTATCCTTCGATCGCAACGTATTTCTTTTCTTCAACAGATTTTTCCGGTTCTTTCGGAATGAAGAGTTTCAAAATACCATGCTGGAAGGAAGCCTTGATATCATCCTGACTGATTCCTTCCCCTACATAGAAGCTACGTTCACAAGCACCTGCATAACGCTCACGGCGGATGTATTTGCCGGACTTCTTATCCTTTTCATCCTCATCAAGACCTCTTGCTGCGCTGATGGTCAGATAACCGTTCTCAACGCTTGCTTTGATCTCATCTTTCTTAAATCCCGGAAGATCCATCTCAAGCTCATATCCGTTTTCTACTTCTTTTACATCTGTACTCATCACATTTTTAGCTCTGTGTCCGTACAGCTTTTTCTGCATATCCTTGAACTCCTTCTCATCAAACCAAGGATCTGTAAAGAAATCTCCAAACATATCATTTCCAAAAATACTAGGCATCAACATAAGTCATCCATCCTTTCTATTCTTAAAACTATTTGTTTTGATGTCAAATCAGAACCGGAAGCTTTAGGAACTTTTCTTTCTTTTGTTCCCCTTCCTTTGTTCTATAACTGTTATAACACCTAGTATTAGCACTGTCAAGAGGTGAGTGCTAATTATTTTGTGAAGATTTTGTGAAGC
>HF995201.1 GCA_000432915.1 Firmicutes bacterium CAG:194
ATCTGTTGATGAAGCAATTAAAATGATGGAAAGTTAAATTGGTAGTTTATGGGGATAGGGATAATGTTAAAAACAGAGAGATTACTATTAAGAAAATGGCAGGAGTCGGATGCAGAGAGCCTGTTCGAATATGCAAAGAATCCGGAGATCGGCCCAATCGCAGGATGGTCGCCACATAAATCGGTAGAAGATAGTCTGCAAGTGATCAGGAATGTACTGAATGGTGCGGAAAGTTATGCTATCTGTGAAAAAGAGAATGGGAAAGCTATCGGTGCAATCGAACTGATATTGAACGGGCATACAGATATGACAGACCGGGATGATGAGTGTGAGCTGGGCTATTGGCTGGGACAGCCATTCTGGGGCAGAGGTTATGTACCGGAAGCTGTCAGAGAGATTCTGCGTCACGGGTTTGAGGATATTGGAATGCGTACCATATGGTGTGGCTATTATGATGGCAATCAAAAGTCGAAACGAGTGCAGGAAAAGGTCGGCTTTGTTTATCATCATACTTGTGAAAATGTTCCGGTGCCACTGCTCAATGAAACGAGAGTGGGACATACAAATAGAATGACAAAAGAGCAGTGGGAGAAAATGAAATTATGTCAGATTTTATAGTGAAGTATAACGAGTTAACCGCAGAACAATTTATTGAATTGTGGGAAACGGTATGGGGAGATGGACCGTCATTTGAACAGACAAGGTTAGCAATGATGCATACTATATTTAGAGTTTCTATATGGGATGGAGATTGTATTGTCGCGATGGCAAGAATGAATGGTGATATGGGACTTAATTACTATATTAAGGACGTTGTTGTCAGACCTGAATATCAGGGAAAAGGTATCGGGAAGATGTTAATAAATGAATTAATAAGATTCATAAATGACAATGGAGTGAAAGGTACAGATATTTTTGTGGAGTTATGTGCAGTCCCTGATAAGATCCAATTTTATGAAAAGTTTGGATTTGAGGCAAATGAGGCACAAAGATTGAAAATTTATCATCACGTTGAATAATGCTAAATTCTGGTGTTTAGAGATAGAATCATGAGGTGATTTTGTGAGAAAAAATTACCATGGTTTCGGCATTTACAGTGATTTTGATTGTGGCGTTGCTGGCAGATATTATTGCAGGGGATGTGAGTGGGAAAGATAAGGCAAAGAAACAATTTCTCGAATTGATTGGCTGAAAGAGCAAATATTATGTATTGACAAAACTAATGTTTATGCGTATCGTAAAATAGTAAATAATGTTCGCGTACCACCCGCGTCTAATTAAATAGATGGCATGAGAATAATCCCCCTTCACTTGGTGAAGGGGCGTTTTACTATATGTAGAATTATTATTTATCCAAACTGTGTAACTAAGTTATTTCTAAAACTGATAATAGTAAATAGGTGTATCTAAAATTATAATATGGGTGGTCATAATGAAATTAAGTAATCAATTATTTAGAAATTATTCAGAATTAGCCGACATTATCTTGCATTGTTATAAAGATCTTGTAATTCTTGATTTTTACCGCACACTACAAATAGGGGATAAAGAAAAATATTGTAAATCAATTAATATTAATAATCATTTTGTGGTTTTATTACAAAAAGATTTGGCGTTATCATTATGGAAAATTTGTTTTGATAATGATCCCAAGGCAAATACGGTATCTAAATTTCGAAATAATATAAATAAGTTATTAAGAGAAGATGGAAGAGCAGTTGATCAAGTAAAAAAAGAAGTAATATCACAAGAGGTTAAGAATGATATAATAAATATGAGAAAACAATTTTTAGCCCATACAGACATGACAAGAAAAAATAGTAGGTTAGAAATTAAAAAATTAAGTGAATTATTGGAAAGTATTCGCGCTGAGTTTAATAATGTATGTGATGCAATAAATGATGAAAATGTAAAAAGAATTTCTGATATGGAACTTGGTAAAAATGAAATGAGTTATACTATAGAAATGGTATCAATATATAGATGAGATTTATACGGTTACGCTGATTAAATGGATTATATTTAATTAAAACGGGAGAGCAGAATTGTGAATGATATAAAAAAATGGGGATTTGGAGCAGCTCCATTAAAACCAGATACAAAAGAAAAATATAAAAATTCTTTGATTGGTGTAAAAACGTTTTTCCTTGATTATTCTATACCATTAAATGAAGATCTGCTAAATAGTATTAGTATAGTAAAGGGTATGTTTAATAGAATATTAAGGCAGGATCAATGGGATTGGTTTACTGTAAATATGTATTTGGATTATCCGGAAACTAAAGAAGTTTATGACATAGTGAACTTGCTTTTAGATATCCGTAAAGATCTTAAAAACCTTGATATGCCAAAAGCAGAAGAAAAAATAGAGAAGATTCTTAGAACAAATTTTGTAGCATATATAGATAGTTTTTTGGATTTTGATTTTAAGAAGGATACTGATGATTATATATACATATTGTCACAAAAATCTGAGAAGAAATTACTGAAAATTGGAATGACAACAAGGAATGTTATTAAACGATGTAATGAAATTAATTCGGCCACGGGAGTAGTTTTCCCATTTTCACCACGAAAAGTGTATAGAGTAAAGGATGCGATAATAGCAGAACGAAAAGTGCATGAGGAACTAGACGAATACAGAATACGCGCGGATAGGGAATTTTTTTATATTAGTTATGCGGAAGCTTGTAAGCGTATTGAAAAAGTACTGAAAGAAACAAAACTATTCTATTACAAATATTAACAAAATCCTACAATATGCAAGTGGTAATAAAAAAATGTACAACATATGTTAAAAAGGAGAAAACTCATGAAAAGTTTACTGATCAAAGATACAACAAAGGAAGAAAGAGAAGCAATCGTAGCAGAGTCACTTGGAAATATAGAGGGTGGCTGTGATGGGTGTGCACCGGGCATTCTGGAAATGTACCAGCCATATATTGATGGTAAGATGGAGCTGCGCGAATGCAATATGGCATTCAGAACACATTATGTTTCGGGAGAAGAACAGCCGGTCAGAAACGGTTGTGGATATGTCAGGTAAGCAATATGACGATATATCAATATGGTGAGCAGGCGGCAGAGAATGTGTTGATCCAGCTTGTGGGAGAGCATGATCTGCCTACGGTAGAGGACGAAGTCAGAGAGATACAGAAAATGACCGAACGACCATTTTCGCTTATCGCGGCAAAGGTGGACGCGTGGAATCAGGAACTTACACCATGGAAAGCACCAGCTGTATATGGTACAGAAGAATTTGGAGACGGGGCAGCGCAGACACTGGATGAAATCAAGAAGTTGTGTGTAGATCAAAGTAAAACGTATTATATCGGAGGTTATTCTCTTGCCGGGCTTTTTTCGTTGTGGACGGCTTACCAGACGGATCTGTTTGCAGGCGTGGCAGCAGCTTCGCCCTCCGTCTGGTTTCCGGGCTTTATCCCTTATATGAAAGAGCATGAGATAAAAGCGGAAAAGGTTTATCTGAGTCTGGGTGAGAAGGAAGAAAAGACCAAAAATCCGGTTATGGCACAGGTGGGAGCCTGCATCCGGGAATGCTATGCGCATCTGCAGGAGAGCGGGCATTTGTGTACGCTGGAATGGAATCCGGGCGGACATTTCAAAGATCCTGTTTTACGAACGGCAAAGGCGTTTGCATGGCTGATGAATGAATAGGAGGAAAGGCTATGTTCTGGGATAAAGTAGCGGGTGTTTACGATATTTTCACAAACATTATAAACAGAAAAACACATCAGACCTTATGTGCGGTAGTAGCAGATTTGATACAGCCGACAGATGAGGTACTGGAATGTGCGTGCGGAACAGGTATGCTGAGTGGTGTGATCGCCGGAAAATGTAAGAGTCTGATCGCCACAGATTTTTCTCTACCAATGCTGAAAAGAGCAGAGAAAAAATGTGCAAGATATCGGAATGTAACGTTTCAGCAGGGTAACATATTGCAGATCGATTTTGCGGCGGAAAGGTTTGATGTGGTTGTGGCGGCGAATGTCATTCATCTGCTGGAGGAACCGTATAAGGCACTGCATGAGCTTGACCGTGTCTGCAAAAAAGGTGGCAGGATCATTATTCCGACTTATATGAATGAGAATGAAAAGGGAGAAACGAATGCGATCACAGCGCAGATCGGAAAAGCAGGAGCTGATTTTAAAAGAGCATTTACGCTTACTTCCTATCAGAAATTTTTTTTGGACGCAGGGTATCAGAATGTAACATATACATGGTGTGATGGCAAAGTGCCATGCGCTGTGGCGGTGATCATAAAATAACAGAGGACTATTATAACGACAAGGAGGAAGTATTACATATGGAATTACAAAAAGGAAGACCACAGGATACAACAGGCAGGCTGGCAAAGGAGATACGGACATATGATCTCTTAGATCAGCTTGGTATTTCGTATGAGCGCATCGATCATGCGCCTGCGATGACGATGGAGGACTGTCAGGAGATCGATGAGGCATTGCAGGCAACTGTCTGCAAGAATCTGTTTTTGTGCAACAGACAGGAAACGGCGTTTTATCTGTTGATGATTCCGGATACAAAGACGTTTCATACAAAGGATCTGTCTGCGCAGATTGGTTCGGCAAGACTTTCCTTTGCAAAGCCGGAATACATGGAGAAGTTTCTGGATATCACACCGGGTTCTGTCAGTGTGATGGGACTGATGAATGATACGGAAGATCAGGTGCAGCTTTTGATCGACGAGGATGTGCTTTCGGGAGAAATGATCGGATGCCATCCGTGCATCAACACGTCCAGCATCCGTTTTAAGACTTCTGACCTGATCGAGAAACTATTACCGGCAATGCACCATTCTTTTATCCAGGTAAAGCTGTAGGAGAGATCAGGTACAATAGCGGAAGGTTTTATCTGTGATAATACGGGCAAAGATCAGACCGAATGGCAATGCAAGAATAACAAGCAGTGCGGAAGCAAGCCATGAGGCGGCAACGGTCAGGTTCATAACGCCCAGATTGTAAAAGCCCTTGTATAGATATAAGCCCGGAACCATAATAACGATCGAAGGGACTGTGATGGATATACGCGGATATCCGGACAGTCCTTTTAATGTGGAAGCGAGGATACCGGCGATAAAGGCACCGATAAATGCCGCTGCAGCCGGGGGAAGGGAGAAAAGATCGATGAGCTCGAGTCTCATGGTATTAGAGACAGCACCGATCAGCCCCGCTGCTGCAGCAAGCCGGACAGGACTGTTGAACATCATGGAAAATCCAAAGACGCCACAGAAGCCGGCCAATAAACGAAGCAGGATCATCTGCCACAGTGCCAGGTTCAGGGGAAGAAACGGAATAGGTTTCAGCCCGAGCAGCATGGCAAGGATCCAGGCGGTCATAGTCGCAACGGTAATAATGATCAGAGAATACATAAGCCGTTCTATACCGGAACGCATATCCAGCTTGGCAAGGTCAATTCCGCTTGTAATAAACGGAAAGCCCGGAATAATGAACAGCATGGAACAGATATAGCCCGCTTCATGCTGCAGATTTACTTCAAATACAAGCTGCAGGAGCTTCAGAAGCACTGTATAGGTAAAGCAGGCAGCGGAAACAGAGGAGATAATGCATAGGAATAAAGTAAAATGATGCTTTGTCAGTTTACACCGGATGTAATTACCGATTCCTGCGCCAATGAAGGCGCAAAGCATCTCGATCATACCGCCGCCAAGTAGAAACGTAAATGCACCGCATGCCAATGCAGCGGAAACAGCGAGTGCCACCGGGGAATACAGGCTGTGGATCCGTTCAATTTCATCCAGGGCAGAATGAATTTCATCGCAGCTTAGCAGCAGTTCTTTTTCCTGAAAATGGATCACAAACTTTTCCAGACGATTCAGTTGTGAAGTATTGACACCGGTGTTTGTCAGACAGAGAGACTGTGTAAAACTGTTGTCGCCGTCAAAGCAGGTATAGTTAATGGACATCAGTCCGATATCCACGGTGCAGGTAATATTCATCAGTTCTGACAATTCATTCATGGAGCTGCGCACACGCCAGGCTCCTGTTCCGCAGGCGAGCATCATAATGCCGACTCTTCCGATCACGGATGCCTTGGCATCCAGACTGGCTTTGGCGATCGGAACAGGATTTTCTTTGTCTGCATAATCGTGCCAGTGGATCTCCATATGATTTTTTTTGACAGGTATTGTGACAGTAGAAGCTTTCATGATATACTCCTTATTCTGATGTCAGGTCTAAACTGTTGCTCCCGGCTAACTTAATCATTTCTTCACGGCAGGACAATACAAGACCGTCTATGGCACGCATGTGATGGAGCATATTGGATTCAAACTGGTGGATCGGCAATAAAACGCCGAGTTCATCAAAGCCTTTACCGGATTTTATGCCGGTATCCTGCCCATAGAAGACGATGGCAGAAAAGGCTTCTTTCTGGATATCCTGAAAGGCAGACCAGATAATATCATAAGCCTGTGCCTCTGTCAGATGCAGTTTCTTTGTATCAGGAAGTGCATAAAGAATTAAAATACCTCTTTCTTTGTCTTCCTGCTTTTCGCAGATCTGCATGCCGGTTGTATAATAGCGGACCAGATGATAGCCATCTGCCAGATATAGTTTGGAACGGGGCGCAGCATGGTGTGCCTCATAGATTTCATGAAATTTCTTATATTCGTGTCGGGTAACTTTGTCCGACTTATCTGGCAGCAGATTTCCTTCAGCATCTGTGAGAAGAACGGGATTCTCGCCGCTTTTCCCATGGAAACGGCGGGGGATCAGGTAAGCCTCCTTTAACAGATCAAACATACTTCTGTTGCAGAGCTCCAGTAAAAGGGCGCTGACATCTCCGTTCTTGTAAGCATTGAGCAATACTTCCGCAAAATGCTGTGGATCAGCGTCCATTTCTCTTTTATCATCACATAAATGATCATAAAATGTTTCCATCAGTCTTTCACAGGATTCTTCTGAGGAAAGAATTCTGGAAAACATATTTTCCACTTCTTCTTCCCGTGGTAATACTAGTGCCATAAGATCATCTCCTTACCATGGCGCATTTGTCTGTGTATGATTGGCTTTTCATATGAATTTCCTGATTACAGTAAATACATCTGTACTTTCCGGAGGAGGACATACGGAAGATGTGATCGCAGTCTGTCTCAATACTGGTAATACAGCGGGGATTCTGACACCGGATCACATTTTTCAGTTCCTTTGGTGGTACAGGATGTACCTTTCTGTCTACTGTACCGTTCTGGATGTAGATAAGGGAAATCTTGTCATCCAGATATCCTAAAATATCCAGCCGGGACGGTACTGTGGTACCTTCGATCTTGATCAGGTCTTTTGTTCCGTATTTCCGGCTTTTTACATTTTGTAAAAGTGCAACGGACTGACCGGAAGCCTCCAGATCGAGAAGACGGTAGATTTCCATCCCTTTTCCCGCTGTAATATGATCGATCACAATTCCATTTTGTATGGATTCAACCTTTAACATGAAAGTATTTCCTCCTTTGTCTGTGGATCTGGGATACCAAGCAGTGACATGATGAGTGCCATTCGCAGGTATACACCGTTTTGTACCTGGTCGAAATAGGCTGCCCTGCTGTCGTCATCCACATCAAGTGTGATTTCATCGACTCTGGGGAGCGGATGCAGAACGGGCATATCGGGAGCAGCCAGCTTTAGTTTATCCGCAGTCAGGATATAGGTGCCTTTCAAACGGATATAATCTTCTTCGTTGAAGAAACGCTCCTTTTGTACTCTCGTCATATACAGGACATCCAGCTTCGGGATTGTTGCCTCCAGATCAGTTACCTCATGGTAAGTGGTATTGGATGGTTTTAAAGTATCCTCCACCAGATATTCGGGAACCCGCAGCTCATCCGGGGAAATGAAATAAAATGTATTGCCGGGAAAACGGACGAGACTGTTTACGAGAGAATGTACGGTACGACCGAATTTCAGATCACCGCAAAAGCCTATGGTAAGATGATCCAGTCTGCCTTTCAGCTGACGGATCGTCATCATGTCGATCAACGTCTGGGATGGGTGGTTATGTCCGCCGTCACCGGCATTGATGATGGGAACCTTTGCATACATGGAAGCACGGAGCGGTGCACCCTCCTTTGGGTGACGCATGGCAATGATATCAGCATAGCAGCTGACAACGCGTGCAGTATCTGCGATGGTTTCTCCCTTTGTGGCGCTGGACTGGTTAGCACCGGCAAATCCGAGAGTCTGTCCGCCAAGGCTGAGCATGGCGGATTCAAAGGAAAGGCGGGTCCGGGTGCTTGGCTCATAAAAAAGAGTAGCAAGTTTTTTTCCGTCTCCCACATGGGAATAGATGGAAGGATCTGCTTTGATCCGGTCGGCAAGATCCAGAACCCGCAATGTTTCTTCTTTGGTAAAATCAAGAGGATCGATCAAATGTCTCATACCCATTCTCCTTTTACGATATACTGTTCCCGTTTGGCACCAACAGAAACGAACTGTATTTCATGATCCAGCTGTTTCTCCAGATAGGCAACATAGGCTTTAGCATTGTCCGGAAGCTGCTCCCAGCTTTCACATGCTGAGATATCTTCTGTCCAGCCAGGCAGATATTCGATAACAGGCTGATAATCATGCAGATTATCCAGTGGATCAAAGTTTTTGGTGATGGTTCCGTTTTTGTGATAACCGATAATGATCGGTATTTCGCTGAAGGAGCTCAGAACATCAAGTTTTGTCAGGGCAATTTTATCCGCCTTCTGGCATTTCAGTCCATAACGGCTGGCAACAGCGTCAAAAGGTCCGACACGGCGCGGACGTCCGGTAGCTGCACCATATTCTCCGCCATAGTCCCTGAGTGCTTTCATCCAGGAGTCTGACATGGCACCTTCTGCGACAAACGGTCCTGCACCGACGCAGGTGGAATAGGCTTTCAAAACGCCTACCACATGGTCAATCGGTGTGCCCGGAATACCGGCTCCGATCGGACCGTAGGCTGAAATTGTGGAAGAACTGGAAGTGTAAGGAAAGATACCGTAATCGATATCCCGCATTGCACCGAGTTGTGCTTCCAGAACTACTTTTTTGCCGTTGAGCAGTGCCTGTTCCAGATAATGTCCTGTATCACAAATATAAGGAGCAAAGAGCTGTGCCTGTTTCTGACACCAGGATAAAAGTGCGGAATAAGACATCGGTTCCTGATGGTAACAGCCTGCAAGCTCCAGATTTTTGGATTCCAGTATGGTTTTTAGCCGCGCCTGCATAGCTTCATCATCCAGATGCAGCAGATCACCGAGACGAATTGTTTTTTTACGATATTTATCACTGTAAGCATATGCGATACCACGTCTGGTAGATCCGAAAGCAGAACCGGACTTGGCAAGACGATCTTCTTCCAGTTCATCCTGTACACGATGCCAGGGCATGGAAATGGTTGCTCTTGTGGATAATTTCAGATTAGAAGGAGATACCTGAACTCCATTTTTCCGAATCTGTGCGATTTCGTTTTCCAGATGTTCCAGATCTACAACCATGCCATCTCCGAGGATGCAGACGACATTTGAATGCAAAATTCCGGAAGGAAGCAGATTAAGTACAAATTTTCCCTGATCGGTAACAACGGTATGTCCGGCATTGTTTCCTCCCTGATAGCGGACAACAATATCTGCCTGTTCCGCAAGAAGATCAATAACACGTCCTTTACCTTCGTCACCCCAGTTGATTCCAGTCACAGCAGTTAACATATTTTTTACCTCCATCTATTGTTTTTTCGTTCTGCAATGATTATAATGATGTACCAGGAATAAGTAAAAGATATTATTGATATGGCAAAAATAAGTATTTGATATGACAAGGGAATATAGTATGGATGTCAATTTTGAGTATTACAAAATATTTTATTATGTAGCAAAGTACAATAACTTTACAAAAGCTGCCAATATATTGCATAACAGCCAGCCTAATATCACACGGGCAATGAACTGTCTGGAGCAGGAGGTCAACTGTACACTTTTTATCCGTACAAACCGGGGCGCTTTTCTGACGCCGGAAGGAGAACGGCTGTATACGAGGGTTTCAGCAGCCATGATGCAGATCCAGCAGGCAGAAGAAGAACTGGCGGAAAGTGTCGGGCTGGAGCATGGCAGCATTTCAATCGGTGCCAGCGAGATCGCGTTGAATATCTATCTGCTCGACAGACTGAAAAAATTCCATATTGCATATCCGGGGGTACAGCTAAAGATATACAATCATTCTACGCCGCAGGCGATCAGTGCTGTCAGAAGCGGAGAAACAGATTTTGCGGTGATTACAACACCGGCTGATGTGGAAGCACCGCTGAAAGAGGTTCGCTTAAAGGCATTTAAAGATATTTTGATCGGCGGCAGGACATTTACGGCGATGGGAAGTCAGGAGCTGTCCTTAAAAGATTTAAAAGAGTATCCTTATATTTGTCTGGGAAAAGAAACAACAACCTATCATTTTTACAACCAGCTCTTTTTAAAATATGGCGTGGAGATCATTCCGGATACAGAGGCAGCGACGACCGATCAGGTGCTGCCACTTGTCAAAAGTGAGCTGGGGCTTGCCTTTCTGCCGGAAGAGATGACAGAAGAAGCGCTGGCAAAGCATGAGATCATTCAGATCCGGTTAAAGGAAGAAATCCCGGAACGTTATGTATGTATGGTATATGACAGGAAACGCCCTATGAGCGTGGCGGCGCAGAAGCTGAAGCAGATATTAGACAAAGGAGAGAGTTATGCCGAAATTAAGTAATCAGTGCGGTGCACAGAATTTCAGAAAATTACCGGCAGTCTGGCTATTTAGCTGATTTGACAAAGAAATAAAACACTGTTATATTATACAGCGTAGGGAATGAAGTTCTCCCTTGGGAAACCTAAACTGCTTACAGAGCTGATGACTTCTACGATATTATGTCGCAGAAGTGTCAGCTTTTTTATTTTAAGCTAAACTTCTGCGTAAGCAATAAGGAGGAGCAATTATGCTGACATCGTTATCACTCATTTTTCTGGTAGGACTGGCAATGGGAGCCATCTGCCAGAAGATCAAACTGCCGCGTATCATTGGTATGCTGGCAACCGGTATTATTTTAGGCCCTTATGTGCTGGATCTGTTAGATCCTTCTATTCTGGGGATTTCCGCGGAACTCAGAAAGATGGCACTGATCATTATTTTATTGAAAGCCGGGCTTTCACTGGATCTGCAGGATCTGAAAAAAGCAGGCAGATCTGCGATCATGCTTTCTTTTGTACCTGCCAGTTGTGAGATCATTGGTTATATTCTGCTGGCACCGGTGCTTCTGGGTGTGAATCATATCGAGGCAGCAGTCATGGGAGCGGTCCTGGCAGCAGTTTCACCGGCGGTCGTTGTGCCACGTATGGTTAGCCTGATGGAACGAAAATATGGGACAAAAAGAGCAATCCCGCAGATGATCATGGCAGGGGCTTCCTGTGACGATATTTTTGTGATCGTGCTGTTTACGACTTTTTTGAGCATGGCCCAGGGCGGAACCGCCAATGTGCTTGATTTTGTAAATATTCCAGTTTCTATTGTGCTGGGGATTCTGCTTGGCGGCATCTTTGGCTTTTTGCTGTGTCTGTTCTTTGAAACGGCATACGCAAAAAAACATTGCATCAGAAACAGTATGAAAGTGATCATCGTACTGGGAGTTTCTTTCCTGCTGATCGCGATAGAAGGCTGGCTGGAAGGAACGGTTGCAGTTTCCGGTCTGCTGGCGGTGGTCAGTATGGCGTGTGTGATCAGGCTGAAAAGTACGGCGTTTGTTTCAAAGAGGTTGTCTGAGAAATTTGGGAAGCTGTGGTTGGCAGCAGAGGTGATCCTGTTTGTTCTGGTGGGTGCTGCTGTGGATATCCGGTATACACTAGGCGCAGGATTGCAGGCGGTTCTGCTGATCTTTGGCGCACTTGTATTCCGAACAATCGGTGTTTGGCTCAGTGTGGCGGGAACGAAGCTGAACCGGAAAGAAAGATTATTCTGCGTGATCGCTTATCTGCCGAAAGCAACCGTGCAGGCAGCGATCGGCTCTGTTCCGCTGGCAGCAGGGCTTGCCTGCGGTAAGACGGTTTTATCGGTAGCGGTTCTTGCGATCATCCTGACTGCACCACTCGGAGCGATCGGGATCGACCGGAGCTATGCCAGCCTTTTAAAGAAAGAGGCGTAATAATTAAGAGAAATTTTATAGAGAAATTCCCCATTTTTTTGTATAATAAAGATAGATCAAAACGTGATCTTAGAAAATTTTACAAAATCATTTCCTGCAGACAGGAAAGAAACGGAGGGAAAGCTTATGTACAATTTTACACTTCAGATTCCAACCAGAATCCATTTTGGAAAGGATACTATTTCCTACTTATCAGAACTGAAGGAATATGGTGATAAAGTCCTTCTTGTATATGGCGGTGGATCGATCAAGAAAAACGGAATTTATGATACTGCAATGCAGCTTTTAAAGGATGCGGCACTTACAGTATTTGAACTTAGCGGTGTAGAACCGAACCCGCGTATTGAAACAGTCAGAAAGGGTGTTGCGATCTGTAAAGAGGAAGGTATTGATATGGTGCTTGCTATTGGCGGCGGCAGTACGATCGATTGCTCCAAGGTAATTGCAGCAGGTGCAAAGTATGACGGGGATGCATGGGATCTTGTCTTAGATGCAACAAAGATCAAGGCAGCACTTCCGATCTTTGATGTTCTGACACTTTCTGCAACCGGAACAGAAATGGATCCGTTTGCGGTAATTTCAGATCTGACGAAAAATGAAAAATGGGGTACAGGATCTCCGTACATGGTTCCGACCATGTCGATCTTAAATCCTGAATATACGTATTCTGTATCTAAAAAGCAGACTGCAGCCGGAACGGCTGATATGATGAGCCATACGATGGAAAATTATTTCTCTATGGAAAATGCAGACTGCCAGAAATTTATGGCAGAGGGACTGCTGCGCACCATGATCAAAAACGGACCGACCGCACTGGCAGAGCCGGATAATTACGAAGCGCGTGCCAATCTGATGTGGGCAGGTACACATGCAATCAACGGTGTAGTGGGAGACGGCTGTTCTCCTGCCTGGTGTGTGCATCCGATGGAACATGAGCTGAGTGCTTTTTATGATATTACCCACGGAGAAGGTCTCGCAATACTGACACCTGCCTGGATGGAGCATATTTTAAATGATGCCACACTTCCGATGTTTGTGGAATTTGCGAAAAATGTCTGGGGACTTTCCGGGGAGGATGAGTATGCACTTGCACATGCGGGAATCGATGCGCTCAAGACGTTCTTCTTTGAGACGATGGGACTTCCGAAGAATCTGCGGGCAGTTGGTATTACAGATGATAAGAATTTTGATGTCATGGCACAGAAAGCCTGTGACGGTTCCAAGGGTTCCTTTGTACCGCTCAGCAAGGAAGATATCGTAGAGATTTATAAGGCTGCATTCTAAAAGGGCTGGTTCGGGACTCCGGATAGATCAGATGATAGCGTTAAAACATAATTCTACTTTTAAGAGGTGTCATTTTGGGGTGAATCATTGTATGATTTATATAATCATTCTGCGTGGATAGTAATGCTGGGTGACGCATATCGGTATTCGTATATGCAGGAATGAAGGACACTTATCTGAAAAGGAGAACGGGAATGGATCTTGTAAAAATCGGGAAATATATTGCAGAAAAAAGAAAAGCACTGGGGCTGACACAGAGGCAGGTGGCGGACCGGCTCGGTATGAGCGATAAATCGGTTTCCAAATGGGAACGCGGCATTTGTCTGCCTGATGTCTCTGTATACAGCCCGCTTTGCGAGATACTTGGGATCAGTCTGAATGAATTCCTTGCCGGGGAAGATATCGGACAGGATGACCTGCAGCAGAAGTCGGAGGATAATCTTCTGCAGGTAACGACGGATGGAAAGCGTCGTCAGAAGGTTTTAAAACGTATCATAGGCGGACTTCTGGCATTTACCGGTGTGATCGTGCTGGCTCTGGGAGTCATGTTTTACCGGCAGCACAGACCGCAGAATTATGTGGAGCCCATTGATCCGGAAAGCGCGGAAATGAAGACGGCGCAGCTATTAGCCGGTATAGACGGTGCGTTTCTTTATAAATATAAGGTATCCAAGCCATTTCAGCAGCTGACGATCTATGTTTCGACTTATGAGAAAGGGAAGCTCATCAGCAAAGACGAGATCATGCGGATGCATGAGAATACAGGCATCCCCGAAGGAGGGATGTTTGCGATCGTCCCGGATTTTGAACGGTTTGAGGTCAAGCTGATCGCAACCGGTCATGGTTCCAAGATGTCTACAGATCTGCCGATACTGGAAGGCGTGAAAAACCGGCTTTATTATGGAAGATCCGCGTCGGGAATCGATGAGAAGACACAGATCCGATATAATGAGGAGCAGGGACTGGTTACGCTGTTATATGGAGAAAATGCAATAGAGACAGTAGGCGTAGAGGCATATGAGACCGGGGAGTATATCCCGGAAAACGATTATGCATATTATTTTTCCTTTGAATTTGATTTGTGAAAAGTTGCAACAAAACACTTGAAACCATGGGGCTGGATTATCTGGATATGATGATCATCCATTCTCCGATCGCACATGGCGAGATCTTAAATCAGCCACAGATCAAAGAAATGGCAGATAAATACGGCGTATCCGTTCCACAGCTCTGCATTCGTTATACACTGCAGCTTGGTGCGATCTCTCTGCCGAAAACAGGAAATCCTGCCCATATGAAGACAAATGCAGATGTAGATTTTGAGATCAGTGCAGAGGATATGGAAGTGCTGAAGCACTTTAAGAAAATCGAAAGCTACGGCGCAAACAGTGGCTTCCCGGTATACGGCGGAAGATTATAGTTTTATAGGAAATGAGATTAAGACAGATAAAAGATGCTCAATATGGGCATCTTTTTATTATATAATAGGAATTATTACTATTTTATCTTGACAACACAACACTAACGAAATATAATCTTTATTAAGAACGAATCCTAATAAGGAGAGCGAATGACAAGTAGAAGAAATACTATTCAAAAGGATCTGATACGACATGCTGTATATGAGATGAAAAGGCATGTTACAGCAAATGAAGTATATGAATTCATAAAGGAAAGATATCCTACAATCGGAAAAGGAACCGTATATAGAAACCTTGACATATTGGCAGAAGAAGGTGCTATAAGAAAGGTTGAAGTCCCAGATGGACCGAACCGATTTGATTTTACCTTGAAAAATCACTACCATGTAAGATGTATAAAGTGCGGTGAAATTTTTGATGTGGATATGGATCAAATACCGGATTTGCTGGAAAGAATTCATA
>HF995202.1 GCA_000432915.1 Firmicutes bacterium CAG:194
GTGATACAGATATGGCTGCAGAAATGGTAAGATATTCTAACAACAACATCCTTGCTCAGGCAGGACAGTCTATGTTAGCACAGGCTAACCAGTCAAATCAGGGCGTATTATCATTACTGGGCTAATCGGCTAAGTAAATCGCAAACGACTACCGAAAGGAACCGGCTTATGCCGGTTCCTTTTTTGTAGCGAGGAAGAAAATCAAGCACGTGCGATAGCACGTATTTGATTTTATCCGAGCGTACAACGAGAAATTCATAAGTGCGAAGCACGACTGACGACGAAGTCGGCAGGAATTTCGAGTATAAAAGAGGAAGAAAATCAAGCATTGCCACATATTTGCGTAGCAAATGTGCGGCCAAATAATCTGCGAAGCAGATTATAGTTTACCACGCAGATGGTTTATGCAGTGAAATTCATAAGTGCGAAGCACGACTGACGACAAAGTCGGCAGGAATTTCGAGTATGAAAGAGGAAGAAAACCAAGCATTGCCACATATTTGCGTAGCAAATGTGCGGTCAAATAATCTGCGAAGCACGACTGACGACGAAGTCGGCAGGAATTTCGAGTATAAAAGAGGAAGAAATGCGAAAATAAGAAAAAGACTGAAAAAAAGCAAAAATAAGTATAAAGTAATTTCAAAATCTACCGATATTTATTATAGAACACAACCGGATAGGAAAGGAATCCACCGGAAAAATATAACAATTAAGGAAAATGAAACATTAGCGGAATGGATTCCGAAGTCAGGGAGGAAAAAATATGGTAGTACAACACAATCTTACAGCAATGAATTCAAGCAGAATGCTTAACATCACAACTGATTCACAAGCAAAATCCACAGAAAAGTTATCTTCAGGTTACAAGATCAACCGTGCAGCAGATG
>HF995203.1:0-15021 GCA_000432915.1 Firmicutes bacterium CAG:194
GAATCTTACGTATTAACAAGTCTCTCAAACCTCAAATTTTTTAAGTTATCACCGAAACATGATCATCCCACGACAGATGATTGTCAATACTATAACTCTAACAAGCATAAATCCTTATCTATTATAACATATTTGTCCCCTTCAATAGCCTCTGATTTTATATTTTCTACATTTACAAGAAAAATTTTATTATAAAAACAGAATTTATATATTTCAAACAGATAATTCTCATTAAAATATTGTTTTAGATTTATCACAAAAACCACATCCAACTTGCAAATTGTTTTAACAGCCCTTAGATAATCAATAAACTTTTCCGCAAAATTTTCATATTCCGTACTTATATGTACATTACAATATTTCAGTAAATTTGCTACAACGAAATCAGTATCAGTAACCAAATTATATTCCGAAGTATTTATTACATAATCAACAAATCCAATAATATGCTGGTTTACTTCAGCAAATTTTTCAAAGTGTTCTTTTGCAACATGGTATGAC
Source organism: Firmicutes bacterium CAG:194 (assembly GCA_000432915.1). Taxonomy (GTDB): domain Bacteria; phylum Bacillota; class Clostridia; order Lachnospirales; family Lachnospiraceae; genus CAG-194. The sequence goes on from HF995203.1 coordinate 502, forward strand.
AGATTTTTATAAAGTTGATTCATTATTCTTCTATCTTCACAGTTTACAATAAGCGGATTCGTTACTATAACATCCTCTGTCCATGCAATCTGTTTTCGAACCTTTGATGATGTGTCATGAGATCCATAATAACCTATTAATTCAGAAGAAGGATTTCTCTTTTCATCACAAAAAAATAACTTTAATTTTTTTCTTTGTAAGCTCGCTCAGCAAGGCTGCTGTCAGCGAAACAGAAGTCGATTCAATAATTAACATTTCAATCTCAGATAGATGAATCTTTGTTAATTCATTCTTTCTTACAACCATGTATCCCATCTGATAATCCAATTTTGCTGTATTTGAAATAACTACTGTCCGCCAACTCATCCTATTTCCCTCTTTAGTCTAAAAGATTTATCTCCTTCTTATACATTCCGGTTATAGAATAATGAATAAGTTTTAATTCTCTTGCCTTGGGCATATTTCCAGAGATTCTTATTCTGCCAACCTCTTTGGGTCCACCTATTAATGTCAAAGAAAATGTGCCTTTCTTAAATGAAGAGAACTGAATAATACTATATAAAATACCAATTTGTTGCTCTAATGACAGCTGGACAAATGCACCCTCTCCACTTTCTAATACACTACCAATTCCTTTGGGATGATTCTTAAATATAGAATCTAAATGTTTCTTTTTTAGTTCATTATAAAGTGCTATATTTCTTTCTGCAGTAATGGACTCGTCAATATACGGTCTCCTCTTTTTCGCTTCAGCTATTAATGTATTTGCTTTCTCGATTTTTTGAATATACTGTATAAAATTATTATTTAAGCACATTGATGTCGCATTAGAAAATTCAACCTGTTTTCTAGCATCCATCCCTACAATATATAAGAAATAGCCATTATATTTAATCAAGGAATTCTTTTTTATTTTATCTGCGATCACTATTGGATTCTCATATCCACGGTCTTTTAAATGTGTAACCAAATCCTCATTATTCTTTATACTTGAAGCCCAGTAACTATGAACCACCGCAAAACACCTCTGTCTTTTTTTCGCTGAGCCATATTCAACAAACACAAAATATGCAGGATTCAATGATGTAAATCCCCCATATTTAGTTACATCCTTCATTTTTTCATTTGTTGCTTTTATTGGAACATAGTTCTCTTTTTTTGCTTTATGTTTTGATATTGGTTGTAAATCATATAATTCACCTCGTTGTTCAAACGCTTGTCTCGTGATTATAGGAGTATTTCTATCCATTACTTTTTTTATAGTCTGAATTGTTCCCGCTTTTTTCCCATTCTGCGCTATCCAGGCCACTTTCCCGTTTCTTATTACATCTTTATCATACATTTTTGATAAATTATAATTATATTTTTTATTCTCTATATCATTTTCATCTTTAATATATTTTCTGGGATTTTGGGTGAATTTTGTAAAATATACATTTCCTACAACAACATTCAAATATGCGTCTTTAGCATGATGGAAGTCATTTGTCAATCTGCTTTTCAACATGCCATACCTTTTCCTAAAATCCGACACATTTTTCGCCTTTGAATATATAATATCTGCATCTGGTATCACTGATTTAATGATGTCCGCAATTCCTTTTGTTCCTTGTGCCGTCTCAACCAACTGTCTTGCAATATATCCAGCTAGCTGTTCCTGTGTTAAAGGCACGTCAGACATTAATCGATTATACTTCTCATCATTCATAAATTTCTTTTCATGAAGAAAACGCCACAATTCTCGTACTTTACTATTACCTCTAATTTTATCATATGGTATCGGATAATCATTTTTCTTCACATCCTGATTTATCGTTGCTGACACTAATACAAGATTATTTTCAAGACTATTATCATCAGTCAGACTCCGGGGATAAATATGATCAATATCATACTTACTATTATCAAAAAGATCTTCTATATCAATATCTTCTCCAGTATATGCATCTTTTCCCATTTGCAAATAGTATAAATACATTCTTTTACTATTCAATCTACCTGATTCTGCCGCATTCTCTATTTCCTTTTTCCATGGTCTTTCATCCTCTATTTCTTCATATAAAGATAACAATCTGTTCTTTCTTGATGCTTTTCTGCCTTGTTCTCCCTTTTCTTCATCTGCTCTTGGCATTTCAATAAATATTCTTTTTGGATTATGCCCCATTATTTGAACAACTTCCTTTAAGCAAGCTATTGTTTGCCATACCATACGTTTCACTGGTGCGCTAAAATAATATTCATCCAAATCCTCATATTCAAAATCGCATAAAACTTTTTCCATTTTATTTTTTTGTTTCTCCAACGTTTCTTTAAAAGTAAACATAGGCGAATTCATAAGTTCCATTGTGTTCAGATTATAATCCCATAATGCCTGCATAAGTGTAGTCAACTGATTTTGATTACCTTTATCATATCCTTCCAGATATAAAAATTTCTTTGATAATCTGGCCCAGTCTTTAAATTTAAATCCTAAAATTCTATTCATCTGAGCTTCGTCCAAAATATCTTCTGAAACATATTGCTCTATTTTTTTCTTAAACATTTCTTTGGCGCCACCATAAATAGTACCGTAATAAATAATCTCTTCTGCTACTTCCTTTATATCATCTCTTTTTATTTTGTCACCAAAAATCTGATACATCTTTCCATAAGAAGACATATAGGTATTTAAATCCTTATCAATACCAGATATTTCTGAATCTTCCTCAATTGCTCCTTTATTCACAAGATATTGACAAAGATTTTTTCTTGTCACTTTTTTCCCACATTTAGATCCAATATATAATTCTTTAAATATTTCCTGTTTTAACTGCGGATCTATACGTTTTCCCCTAATTTTTATATTATTAATTTCATTTAAAACACAATATCTCTCGTATACCAATGATTGTTTTGGAACAACTTTCTCATTCGATAAATATGTACATGTTTTTATTAATCGGGTAATAAATTCCTCCGATGTTTTATCCACATCTATTTTTTGTTCAATATTCCAGGGAAAAATCTGTCCCTCCTCTTTTATACTTGCCCACCCGGTTCGTGAGTCTTTCCCAACTGGTCCTATATAATAAGGAATACAATATCTGAATAGAGATATTATTCTCTCTGAAACAGTCAATCCACTATCATCTTTTTCAGTTAAAAACGGTAAATGCTTTTCAGCATTTTTTAATATTGCCTTCAGTTCTTTTGCATGGATCTGATTTGGTATAACACCATTTTCTCCGGTTATTTGCTTTGGTAAAAACTTCTCTGTTTCAATATCTCTGAGAATTTTTTTGACATCATCATTCTCAATACCACTTAAATCTTTTTTTATAGTATCATAAAGAGAAGCTCTGTCCCGATTTTTCATATTTCGTCTATATTTATTTTCTATTGTTTTTGAACAAAACGAATTTAGCGAATTTGTATATGCAGAATATGTACCATCTTTACCAGACCGAAACATAAAATTATATTTACTACTCCTTTGTATATTCTTGCCTTCGCATATCTTCCCTTTTTTATCCAAATCACGTTTATACACTTTCTTAAGTAATTTTAAATCTGCCTTATGTTTCTCGTATAATTCTACTCTTACATCCGAAAGATATTTATCTTCCCCATCTTCTTTTTCCTTATATCCCTTTAATATTGACTGAAGCTGACTATAATCATACAGTTGCTTTATCCGGCTCAGCAATTCAAAACTCTCTTCATCTACTAATGGTTGAACTTCAGCTAATTTATCTTCATAATCATCCTTTGAAACCACAATTGTTAATTTGTTTTCTATATCATCTAAATTAAACATAATCGCGACATTTGCTTCTAAACCACATAAACACTTAATAATTTCCATTCCATTCTTACAAGATTTTTTAATACCGAATAATTCAACTATTCTTTCCTTTTTTTCGCTTCTTGATATATTTTTTTCAACAAGTACATCTAAAATGTCACTATACGAAACCGGCTTAATTTCCTTGATTCTTTCTTGTAAATATAAAGTAAACCCTTCACCTGCATCTTTAACCATTTCTTTGTTTATATCCTCTGATACAGAGTTTAATAGAAAATGACCACGGTGTTCAAACATATTAATAATTGCCAAATACAACAATCTGGCATATCTGGTATGATTCTCATCATCTTTTACAGTATCTTTTATAAAAGCCTGTCTTAAGTGAAAAATAGTTGGATAATCTTTATAATAATTTTTATCATGATAATTATAATCTGCGAATAAACAATCTTTTGTTTTCAACACAGAATCCTTGTCCTCAAGATAATATATACTATTATCTTGTCTGATAAAGAATAATGGATCATTTTTTAATATTTCTTCAGCAAAGTATGACCTTATCAGGGCAACTCTCACTTGATGTCTTCTTAATCTTCTTTTCGAAATTCTGTGCATTCTTCTTTTTATTTGAGTATTGGCAGTTTCAAACTCACGTACGAACCAATAATCTTGTCCTTTTACTTTCAATAAATTATAATTTTCATCTGTAATAGCCATTCCAACAGATCCTGTTCCCATATCAATTCCAATATAATATGCCATTTCTCTGTTTGCATTCATAACAAATACCTCATTTCTGTTTAATCTAAAATGTTGACACAACTTTTTTTTGATGTTAAACTGTAAAAGTATTAACAAGTAAACGAGTTCAAATAAGGGGCAACCCGAAATCATCGTTTGATGTCACAGGGTGTGACAATTCTAAAGCCGTTTTAGACGGCTTTTTTACTTCCTCTTCTGTTTTTCTCCCTTATTCATCCTAATATTATCATGTTTGTTGAGTGCGTGCAATATGTTTTAACATTTTCTTGTTTTAATAGTTGATTCTTTATTTTAAACATTTACTCTTTATAGTTTTTCATCGGCAAAAACCTTTAAACAATGATAAAAGCCTCTTTCGTAAAAATTTTTATTTTCACAAAAGAGGCTTTATTTTAATTGTTCAGTGATAATTTTACTCTAAATATCTCACTTTAATCCAATTTTCTTAAATATGATTGTGTATTACTTGTCTCCATTTTATCCTATCCCTTGCCACCAGCCATCTCCATCAGCTTTTCAAACGATTCCCGGAATCTGTCATCATCTTCCTGTGTCCGCTTTGCCGGACCTTTCAGGTGGTGTTTTCCTTTGCCCATGCGGGCTTTCTTTGCCATATGACGTTCCATCAGCAGTCTGTCGATATTCTCATTCGTATACCATCTGCCGCTCTGGTGGATAGCATAGGCACCTTTTCCAAGTGCCATAGCAGCTACGCCGTAGTCCTGCGTTACAACAATGTCACCCTTGTGGCAAAGGTTGATGAGTGCAAAATCGACTGCATCTGCTCCCGCTCCGATAATTTTGATTTCTGAATAATCGGAGGAAAGCACATGATTGGTATCACTTTGAACCGCAGCCATACATAATTTGCTTCGCAAATGGGCTGCGGCTGTATCATGCATCATAGATGCATGACATAGCAAAGAAGAGAACAGGGGATGCCCCGTTCTCTTGCTGTTTGTTCTACGATTCTCGTTACCGGACATGCGTCCGCATCTACAAAGATCTGCATACGCTTAACACTTTCTATATAAATAATTTAGAAGATACGAAATTTCCTTCAATTAAAAGAGAGGTTTTATTTAACATTTCTTCTACGTTGACCCCAGAATCCATACCGACAGATAATACCTCATATGGCTTTCCGTTTTCATCCAGAATACCCACACCATTATGAAACAGATTACCCTTACCGTCCACAACAATTGCAGTATTGTCTCCTACCGACATTCTACCTATCACTTTAAATACTGTCATTATCCGTATCTCCTTTCTCTAATTTTTGCAATTCCCGTTCATACAGTTCCAATGAAATCCGGGTATGCCTGATTTCCGGTTCTGTTAATTGAAACTCTTTTGCCCTTACCAATAATTGTCTTTTAGCTTCAATTTCATTTTTATAAACAGATCGGATACTTCCATCATTTTTACCGTCTCGAAACTGTGCTGCATGAATCATTTCTTCATACACCGCTGCTCTTCCCGGTCTTTTTCGAAACAGGATCGTGTACCCATTTAATGTGCACGCTTCTGCCTCTCTGGAATCCAGATACAGCTCCGCATCCGCTCCCATTATCACCTTTCCTCCGAGTTCTTGAAATTGTTTTACCAATTGATGAAACAATTTCTGAGGCATTGGTTCAACATAAGTATCCGGTTTTGGTTTTCTGTCCATATTGACTCTCTCTTTCAGTATATTGTATTTCCGGTTTCTTCGCAATATATCTTTCCTGGCATTTTCTGTTTCAAATATCTGTGAAATATTGTCCGAACGGACTTGAATTTTGATGATAACTTAAATAGATATTAAAGTTACGATAAATAGAATATAGCCTATTATCCGCTAAAAAGCAAGATAATAAGCCATATTCTCAATACTTCTATTTATATATACTTCTCCTACGCTGTCTTTCCTGTATACAACTGGTAGTATCTGCCCTTCTGCTCCAGGAGCTGCTCGTGGGTACCACGCTCGATGATGCGTCCCTGCTCCATGACCATGATGCAGTCTGCATTACGGACTGTAGAAAGTCTGTGCGCAATGACAAAGCTCGTTCTGCCTTTCATGAGGGCATCCATACCACGCTGCACCAGTACCTCCGTACGTGTATCGATAGAGGAAGTTGCCTCATCAAGGATCAGGGCAGGTGGATCTGCAACAGCCGCACGTGCGATCGCGATCAGCTGTCTCTGACCCTGACTTAAATTGGCCCCATCACCTGTCAGCACTGTGTCATAGCCATTTGGCAGTCTTCGGATGAAACCGTCTGCATTGGCAAGCTTTGCTGCTTTTTTACAGTCTTCATCTGTGGCATCCAGACGACCATAGCGGATGTTCTCCATTACCGTTCCGGTAAACAAGTGCGTATCCTGCAATACAATACCAAGACTTCGGCGAAGGTCTGCCTTTTTGATCTTGTTGACATTGATATCATCATAACGGATCTTACCGTCCTGAATATCATAGAAACGATTGATCAGGTTCGTGATCGTTGTCTTACCAGCACCGGTACTGCCGACAAATGCCAGCTTCTGCCCCGGCTCTGCAAACATCTTAATGTCATGCAGTACCATCTTGTCATCATTGTAACCAAAATCAACACCGTCAAAGGTTACCTTGCCTTCCAGTTTCTTATAGGTAACACTGCCATCTGCCTGATGTGGATGCTTCCATGCCCACATGCCGGTTCTTTCCTTCGTTTCCGTAATATTGCCATCCGTATCTTCTTTAGCGCGGACAAGCTCTACATAGCCGTCATCTGCTTCCGGCTCTGCTTCCATCAGGTTAAAGACACGCTCTGCACCGGCTGAAGCCATGATGATACTGCCAAGTTGCTGGCTGACCTGTGTCACAGGCTGTGTAAAGCCTTTGTTCAGACTCAGGAATGCAACCAATGTTCCGATCGTCAGCCCGGAAAATCCGTTCAGTGCCAGCACACCGCCGACGATCGCGCAGAGCACATAGCTGATATTACCGAGGTTGTTGTTGATCGGCATGATAATATTGGCAACAGCATTGGCATTTCTGGCACTGTCACAAAGCTGACGATTCAGCTTTTCAAAGTCCTCCATGCTCTTTTCCTCATGACAGAATACTTTGACAACCTTCTGTCCTTCCATCATTTCTTCGATATAACCGTTGACCGCCCCCAGATCCTTCTGCTGCTGCATAAAGTATTTACCGGACAGGTTGCTCATCTTAGAAGTCACAAACATCATGACACCAACCATCAACAGAGAAACAAGTGTCAGGGGAATATCCAGCACGATCATACTGATCAGTGTCGATACCAGAGAGATCACGGAGTTGATCGTCTGCGGAATACTCTGGCTGATGAGCTGTCTGAGCGTATCCACATCATTCGTATAAACCGACATGATATCGCCGTGTGCATGGGTATCAAAATATTTGATAGGCAGCGATTCCATATGGGAAAACAACTGCACTCTGAGTCTTTTCATGGTTCCCTGGCTGACTGTTACCATGATCCTGTTATAAGCATAGGTTGAAATAATACCTGCTGCCAGCACCACGCCAAGCTTGATAAGCCGGTTTGCAAGCGGTGTGAAATCCGGATCAGCCTGCCCCATCAGAGGCATGATATACTGGTCGATCAAGGTCTGCATAAATAAGGTCATTGTCAAAATACCAAGTGCCGATATGATAATACCGATCACCACGATCACACACGCTGCCTTATATTTTTCCATGACATAACGAAGTACTTTTCCAAGAGATTTCTTCGGATCTGCACTCTTTCCACCGTTTTTCGGTCCTCTCGGTCCCGGTCCGCGCATTGGTCCTCTTGCCATTATTCAAGACCTCCTTCCTGCATCTTCTGGTCAAAATCTCCACCTGACTGCATTTGTACATTATAAATTTCCTGATAGATCTGGTTGTTTGCAAGCAACTCTTCATGCGGTGCAAAACCACTGACCCTGCCATCGTCCAGCACAAGGATACGATCTGCATCCTGTACACTGGAAATACGCTGTGAAATGATCAGCTTGGTCGTGCCCGGAATCTTTGTGGCAAATGCTGCCCGGATCTTTGCATCCGTTGCAGTATCTACCGCACTTGTGGAATCATCCAGGATCAGCACCTTCGGATCCTTTAACAGTGCTCTGGCAATACAAAGACGCTGTTTCTGTCCGCCGGATACGTTATTTCCGCCCTGCTCGATATGGGTATTGTATTTCTGCGGAAAACGCTCAATAAATTCATCCGCACAGGCAAGCTCGCAGACCTGTCTGCACTCTTCTTCCGTGGCGTCCTCCTTGCCCCAGCGCAGATTGTCGAGGATCGTACCGGAAAACAGGACATTTTTCTGCAGAACTACCGCTACTTTATCACGCAGCACTTCCATATCATAGTTTCTGACATCGACGCCACCGACACAGATACTGCCTTCCGTCACATCATACAGACGGGAGATCAGATTGACAAAGCTGGATTTACCACAGCCCGTTCCGCCGATAATACCGATCGTTTCTCCCGCATGGATATGCAGATTGATATCCTTTAAGGTATCTTCCCCGGTTCCTGCTTTATAAGAAAAGCTGACATGATTAAAATCAATACTGCCGTCCTTGACTTCCTTCAGCGGCTCCTGCGGATCTGTCAGATCTGCCTTTTCATTCAGTACTTCCACGATTCGTTTTGCACTTGCTGTACTCATGGTTAACATAACAAATATCATAGATAACATCATCAGTGACATCATTATACTGAGCACATAGCTGAATAGTGACATCAGATTTCCTGTTGTCAGATCTCCCGCCACGATAAGCTGTGCGCCGATCCAGGAAAGTCCAAGCATCGATGCAAAGATAACGGTCATCATGATCGGGGCGTTGAATACGATAATGCTTTCTGCCTTTACAAATAGTTTACATAATACTTCTGCTGCTTTTCCGAATTTCTGATTTTCAAAATCTTCTCTGACAAATGCCTTTACAACTCGGATCGCTGTTACGTTTTCCTGCACGCTGGCATTTAAGTCATCGTATTTGGAAAAGACCTCCTGAAAAACAGGCATTGCATGCATCATAATGTAGATAAGTGCTGCTGCCAGTACGCATAAGGCAACTAAAAAGATCAGGCTCAGCTTTACATTGATGATAAAGCACATGACCATGCTGCAGATCAGTGTCATAGGAGCTCTGACCGCAATACGCAGGATCATCTGATATGCATTCTGCATGTTTGTGACATCCGTCGTCATTCTCGTAACAAGACCTGCCGTGCTGAATTTATCAATATTGGAAAAGGAAAAGGTCTGTATGTTCCGATACATACTCTCCCGCAGATTGCAGGCAAATCCGGTAGATGCACTGGCTGCCTTCCTGCCCGCCTGAATACCGAAAAACAGGCTAAGGAGTGCGAGCACGATCATGATCACGCCGTACTGCAGCACCTTCTGCATATTGCCTGCCTGAATACCTTCATCTATGATCGCAGCCGTTACAAAAGGGATCAGAATTTCCATGATGACTTCCGCCGCTGCATAGATTGGTGTCAGTATGGAATCTTTTTTATAGGCACCGATCTGGTGAAATAGTGTTTTTATCACAGTGATTTTCCTCCTTATTTCATTCTTTTAAAAACTTGACAGTTGCTATTGTAACTGATACAGTATATTCATGCAAGTTGCATTTTGTATCATCCTTGAAACAGTATAGTTACACATTTTTATAAAATCAACCAAAAATTTTTAAATGAAACAAAAAAAGGAGATTTTGTATCATGCACGAACCGCGTAATGCAAAAGAACAGATTGAAAAGGCGTTTCTGGATCTTCTGGAAGAAAAACCGTATATGGATATTACGGTAACGGACATTGTCAAAAAAGCGGATGTTGCCCGTGTGACCTACTATCGGAATTTTGATTCCATTTCCGATATTATAGAAAGCATCACAGACCACATGGCAGATGAATTTGTAACGGAGCTTGCACCGATGCTTGATTATGGTGATGACCGGAGCCTGCGTGAATTCCTGTTTCACTTTTTTTATCATCTTTCCCGTAACAGTAAGACTATTTTTATTCCGCATTCGCAGAACAAAAATATCATCTTCTACCGCCTGCACGATAAGGTCCGTGCCATGGAAGAAGCAAATGATATGCACTCTGCGCCCGAAAAGTATAACAGATCTGCGAAAATGGCTATTTTAAATGATGTCGGTCAGAAATGGGTTTTGGACGGTATGGAAGAAACTCCGGAAGAAATGATAGATTATATGATGAAAATCCTGCGATCTTTCTGACCGCAGGATTTTCTTTCCTGTGAAACACCTGTCTCACAACTCTGATCTTTTAAACCGGATCAGAAATACAGGGTACAAGTATATGGAAAAAAGAAGGATTTTTCTTTGTCAAGACAGTTTCTGCCCACACATCTGCAAAAAGTAAGCATGCACGCGGTTGTCCTCTGTTACCTCCGGATGGAAGGAAAGCCCGAGCTGGTTTTCATATCTGACTGCTACGATATTACCGTCTACACTGGACAGTACCTTTACTGTATCTTCTGCCTTTTCAATATAGGGGGCACGGATAAAGGTAAACGGAAGCTGCTTCCCGATCTCTTCCACATCAGCGGTGCACTGAAAGCTGCCAAGCTGTCTGCCATAAGCATTCCGCTTTACAGTGACCGGAAGCGTGCCAAAGTGCACGGTAGGATCATCCGCAATATGCTCTGCCAAAAGGATCAGTCCCGCACAGGTTGCCATAACGGGCAGTCCCGCTCTGATCTTCTCCTGCAGAGGTACAAACAGTCCAAGCTCCCGTAAAAGCTTTCCCTGTACCGTGCTCTCTCCGCCGGGCAGCACCAGTCCGTCAAAATGCCGTTCCAGATCTTTTGCCTGTCTGATCTCAAATACATCTGCGCCGAGCGCCTGCAGCTTTTTTTCATGTTCGATAAAGGCGCCCTGCACTGCCAAAACTGCAATCGTCATTCTTTCACCGCCTTTTATTTTCCACGTTCTGCCATTAACAGTTCGATTTCCTGCTCATTGATACCGACCATTGCTTCTCCGAGATCCTCGGAAAGCTCTGCCAGCATTTTGGCATCGTTAAAATTCGTCACTGCTTTGACGATCGCTGCAGCTCTCTTTTTCGGATCACCGGATTTGAAAATACCGGAACCGACAAAGACACCTTCCGCACCGAGCTGCATCATCAGTGCTGCATCTGCCGGTGTTGCCACGCCGCCTGCCGCGAAATTAACAACAGGTAACTTTCCGTTTTCATGCACATAAGCAACCAGCTCATACGGAACCTGCAGCTCTTTTGCTGCCTGGAACAGTTCATCCTCCCGCATGGAAGTCAGCCTTGCGATCTCCTGGTTCATTTTACGCATATGACGGACTGCCTGTACCACATCACCTGTACCGGGCTCGCCCTTTGTACGGATCATGGAAGCCCCTTCATTGATTCTGCGGAGTGCTTCTCCCAGATCCTTTGCACCGCATACAAACGGTACTTTGAACTTTGTCTTGTCAATATGGTACACATCATCCGCCGGTGAAAGCACTTCACTTTCATCGATATAATCAATCTCGATCGCCTCTAAGATCTGTGCCTCCGCAAAATGTCCGATCCTGCATTTTGCCATGACCGGAATGGAAACCGCTTCCTGGATCCCCTTGATCATCTTCGGATCACTCATACGGGAAACGCCGCCCGCTGCACGGATATCTGCCGGTATCCGCTCCAGTGCCATAACCGCACAGGCACCTGCTTCTTCCGCAATCCTTGCCTGCTCCGGTGTCGTTACGTCCATAATGACACCACCCTTTAACATCTGTGCAAGTTGTTTATTTAATGCATATCTGTCCTGACTCATATTCTATTCTCCTTTTCCTGTTATCGACAAGGCAGTATGATCCTGCCATGTCTGCTTTTTGTCCGTTTTCCATTAAGATGTCAGCTAACGATCTCTTGTGACAAATCATATAGAAAAAGTGGTATGGTTAAAAGTGCCAATTTGCGCTTATTATACCATACCACTTATATAGTATTCCTTATTATATGTTCCATCAGACCGGCAAATCCCATCGTTCTGCTTATACTGTTTCCGATGTCCTGTCTTTCCTGCGGTTCAGTAAAAACATGATGATCGATGCTCCGATAATGATCACATAGCCGATCACACTAAACACCGTCGGCATCTCATGCAGAATGAAAATACCAAGGAGCGAAGAAAAGACGATCTGCATATAGTCAAAGACAGATATTTCCTTTGCAGGGGCGTGTGTATACGCTGCTGTAATGGAAAACTGTCCGCCCGCTGCTGCAATCCCTGCCAGCATCAGACACAGAAACTGCTGCATGCTCATCGGTTTATAGGCAAAAACCAGATACGGTGCTGTCACCAGCACGGAAAACAACGAAAAAGCAAATACAATGATCGGTCCCTTTACACCATGACCGCCCAGTATCCTTACCATCGTATAGGCAATCCCTGCTCCAAGGCCGCCCAGCAGACCGATCAGCGCCGGGATCGTTACCATGGAATCAAAGCCCGGCCGCAGGATAAACAAAGCCCCGATAAATGCCAGCAGAACGCAGACTGCCTGATACGGTGCCACCTTCTCCTTCAGCAGAAAATAAGAGGCAATAATGGCAAAAAACGGCGACATCTTGTTCAGCATGTTAGCATCCGCTATATGCAGATGGTCGATAGCATAAAAGTTACAGATCAGCCCTGCTGTTCCGCAGAAAACACGCAAGAATAAATAAATCCAGTCCTCGCGCGGTACCTTCAGTAAAATATGATCTTTCCATAAAATACCGCCCGCAAACAAAAGCGCGACAAAGTTTCTGAAGAATGCCTTCTGCATAGGCGGCAGATCACCGGACAGCCTGACGAACAAGCTCATCATTGCAAAGCAGAATGCTGCCAGTGTAATATAAAATATACCTTTATTTCTTTCCTTCATTAACAATCCAGTCCTTTATAACTTGTCTGATATCCATGATTTTCTTCCGGACGCAGTGCCCAGAAAGCAACTGCACTCGCCGCAGCTACATTTAAGGAATCCACGCCATGCTGCATGGGGATCCGCACAGTATAATCACATGCTGCGATCGTCCTATCCAGCAGTCCTTCTCCCTCTGTACCAAGCACAACCGCCAGTTTTTCTTCTCTGCGCAGTGCTTCCTCTTCTATACTGATCGAATCGTCTGAAAGAGCAAGTGCTGCTGTCCGAAAACCAAGTGTATGCAGCTTTTCTACACCGGTGCTTTCCCAGTCTGCATCTGCAAATGTCCATGGAACCTGAAATACCGTTCCCATACTGACACGGATCGCCCGCCGGTACAAAGGATTAGAACATGCCCTTGTCAGAAGCACTGCGTCCATGCCAAGTGCCGCTGCAGAGCGGAAGATCGCGCCTACATTGGTCGGGTTCACGACATTTTCCAAAACAGCTATCCGCTTTGCTCCCCTGCAGACCTCTTCCATGGATGGAAGCGGCTTTCTGTACATGGCACAAAGCATTCCTCTGGTTAACATAAATCCCGTCAGCTGTGTTAAAACATCAAACTCGGCTGTATAGATCGGGATATCCATTCCTTCCCGTTCTTCTAAAAGTTCTCTTGTTTCATGATTACTCTCGGCTAATCGGTTCTCCACCAGAAAACTGACAGGCTGATAGCCAGCCTGAAGTGCCCGCCGTATCACCTTCGGACTTTCTGCAATGAACATTCCCTTTTCAGGCTCTGCCCTGTTTAAAAGCTGCCCTTCCGATATTCTGGCATATACATCAAGTGCCGGATCCTGAAAATCCGTTATATCAATCAGTCGCATTTCCTTCCTCGCAATACAATAAATAATCCCTGCCCGAAAGCAAGGATTATTGTATCAGCTTTGGCAATAAAATGCAAAATATACGTTTTATTTTCTATTGCTGATCCTTTTCTACTCCAAAATGCCGCGGATGCGATCCAGCGCCTCCTGCAGAACCGCTC
>HF995203.1:15052-25292 GCA_000432915.1 Firmicutes bacterium CAG:194
CCTGCAGAACCGCTCTCGGACATGCCACATTGATGCGTTCAAAGCCTTCTCCCGTTTTCCCGAAGATCTTGCCACTGTCCAGCCATAGCCCTGCTTCATAAATGATCTTATGATCCAGCTGCTCTACGGTAAGCCCTGTCTGTCTGAAATCAAGCCAGATCAGATAGGTTCCCTGTGTGTCGATCATACGGACGCCCGGCAGATTTTCTTCTACATATGCTCTGGCAAACGCAATGTTATCTCTGACATAGTTTTTCATAGCAGCATACCATTCATCTCCATGTGCATAAGCCGCCTCTGTCGCCACCAATCCCAGCACGCTGAGCTGGCTGATCCCTGCCCGGTCCATTTCCTTGCGGAATTTCCGGCGAAGTATCTGATTCGGGATAAAAATATTGGAGATCAGCATACTTGCCAGATTAAAGGTCTTACTTGGTGAGGTGCAAGTAACCGAAATATCCGCAAACTCCTTTTTGATACCGGCAAATACAGTATGTGTCCCTTCCCAGATAAAGTCATTGTGGATCTCATCACTGACAACCGTTACCCCATGCTTTACACAGATATCACCGATTTTCTCCAGTTCCTCTTTGGTCCAGACTCTGCCAACCGGATTGTGCGGACTGCATAACAGAAACAGCTTGATCCCATTTGCAATGATCTTCTGCTCAAAATCCGCAAAATCTATCTTGTAGGTTCCATCCTCCGTCAGGACAAGATCATTACTGACCACCTCTCTGCCATTGTCAGTGATCACCTCGGAAAACGGATAATATACCGGCTGCTGCAGCAGCACCTTATCTCCCGGATCGGTATATGCCTTTACAGCCATGGCAAGTGCGAATACAACGCCCGGTGTTTTGATAAGCCACTTCTCCTGTGGTTCCCAGTCATGATGTCTTATCATCCAGTCCCTGATGATCTCAAAATAAGGCGTCTGCACATCACTGTATCCGAATATGCCCTCTTGCACGCGTTCTGTCAGTGCATCTTCTATGTAAGAGGATGTCTCAAAATCCATATCCGCCACCCAGAGTGGCAATACATCTTCCGGCATACCACGTTTTACGGCAAAATCATATTTCAAACATCTTGTATTTTTTCTGTCAATGATCCGGTCAAAATCCAAATTTTTCTCTGCCATGTTTTGTCTCCTGTTCTTCTTTGCATCAACTAAGCTCTGCAAACACCTGCGTCAGCTCTGCGATCAGATCCAGGGCATCTTCAATACCGACAGAAAGCCGCAGCGTACAGTCTGTAATGCCGTTCTTCTCTCTGATCTCCTGTGGCACATCTGCATGTGTCTGTGTTGTCGGATAAGTCAGAAGTGTTTCCACACCGCCCAGACTTTCCGCAAATTTGATCATGCGTACTTTTTCAAGAATTTCAAATGCATGCTCTTTGCTGTCCACATAAAATGTCAGCATAGAGCCAAAGCCTCTTGCCTGTTTTTTCATGATCTCATATCCCGGATGCTCAGGCAGTCCCGGATAGATGACCTTTGTCACAGCAGGCTGCGTTTTCAGCCAGTTTGCGATCTCAAGTGCATTTTTCTGCGCCTGCTCCATACGAATGCCCAGTGTTTTGATGCCACGCAGGATCAGCCAGCTGTCAAACGGTGCCAGTCCCGCACCTGTCGTTTTGATCAGGAAACGAAGCTGTTCACTGATCTCTTCTCTGTTCGTCACAAGGAAGCCTGCCAGTGTATCATTGTGTCCCCCCAAAAACTTCGTTCCGCTATGTACCACAATATCTGCTCCCAGCGTCAACGGATTCTGGAAATACGGCGACAAAAATGTGTTGTCTACAATTAACAAAAGATTATGTCTTTTTGCAATTTCGGAAAGCTTTCCGATGTCCGTTACATTCATCATCGGATTGGTCGGTGTTTCGATATAAATTGCCTTTGTCTCTTCTTTTACAAAGCTTTCAACATCATCCTGATAACTGTCCACTACCGAAAATGTGATCCCGTTTTTCCGGGATACATTGCGAAACAGACGGATGCTTCCGCCATACAGATCACTGTCCACGATCAGATGATCGCCCGGCTTGAAAAGCTCCATCAAAAGAGTGATCGCTGCCATTCCGGTAGAAAGTGCAAGTGCATCACAGCCATGTTCCAAAGAAGCCACAATTTTTTCCAGATGCTCTTTGGTCGGGTTCTGTAATCTGCTGTAATCAAAACCTGTGCTCTGTCCTACACCCGGATGTGCATAAGTTGCTGTCTGGTAGATCGGATAACTGATCGCACCATAGTTTTCTGTCTTGCCTTCTGTCTCCTCCAGATGGAGACATCGTGTATTGATTCCTCTTTCCATGTCGTTTCTCCTGCCTTTTCGTATCTGTTCTGCTATCGAATTATTCCTATCTTCTTATTCCTGTCTTCTATGAGATCATGATTATGAAGTGATTTTCCAAAATCATAACTTCTTAAGTTTTTTCTTCATGTTTTTCTCTTCGTGTTTTCTTATTTTTCTTATATATTGTCTTAATTACATACTATTGCAGCATAGCATATTGTTTTGATAGGAATAATATGTTTTATAAGATATAGCTAGTTTATCATGTTACTACGCTATTGCATAATGCAGGAAGATTATAATCTGTTATAGTCTTTATCTATAACCACAATCTATGGGACGTAATTTATACTACATAATAAAACGCCGGAACGATATCTACACGCAATCACGCTTGACTACCCTGCGATTTGTTTGAAACACATTTTGCACGAGCTCCGGCCACCAAAAAGCATGGTGGTCTCTCCGCTCGGCAAGTGTTTCACAAATCTCAGTCGTCTACGCTATCGATTGCTTTGTAGATATCGTTCCGGCGTTTATCTATAAACCATTATCTATATGTTACCTATAACATACCATTTTTATATATTCCCAGCAGTTCATTGCCATCCTTAGTCTACCGGCTTACTTTCATCTGCCTCATAATCAAAGAAATCAAAATCTGCATAATGGCTGTGCTTCATGCGGTCTGCGCAGGTCAGTCCGACAAAAGCACCTGTGAATTCACCATATTTACAGTACTCATCGGAATACTTTGTTGTATCGAATACTTTACCGATCTTCTCAAAGTGTTCTCCGTCATAGCCCCACTCAAACCAGGACTGACGGCCTCTGATACAAAGTCTTAAATAAACCTCTCTGTCATCAACAGGAATTCTGGTATTTAAAAATTCTTCCTTTTCCCCGTTATCAAGCTGGATGATAGAAAGAGCACTCTGTCCGAGTGTTTCGCTATAGTACTTTCTAAGGTTTACATAATTCATGTTGTCGTAGTACAGGATCAAGCCTGCACTGTGCTGATGGATCTCCGGTTTGAAATCCATTTTTGTTGTGATCGTAGCATAAACACTTGTCAATTTTCTGGCAAGAATGCTGACTTTATTTAAAGAAGTTCTGGCTTCCTGTCCGCGGATACGCACATAGCCCGGACGTGCTTTTACATCTGCAAAGCTCTGTGGCATGATCCTTGGTGCGTAATACCAGTTACCCAGCTCTTCCCCATCAAAATCATCAAAGGATGGAACCTGCGACAGTTTTACTTCCGGCAGATTGGCTTCTTCGACTTCCATTTTGGCGAAATTACTGCCATCTGCCATACGCAGCCAGCCATCTTCTGTCCACATCATTTTCTGGATCGCGGTTTCTCTGCCGAGTGTACAACGAAGCTCCGGTACAAACGGTCTTGCACATAAATGCATCAGATATACTTCACCGTTCTGTGTTTCCACATAGCTGCCATGTCCTGATTTCTGCAGGATGGAATCCGGATTGAAGTATTTTGGTTTTAAGTGATCCGGGTCATGACGTTCATTGGATTCATTCGGAGAGGATGTCACAATCGGGTTCTTTGGATCTCTTTCATAAGGACCCCAGACATTTTTGGAACGTCCCATCGTCACACAATGATTATATCCGGTTCCACCTTCTGCACACATAATATAGTAATAGCCACCGCGTTTGGTCAGATGAGGTGCTTCAATACAGCCTCTGTCTGTACCACCGCGCCACATTGGCCGGGGGTAACCAACAATCTCCTTTTTCACAGGATTATATTCTACGATGCTGATAAATCCAGGTTTTTCATAGCCTGCACGTGTTTCCCATTCCAGTGACACAACATATTTCTTTCCGTCATCATCATGGAACATGGATGCATCAAAGCCTGAAGAATGCAGGTATACAGGCTTACTCCACGGACCTCTGATATCCTTTGCTGTAATCACAAAGTTGTCTACGTCAAAGTATCTGGCATTCATGGAATTCATAACGCCGTATACTACATAAAATAAATCTTCTTCCTTACAATAAGTCAGGCAAGGTGCCCAGATTCCCTTTGCGGAAGGAAGCTTTTTCAGATCTACCTCTTTGTCATCTGTCAGTACATGTGTATATAATTCCCAGTTTTTCAGATCTTTGGAATGGTAGATTGGAATACCCGGAAACCACTCAAAAGAAGAAACTGCTGCATAATAATCATCTCCTTTTCTGCATACGCAGGGATCAGGATTAAACCCTTTAAAAATTGGATTCTGGATCATATTTTTCTCTCCGTTTCTCATTTATACTTCATCTGTCTGTTTATCTGTTACAGCTTTCTATCTATTTGTCGGAAACCAGCCGAAATCAACACATCTGCCAAGATCCCAGCTGTCCCAGCCAATCCAGCCCGGTTCATTTACGGTATCTACTAAGAGCTTGTAGCTCCAGTAGAAGTAACCGCTTCCCTTCTTCCAGGCGTCAAGTTGTGCACTAGCAACTGCCTGATAAATTTCTTTTTTCTGCTCCGGCGAAAAGCTCTCATGCGCAGTGCCTTCCATACCGTTTAATACGGACTGTCCGCCCTTTGTATCACAGCCGCAGGCAAGAGAATTAAACAAACACCATTCGCCGCAGACAACCGGGAAATACTGCTCCATTTCCTCGATCATCTTTGCATATTTCGTCTGTACATATTCCACATAGCCTTCCACAGTCTGCGGACAGCCATCCATTTCTGCCATCATGAGGTACTGGTGCGTATCCAGCACAACATTCTGATATTCGTCTTCCTGCATGAAATCCTTCCATGCCATCAGGTCAAAGCCATCGTGGATCACCACATATTTTTCCGGCGCAAGATGTGCTCTCATGCGGGTATATGCTTTTTTATAAAACGCTCTTAAAAATACCATGCTGATCGGCGCTGTACCCTTTGCCATTTCCGGATCTACAGCCGGGTAACGTTTTGTGATATCAAAGGACTCCCATGCTGCTTCTGTCAGTGGCTCGTTGATCACTTCAATGCCCCAGAGTCCTTTTCGATTGCCATATCTTTCAGAAAGACGTTCTAAAACAGTCAGTGTAAATTCCACTTCGTCCGGACACTGTGCCCATCTGCAGACACCGCAGATACCTCCATTGTCAAATCCGTTCTGCCCCATCGGCGCCGTATGCAGATCGATCAGTATCTGAAGACCGTATTTTTCAGCCCAGGCAAATGCTTTGTCCAGCTCCTTTATGCAGCCGATAAACGGTTCTCTGTCTCCGAAAATAAAATATGGCACGGGAATACGGATCACTTCCATTCCCATCCGTTTGATCGTTACAAAATCACGTTCTGAGATATATTCTGCACGATGCATCTGGATTCTTGCTTCATATACTTCTTTGGAAAGCTGACGCGGCAGATAGTATTCGTCCTCTGCTGTTGTACCTGCAAATAAAGCAGGACTCATCCATTTTTCAAGTACCAGCCAGTTTCCTAAATTCACACCTTTGATATACATACTGTTCTTCCTTTCTGTTTTTCTTTGTTATTTTCTATATTGCCCCGGTCAGCTTACTGCTGCCGGGGCGTTTTCTGTTCTGATTTTATATTCTTACTTTGCTGCTCTGGCTTTCAGATCTGCAATGATCCGGTCAAATTCTTTGTCAAGCTGCCAGAACTTCATGATGATCAGACCGATCACATATACTGCAACCGGGATCCATACGAAGCTGATACGGATAGATGCCAGCGCTGAAGCTGTCTGGGATGCTGCATCTCCTACATAACCACCGATCTCAAGGATCAGCCCAAGGAGTGCGGAACCAAGTCCGTTACCGATCTTATAACCGAAGCTGCAGGCACTGTTTACAAGACCTTCTGTACGATAGCCTGTTTTCCATTCGCCGTAATCGATCGTGTCAGATACCATTGCCCACATAGTAGCACCGCCGCAGGCATTACCGATACCTCTTATGATACTGGATGCTACGATCATTGGCATTGCGCCGCCGGAGAAGTTCAGCATCAGCATACCGATGATATCAAGTACCAGTCCGAGGGAGAATACGTTTCTCTTACCGAATTTCTTAACGAGCATTGCGATAAAGAACATTGCAAGGATCTGTACCACATTGAAAATACCATTAATTGTGCTGACTAAGTTTCTGTCTCCTAAAATGTCTTTTGCGTAGTAAACAGTAGAACCACCGTTTACAGAGTACATTAAGAAGAAAAGAGCAAGCATGCATGTCATCATGATCCAGTATTTATTTTTGAATAATGCTTTCAGCCCTTCCTTGAAAGGAACATCAACGGCCTGACCGTTTTCATCGTGTGCAGCCGCTTTTACACGTTCCTTTGTACCAAAGAAAGTGAACAGGAATGCGATCACTGCTAACAGACCAAGTACACAGAATGCTTTTGTCCAGGCTGATACGTTGTCACCGAAGAACTCTACCAGTGGAAGTGTTACTGTATTGATGATCAGTGTTCCTGCAGTTGCCAGCAGGTTACGGAAAATGCTCAGTACGGATCTTTCATATGGATCCTGTGTCATCAGGGCATTTAAAGATGAATAAGGTACATTGATCGCTGTATATACAACTGTTGATGTCAGGTTGTATGTTACGAAGATGTAAACCAGCTTTGCTGTCTGCCCCCAGGATGCGGGAACGGAAAACAGAAGCACGCCGCATACGGCAAATGGAATACACATACGTAGGATCCAGGGTCTTGCTTTACCGAATTTGGATTTTGTTCTGTCTACGATAACACCCATGATAATATCACTGATACCATCAAAGATTCTTGATACCATCATGATCGTACCAACTGCCAGTGCACTTACCCCTGCATAATCCGTGTAGTAGAATAATAAGAATGCGGACATTGCTGTGTAGATGATGTTACAGCCGAAATCGCCGCAGCCATAAGAAAATCGTTCTAAAATCTGCTTAAAGGTCAATTTACTCTTTCCCATTTTGTAGCTCTCCTCTTTCTTGCTAAATCTTTTTCATGCAGAAAGTTGTTTTCCATTCTGCAAAGACTTTTTCCCTTGTTATTATCACTTATAAAATAGTTGTTTGCGCTCACATCTATCTTTGTTTGTAAGCTTATTTTACAATAGCCTTTCTAAAATGTTTAGTATCTATACTCACCGAAAAATAGGTCGATATTCTCTTTTTCCATTGCATACAATCCTATCGTATGTTATGATCCGGGTAACATATAAACTACAGGTCACATAACGGGACTTTATCCTATTCTGTAAAGGTGGTTGACATAATATGAGCACAACGCATGAGATCGTCCTGACTCCGGTCACAACCAAAGTACGTTTTTATACTTCTGTCGATAATGGCAGTTATATTCCCTCTCACTGGCACAGAGCGATCGAGATCATTTATATTCAGACCGGCGCTTTGACCGTCACAGTGGAATCCCATGCGCAGAAGCTGACTGCCGGACAGTGCATCCTGATCAATTCCAACGTGGTGCACTCTACCCAGTGTACCATTCCAAATACAGCAATCGTATTCCAGATCCCGCTGGACTTTATTGAAACCTATATTCCACAGGTGCGTTCTCTTCTGTTCCATCTCCCGGAAGGCTCCGCTGATCCAAAGGAACGTACCAAGCTGGATATTTTCAAAAACACGCTGGAAAAGATGCAGATCGCCAATGATATGCAGCCGGATGGTTTTTTACTGCGTTTTAACAGTCTGCTGTTTGAAGTGCTGTTCCAGCTTTATCACAGCTTCAGCACAAAAGTCATGCATTCCGATTTCAGTAAAAAGAAAAAAGAACTGGATCGTTTAAATCCAGTTCTTCAGTATACAACCGAGCATTATAATGAACCGATCTCCATTCAGGAGATCGCAGATGTTGCCTGCCTGCAACCGGGCTACTTCTGTCGTTTTTTCAAAAGCAACATGGGAACCACCTTTTTGGAATACCAGAACGAGCTCCGTCTGTCCCATATTTATCAGGATCTGATCACAAGCAAGGATCCTGTCAATGTCATACTGGACAGACACGGCTTTACCAATTATAAGCTGTTCCGCCGCGTTTTCCGGGAGCACTTCGGTGATACGCCGCTGAAAATACGTCAGATGCATGCACAAATCAATTAAATAACGTAACTATAAACAAACTATGAAACTTTTTATATCTTTCCCTGCATGCTTTCTTCCACACATACCTGATTTCTGCCACTGTTCTTGGCAATATACAATGCCTGATCCGCTTTCTTTACTGCGTGATTGTAATCGCCGCCTTCATAAAGCGTGACTCCGATGGAAACCGTAACAGGGCATACACTTCTTGCCTGCGTCTCTATTGTCCTGCGGATTTTTTCTGCACGGTTTACCGCCATGACAGGCGATTCCTGTGTGATCAGCAGAAACTCTTCTCCGCCCCAGCGGATCATGTAATTTGGTACATCCATCGTCTGTGAAACAACCAGTTTGACAATTTCCTTCAGTACAACATCTCCGCCCTCATGACCATAAGTATCATTCACATGCTTAAACAGATCAATATCCATCAGCTGCACGCATAAGTTTTTGCCGCCAAAGCACCGGAAACATTTCTTCTCATCAATAATGGTATCCATAATATTGCGGTTGTAAATCCCCGTGAGCTGATCATGATATGCATTTTCTTCCAATTGCCGCTTTGCCTCGTACTGGGCAAGATATGTCTGTTCTATTGCATAGTCGATCATACAGATCCCCACATAAAACGGGATTCCCAGGATCAGCATCATAGCAAATTCCGGATAATGCAGAAATGTATTGGCAACCGCAATATCCACAAAAATAGGACCTGTCAGCACAATGCCCCACTTGCATGGTGCAGCAAATCCCAGCAGAATAAAGGCTGCCATGATAATGATAAAACCGTCACTTGCAAATGTCAGATCCGGCAGATACACACAAGCGCCGATCGTACACCACATGACACTGTGCCCTACCAGATAGGAAATCGGTACAATGATCCTGTAATCATTGACCTTTGCATTGACGATCATAAATATGGCAAACGGGAGCAGGATGGCAATTCTTGCCGGAACCGTCACCGGATTGATCCTTCCGAACAGATACCAGTCTGATATTGTATAAAATAAAGAAGAGATGCTGATCACGATCACCAGCCACATATTCATTTTTCTGTAATATTCAAACTTTGCCTGATAAAATGTACTGTCTTTTTTCATTTTCTATCCCCTGGATACCCACAGCTAACGCAGACTGCGCAAGTATTCCTTTTTTTCTTTTGTGATCCGGTAGCTTTCGACCGCTTTCTGGATCGTTTTTCTGTGTACCCATTCCGACAGACGCCGCTCCTCTAAATAAGGGATCGTCTCCTCCCACTGCTTTGCAAGTGCTGTCGCCAGATACCATGCGATCATCATGTTTACATAATATTCCTCTGACTGTACCGCCGTGACAAGCTCCAGATATGCCGGATCAAAATCCGCATCCAGATAAAGGCGCAGCAGCAGACCAATCCCATAACGTACTACATATATTTTTTCGGATGAAATCCATTTTCTGATAACCGTTATAAGTTCTTTTTTGTGCTTTTCAAAGCATTTTGGTGCCGGCAGATCACAGGTTGCCCAGTTGTCCACATAAGGCAGAAAGCGTTCCACCTCTGCCAGACAGCTCTCATAGTCCTTGATCTGCGCCACCAGCATCATGTGCAGATTGTTTTCTTCATAATATTGATGTGGCAGCCGGTGCAAAAACTGCTCTGCTTCTGCCGTTTGCGCCAGCTGCTTTGCAAACCTTCGAAGCTGCGGCGTCCGTATTCCGATGATCGTATCCTTATCGATTCCCGGCATTAAATTGCTATGAAAATCCCTGTACGCCGGATCCTGCATGGAAAATAGCTGCTTTTGTAGTGAAGTCATGGTGTATACCTGTTTGCTTATCTTTATTTTAAAATATTATGATGTTGGGGTCAA
>HF995204.1 GCA_000432915.1 Firmicutes bacterium CAG:194
AAACATGTTTTGAAGCATGTATTTCTTTATTTTTTTCAATTCTTCACACTTATTCTGGTGAAGAGTGATGAGGTGGTCGAGATTTTCTAAATATAAAGATATTTTTATTTGTTCATCTACATTCGGAAGCGTAATTGGGAGAATTTTTATTAATTCAGCATTATAACTTTGCTGCTTTGTTCCTTGAGTATAATTGGTGCCATATTCTTCTCCGACTTTCCTATACCATTGAAATAAAAATCTCGAATCAAGTATTCCTTTCTTCGGAAATAATGCCATACAGGACTGGTTAAGAGTTGTATTCAATCCTAACAATGCACAGTTTCCACGTGTTCCTGCAGCTTCTAATCCTGTTATTGCCATTATAAAAGTTCCTTTCGGGACAATTCTAAGATTAGCCGATTTTTTTCCTGCTTCTGTTATTTTTTCCAAACTACTATTTACAGTTCCTCGATTTAATTCTCCGCTAGATAACCAACTAATTTCACCATTCCAGAATTCTGCCTTATTTCTTGAAGGAGTTTGTCCATTATACATATCTGCAAGTACATCACCCAACTTACGCTGTTCCCAATCGTTATCGAACCCTTTAAATCTAATTTTCGGTTTTCCCATATTCATCACTCCTCCATCTTTTCAACAAGGCTATGCAGTGATGACATAATCTTTTCATCATCTGATGTCAGTTCTTTAAGAAGTGATAAAAACTCTGCCTGTGTTTTTTTGATTTCATTATCTGTGTTGGAAATGCTTGTCAATAAATCATCCAGATCGATTTCTTCTTCTTTTTCAAAATTATCGACATAACGAGGAATATTTAAATTAAAATCATTTTTCTCAACATCCTCAAAACTTGCCAGATAGGCCTCTTTTTCCACAGTTTTCCTGTCATTATAGAGGTTCATGACAGCGTCGATATGTACATCCGTCATTGCATTCTGTTTTTTTCCTTTTTCAAACTTCTGAGATGCATCGATAAATAAAACATCCCTTCCCTCTCTATGCTTCTTTAACACAAGAATGCATGTTGGAATTGAGGTGTTGTAAAACAGATTAGCAGGCAGACCGATCACTGCATAAATATTACCGGAACGAAGAAGTTTTTCCCTGATTTTTCCTTCTGCTGCACCACGGAAAAGAACTCCATGTGGTAATACGATTGCCATTGTTCCATCACTTTTCAGATGATACAGTCCATGAAGCAGGAAGGCATAATCCGCTTTTGATTTCGGAGCAAGAACTCCATAGTCGCTAAATCTTTCATCCTGTAAAAATCCGGCTGCTGCACTCCATTTTGCAGAATATGGTGGATTCATAAGTACCATATTAAAATCTGTTTCTTCTCCGGTCGGCCAATCTCCATCCAATGTATCACCATTCCGAAGTGTCTGGTTTTCAGGTACGACACCATGTAGAAACATATTCATACGTGCAAGATTATAGGTAGAAGTATTTAATTCCTGTCCATAATATTTGATATAATTTGGCTCCGCTGCATATTTCTTTGCATTCAATAACAGGGAACCTGAACCCATACATGGATCATATACGGATAATCCTCTTTTCATCTCCTGTCCTGCAATTGCTATCTTTGTCAAAATTTTTGATACTGCCTGAGGCGTATAGAATTCACCGGCTTTTTTTCCTGTTTCTGAAGCAAATTGCCCAATTAAATACTCATATGCATTACCAAGGATCTCTGCATCTGAATGAAGCAGGTCTGCCTTGTCAATCTCTTTTATCAGATTAGAAATCGTATCACTTTGCTTCTGATCCCCCGTTCCTAACCGGTTAGAATACAAATCTATATCAGTAAACAAATCTGCAAACAAAGGATCACTCTGTTCTATATTATTAAATGCCTTTTGTAATTGCTCGCGGTTAAATGAATTATTCCGCGCTGCATCTGCAAAACATGTATACGTCAGATCCGGCTCTATTACATAGTGACACTCTGATTTTATCTGCTCTTTTAATTCTTCAGCGCTTTCATCTTCCAGGGCCTCTTTATATGCCTCTAACGCATTCCTTAAGCTATCCGGTTTTTCATCATAAATCAAATCGTATACTCTGATTAAAAACGAATCCGAAAGATACTTATAAAATACAATTCCAAGTAAATAGTCTTTATACTCATTCGCATCCATTTTGGATCGTAATATATCTGCTCCGCTCCACAGCACACTTATCAAATCTTTACTGTTTTCTGTCTCTGCCATATCCCTTTTTCCTCCAAATCGTACTATCTTGCGTTTGTATCAATTCCGACCTACATAACCAGCCCACTGATATAATCATCAATATCCTGCACAATATAACGGTCTCCCATTGTATGCAGTGATTCAAAATACTTTGTAATATATCCAAAAATACCATATGTTTCAAAGATCTTTGCTACTTCTGCGCCTGAAAGTCTTTTATAATAACGATACCTTTCCATGCAATAAATCACGAAGTTGGATTCCTTGCTCATCTCTTATGCCTCCTCCGGGTAATCATAGAAACCAGTTAAAAGTTCGTCCTGATACATAGTATATAACGTCAAAGCACTATAGTGCCATAGCTTGGACTTTTCATCCGAAAGCTCCTGATAAAGTCTGGAACGATAAAAACTGGCAATCGCTTTATCAACATCCACATTACTGTTTTTTGTAATTTGTTCAATAATAGGTGGTACAATAACTGCCAGCATTGCACTGAATTGATCTTCATTCATACAAGCTCCCTCCCCTCAAAATGTAAATATGGAAAGCCCTTTTCTGTTGCAAACACCAGTTGATTAAACAATTTCCGAATCTTAAGTGTCGTTAATGTCTGCTCTTTGTCTAATACCCCAGTCATATAGAGGGCAATTGTACGATACACATCATCATTTGCCACTGCCCCATAAATCAGGTCATACTGTTTTCCATGATATTCCCCTTGACGGTTTGCAGCCACAAAGTCCAGCCACGCTTCATCCGGTTCGTCAAAGCAAAGCAGGCTACACTCTTTGAACGCTATATTCTCATCTATTGAATAGATATTCAAAGTAGCCTCCCCTGTTTTTCGTCGATCTGTGACTTTTTGTGCAAAGTTCACTGCCTGATCACGGTTGGTTGTAGTATAGAATCCGAAACCGAAATCCAGATAACGATTTTGTTTAATAAGCTTCGGTTTATCTACAATAACATTACTTCCGTGATACAAAATCATATAAAATACCCTCCCATTTTCTCTTTTAATAATTGAATCCTTCATTTTGTGCTGTATACAGCACTATGTTTTCGTTTTTTCTTTATTATGTTAATATTTACGGTGTTTTGCAACACCTTTCTGTCTGTTTTTCATTATTTTAAAGTTTATTCGGCCACTTTTCATGCAGATAGTATTAGTCAACCGCACAATTTGATCAGCTCACTGCGCCGGAAGTGGAATTAAAAAAGCAGAGGCTATCAGCTCTGCAGTCATTTCGCAAATTCCCTTCTATCGGGATATCATATTCCTTTTCAATGATATTTAATTTTGAATGATCTTCTGTCCCAGCAGACGATTTGCGCTGGCATCATACTGTGCTTAGGTGCTTGACAGAAAAGGACTGCGTGGTATATACCCCTAAGTACTCAAACATGAAACACTGCTTTTGTTTTTGAAGCTGTAAGCTGGATGATCGGTCCGGAAATCAGGATCGTGACAATCGTGCATATGCCAAATGTTCCACCCAATAAAACACCGATAATAACCATCGATGCATCCAGTAAGCTCCGCACAACTTTTACCTGCCAGCCATTCTTTTCTGCCAGGGAAAATGTCAATGCTTCATAAGAACCGCGTCCCAGAGAAGCCGCCGCATACAAACCGGTTCCGATTGCAAAGAGTATAATACCCAACAGCATAAGCAGTACGTTGATCCACATATGTCTACTATATATATGTGCATTTGCAAACAGATCTACGCAAAGGCTATATACGATCTGATAAAGAACCGTGCCAATGTGGAGCTGTGATCTGTCATAGAAAAATACAAATATGAGCATCCCTACAGCTACGATCATAGATGCCATACCTATACTGATATGAAATGTTTTAGAGATCCCCTGCCATAATACCGCCAAGGTAGCACCGCCGAATCCCGCGTACATTGCAAGTGTAATGCCATAGGCCGCAATGATCGAGCCGATCCAGATAATGATTATTTTTTTCATCCACTCCATTTTACACATGATGACGTCTCCTTCGCTTCCGGTAATCTCATCGTGATCTCTATTGCTCATCCATATACGCAGCCGTCTTCTGCATGATATCACGCATGATCAGAAGATCCTGTTCCACATCTCCCGTTTCCATTGAATGATCTGCACGCTCCGTCAGATATAGCGGCAGATTTCTCTGCCTGCACGCTGCCTTGATCTGCTCTGTTTCCGCCCACGGATCTGCTGTTCCATGAAATACAATTCCGTTCTGTCCGATCGCGTCAAAGGACTCCACTACCGGCGTATAATAAATCTGCCCGGGCAAAATTGCAAATTTATTTGCATAAGCTGCTGCCACAGCGGTTCCGACGCTTTTGGAAATAAAGAGCACTGCATCATAAGCTGCAAAATCAATTTCCGCAAGCTGCTCCGTCGCATAGATAAGTGCCATTTCAAAAGCCTTGCGCATCTTTTCCGCATTTCCCTTTACACCGGATGGCAATGGTCCATATTTCACTTCTACGATTTCATATCCCCGTTTTCTTGCCAGCTTTTTACTGTAATATAACAATGGTTTGTCTGTATGATAACCAATCCCCGGAAACAGCACAGCAATCTTCTTTTCCATATCTGAGCCCCTTTCTTCATCCAATTCTCTCTCGCATCAAGGTTCTAAAACTGCCAAGGCAGATAGGCTGCTCCGATCCGATCAGCGATAGATAAGCTACCGCCGCTTCTGTCATGACAGCCACAATGATAAAATCCAGAACCGACTTGACTGCCAGCGTGGAGTAATCGCCAAGAAGTCCATCCTGTATCGCACCGGCGATCGCAATAAACAGAACACTGACGCTGTTAATCACTGTTCCAAATCCTATCATTTTGATTCCCTTCGTATATAGATTCAAGTTATACTTCTTCTGATTTCACACACGTATTGTAACATTCTCCGGCTTATTTTTCACGGACTTCATGCAAATTTCGCGTATTTTACCATATAAAATTATTTACTATTTCTCTGCTTCCGGGCAATTACCAAATGTTCATAATATGCTGCATAATAAGGCTTACGATCGTGATGCCACACCAGCAGGAAGCTCCTACCAGGATCGGTTTCCCGCCTGTTTTGATGAGCTGGATCACATTACTGTTTAATCCGATCGCCGCCATCGCCATTATGATCATAAACTTGGACAGTTCTTTGATCGGCTGAAATACACCTGCATCAATGCCCATATGGATACAGACTGTTGTAATGACCGCCGCGATCACAAAGTACAGGATAAACATAGGGAATGCTCTCTTTAAGCTGAACTTTGCAGCCTGCTTTCCTTCTTTTGCACTCTTTTTGGCACGTATCAGGGATAAACCGAGTGTGATCGGTATAATAGCAAGCGTTCTTGTCAGCTTTACCGTTACTGCCTTATTCAATGTCTCACTTCCAAGGTTCCACATACTGTCCCATGTAGATGCCGCAGCAGTGACAGATGATGTATCATTGATCGCCGTTCCCGCAAAGATACCAAATGATTCTCCGTGCAACGTGTCAAATCCGATCGCCTTCCCGAGTAGTGGGAAGAAAATTGCCGCAAGCACATTAAAGAAGAAAATGACCGCGATCGACTGTGCAATTTCATCGTCATCTGCGCCAATGACAGGTGCAGTTGCTGCGATCGCAGAGCCTCCACAAATAGAGGATCCAACGCCGACCAGTATAGATGTATTTGCAGGTACTTTGAGCACTTTTTGCAGGATCCACGCAATAACAAGTGATGTTGTGATCGTACAGAGGATGATTGGCAGAGATTGTTTTCCTGTCTGGAAGATCACGCCCAGATTCATGCCGAATCCCAGCAGTACAACCGCTGTCTGCAGGATCACTTTGGAAGTCCATTTGATCCCTGCCTCTGCTTTCCCCTTCTTGTTCCAGAACATTGCGATGATCATACCCGCTATGATCGCAGTCACCGCTCCTCCTACCACAGGAAATGCCTTTCCAAGCAGCCATGATGGAACAGCTATGGCAAGGCAGACCAGAATACCGGCTCCGTTTTTCTTCATGAAGTTCATTTGTTGATAACCTCTCTTTCTTTTCTGTACGAAATTGTACCACTGGGCATCAATAAGGTAAAATTATATAATTCTATCGGACAATAAATATATTTTATTATTAAAGAGTCCCTATACAACCGGCTGTTTCGCAACATATCCGTTTTTTAGAAGAACAATATCATACTTCACTCTTCCGTTATCAAAACAAACAGCTTTTTCTTACCCGCTCCGGTGAAATATTGCACAAACATCTGCTGACAATGAAAAATGATGAAAAGGCTGTCATGGCGAAATTAGAAAGCAGTTCTACCGGTTTTGTTTTTCTCCCTTTCACTCTGATCAGCAATCGTCAAAGTTCTATTTTACACAACCCAGGATCAGCTTCTGGCATTTATCATATCCAAGCTGTGAACTGTTCAATGACAGTGTATAATTGCCTGCCATGCCCCATTTCTGATTGGTATAAAAATTGTAATTCGTCATACGGCGTTTATCAATATCTGCCATCATTTTTACAGCCTCAGCTTCTTTGACACTGTATAATTTGCAGATCCGTTCTGTTTTCTCATGCAGATCCCCATGGATAAAAACATTGAGAACATCCGCTCTTTCCCGCAGGATAAAGTCTGCGTTCCGTCCTATGATCACACAGCTTTCTTTTTCTGCGATTTCCAGAATGACTTTTCTCTGTGCCTCATATACCAGATCCTCCACGGATTTTCCTGTGCTGTCGCGCCCCGCAAACGCATAAGCAAACAACCCTTTCTTTGGCGATAATTCTGCATGTTCCCGGATATAGTCCGGTGAGAATCCAGACTGCTCTGCGATCTGTCCGATGATATCTTTATCATAATATTTCATTCCAAGCTTCTTTGCCACTTCTTCTCCGATAAAGTGGCCGCCGCTTCCAAACTCTCTGCTGATCGTAATAATTTTCACTGCCATTTTGATTCCTCCCTATTTTAAACTGTCAACCTTCGTCTTTCTGATCCGCTTTAAAAATGCATACCCTGCCAGACATGCTATCAGTTCCGTGATCGGAAATGCCCACCAGATAAGCGATACACCTGCATGTCCGTTTCTGACGATCGCGGAAAAGATTCCTGCCAATGGCAGAATAATGACAAGCTGTCTGAGCAGAGAGATCACAAGTGATTCCATGCCACCGTTCAGCGCCTGATAAATTCCCTGATAGGCAACATTGATACCTGCAAAGAGAAAGCTGATCGAAATGACCCGCATCGCTCCTATAAAATAAAATCTGGACTGTCCGGCATTAAACAGCGTTGCAAATGCTCCCGGAAAGAGCTCCGTGATCGCTATACCAATGACCATAAGAACCGCCGTATCAATAAGACCATATCTGATACCTTCCCTGATTCTCTTTTTGCTGTGCATTCCATAGGCAAATGCAATGATCGGCGTAATTGCATCACGAAGCCCAAAAGCAAGAAACAATACAAACTGCTGCACTTTATAAAACAGACCGTATGCTGTCTGGGCGGCCGGATTGAATTTCAGGATCAGATTCATGACATATACCATAACAGACATCAGTGCCTGCGCTATGATCGCCGGAAGTCCGATCGCATAGATTTCCTTTACGATTAATGTATCCGGTTTCATGCAGCTTACTCCATGTGCAAATTCTTTATTTAATTTTGCATGGAAAGCAAAGAGCAGCACTGCTGATGCAACCTGTCCGATCACAGTTGCATAAGCAGCTCCTTCCACACCCATTTCCGGAACCGGACCAATCCCATAGATCATGATCGGATCAAGGATGATATTGATCACGGCACCTGCAATCTGCCCGATCGTGGAATAAAGAGAGCGTCCTGTCGCCTGCAATAGTTTTTCAAACAGGGAAAAGAATACAATACCAAATGAAAATACACAGCATATTCGTAAGTAGCTGACACCCATTGTCAGGACTTCCCGGTCGACAGTCTGAGATGAAATATACGCCTTTACACCGAAAATACCAAACAACAAACAGACTACATAGATAATAACACCCAGAAACAGACTGTTCCCTGCCACTTTAGCTGCCTTTTCCGAGTTACCCTGCCCTAACGTTCTTGCAAGAAGTGCATTGGTTCCCACACCGGTTCCGATTGCAACCGCTACCATAAGCATCTGCACCGGGAATACAAGAGTAAGCGCATTCAACGCAGTTTCACTTCCCACCTGCATGTTTCCGACAAAGGCACTGTCCACAATATTGTAAACCGCCTGCAATGCCATCGATAAGATCATCGGTATTCCCATCTGTACCATGAGCTTATTGACCGGCATTTCCTTCATTTTGTTACTTTCTGCCATCTTAACTGAATCCTCCTTTTCTGCAAAAAAAGTGTGCACTTATCGCACAAGCTGGACTTACGCTGATAAGCTACACACTTTTTCATGGCATATTATGAACACAGAGACGAAACACGCTTTGCGAGTTTCGCTCTGATTAGCGGTCGTCAAATGCACCGCATAAATGCGTGCATTTTCCTCATCGCCATAACAAAAACGAGTAACAAACCGGATTTACGCAGATTTGCTACTCGTTCAATGCCTTATTATATTTGTCTCTTTTCAAAAAGTCAAACAAAATTTTTCACCGTAATCCCCTGACACTTCCGGAAAATATCATGCATCTTCCTCGTCGCCATAACAGAGACGAGATACGCTCTGCGAATCTCGCTCTGATTAGCGGTCGTCAAACGCACCGCATAAATGCGTGCATTTTCCTCATCGCCATAACAAAAACGAGTAACAAACCGGATTTACGCAGATTTGCTACTCGTTCAATGCCTTATTATATTTGTCTCTTTTCAAAAAGTCAAACAAAATTTTTCACCGTAATCCCCTGACACTTCCGGAAAATATCATGCATCTTCCTCGTCGCCATAACAGAGACGAGATACGCTCTGCGAATCTCGCTCTGATTAGCGGTCGTCAAACGCACCGCATAAATGCGTGCATTTTCCTCGTCGCCATAACATAAAATGACCGCCTGTTATTATTTCAAACATGCGGTCACTTTATTGCAAATATTGCAAGTATATTTAATTCTCATTAACCCCTTTACGCGTCTTATTGTACGCATTTTTATACAATTTGAAAAGGGATTTTACAAAAGTGGTCGCTTTTCATGCAAAATTAGCACAAATAATATCATGCGTATCTTCTCATAGTAATTTCATCAGAATTCTTCCGTTCTTATTGCACTATCTTATAGTATTCTGCCCGCTCTCCTGCTGCCAAAGTCAGTGTGTATTCCTGTTCCGCCACAAGCGGTTGTGCATCGGTATCCGCATATAAATTACAGGTTGTTCCTACCGAAAAAGCATCTTCATACGCACTTGCCGTTACCTCAGCAGTGTAATAGATGCCATCCTCCCGCACATCTTCTGTCAAGATCTTTACTTTGATATCTTCATAAAGAACAACACATGTATTACCGGCTTCTGCTGCCAGTGTACTGCTTTCCATCACATTTGCATCTACTGCATTGCCATCTTCTTCACTGCTCGCTGCTTCATCCGAAGGTTCCTGCGCCTGTTCATTTTCCTGCGCAGCGGCTTCATTTGTTTCTACAACGCTGATCCCATCTGTCTCTGGTCCGGCTGTATCCGCAGCTGCCATCTGCGTTGTCTCCTCAGCAGGCTGAGCAGCTTCTTCTGCCGCCTCTTCTGTAATATTTTCGATTTCACCGTTTTCAACCTTTGCCAGCTCATAACTGTCCATCTGACTACCGGAGCCGCCTTTGACTATACGCAGAACCGGAACTGCCAAAATGAGAGCCGCCACACAGGCTGCGATCGCACCGTACAGACGAATATATCTGCCACGGTTCTTTTTTGCGCGTCGATGCTTCTGCCGGCGCAGTTCTGCCACATTATCGTCTGCCATTCTTCCCAGACAATCCTGCTGCTTTGCATCCAGCCTGTCATTGATCCGCCCCCACAGATCCGGTGCCTGGCTGTTTAAATACTCTTTATACGCTTCTTCAAACTTCTTACTCATATCCACATCTCCTAAGCTTTTTGATCGCACTCTGATACCGCCAGGTGATCGTACCCATCGGCGTCTGCAAAAGCTCCGCTATTTCTTTAAAGGTCATATCCGCAATGATCTTCAGATTGATGACCTCCCTCTCCTTTTCATTCAGATACGAAAGAGCTTCCGTCAATGACATCTGCGAGATCACTTCCTCCTCGATCTGGCTCGTCACATCACCCTCATACAGACTGCCTGCGCCTTCTCTGTCACCTTCCTCTGCCGCCTGCTGCATATCATTCAGTTCTTCCCTTTTATGCTTTCGGATAAAGTCAATCGACATATTTCTTGCAATGCGTGCCATCCAGCCTCTGTGTCCGTTGCCCGGCTTATAAGTATCCGCTATATGCCAGAGCTTCAAAAAGAAATCCGTGCTTATGTCCTCCGCATTCTCTTTATTCTTCAGTACATCCAGCACGATTGCATAAATGTAACCGATATATTCCTCATACACAAGGCGGAGGCCTTCCCGGTCTCCCTGTGTCATCAGGATCATGCATGATTCAAATTCTTGATCTGTCACATAAAACTCCTTTCTGACAGTAGTATTACGTTTCTGTGTCAACCATTTATGGATATTCTACATCAATTTTTTCATTTTGTATCTACTTTTTTGTTGGGTTTGCAGGATCCCGTTTTTTACTATTTATTCATGGATATCCGGTATTTTGTCAAGGATTATTCTGGAAATAATTCCCCCGGAAAATAGTTTACCCGGGAGAACCTTATAACTTATAATAAGGTGTTCCCGGGTATTTTACACACTACCTGTCTATCTACCACATAACATAACAAACCAAAATTAAAACTTCATATTGAGCCATACACTTAATACTTCATGAACCATGCATTTACAACTTCGTGAGTCTATTACTTACCTCTTCTTGAAACACATGTTTGCGTCATCTCAAATCATATACTTACAGCTTCTTGATTCTCTCAATCGCTTCTACTGTGTTTTCGTAAGTACCGAATGCAGTCAGACGGAAATATGTTTCTCCGCTTGGGCCAAAGCCTGAACCAGGTGTTCCGACTACATTTGCCTTTTCCAGCAGATAATCAAAGAATTCCCAGCTTGTCATACCGTTTGGTGCTTTCAGCCAGATATAAGGCGCATTCACACCACCGGAAACCGTATAGCCTGCGCTCTTCAAGCCTTCCTTGATGTATGCTGCATTTTTCATGTAATAAGCAACCTGTTCTGCTAACTGCTTCTTACCTTCCGGACTGTAAACAGCTTCACCTGCACGCTGCTGGATATAAGGTGCTCCGTTGTATTTTGTACCATGTCTTCTTGCCCAGAGAGAATGCAGCATCACATCTCCTGCCTTCAGATCCTTCGGTACTACCGTATAGCCAAGACGAACTCCCGTAAAGCCTGCATTTTTGGAGAAGGAATGCAGTTCGATCGCACAGGTTCTTGCCCCTTCACATTCATAAATACTGTGTGGTACATTGTCCTCACTGATATAAGCTTCATATGCCGCATCATAAATGATCACACTGCCATGCTTATTTGCATAATTAACCCATTCCTGCAGCTGCGGCTTTGTGATCGTGGAACCGGTCGGATTGTTTGGAAAGCACAGATAAATGATATCAGGTACTTCCTTTGGCAGCTCCGGTGCAAAATCATTTTCTGCGGTACATGGCATATAGATCACATTGCTCCATGTTTCTGTCTTCGGATCATACTCGCCTGCTCTTCCTGCCATAACATTGGTATCTACATAAACCGGATAAACAGGGTCACAGACAGCGATCTTGTTATCCTTGGCAAATATTTCCTGAATGTTACCGGAATCGCACTTGGCACCATCCGATACAAAAATTTCATCCGGGCTGATATCACAGCCACGCAGCTTATAATCATTTTCCGCAATAGCTTTTCGCAAAAATTCATACCCAAGATCCGGTGCATAGCCATGGAAGGTTTCTGCTACGCCCATCTCCGCAACCGCACTATGCAGTGCATCAATGATCACCGGTGCAAGTGGCTGGGTCACATCGCCGATTCCCAGACGGATGATCTTTTTATCCGGGTTCTCCTTTGCAAATGCGTTTACTTTCTTTCCGATCGTGGAAAAAAGGTAACTGCCGGGTAACTTTAAATAGTCTTCGTTTACTTTAAACATATGCTTCCTCCGTTTCTCCTTCAAAGACGGTCACTGCAGGGCCGGTCATATAAACAAGGTTTTCTTTCTGATCCCAGTAGATCTCAATTTCACCGCCCAGCACCTGTACCGTCACATGTGCTCCCGTGAGGCGATTTAAAACACATGCCACAGCCGTTGCACAGCAGCCTGTTCCGCAGGCAAGCGTTTCACCCGTACCACGTTCCCAGACACGCATTTTTACATGACTGTCATCAATTACCTGTACAAATTCGGTATTGGTACGATTAGGGAATCTTTCATGATTTTCAAAATAAGGACCGATCTCCTCGATCGCCAGATGCTCTACATCATCCATAAAGACAACTGCATGCGGATTACCCATAGACACGCAGGTCATGCGGTATGACTTTTCTTTTACAATGATCTCTTCGTCGATCACCTGCTCGTGTACCGATACGACAGGCACGTCCTTTGCAGTTAGCTCTGGCTTACCCATATTCACTTTTACTTTTACAACTTTTCCGTTTTCCACGGTCAGATCCAGGTATTTCACTTTACCGAAGCTTTCGACGGTAATACTTGTTTTATCTGTCATGCCATGGTCATATACATATTTACCGACACAGCGGATTCCGTTTCCGCACATTTCCGCCCTGGTGCCATCGGCATTATACATTTCCATTTCAAAATCAGCCTGCTGCGATGGATTGATGAAGATCACGCCATCGGAACCGATTCCAAAGTGTCTGTCACTAAGTGCGACAACTGCCTTTGGTTTATCGGCAACTTTTTCTGTAAAGCCGTTGACATAGACGTAATCGTTGCCACAGCCGTGCATTTTTGTGAATTTCATAATTTCGCCTTTCTGTTATAGAACTTATTTTATTAGACTTACGATACCCTACGGATTGTTCCGTTTTGTTATTTAGTCGTACATTTTAGTCGCACATTTTAGTCGCACATTTTAATCGCACATTTGCTTCGCAAATATGTGACAGGCTTCGCAAATATACGACAATTACGGGAACCTCAGCCATTGCCTTCGGCAATGGCTGAGGCTACATAATGATTTTGCTTTGCAAAATCATTACAATTATTGCATCACTGCGAGTACCATCTGGGCGGTTTCGACCAGATTGGTGCTGCTGTCCATACTGCATTTTTGTATGTATCTGTGCGCCTCTTCCTCAGTCATGTTATTCCGGCTCATCAGGAGTGCCTTTGCCTCGTTGATCAAGGCGATCTCCTCCGGCTTTCTTGTCCTTGGCTGGGATTTGCGTTTCTTTCTCTTATATTCGATCGAGTTGGTCATCAGTTCCACGGTATTTAAAAGATCGTGAAGCTTCAATGGCATGGACAGTGACATGATATCACTTCCCACACATTCTGCCAGCAGATGGCTGGAAGCCATAAGCAACATTTCGAATCCCGGAGGCAGATAGTCGTGCAACTCAGAATACATCATATCAACAAGTTTATAGCCACATATTACAATACCGTCATCCAGATTATCCGCGACACTGATTGCCTGCGAACCCGATCCGCAGACCGCCGCGACCTGAAATCCGTTTCGTACCAGCAGGTTCTTAATTGTTTTACTGTCATCCAGTTTCGGTAATACTACAATTATGCTGGTCACACGAACACCTCCTTTCGTTTTATCCGTTCTCTCTCATAAAACTACTCGGAACGGTGTCAGAATCTGAACAGGTACTGATCCAGTTCCCACTGTGTGATCTGCCGCTTACTTTCATCCCATTCCGCATGCTTGGCATCCACGTACTTGGTAAACATATCTTCTCCCAGCACCTTTTTGATCAGCGGATCTTTTTCCATTTCCTGTACTGCTTCATATAAAGTGCCCGGTAATACTTCAATTCCCTTTTTATGGCATTCTTCTAAGGAAATCTCAAACAGATTACAATTCTCACTCTTTGGCGGCATGATCTTATTCCGGATACCGTCAAGACCTGCCTCTAAGCAGACCGCAAGTGCCAGATACGGATTGGCAGCGGAATCCGGCGAGCGGAGTTCCACCTTGGTTGCTGCGCCTTTCCCTGCAGAAATCTGAATGAGCGGACTTCTGTTTGTTGTACTCCACGCAATATAAACCGGTGCTTCATAGCCCGGAACAAGACGTTTATACGAATTTACCAGTGGATTGGTCAGGGCTGTGATTCCCTTCATATGCTTCATCAGACCACCGATAAAATAATATGCCTCCTTGCTGAGTCCCATCTTATCCTTTTCATCGGCAAAAATGTTTTTGCCATCATGGAACAGTGACATATTGATATGCATACCGGAGCCGTTCTCATTGTATTTCGGCTTTGGCATAAAGGTTGCATGCAGACCATGACGCTTTGCGATCGACTTGACTGACATCTTGAACGTCATGATATTATCAGCCGTTGCAAGTGCCTCATCATACTGGAAATCGATCTCATGCTGTGCAGGTGCTTTTTCATGGTGGGAAGCTTCAATGACAAAGCCCATGTCCTCAAGTGTCAGCACCATATCACGTCTGGCATTTTCGCCAAGATCAAGCGGGCTCAGATCCAGATAGCCTGCCTGCTCGTGTGTCAGTGTGGTAGGTAGTCCGTTTTCATCTGTGTGGAATAAAAAAAATTCACATTCCGGTCCGACCTGGAAAGAGTAACCAAGCTCTGCTGCATGCCCAATAGCACGTTTTAAAATGTAGCGCGGATCAGCTTCATACGGCTTGCCATCCGCAGTATAAACATCACAGATCAGTCTTGCTACTTTTCCCTGCTGTGGTCTCCATGGGAAGATCTCCAATGTATTGTAATCAGGATACAGATACAGATCGGAACGTTCTCCGTTCTCAAAACCGTTTACCGCATATCCGTCAAAGGAGAAACGGTTATCCAGCGCACGTTCCAGCTGGCTGGATGTAATTGCCAGATTTTTCAGTTGTCCGAACATATCCGTGAACTGCAGGCGGATAAACTCCACATCTTTATCCTGTACCTCTGCGATCACATCTTCTCGTGTGTAGGTCTTTTTCATATTCCTTTTCCTTTCCCTTTCTATTTCTTAGTTGATATTGAAATGTGTTTGGTTTTCTTCCTCGCTCTGATCAGCGGTCGTCGAATGTCTGTCCATGCAAGCATGGCATCCATTCTCCTCATCGCCATGACAAAAAAGGGCGCTCTTACTCCCGTAAGAACGCCTTTGTTCTTGTCTATGATAACAGCTGAACTGTGCGTTTGTCAATATCGCATATAATCACTGTCATACTTTTTTGTCCCGGTTCATATGCTATACAAATCTTACTTTGGGAGGCAGATCATGCACTCTAAAACAAAAATTGTTGTCCTTCATATGAAAGAGCTGATCTATACCGGTATCTTTGTCCTGCTTGGCATCCTGTTTATCGTGCTTCTCGTCATGATGTTTGTCCCGGATAAAAAACAGACACAGGAAACCACAACCACAAGCTACATACCGGGTGTCTATACCACTTCACTTGCACTCGGACAAAATAGTCTGGAAATCGAGATCGTGCTTGATGCAGAACATATCAATTCCATACGGCTTGTCAATTTAAGTGAAGCTGTGACTACCATGTATCCTCTCATTGAGCCATCCTTTGATACGCTCGTCAGTCAGATCTATGCTGGGCAGCCACTTGACCAGATCACCTTTTCCGATGAAAACAGGTATACGAGCAGCGTTCTTCTCGGTGCGATCACACAGACCTTGCAAAAAGCTGTGCCCACAGCCGATGAACAGCCGGAAAGCTGACATTCCGGCTTCTACAGTTCCTCCAGCTTCTCGAGCCAGATCCTTGCGGATGCATCCGATGGCATTCGCAGATCTCCCCGGGGTGATACCGCAACACTACCGACCTTCGGGCCATCCGGCAGACAGGAACGTTTAAAGTGCTGTGCAAAGAAACGCTTATAAAATGTTTTCAGCCACTTCAGTATTGTTTCTTCATCGTAGACACCTGCAAATGCCATACAGGCGATCCGGTAGATCTTGTCCGGCGCAAAACCCATACGCAGCATATAATACAGGAAGAAATCATGCAGTTCATAAGGGCCGACCAGATCTTCTGTCTTCTGGGAGATCGTACCGTTTTCCGGTGGAAGCAGCTCCGGGCTTACCGGCGTATCCAGCACATCCAGAAGTACAGCCTGTAATTCCTCATATTCACAAGTATCCGCATAATAACGAACCAAATGGCGGACAAGCGTTTTCGGAACTCCCGCATTCACGCCGTACATGGACATATGATCTCCGTTATACGTTGCCCAGCCAAGTGCCAGCTCTGACATATCACCTGTACCGATCACCATACCGCCCTTCTGGTTGGCAATATCCATCAGCACCTGTGTCCTCTCTCTTGCCTGTCCGTTTTCGTACGTCACATCATGCACACCCATATCCTGTCCGATATCCGCAAAATGCTGTTTTACAGAAGCCTTAATGTCTACCTCGATCAGTGTGGCACCAAGCGTTTTAGCAAGTTTACAGGCATTGTCATACGTTCTGTCCGTTGTGCCAAAGCATGGCATGGTCACAGCCAGAATATTTTCTCTTTTCAGTCCCAGCATATCAAATGCGCGGACTGTCACAAGCAGGGCAAGTGTGGAATCCAGACCACCTGAAATACCGATCACCGCAGTCTGGCAGCCAGTATGCGCATAACGCTTTTTCAGCCCGCAGGACTGGATCGACAAAATTTCTTCACAGCGTCTGTTCCTCTCTTCTGCAACGGAAGGAACGAACGGAAGCATTGGGAACTCTCGTTCTAGATAGGTTTCATCCCGGACAAGTGCAACCGGCACTACCATATATTCCGGATTCTGATCCGGCGTAAAAGTGGACATCTTCCTTCTTTCCAGACGGATCCTTTCGATATCCAGATCCGCATAAACCGTTTCATTTGTGAAACGCTTCGCCTCTTTTAAAATCGTTCCGTTTTCCGCGATCAGATTATGTCCGCCGAAAACAAGATCCTGTGTAGATTCGCCTTCTCCCGCACTTGTATAAATATAACCACAGAGCAATCTTGCACTCGTTGCGCTGACAAGCATCTCCCGGTAGCTGTCCTTTCCGACTGTTTCATCGGAAGCAGAAAGGTTGACGATCACCGTTGCCCCTGCAAGTGCATGGGAAGTAGACGGGGTATCAGGCGTCCAGAGATCCTCACAAAGCTCTGCCGCCACACAAAGACCCGGAATCGCATCCGCCGTAAATAAAATATCGGTTCCAAACGGTACTTCCTGTCCGTCAAACTCTACGATCACCGGCAGACGATTGCCCGGTGTAAAATGCCGTCCTTCATAAAATTCACCGTACATCGGGATATTTTTCTTTGGCACAAATCCCATCAGTTCGCCGCAGTTGATCGCTGCTGCCACATTATAAAGCTTGCCATCTTTTTCATAAGGAAGTCCGACAAAGATCAGTGCATCGATCCCATCACTTGCGGCGACGATCTGTCTGAGTGCGTCTTCTGCCGCAGAAAGCAGCGTATCCTGTAAAAACAGATCCTGACACGTATACCCGGTCAGACACAGCTCCGGAAATACCATGATCTTTGCGCCATGCTCTTCTGCCTCTGCAATCTTCTCACATATTTTTTCTGCATTATAATACGGATCTGCCACCCTGATCTGTGGTGTAATGGCAGCTACCTTGATAAAACCGTGCTGCATGTTCCATCCTCCTCATTTGACTCTATTTTGTACACTTTTTAAGCAATTCCTGCAATTCCTGCGGCGTAAACGTATACGCAGTGTTACAGAAATGACAATTCACCTCGATCGGTTTTTCTTCCCGGATCATCTCGGTAATTTCTTTTTTTCCAACGGAAATGATCGCTTTCTCCACACGCTCCTTGCTGCAGTTGCAGTAGAAGGAAGCAGGCATCATATCCACGATCTCCAGATCCATTCCTTCAAATAAAACTTCCAGAATACCTTCCGGCGTTTTTCCCTCTTCCAGCATAGAGGTTACACTCGAAATGTGGCTCAGGTTCTGCTCTAACTGCTCGATCGTTTCTTCCTCCGCAAATGGCATGAGCTGGACGATAAAGCCGCCTGCCTGTCTGACAGTATTATCCTTATTCATCAGGACACCCAGACCAACTGAGGAAGGAACCTGCTCGGAGGTTGCGAAATAATAGGTCAGATCTTCCGCGATCTCACCTGTCTGCAATACGGTTTGTCCACAGTAAGGCTCCTTCAGTCCCATATCCTTGATCACACTTAAAATACCGTTTCCGATCGCGCCGCCAACATCCAGCTTGCCTTTTGCATTCGGTGGCAGAAGAACATCCGGTACATCCGCATAGCCTTTGACACGTGCCTTTGCATCTGCTGTTACCGTCAGTCCGTGCATCGGACCGTCGCCCTTTACCTGCAGCGTCAGTATATCCGTATCCGCCTTTAACATGCTGCCCATCATTGCACCTGCACTGAGTAATCTGCCAAGTGCGGCTGTAACGACCGGAGAGGTATTGTGCTTCTGACGTGCTGTTTCTACAAGTTCTCTTGAAGTAATGGCAAAGGCTCTGATCTGTGCCTGCTTTGCCGTTGCTCTTACAATATAATCTGACAAAATCATGCTTCCTTTCGTTTTCCATGTTCTCTGGCAATGATACAGATCCGCTCCGTCTGCTCTGTTACTTCCCCCTGCGTATCCACATCGATTGCTTTTAAAAATACAAGTCCCGCTTTTTGCAGGATTTCCTGCATCTGTTCGAGCGTATAGCCGCGCTGCAGATGCGTTTCCGTAAATCTCTGAAAGAGATCTTCCTGCGTCTGTACAAAGATCGTCAGGTCATATTCATTGATCTCTTCCTCCACATCATAGTAGTTTTCCCAGATAAAGCTGCAATCTTCCCGGTTTTCCGCTATGACGGTATCACCCATGACTTCCTTATATTTATAGATTG
Organism: Firmicutes bacterium CAG:194; assembly: GCA_000432915.1. Lineage (GTDB taxonomy): Bacteria > Bacillota > Clostridia > Lachnospirales > Lachnospiraceae > CAG-194. The sequence continues at coordinate 19,326 of HF995204.1, forward strand.
TATTGAAATCAAAAATAAAAATGCCGTCAGGATCCAGATAATTATTAACAAGCTGGAATGTCTTGAGAAGATCTTCCTCTTCCAGCAGATAATTCATACAGTCGCAGATGCTGACCACGGCTCTGACCGTTCCGTAAAGCTCAAAGCTGCGCATATCCTGCTGTAAATACAGGATCTGTTCGCTGTCCTGCTTTTCTCTTGCAACGGAAAGCATTTCCTCTGCATCATCCACACCGATCATATCATATCCGGCTTTACTGAGCCTTGTCGTGACATTTCCGGTTCCACAGCCAAGTTCACAGATCAGCCCATCTATTATGTCGTATTCCTTCAGATCTCTGATCAGATGCTCCGTCCATGTGTCATAAGGAACATTGTCCATGAGTTCATCGTATACCTTTGCAAAACTTTCGTAACTTGCCATAGCTGCCTCCTAGAAAATAGCACCCAGTGCGCCGAACAGACCGGCACTTGCCGCACCCATAATGATACCGGCTAAGACCACGCCAAGCATGACCGCTGTAATACTGGATTTAAAATCCATATCCAGAATGCTGGCAGCGAGTGTTCCTGTCCATGCGCCTGTGCCCGGCAGCGGAATACCGACAAATAGAAGCAGTGCCACAAAAAGTCCTCTTCCTGCCTTTTCCTGCAGCTTTTGTCCACCCTTTTCACCTTTTTCCAGACAGAAACGGAAAAACTTACCGATCACCGGCTTATCAGCGCCCCATTCCAGCACACGTCTTGCAAAAAGATAAATAAACGGAACCGGAACCATATTTCCGATCACAGCGACAATATATGCCTGCAGAAGCGGCAGACTGACGCGCGGAAGCTGGGAATACGGAATCGCACCTCGCAGCTCGATCAGTGGCACCATAGAAACAAAAAACACCAATAAATATTTTTTCAACATAAATACTCCTTTTATTTTTTACTTATTATTCTTTTTTCTGCAGATAAGAACGTACAAAGCTGATAAATGCGTCCATTTCCTCATCTGTTCCGATCGTGATGCGCAGATAATTATCGATCAGCGGATCCGAAAAATGACGGACATAAATATTCTGCTGCTTCAGTGCTTCAAACAGTTCTACCGCATGCACGCTCTTATGCGTTGCAAAAATAAAGTTGCTCTTTGCATCCGGGAAAGTAAAACCAAGCTCCTTCAGTGCCTGCTTTACCCGCTCGCGGGTTGCTGCGATCTTTGCCGTTGTCTGTTTAAAATACGCATCATCTTTTACCGCCGCAACGCCCAGCAGCAGGGACGGACGGTTCATTGTATAGGAATTGGTTGAAAACTTCACATCATTCAGATACCGGATCAGCTTTGCGTTTCCCATCGCATATCCAATCCGCATGCCCGCCATGGCGCGCGATTTGGAAAATGTCTGTACCACAAGCAGATTGTCATACTTTTTGATCAGTGGCAGCGCACTTTCTCCCCCAAAATCAATATATGCTTCATCCACGATCACTACGACATCAGGATTTGCCTGCACGATCTCCTCGATCACGGAAAGATCCTCCAAAAGGCCTGTCGGTGCATTGGGATTCGGGAAGATCACACCGCCGTTTGCTCCCATATAGTCTTCCTTGCGGATGTGGAAATCCGCTGCCAGCGGCTTTTTCTCATATGGGATTTTGTAAAGATCTGCCCACACATCATAAAAGGAATATGTGATCTGCGGAAATACGATCGGTCTGTCACTGTTAAAGAATGTCTGAAAAGCAAGTGCCAGCACATCATCGGAACCAACGCCGACAAATACGTTTTCCTTTTCCAGTCCGTAATACTCTGCCAGTACGCTGACCAGACTGTCTGCGTTCGGATCCGGGTATAAACGGAAATCCTCCGGCTTTAATCCGGCAAGTGCCTCTGTCACACCCGGTGCGGGCGGATAAGGACATTCATTTGTATTTAATTTGATCATATGCGCTTTGTTCGGCTGTTCCCCCGGTGTATAAGGCACAACCTTTCTGACGTTCTCTTCCCAACTCATCTGTGCTGCCTCCTGCTTTCTCTGTTTTCTTTCAGTCCTGCTATCATTCAGATTTTTCCTTCTTTATTATACACAAAGATTCTGTTTCTTCCATATGCAATCTATCATATTTTTCCGCAATCCATTTTCCAAACGGATTCTGTGCAAAAAATTTCTCTCTGTTATCGATCGTATTCTTAGCCAGTACGATCACCGTCGGCTCTTTTTCCGGGTATTCTGTAAAATATTCCACCCACTGCTCATTAAATGCCGGCGTACTGATCGTAGACGGTGAAACAAATGGGCAGTTTGCGGATAAATTCAAAATACCGTCCGTTCCCAGAAACAGCAGCTTATCATCCGGCTGTGTCACACATTGCACCGTCTCATGCTCCTGCATATACTGCTCCGCCTCTTCGGGTAGTACATAAATCCCGGCAAGTGCTCCTTCCGTCACCTGAACTCTCTGCTGTCTGACTGTGGAAGGCCCATATTCCGTAATGCGCACATAATACCCCTTGCAGAACAACAGGCTGAGCACAAAAAGCACTGTCGTCGCAAATAATAGCTGTTCTTTTTGCGGATATTTTTTCAAAAGCAAAGAAAAGCCCGCCAGAATGCCAAGTCCCAGGTAAGAGCTGCTCGAATCCGGTCCTACATTGGAAAATACCAAAATGCCCACAAATGCGACCAGCATCAGGAAGATTGGCACATAAAACAGTGGTCTGTCCGTATTTCGCACATTCCATCCGGCAATACAGATGCACAGGAAAAACAGCAGATAACGCACTTGAAAATGGAACGGTCCCATCTGAATGCCAACAAGATTGCCAAGGATCATCAAAAGAGAGGTTTCTGCCACAAAGAGCAAAAGGAACGCCAGAAACAGGCTGCCCTTTTCCTTCCTTTTCTTCTGCTTAAAGATCTGCAGGATAAGTGCTGCAAGCAGCGGAAGTACACTGAGGATCAATAGCTGCTTTGCCACGTTCAGCCACTGCTGCCCATATAAAAGCAGCTTTGTCTGCATTGTAAACTGGTGGGTTCCGTCCATAAATACCTTCGGAATACCGGAAAGAAAATCAGCCACCGGCATAAACAGCAGTATATATAGAAAGAATACAACTGCACTGACCGCACAGCCTGCAGTAAAAAGAAGACATTTTCTGCATTTATCTTTCCCGGAAAGTGCTTTGTTACACATACAGATCGTCACTAAAACCGCCGGATATAACAGCACCATGCCCGGATAGGCAAGCACTGTAAATGCCAGGGAAAGTCCCGCCAGAAAATCCTGCCAAAGCTGTTTTTTCTCCGTTCCTCTTTCTTCCAGTAAGCATGTAAACAATAAGGTAAGTCCCCATACCTGCTGCATGGAAAAATCCAGCGATATGATCCACTTCGGTAAGAGGTTCAGATACAAAAGTGCAAATAAAAGGCTCCAGTCCGCTGTCAGATATTTTCTTGTCTTTCTGTAAATAAGCACTGTCATGCCAAGATGTAGCAGTGTCGCAACAATGCGCAGATAAAGCACCATATAAGCGGTCGATCCGGTCACCTGATAAAACAGCCATAAAAAAGCTGCGGGCAGAAGCGCGGAAGTCTGGTGTACCTCCCACATATCCGCAAACAGGTGATCTCCCTGCAGAAGCCGGAATGGCATGGAAACCGCATAACCTTCATCAATATCAAAGCCGATCAGGAGCTGATTTACCGCTGCCACGACAGATAACAGGATCAGGATCCACAATATTCCGTTTTTTATTTTCTTATCTTCAAACTGCATATCGCATCTCTTTCCTATATAATTGCTATGATGCCAGGGTCTAAAGGTCTAAACCCTCATAAGCCTGCTCACAGGTGGGTGAAAGACCTTGGTTCCGCACCGATATTAGCACGATCAAATATCACAGGCTCTATTATAAGCTGTCTTATTTCTTCAAGTCAATGTTATTGTCGCGGAGCAGGCAAATACAGCCTGCCAGAAGCAATACGATACAAAGGATGATAAAACCCGGTAATAACGGACCTCCTGTTTTTTCTTCCGTTTCTTCACCGCCTTCCGTTTTTTCTTTGCCTGTTGTCTCTGCAGTGTCCTGCCAGACAGAAGGCTGCTCCTGTGCCTTCCTTTCCTGTTTCGCAGTCTCTCCACTGCCATTTTTTCCACTGCTATTTCCCGATTTGGCTGTTTTATCCCCATTTGTCTGCGTTTCCTGATTTGGTACATGAAATTGCTGTCTGTCATTTGCGGAAACTGAGGCTGTGCTTTCTGCCGGGACTTTGGACTGTCCGGGATCTGTCCCCATGCCATCCGCTTTGCTTACAGGTGTGGCGAAATTTTCCTGCCCGGGTGCTTCTGTATCCGGTCGTGGTGTTCCAGCGACTTTGGAGCTTGGTGCGGGAGTTGCGGATCTTGTATCCAATTCTGACACAGGATATGAATCGGCAGTTTTTGCTTGCCGTTCCATTGTTGACTGTGATTCCGGTTTTGTTTGTGCCTCCGACACGGGCTGCGATGCATCCGGTTCCGCCGATTCCTGCGCCGCTGGCGCAGCATCAACCGGCGCTTGCTCCTCCTGCCCGCCGATCAACACCTCATCCACGACAACACTGCCAAAGGCATATTCCCCCATACACAAGGCAAAAATAAGGCAGATGATCCCTATCCTTACCGCTCTCCGGTAACCATATTCTGTTTTTTGCATAAAAACTCCTTCCTGTTTGTATTCTGAACAATTTACTTTGGGTAATTCGATCCGAATGGATCTTTTGATGCGATCAGGCTGACCGCTTAGATGGATGTAGTATAGCATATGCGCTTTCAAATAGGAAGAAGATTTTATTTTTTTAATAAACCGTTGTCAAAAGTTATAAAGAGTTATAAAAGAAATAAAAAGTTATAAAAGAGATGGGATCATTGACATCATAACTTCTGTTCTCTCTCACAGATTACCAGCAGACTCCCGTCTGCAACGATGATCTGTGCTTCTGTTCCGATAAATTCGTTACTGGTACCGATCGGGAAAGTGTTGGTCAGCACCGCATCTGTCAGCTCATAGGCAAGTCCGCGGAGTGTCACGCCCCTTGCTTCTTTTTCAAAGGAAAATACAGAAAGGAGCCCCTTTCTACCGGCAGAAAAGATAAGTGTTTCATTATGGAGCAGATGCACTTCTTCCTTCTCTCCGTATAAAACAGCCTGACAGCCCTGCCCCTGCAAAAAAGCCAGCACCTGAAGATTAGCGATCGTATGATCCAGTCTGCCACCAATCCCGCCATAAAGCACAAACTTCCGATAGCCTCTTTTCAGTCCTTCCCTGACAGCAAGCAGCATATCCGTATCATCCTTCTGCACCGGATGTCTGATGATCTGCTCGCCCTCCGGTACATATCCCAGCGAATCAAAATCTCCCACGACAAGATCCGGCTTTTGTCCCTGCAGATAAGCATAGCCGCCATCTGCAGCGATCAGCAGATCGCCTTTTTCTAATTTCTCTGTACTACCACATGGCATTGCGCCATAAATATAACAAGTTGCCATTTTGCCTCTCATCTCTTCTCTTTTATGCTCTGCGTGATACTTTTTCCACTTTTATTCCAGCACAAGATCCTGCATACAGCCGGATTTCCGCTGCATGGCGCGGATCATTTCATTGAGCTCTTCCCGTGTTCCGACCGGATGTACATTATCGGAAAACCGTTCCTCCGGGTAATATGTGATCTGATCAAAATAATCTGGAAAACAGTCTGCAAGCTCTGTTTTTTCATATTCTGCCCGCAGTGTTTTTTCTATTTCATGCCTCTGTTCTATATCCTTGAGCGGCTCTGCCAGCAGATGGAACTGCACGCCGTTTTCTTCACAAAGTGTTTTCATTTTGACCAGATATCTAATCGTCACATCCGGGAAAGTCAATTTAGAATATGTGGGATTCAGCTTGTCCAGCAAATTATAATAAAGCTTTTTATTCAGAGGCGAATCCTCGATCAACCAGACAATCCTTTCCTTAATAAACAGTCCGCCGTATACATGCGCCATCTGCTTCCTCGTCTCCGGATCCAGCAGCTTCAACGTATCCGTTTCCGCAAACGGCATAACACCATACTGATAGCCGTATCCCGTTTCATAATCGGTGATCAGAGAATCCTCGATCACGGATAAATAGACATCCGTTGCCTGTGGGTGATGCTTTAAAAACTCTTCCACTAAAATATACTGCCCGGACATCGTGACACCCCGGTTTGTTCCGGCGATCAGATACTGTGTATTTAAGTCCTGCAGTTCCGAAAACAACCGGAAACAGACACTGTCTCCGATCAGCAGCTTTGTATAAGCGTCTTCCTTCTGTACCTTTTCTATCGTCGGTATGATCTCGGATGCCCCCTGGTTATACCCGGCTCCATAGTCTGTACTGCGTGTCAGTTCTGCCAGAATCCCCTTCATCGGCTCCTTCGCGGAAGCCAACAGGGTAAGGACACAAAGACTGCATAGCAGCAGTAGAAAAAGCAGTGTTTTTCCTATGTATTGTAATAATTTTTTCATTTGTAGATTCCTCTATCCTAAAACTGAAAATACAAAAAGCTTGCCGCAGGTTGTCCGAAATCTGCCACCACCTGCAAAAGAAGCACCATACAGACAGCCAGATACACTACGTACCTGACACCGATTTTTCTTTGCAAAAGCCATGCAGTAAAGGAAATCCCTTTTTCATGCAAAAGGTCTGCCACGATCAATACCGCTATAGCAATAACAAGCACAATCACATCTGTCCTGCCAAGTCCCATTTCCAAAAGCTGCCTCATGTGACTACCTGAAATCCTGCATACTCCAAGGCAGATATGAACTGCACGCGATACACTTTCCGCGCGGAAGAACACCCATGTGAAACTTGCCACAATGAAAGTTAGCAGGCGCTTACATGGGAGCCGTCTGCGCACTGTGGAAAACGCATCCTCGCACACCTGAAAAAAGCCGTTAAGTCCGCCCCAGACCAGATAATGCAGCCCTGCGCCATGCCACATACCGCTGACCAGAAAGGTGATCATAATATTTCTGTACTTGCAAATCCTGCTACATCTGCTGCCACCCAGCGGAATATACAGATAATCGCGAAACCATGTAGACAGGCTGATATGCCATCTGCGCCAGAAATCCTGTATGGAAACTGCCAGATACGGCTGTCTGAAGTTCTCTGTCAGGTCAAAACCGAGCACCTTGGCTGCACCAAGTGCCAGCATACTGTAACCGCCAAAGTCACAGTAGATCTGTATCGAGAATAGAAAAACAGCAAGCAGGATCTGCAGTGCGCTGCTGCTATCCGGGTTCTGGTATACATGATCGACCATGACGGAAGCCCGTCCGGCTATGATGAGCTTTTGAAAATATCCAAATGCCATGATAAGAAGCCCTGTTACGATCTTTTCCGGATTAAGCCGCTTCTGCTGTCGGATCTGCATGAGCAGATTTTTACTCCGCTCAATAGGGCCTGAAAGGATCGTCGGAAAAAAGCTGACATACAAGGCATACTGCAGGAAATTTTTCTCCGCAGGCTCTTCTTTCCTGTAAACATCGATCACATAGGAAAGTGCCTGGAAAGTATAAAAGCTGATCCCGACCGGGAGAACAATATCAAATGCAGGCACCGTGAGTTCCACATGCAATAGCAGTAAAAGCCGCGCAAGCAGAGATACCGCAAAATTCAGATATTTCATACCAAATAAAATACCGAGCTGCAAGACAAGGCACAGGATCAGAAATACCTTTCTGCTCTTTGCGCTTTCTGCCTTCTCGATCAGCCGTGCACAGCTATAGGTCAGAACTGTACTAAATAAAAGAAGCAGCGCGTACTTTGCGTTCCAGCTCATATAAAAATAGTAACTGGCGGCTAACAAAAACGGCATCTGCTCCTTTTGGGGGATCAGATAAAACAGCAATATAACGATTGGAAAAAAGATCAAAAATGCACCTGATTGAAACAGCATGGCAGCCTCCTATTGCCATATTTTACCATATGTAGGAGACTGCCGCAATCGACTTTCAGGTGTCATAACATCGGCCTGCTTTCAGGCATCGGGAATCTGTCTGCCCTCTGTATTCATATGATAATTTTCACGCAAAATAAGTTCTGAGACCGGGACGACCTGATACCCCGCGTTCTCTAAATTGGTCAGCATGGTATCCAGTGCATCCGCCGTATATTTGGCGCCGTTATGGCAGAGGATGATCGATCCGTTTCCCAGATGTTTATGCCCGCAGACTGTCTGGATAATGGAATCCACGCCATAATCTTTCCAATCTAAGCTGTCAACATCCCATTGTATTGCGTAATATCCGCAGCTTTCCGCATTTGTTATGACATGATTGTCATAATCGCCGTAAGGCGGACGGAACAAAAACATGTCATAGCCTGTCAGCTCCTTTACCTTTTCATGTACCTTCATAAGCTCCTGTTTGCATTCCTCATCGGAAAGCTGACTCATCTGTTTATGGTTTTCGCTGTGATTTCCAAGGTCGTGCCCTGCTGCCAGTATTGCTTTGACATCCTCGGGATAACTCTCCACCCAGCCACCGGTCATAAAGAAGGTCACATGAGTATTATGTTTCTTCAAAATTTCCAGTATTCTGCGCGTATCCTCATTCCCCCACGCCGCATCAAAGGACAATGCCACCTTTTTTTCATCCGTTTCCACACAATAAATAGGAAGATTTCTGCCGTTTACACTGCTGCTGGCATGAAATACCTGTGGTGCGATCGTCAGAAATCCCACCACCAATACAGCCAGAATGAGAACTGTCCAGATCACATTTTTTTGCTCTGCATATAACTCTTTAAAATTCATAGCCGCTACCACTGCTTTTTGTAAATCATATGCCGCATTATTTTATTGTAGACGTAGTTTTGCCTGCAGGATATTTTTGAACCTTTAACCATTGACCTTGTACACAAATTTGGGTATCATAAAAAGAGTATGATGATAAGGAAAGGTATTTATGAAAAAAGCAATTATTATCGGCGCAGGTCCTGCCGGACTGACTGCTGCCTATCAATTATTAAAAGAAACTGACATCCATCCCATTATTATAGAAGAAAGTGAATTTATCGGCGGTATTTCCCGTACCGCAGAATATAAAGGAAACCGTATGGATCTGGGCGGTCACCGCTTCTTCTCAAAAAACGAACAGGTCAATGACATCTGGAAAGAACTCATGCCCCTGCAGGGTGCTCCGGCAAAGGACGACCTGATGCTTGGCAGAGAAAAACCGCTCGCAGAAGGCGGTCCTGACCCGGAGCAGACGGACGAAGTATCTCTGATCCGTACCCGTGTCAGCCGTATTTTCTTTCTGCGTAAGTTCTTTGATTACCCGATCTCCATGAAACCGGAAACTTTTATCAACATGGGATTTGTCCGTACAATGAAAGCAGGATTCGGCTATCTGTGTTCCTGCGTTGTCAAACGCAAAGAAAACTCTTTGGAGGATTTCTATATCAACCGTTTCGGCAGACCGCTCTACAGCATGTTTTTTGAAGATTACACAGAAAAACTCTGGGGTGTCCATCCGAGTAAGATTGCACCGGACTGGGGTGCACAGCGCGTCAAGGAATTATCGCTTGGTAAGGTGATCGCAGATTTCCTGCGTCATCTGTTTAACCCGAATTACAAGACAGATTCGACTTCTCTGATCGAGCAGTTCATGTATCCGAAAAAAGGGCCCGGACAGCTTTGGGAAAAGATGGCATCTGAGATTGAAAAAATGGGCGGCGAGATTTATTTCGGACAGAAAGCAACTGCTGTCCTGACAGAAAACGGGCAGATCAGCGGCATTACCTGCACCAGGGTCACGAACGGCGGCAGCGCGCAGGAAAAGCTGACAGGCGAGCAGACGACCTATACAGGCGATTACTACTTCTCCACTATGCCAGTCAAGGATCTGGTACTTTCCATGGGGGATACCGTTCCTGCCAAAGTGCATGACATCGCAAAAGAGCTTCCTTACCGCGATTTCATCACCGTAGGACTTCTGGTCAACAAACTGCTGATCAAAAATCTGACAAAAATGAAAACAGTCAATAACATTGTGCCTGACTGCTGGATCTACATTCAGGAAAGAGACGTCCGCATCGGCAGATTACAGATTTTCAATAACTGGTCGCCTTATATGCCGGCGCATAATGAGGATACTGTCTGGATGGGGCTGGAATACTTCTGCAGTGAGGGCGATGATATGTGGAATATGTCCTCCGAAGATTTCATCAAGTTTGCGATCAGTGAGCTTGTTAAGATCGATATCGTAAAAGAGGAAGATGTGCTGGATGCCACACATATCCGTGTCAAGAAAGCATATCCTGCTTACTTTGGTACCTACAAAGATTTTGATCAGGTAGAAAGCTACCTCTCCTCCTTTGACAATCTGTTCTGCTTAGGCCGTAACGGACAGCATCGCTACAACAACATGGATCACTCCATGCTGACAGCGATCGAAGCCGTAAATGCCATCAAGGCAGGCTCTACCGATAAGACAGCCATCTGGAATGTCAATACCGAAAAAGAATATCACGAAGAAAAGGAAGCATAAGAAGCATAAACGGTACAAACAACAGAAACAGAACCGGCAGTATAATGTCAAAAACCGAAATACTGTGGTAAATCACACAGGATAAGAAACATTTTACCAGTAGATTAAAAAGTGCAAGCCGTATCACCGGTTTTTGCACTTTTTTTATTCTGTAAAGAATAATCTGCCGCTTACTGACAGGCACATAACAAAGCAGTTCCTCTATTGGATGTGTTTTCCCATTTTGACGCACCAGACTGTATTTGCCGGCATAAATCTGAATCCCCCAGTTGTATAACGCATACATATAGATAAGAGTGGGATAAAAACTGTGGTCATGTGCGTATGCCTGATAAGGAAACAGGAGAATAATCATAGAAATACTGGTCAAAAGCCACATCAGAAAAGTGTGCATCACATGATCCGGATACCAGATTTTTTCCTTTTCGTATAATTTTTCTATTTTTTCCTGTTGTTTTCTGTCATATCCAAACATCAGCTTCCACCTCCATGCTTTCTTTCCAGCCACTGAGCCTTCCGTTCTCCATATACGCCACGTAATCTGTCTGCCTGCTGATCTCATGCAGGTTATGATCTGTCATCAAAATGCATGCCTTCGTCTGTGCCATGATCTCATGCAGCAGATCAAAAAAAACTTTACGGAACACCGGATCCATTCCGGCCGTTGCCTCATCCAGCATATACAGTCTGCAATTACGGGCAGCCGCAAAACAGATCTGCCACTTGATCTTTTCCCCGCGTGACAAATTTATATAAGATGTACAAAGCGGCACCTGAAATCGTTTGCAATAGGAAAAGAACCGTTCTTTTTCATAATATTCATAGAAATCACCAAGAATAGCAGCATTTTCTTTTCCGTTTCTGTCCTCAAAAAACAGGCAGTCCTCTGAAATGATCCCGATAGCTTCCATTGCTTTTGCATGCTCTGCCTTAAGATCCATTCCATCAAAAATCATGTTTCCCGTATACCGGCTGTCCTCTCTTCCGATCAATTCAAGCAATGTTGTTTTGCCCGCTCCGTTTTCGCCTGCTATCGCATAGATGTAGCCCTCCCTAAGCTGCATCATTACATCTGTGATCTGAAATCCATTTCTTTGTTTTTTACCGGTTACATGCACCAGCTGTAAAATTGTCTCTTCCATATGCTTCTACTTCCCTTCGTACAGAACTGTTGCCATATCTACAAAATCCCTGCAGGACATGCCTGCCTGTCTGGCATCCGAGATAAGCTCAGCCAGCCTCTTTTCCAACATCATAAGCTGCTTTTCTTTCAGATAATCCTTATTGGATTCACACACATAAAACCCTTTGCCTGCCACAGAACGGATCAGTCCTTCCTTTTCCAGTTCTTCATAAGCCCGTTTTGTCGTGATCACACTGACGGAAAGATCGGCTGCCAGCATACGGATAGACGGAAGAGCTTCTCCCGGCGTAAGCTCTCCAGTAACGATCTCATTTTTCAGCTGATTTACGATCTGTTCATAAATTGCCATTGTTCCCTGCGGTAATATCGTTATTTTCACTTTACAACAGCCTCCTCATACATGCCTGCATTTTGTATTTTCCTTCGGATCATCTGCAGAATTTTCCAGAATAAGGGCAGTTCCACGACCATTGCAGCAATCAGAAGCAGGTTCAGCAGTGTGTCCGAATGCTCTGCTCCGGTCACAAACGGAAGGCACATAACTGTAGTCAGCAGATAAACGGAAACAAAAAACACAAAGAGCAGGCTGTAACCAAATCCGTCTTCTTTCTCATCTGCCTGCACCGTAAAGCTGAAAAACAGATCATTACAAAACAAAAGCAGAAACGCGCGCCATTCATAGCCGCTGAGAACCGCCAGAATAATAAGTCCTGTCAGGAAAACGGTCAGATGAATCAGCCCTGCACACAAGTATGCCTGCCAGATCCACCGCAGTCTTGTATCGTGATCCATTGGGCATAGATAATACATCTTTTCCCGTTTCACCGGATGCAGACAGATGGAAAGCCACACAAGACCGATTGGCAGCAGGACTGCCAGTCCGGTCAGAAAATCACTGACGAATATCTCTTCATCTGCTCTCGATACCCCGCCTGAAAGCAGTCCAAACAGCATAACAATACCAAAAAAGGCAGGAAATCCGTTTACCTGACAGGCTCTTTTTATGTCATGCAGATTCCATTTCATAGCATATTCTTTTATCAGACTTCTGTTTTTATCTTTCATATCCATTTCCTCTCAGCTCATAAAATACATAAAATCCGCAATGGTCGGGTAGGCAACCAGCAGAGATTTATCATATGAAAGCAGTCTGCTGTGTCTGACAAGTGCCCTCGCACCAAATTCCCGTTCTTCCAGCTTCACGATCGCATCCGGTCTGAGCAGCCTGATCTTATAGGATTCTCCCGATACAATACGATACGAGTCACGAAACTTCTCCATATCCGATGCAATGACCGCTTCTCCCTCTTTCATAAAAATCAGATAGTCTGCCAGTCTGTCCAGATCCTCTGTCTCATGTGTCGATAAAACAGCTGTCCGTTCTCCATCCCCGATAAAGGCACACAGGTCCGCAAAGAATTGCTTTTTAAATTCCGGATCAAAGTTAGCCACAGGCTCATCCAGAAAAAGATAAGCCGAATGACATGCCAGTGCAAATGCAAACTGACATTTCAGCTTCTGCCCTTTGGAAAGATGTCCGAATTTTTCTCGTGGATCCAGGTGATACTGCTTCAGTTTTTCCACAAAACAGACCTCCTCGTATCCATTATAAAAACTGCCATAATACCGTCCGTTCTGCAAAAGGGAAAATGCCGGATGCAGCAGATCTTCTGCCAGAACAATACCTGTCTGCTGCCGTATTTCTATTTCGTTTTCCTCATATATTTTCCCATCGATCCTGACAGTTCCGCTATCCGGCCGGTATAATCCGAGCAGCATATGCAGAAGTGATGTCTTTCCTGCTCCGTTCTCTCCGGCAAGACCGCATAAATACCCTGTCGGAATCTGTATTGTAATGTTGCGGAGCTGAAAGCTCCCTAACCGTTTTGAAACCTGATCCAGTTCCAGCATTGATTCTTTCCTCCCTGTTTAAAATAGGATTCGTCTGTATCTGTGTATCATCTGTGTATATTTATATATACAGCATAATTACAGTGCTGTCAATCGTTATCTGCATTTTCATCTATTTTTCTCTTTACAAATTCTCCATGCCATGTTAATATACTTCAAAATTGAACTATTCATTTTCGAAGTATTTACATGACAGAAAGAAGGGAATGATTTATGAATGCAGGACTTTCCTTTATGCACAAGTTTTCATCTGCCTATACTGCTGCCTGCAAGCCTTTATGCCATGCCTTGCATCTGCCGCAGACAGCCTTTGATATTCTGCTGTTTCTGGCTAACAATCCGGAATACCGGACAGCCAGCGATATTGTGGAATTTCGGAAGATCAAAGCAAATCTGGTCTCTGTCAACGTAGACAGGCTTGTAAGCGAAGGCTATCTGATCAGAGAAGCAGCACCTTCCGACCGGCGCAAAACATTGCTTTTCTGTACAGAAAAAGCCGCGCCCATTATTGAAAAGGGCAGAGCTTTGCAGATGCATTTCATGGATGCTCTGATGACAGGTATCGATGAAGGAACAAAAGAAATCATTATAAACGGTCTGAAACAGATGGAAGAGAATCTGGATCAGTTACCGGAGGAGGCATTTACAATATGAAGCTTTTAATTACCATTCTTGTTACTTTTTTAGCCGGTATGGGAGCAGGTCTCGGAACCGGTTTTGCAGGTATGAGTGCTGCAGCCGTCATCAGTCCCATACTGATCACCTTCCTTGGCATTGATCCATATATGGCAGTCGGTATCGCCCTGTCCTCGGATGTGCTTGCCAGTGCTGTTTCTGCCTATACCTATGGCAAAAACAAAAATCTGGATGTCAAAAACGGACTGATCATGATGGTTACCGTTCTTCTGTTTACAGTTGTCGGCAGCTATATTTCCAGTCTTGTGCCATCCCATACGATGGGCAGTTTTTCTGTTTTCATGACCTTCCTGCTCGGTATTAAATTTATCGTAAAGCCGGTCATGACCACAAAAGAAGCTATGGGACAGGTTTCCTCCAAAAAGCGCGCCCTGCAGTCTGTCATCTGCGGCGTGATGATCGGATTTATCTGCGGCTTTGTCGGTGCAGGCGGCGGTATGATGATGCTGCTGATCCTGACTTCTGTCCTTGGCTATGAGTTAAAAACTGCGGTGGGAACGAGTGTCTTCATCATGGCATTTACCGCATTTACAGGAGCTGCCTCCCACTTTGCGATCGGTGGTCTGCCGGATCCGCTTATCTGGATCTTATGCATTGTATTCACCCTGGTCTGGGCAAGGATCGCAGCTGTATTTGCCAATAAAGCAACGCCGAAAACACTGAACCGCGTTACCGGTGTGATCCTTGTGATCCTCGGAATTGCTGTTATGGCATTTTCGTTCTTTTCTTAATCCCGTAAATGTGCTATCTTCATAAGAGAGGGCACAAGGGAGTGAGGACATTTTATGTATACACTAATGATAGGCATTGAATACATCAGCATTGCACTACTGATCTTTGAAATTATTTACGTGATGAAGCAGAAGGGCTCTTATATGCAGAACCTGATGCTTTTACTTCTTATTTCGGTTTTAGTCAACCTTGTCGGCTATCTGGTTGAGTTGAAATCAGATAGCCTTGAAACCGCTTTGATCGGTGTTAAGATCGCCTATCTGGGCAAGCCCTATATCACCCTCTGTATTTTCTTTTTCGTCGTAGAATTCTGTAAGGTAAATCTTTCTGACCTGCTCAAGGGTGCTCTGGTTGCTTTTCATCTGCTGATCACAACACTTGTTTTTACCTGTGATCTGCATTCTTTTTTTTATACCTCTATCCAATATATCTACTCTGATTCCTACTGTCATCTTGTTCTGGGACACGGTCTCTTTTATTATCTGTTCATCGGCATGACATTGCTGTATTTCATTGCGATCACAGTCATCGGAATCCGAAAGATCCGGTCTACAAAAGACTGGCTGATCAAAAGGCAGATGGTTCTCTGCCTTGCCATGATCACCATTTGTCTGATCGGCTTTCTGCTCTTTTTATCCGGCTGCACAAACGGCTATGATACGACAGTTCTTTCCTACTTTGTCTGCGTGCAGATGCTCATTATCCTGATGATACACTTCCAGCTCTTTAATACGCTGTCTTTTGCCAAGGATGAATCTATGGATGGCATGGAGGAAGCACTCTTTGTCTTTGATAATGACGATGGTGTCATATATCAGAATAAAAATGCCCGGCTGATGCAGCACTATATTGAAAATCATTATACAGAGCCGTTTGTACAGGTTCTGAAGAAGCTGATACAGAAAAACGAGCACCTGATCGTCAAAAACGGCTATGTGTTCCGGGGAGAAGAACACGATCATGAAGATGTGCCCCAGTCTGCCAACAGCGTTTATCACATCACCGGACGCGAGATCACCAGGCAGGGACGGACTTACGGATATGCCGTCCTGGTCAGTGATGAAACAGAAAGCTATTATTATACAAGCCACTTAGAAGCAAAGGTATCTGCCAAGACACATGAAATCATCAAAATCCAGCGTTCCGTGATCGGTAGTTTTGCTGCCATGATCGAAGCAAGAGACGGCATCACAGGATTACATATCAAGAATACAAGTAACTTTGTCAAAATTCTGACACATGCCATGCAGAACAGCCCCAAATACGCAGACCGCATCACTGATGACTATGCGCAGATGGTCTCTGCCGCAGCAAAGCTTCATGATATCGGAAAAATCGCAGTACCTGACTATGTCCTGCAAAAACCCGGCAAGCTGACGGATGAGGAATATGAAATCATGAAAAAACACCCGGCTGAGGGTGCAAGGATCATCAAAGAAACACTTGGGAAACTGGAGAATGACGAATACGTCCATATTGCATACAACATGGCATATTATCATCATGAGAAATTTGCGGGCGGCGGCTATCCGTGTAATCTGAAAGGAACGGAGATCCCGTTATCCGCAAGGATCATGGCGATCTGTGATGTGTATGACGCGCTCCGCTCCAACCGCCATTATAAAGAAGGCTTCTCCGTGGAGAAATCTGTTTCTATCATCCGGGAAAGCCGTGGCAGCCATTTTGACCCGGATATCACAGATATCTTTTTACAGCATATAGACGAAATGGAGGCTGTCTTCATCCAGAATAACAGCTCTCCATCTCTGTAAATTTCTTTTATTTCAGCCCGCCTATGCGTGGCATTTTAGGAATTCAGTATCTGCATAAATTCTTCGCCTGTGATCGTTTCCTTCTGGTAAAGATACTGCGAAATTTCATCCAGCTTTTCTCTGTTTTCCAGCAGGATCTGTGCAGCCTTTTCATGCTGCTTTCTGACAAGCTCTACGACCTTTTGGTCGATCATCGTCTGTGTCTCGGCGGAACAGGTCAGTGATGTGTCACCTCCCAGATACTGGTTGGTCTGTGCCTCCATTGCCACCATATCAAAATCTTTACTCATACCATAGCGGGTGATCATGGATCTTGCCAGCTTTGTTGCCTGTTCGATATCATTGGATGCACCTGTCGTCACACAGCTGAATACGATTTCTTCTGCAGCACGTCCACCTGTCAGTGTGGCGATCTTGTTTTCCAGTTCATCCTTTGTCATGAGGTAGTGATTGCCTTCCTCTACCTGCATCGTATAACCAAGTGCTCCTGAAGTACGCGGTACGATCGTGATCTTCTGTACCGGTGCGGAATTCGTCTGCTTTGCAGCAACCAGCGCATGTCCGACCTCATGATAAGCTACGATCCGCTTCTCCTTATCGGTCAGAATCGCATTTTTCTTCTGGTAGCCTGCAATGACAACTTCAATGCTTTCCTCCAGATCTTCCTGCGTTGCATATTCTCTGTTATCTCTGACCGCACGGAGCGCCGCCTCGTTGACGATATTGGCCAGCTCAGCACCGGATGCACCGGATGCCATACGGGCGATCTTACTGTAATCTACGTTATCACCGACTCTGATCTTCTTTGCATGTACACGGATGATCTCTTCCCTACCCTTCAGGTCCGGTAGTTCCACAGGTACACGTCTGTCAAAACGACCCGGACGCAAAAGTGCCGGATCCAGTGTTTCCGGTCTGTTCGTGGCAGCCAGGATAATAACACCTGTATTTCCTTCAAATCCGTCCATTTCCGTCAGGAGCTGATTCAGCGTCTGTTCCCGTTCATCGTTTCCGCCGATCTGTCCGTCACGCTTTTTACCGATCGCATCGATCTCATCAATAAAAACGATACATGGTGCTTTTTCCTTTGCCTGCTGGAACAAATCTCTTACCTTGGAAGCACCCATACCGACAAACATTTCCACGAATTCCGAACCGGACATGGAGAAGAACGGTACATTTGCTTCGCCTGCGACAGCCTTTGCCAGCATAGTCTTACCGGTTCCGGGAGGTCCTACCAAAAGAAGTCCCTTTGGCATGGATGCACCGATCTTCTTATATTTATCGGGATTGTGCAGATAATCTACGATCTCTGTCAGATTTTCCTTTGCCTCATCCTCTCCCGCCACATCACTGAACTTGATGCCGTCGGAAGATTTTACGTATATTTTGGCACTGCTCTTACCCATGCCAAAGCTCATGGCATTTTTGCCGCCTGCTTTTTTCATGAACTGTCTGGCAAGCAGCTCACCAATTACACCAAATATGAGAAGTGGCAGAATCCATGTCATCAGAAAGCTTATGATCGGAGAAGTCTGCTTGATCTCTTCTCCATAAAAGGATACACCTGCCTGATACAGACGGTCTGTCAGATCCGGATCATCTACCATTGCCGTCTGATAAATTGTTTTTTCCTCTTTATCCGTAAATACAATCGTATTACTCTGCTCTTTGATATTGACGCGTCCTACCTGTCCGTCCTCCGTCATCTGAATGAACGTACCATAATCCACATCTTTGATCTGATGTTCCATAAGCCACGGCATTGCCAGTGAATTAAACAGGATCAGTATCAGCAGTACGATACAATAATACGATATTAATGGTTTCTTTGGCTTTTTCACCTCATTCATATGTATTCTCCTTCTTTTCTAAAATGCCTGTAGCCATTCATGCTGAACAGCTGCAATTGCTTCTTTGAATGTAATGCAGTTTTTAGGCGGATTCAATACAGAAACCACTTATTTTATACATTTTAGAAAAAATTAATACTATTTCGGTTCATAGCCTTTTGAAAACAGGTACATATCCTGCTGCCCCTCGTAGATCGCATAGTACTCGTCCTGATAGACACAGGCTGCATCTTCCATGACTGTAAAATCACCCTTCAGCATTCCCGCTTCTTCCGTTCTTGCCAAAAGCAGGAAGCATTTGCCATGATGGAAGCCGGACCGGTAGTATTCCTTCGGTGTCAGCCATTCATACGGAGCCGCTTTTCCGTCACTGCCTCCCAGATTACCGACATGGATTGTTCCGTTGCTCAGATACTCTGTCACGGAAGCATTCCAGAAAGTCGCATAACCGAAATCATAATCGTTATTTTCCAAAAAGTCCATATAAGCATATCGTTTTGCACAGTCATTATATTTCACATCCTGCCAGAGCTCTCCGTACAGGCTCGAAAGCACCACAAGCGCCAGAAAAGCGCAAAGCAGCGGCTTCTGGAATACCGTCGCAGGCCGGAAATGCTGCATAAAGACACAGATCAGCACAGCCCCTGTCACATAAACAGGCAGCCAGTAGCGGTACTGCTGCAGGACATCCGTAAAGATCAGCATATACCAGTTGATCAGAAACAGCAGCAGGAAAAAGTACAGCAAAAAGCGTTCTTTACCGGTCAGCTCCATCCGCTTCCGAAAGAGTGCAACGATCATCGCAATAAATGCCAGAAAAAACAGGCATTTTACCGCATTGACAATACCGAGCGGCGTTACGACCCGGATCTGGCGATAGCCCATAAATTCCAGCATCAGCCGGATGGAAGTCAAAAACCGGTCCGGTATTTCATCAATCGGTACAAAGCTGACCTCGGAAGTCGTATCAAAGCTGTACTGCACCGCCAGATAAAACTTATTGATCAGAAAACCGATGCCCGTAAACCCGGTCAGCAGAAGGGAAAATGTAATATTCTGCCAGTTTTCCTTTTTGTTTCCGTCTCTTTCCAAAACCGGGAATAGCAGAAATGCAAGCAGCATCGGCAGATACAGACTTGCCAGATACCGTAGTCCCGTCATGCCAAGAAGCACGGAAAGGATGGATAATACAATACCTTCCCGGATCCACATTTTCCTGTTTTTCTTTTCCTTTAACACAAAAGAAAGCACCAGATACATACAGATCGTCTGCGTCGTGTAAAAACAGCCGATAAACATCATGTCCAGATATTCATTGGAAAGCGGCGCGAGCAAAAGTGCCAGACCCAGAAAGATCCACTTTTTCTCAAGCGTGAAACGCTTTGTCAGCATATGCCAGGCGTACAATAAGACGGCATAGTAAATAAAAACAGATAACAGCTTTACCAGCCTGTAGCTTGAGAAGATCTTAAACAGCGGAACCATCACAAGCTGCGTATAGATCACACGGATCTCTGTAGAATAAAACCACTCTTTGGAGATCAGCTCGTTCCGGTCTGCCAGAAATTTGGATAAGATCACCTCTGCAGTCGTGTCCGAATGCATCAGATTGTCCAGACAAAAGCTTACATATAAAATAAGGGCGAGAAGTGCTGTTCCTGCCAGCAGCAGATACAGCCCCTCCTCTATCATCAGTTTTCTTTTTTTCATTGTATTCTTTTCCATATGCGTTTTCTCTTTACTGTATTTTTATTTGCTTCTATCTTACCTTTTCAGACAGAAGATTGTCAATCTAAGGGACAGGCATTGCAGCTTTTATTTCGTTTCTACAGCGAATAACGGATCCCCCGCCTTTACTGACACTTGTGTCAGCAATCGGATATGCTGATTTTCCGTAAGCTCTGTGCAGACGACCGGTGTCACAACAGACGTCGCATGCTCCTTCAGGTAAACAAGATCCAGCTCCATCAGAAGATCTCCTGCTTTTACGCGCTGACCGTTTTCTACCACTACTGTAAAGCCCACACCATTCAGCTTCACAGTATCGATCCCCACATGGATAAGCAGGCTGATTCCGGAATCAGTTTCAAATCCGATGGCATGCTTTGTGTCAAAGACAAACGTAACAGTTCCCTCTGTCGGCGCGTAGACATAAGGCTCCTTTGGCATTATAACGACGCCGTCTCCCATCATCTTCTGCGCAAATGCTTCATCCGGTGCTGCTGTGATATCCGCCGTCTGCCCGGTTATCGGACTGTAGATGATGATTTCTGACTGTTTCTCCGGCTTATCCTTCTCCGGGTTATTCCTGGCAACATCCGAAATATTGTCTTCCGGTTCATTCTGAACAGACTGCGAGATGTTATCCTCGAATTCATCCGAGATCACGCGGGAAAGATAGTCATCCAGATCAGATTTAATGATCGTAACACGTGGTCCATAAATGATCTGTACACCGTTTCCTCTGTGTACTATGCCGCTTGCGCCTGTTGCTCGAAGCACCCTGTCATCTACCAGAGACGGATCATTGACACTGCAGCGCAGTCTCGTCGCACAGCAATCCACATCCGAAATGTTTGCTTTACCGCCCAGACCTCTTGTGATCGCTGCGCTTTTCCTATCTGTCTCGTTTTCCGTATTCGCACCGGAACTGTCCGCGCCGGCATTTCCGTCTGCGCCGCCAGCTCCCGCTGCGGCTGTTTCCGCATTTTTCCGGTCATTGACATCTGCCCTTGTATACAATTTTATCTCTCCATCCTCGTCCTCCCTGCCCGGTGTCTTAAAATCAAATTTTCGGATCAGGAACCGGAAAATCCCGTAATATAGGAAGAAATACACAATACCGGCCGGTATCACCCGCAGCCAGCTTGTCTTTTCATTGCCCTGCAAAATACCGAACAAAAAGAAGTCAAGCAGCCCGCCGGAAAAGGTCAGTCCGACCGCCACATTCAGCATATGTGCGATCATATAGGCCGATCCTGCCAAAATGACCTGCACAACAAAGAGCGCCGGTGCCACAAACAAAAACGAAAACTCCAATGGCTCTGTTATACCTGTTATCATGCTTGCCAGTGCGGCGGATAAAAGCAGTCCGCCCGCTGCCTTCTTTTTCTCAGGCTTTGCACACTGATACATGGCAAGCGCTGCGCCGGGCAGACCAAAGATCATGAAAATAAATTCGCCCGAAAAATATCTGGTTGCAGCTGCGCTGAAATGTGCAATGTTGGCAGAATCCGCGAGTTCCGCAAAAAAGATATTCTGTCCGCCCTGCACAAGCTGTCCTGCCACTTCCTTCGTTCCGCCGACAGCCGTCTGCCAGAACGGCATGTAAAAGACATGATGCAGTCCAAACGGGATCAGGGCACGTTTCACAAGACCGAACAGAAGCGTTCCGAAATACCCGGAGCCTGTCACAAAACCGCCCATCGCATAAATACCGTTTTGCACGGTCGGCCACACGTAATAGAGCAAAATACCGGCAAAGAGATACACAACCGTGGATATGATCGGTACAAACCGTGTCCCGCCGAAAAAGGACAGGGCACTCGGCAGTTCGATCCGGTAAAACCGGTTGTGCAGCGCCGCCACGCCAAGTCCTACGATAATTCCGCCAAACACACCGATCTGCAAAGATGGGATTCCGCAGACCGATGTAATACTGCCTTCCAGTACAAAATCCGCAATCTGCCCGTCTTCCGCAATCTCGCCGTGTAAAAGCAGCAAGGCATAGATCGATGTATGCATGACAAGATAGGCAATAACAGACGAAAGCGCCGCCACCTCTTTTTCCTTCTTTGCCATACCGATCGCCACACCAATGGCAAAAAGCAGTGGCAGGTTATCAAAAACCGTGCTGCCCACACGGCTCATGATCATGAGCAGGGCATGTGCTATCGTGCCTTCTCCCAGAATCCCCGTCAGGTGATACGTTTCGATCGTTGTCGCATTGGTAAAGGAACTGCCGATCCCAAGCAGAAGTCCCGCTACGGGCAGGATTGCGATCGGCAACATAAAGCTCCGTCCCACGCGCTGTAAAACGCCAAAAATTTTATCCTTCATTTTCAGTTCTCCTTCTTCCATTCCGTTTCCTGCAGGGAAACCATCATTTTATAGGATAAACCGCTGACATCTGATTTATTCGTCTGATCGATTCTTGTTTCCCAATCTTGCAAACGGCAACAAAGTCCTTTATCATAAGATATGTAAATTCTGCCGGCATTCCGGCGATCCACTGGCGAGGTTTTTAAAAATATGAAAAGAAAATTACCGATCATTCTTCCATGTATGGCTGCACTTTTGCTCTGCGTCCCGCTGTTTGCCCGTTTTTTTCCGCTCTGGGCAGCAAAAGCACCGGTCTTTACCGATATCATCATAGAAACAACAGCCAAAACAGGCATCAATAAGCAGGGGGAACTTACGCTGTTTCGTCTGCTGACTGTCCTTGGTCTTCTTCTCTGCTGCCTGACAGGCTTTCTTCTGTCCGCAAGGCAAATGAAACACATGGCAGAAACGCCCGAAACCGCTCAGGCAGACAAGCATCCGGCTTATCTGCGCTATCTCTGGATTTTTGTTTTCCCACTTCTCGGCAGTTTTATCATATTCGGACAGAAAAACACCGTCCTGCTTTTGGGGCTTTGTTATTTTTGCGTGCTGGCAGTCTGCCTGCATTTCAAAAAAGAACAGGCTCTTTTTTATCCGTGTCTGGTACTGCCGGTTTTACTGTATTATGCACTCATGGCAGTTCTTACCGTTCTTGTGCAGATTTCAGACCGTTTTATCCTCTCCGATAATCAGGTCATAGGGATTGTTGCGGTATTGACACTTATGTCACTTCTCATCTGCTGTCTGCCCAAAACTGAAACCGTTAAAAAAGCAGAGCGCCTTTCTCTTCTGCTCTGCATCCTGCAGCTACCGATCCCATTTTTACTTGTTGTTTATTTTGTAGATCACTATCTATATCATGGCGAGCGGATCCGTGTCGCCTATGCAGGCTTTTACTATATCTTTTTTACACTGCTGCTCCTCGGACTGCTCGTGGGAGAAATACGGCACATGTGTCATATCGCAAAAGAGATCCGAAGCATGCAGTATACAAATACCGCCCGGACGGATCGACAGGGCAGCCTGCCTGTTTCCCGCCTCATCAGCTGTGCTACCGTTATGACGATCTTCATTTATCATTCCTTTAGTGCAGCCCCGGCTTTTGCACAGCCTGACCAGCACCACCACGGCGAGCAGATGATCCCGTGGCAGCAGATTTTCGGGCTGCACCAGAGTGCTTACCGGGAATATACGCCTGTTTCCGGTCTGTTCCCGCTTGTGAACGGTTTTATCCAGAATGTCCTTCTGCACGGAACCGTGTCGGATTATTCTCCTGCTATTTCAATCACTGTGGTTCTCTTTGCCGCTCTGACGATGTGGCTTCTATACAGGCAGATCGGTGGAAAATCACTTTTATTTGCGGTATTTTTTGCACTGCCAAGCTACAACCGGCAGTATATGGTTCTTCCCGTCCTGCTCCTTTTGTTTGACAAAGCACTTTTGGAAAAACCGATGCACTGGCTCAGATGCTGGATCTTTTCCTGCTTTCTGGCAGGGCTTTATTATCCGCTCTACGGCGGTGCGCTGCTGCTTGGCGCTCTCCCGTCTGGCATCCGGATGCTGCTGCGTGCAATCAAAGAGACGGACTGGAAAACAGAAAGGAAAAAACCTTCTTTTTACATTTTATGGTTTCTGACACTTGTGCCGGTTATTCTCTGTCTACCGCTTCTTTTACGGATGCTCAGACATACTCTGACCTACAGCAGCCAGACACTGCTTGCAGACGGTATTTCTCTGTTCGGACAGACCCCACCGGATACCTTCCTGCCTTACCTTTCCGGGCAATGGCGTGACAGACTCTATCTGGTCTACCGCTTTTTCCTGCCGATGCTGCCACTCTGGATTCTTGGCTGTCTGTGCCTGCAGGTTGTGATGCAGCTGCTTTCGGATAAACGGGCTGCCAAGGGCATGCAAAAGCAAGACGGTTTTTCTCTGCTTTTCGGACTACTGGCGGCCTTTCTGACACTGGCAATTTCATACACCTACACATTGGTTCGCGCCGACACCGGTGTCATTTTGCAGAGAACAGCTCCTGTATTGATCTCCGTATTTGGGATGTTTCTGCCGGTTCTGCTGCTTCGTAATAGAAAAATGTTTCCCGGCAGGACAACTGCACTCCTGCTCGGTATCTGTTTTTCATTGCCTTTTATTATCTATCATGAAATAAATGATATGAAGTTTCCGAATATGTGGACTTACCCGGACGGGCAGGCAGCGCTTATCATGGACGATACTTCCAAGCTTTATAACACCTATACCGTTCCCGATACGTTCCTTGCCATGGACGAAGTCCCCATCTTGAACCATACTATGCTCGGAAACGGTTTTATGGTTGCAGATCAGGTTCCCTATCTGACTGCCTATGAAACTGTAATGCAAAAATGTGACAGTGTGCAGAAACAGACCTGGTATATGGGCTTTGACGGACAGGGCTTTTACTATTACCTGAATGCAAGAGCCTGCAGCACGGGATTTCCGCCGGTCGGCAAAAGCATGGAAGCACAGAAAGAAATGCTGTCCCAGATCAAAGAAAAAAGACCTGTTGTTTTCGTTCTGGATGCACAAAGCAACTATTATATTTATCACTGGATCCTGACACATGACTATGTGTACTGCAAAGATGACGATGCATTATATCCGCGTGAGCTGTTTGCAAAAATCTATCCGGGGCAGGCGGGGGATGATTACAGAGCTGTGACCGGAGAACTGGATTTGGGCCGAATCTGTGCCAGTCTCGGAAATTCCATGAAAAGCCTGCGGAAATGCTTTACAGCAGAGCTTGCGCTGCCTTCTGCAGGTAGTACGGTTTCCGGCGGTGAGTACGATTATCTGTATCTGCCGCTGTCTTCTTCCGACCTTTTGGCAGGTGATACACAAACGGCTTACCTGCAGATCAGCTATAAAAGTGATGACACATATGTCAGCAATATGATATGTGCTGTCTCCGCGCAGGATGATCTGCTTCTGCCGCTCGGTATGCAGCCTGCATGGCTGCTCAGTGAAAACAGTGACCTGCTCTTTACCCTGCTGGATGAGCAAAAAAACAGCCTGCAGACTCTTTCTTTCGAAGAGCTTGCAGACTCTGTAAGAGGCGGACAATTTTTAAAGTTACGTCAGATAGAATAATCCATATTCTCTATCCTCTCCTGATGGCGCGCCACCAGGTCTGCGATCGTAACACTGTCTACGACCTTGTTGATCGCATTATTTAAATCTTTCCAGACCTGTAGCGTCTCACAGGTATCACAGCGCTCGCATTCATTGCTTTCCGTCTCAAGGCAGGCTACCGGACAGAGACTGCCTTCCGTCAGACGCAGGATCATGCCCACGGTGTACTGTGACGGATCCTTGGCAATCTTATAACCGCCCTGCGCACCGCGTGTACTTCTGACGTAACCTGCTTTATTTAAAACAGCAATGATCTGCTCGAGATATTTTTCAGAGATTTCCTGCCGTTTGGCAATCTCACGTACCTTCACATATTCACCGGTATCGTTCAATGCCAGATCCAGCATGACACGTACCGCATATCTTCCTTTTGTTGATATTTTCAAAGCAATTCTCTCCTTTTCCTATTTGTTATGTAGGATATTTCTATTATAAGTTGTAATCCCGTTTCTGTCAACGGCTTTCCCGTTTTTTCATCGGTCTTTACCACCCTGTTTTCTTGTCTTTCCCCATAGGCTATGCTATGATAAAAAGCATAACGAAGAAGGAGGCACACATTTCATGGAAAAGCTGGTAAAAACATGTAGATCTGCTCTTTTCCTGTTTTTATTTGTTGTATTTACAAAATTATTTCTTGATGTGCTGCAACAGGACAGTCTGGAGCGCAGTGCTTTTTCCATTTTTCTGAAAGCGTTCTTATTACTTGTCGTTATTATCGTTTATATCACTCTTTTTAAACTTCTGCAGCATTTTGCCCCTGTCTGGGAACGATACGGCAGCTATATCCTTCCGTTTTTTCTGGTGCTGCTTTTCGGCGTTCAGATGTATTTTGCCCATCAGCTTATCATTGTACCGAAATATGACTTTTCCTCGTTGTACGATGGTGCGGTCGAATGGCTCAATACCGGTACCTTTGCGAGTTTTTACGATTATTATTACTACTATCCGAATAATCTGGGACCTATGACTTTTCTGTATGTCCTGTTCCGGGTCGTATCCCGTCTGGGCTATCATAACTATTACAGCGTCGGCATTTTTGTGACCTGTCTTCTGACTTCTGTCATGGTCGCCAGTACCTATTACTGCTGTAAAAAGCTTTTTTCCGCCACGGAAGCAGTCTTTTCACTTTGTCTGTTTGCCATATATCCGCCGCTTTATTTTTGCGGCTCCAGTTTTTATACGGATATCCTTTCCATGGCATTTCCGCCACTGGTTTTTGCACTGTTTCTGGCAGGCTCCGATCATTTGCAGGCCTTCTGCCCTGAATGTGGCGAACTAAAATCGAAAGAAGCTGTATCTCAGGGAAGCAGCAAAAAAGCTTTCACCGCAACGAAATCCACTTATGATTTTCTTATGGTGCTTGCCTGCTATGTCGGTTATTTCTTAAAGCCTACGGTATTTATCTGTATGATCGCGATTTTTATTGTACTGCTTCTGCAGAAAAACCGGCGCAGATTTTTGACGCTGCTTGCGGAAACACTGCTTGTTTTCGGCGTTTGCACCATACTGTTCCACAGCTATATATACAGTCATCATCTGGACAAGACAACAGCTGACCGGATGGCAACACCAAAGGAAACCTGGGTAATGATGGGACTGAATGAAAACTTTGGTTTTTCCCCTGATGATACGGAATTTTCCCGTTCCTTTACCGATCCGGCGGCCCGCAAAGAAGCTGTCCGCACAGAAATTCAAAACAGGCTTTCCGCCCTCGGTGCAAAGGGCATCTATAAGCAGCTGCGGCTGAAAGCCGTCATGGCATTTGCAGACGGTACTTTCGAGCTTTCTTATATGTTTTTATTCGGACTTGCTCGCGATACGGGGCTGACAGACTTTCTGACGCTGCTTGGCAGTCATTATCAGGCCTACTGGGAAGGCTGCAGTCTGCCCCAGTATGCCAACCTGTTCTTTACCGCAGTTTTTTTGTTCTTCTGTGCAAAGGCGGTTTTCCAAAAGAAAGAACAGCCGGCGGTTCTTCTGATCGTTCCGCTGTCTGTCTGCGGTCTGATGCTGTTTTTAATGCTTTGGGAAGTACACCCGCGTTATACGATCAATTATTTTTCATATCTGATCATGCTTGCCACATGGGGTTGCTCCCGGGCAGCGGTCAAAAGGAGATAATATGCTGACAAATTTTCTGGATCATAAACTTGGAAAGAAATATAATACGTTCGATCTGCTCGTTCTTTTCCTTATCATTGCCATGACGATCATGCTCCGGCTCTGGTTTATCGATCTGCAGTTTCCCGACTACACGATCTGCCTAAAGCCATGGGTGGAGCAGTTCAGGTCATACGGTGGATTTGCGGGGCTGAAATACAATATCGGAAATTACACGCCCGCCTATATGCATCTTCTGATGCTGATCTCTTATTTTGATGTGGAACCGCTTTATGTCATCAAAGGCGTGGGCATCTGTCTGGACTATGTGCTTGCCATCGTAGCTGCAAAGCTCATTGCCCCGGAGGATTCCAAATACAAGCAGGTGCTGCTCTTTAGCGCCGTTCTGCTGCTGCCGACCGTGATCGCCAATTCCGGCGTCTGGGGACAGTGCGACAATATTTACACGATCTTTATTCTGACAGCACTTTACATTGCCATGAAAGAAAAGACATTGACCCTGCATGTCGGAGGTAAAAAAGTAAAAGAAGCTGCCGCGCCGTTTGTGATCCGGACAGATACACTTGTTCTGTTCTGTATCGGCTGCGCGTTTTCCTTCAAACTGCAGACAGTCTTTATCCTGCCTGTGCTTGCTGTGATCTTTTTATGGAATAATTATCGCCTGCGTACCCTGCTGTGGATCCCCGGCGTTTACTGTATCACGCTGATCCCGTCACTGATCGCCGGAAGACCGCTGAAAGAGCTTCTGCTCCTCTATGTCAGTCAGGCGGGCACACACGCGGAGCTGCAGCTCAAATATCCCAATATTTATTCTTTCTGGCAGTTTGATGCACTGGCAGACAGGTTCGGACAGTTCTGCATTGTGTTCTGCGCCGCCTCCCTTGTGCTTTTTGTATATTATTTCTATCATAAAAAAACGGAACTGACGCAGGAATTTTTATGTTGCTTTACCGCTTTTTCCGTTTTGTATATCACATTTTTCCTGCCGCATATGCATGACCGCTATGCGTATATTGCAGAAATCGTAATGCTGTTTTATCTGTTTCGTCCTCGTAAGCTCTGGCGTCCGGTCGTGGCACAGCTTCTGGCTCTGGCGACCTACGGAGAAACGCTTTTCTGGTTCTCTTATGATGGCATGGAGCAGCCTGCTGCCCTTGTGCGGCTGTTTCTTTTGCTGGTGCTCGGAATCGATCTTTTACAGCAGACAAAAGGTGTACAAATGAAGCAGGATTTGCTATAATAAACACTATCCGGTGCTATATGGATTTACATCTTTGTTATGATATGCAAAGATGCCCGGCATATGGGACATCAGTCAGATAGCACAATAATCACATATAAAGAACGAGGTATTTCTATGAGCAAGAAAAAAGTTGTAGTGTCTCTGGGACACGATGCATTAGGTTATACGATCATGGAACAGTGGGATGCTGTAAAGGATACAGCCAAGGCGTTAGCTGATCTGGTTGAAGCAGATTACCAGCTTACCATCACCCATTCCAACGGTCCGCAGGTCAGCATGATCCACAAGGCTATGACAGAGCTGAGACGTATTTATATCGACTACACACCGGCTCCGATGTGTGTCTGCTCCGCAATGAGCCAGGGCTATGTCGGATACGATATTCAGAATTCCCTGAAGGCAGAGCTGATGAGCCGCGGTATCACAAAGCCGGTCAGCACGATCCTGACGCAGGTAACCGTAGATCCTTACGATGAAGCATTCTACGCACCGCAGAAAGCGATCGGCCGTTACATGAGCCGTGAAGATGCGGATACGGAGATCAAAAAGGGCAATTATGTAGAAGAGGTACCGGGCAAAGGCTTCCAGCGTATCGTCGCTGCACCAAAGCCGCTCAAGATCGTGGAGATTGATGCGATCCGCACACTTGCAGATGCAGATCAGATCGTTATCGCCTGCGGCGGTGGCGGTATTCCGGTCATTGAACAGCAGCATGCTTATCAGGGTGCTTCCGCAGTTATCGAAAAAGACTGTATTGCAGGAAAACTTGCTTCTGATCTGATGGCAGATGAGCTTATCATTTTAACAAGCGTAGACATGGTATATAAGAACTTTGGCAAGGAGGATCAGGAAGGCATTTCTTCCATGACTGTTGCCGAGGCACAGAAATACATCGAAGAAGGTCAGTTCGGTGCAACGGATATGCTTCCTAAAATTGAGGCCGCAATCGCATATCTGGCAAAGAAACCGGACGGTCAGGTACTGATCACTTCCCTTGCGCAGACAAATAATGCATTAAAAGGAAAAACAGGTACGATCATTACAGCGTAATATACAGAAATATAAAACAGCTCCTGCATGATATTTTGATGCACGCTGCATATGCTTTTCTACTAAGGCACGTACTGACATGCATGTGGCACGCGAACATTCGACATCCTTGTCTCAAGTTCGCTGCCACGACATCCGTGTCGTGGCACCACATACATTTGTCAGTACTTTGCCAAGTAGAAAGACGCATTTGCAGCTAATCGCATCCCAATATCATACAGGAGCTGTTTATTTTAGTCCCTATTTACATTTGTGTGTCTGATGTATCAACAGTATAATGATACATGTCACGAATTGCGTATGCAATTAGAAAGTCAAGTAGTCCAAATTCCATAAAATGAAATTTTAGGGCAAATTACAGACATTGGCTTGGCTGTAGTATTTTTAAACAACGTGTGTTAGACTACTGTTATACAAATCGAAATTGACAGAGCTCTTTGAGCGAGGGATGATTCTTGTCCGAAGGGCAAGAAGATGGGAGCAAGATACAGAAAAATTGGGATTTGTTTATGAGGTGACTTATGGATATAAAGATTGAAAACGGCAAAATCATTTTTAGCGAGAATAATATTAAATATTCTTTTGATGCTCACGGAGAGTATCCTCGTCCGTCAATAATGCCTGCAATCAGCGTTGGTGGAAAGCATTTGTCAAACAGAAGCGAGGATATAAAAATCGAAAAGCATACAGCCGTTCAGGACATTGCTATCGGAAATAATATGGCTGCATGGTATACTCAGGAATTTCTGCCCGACGGAGCCGATTACAAGTTAAGCAAAAAAGCAAGCATATATATTGGAGATTTCTCTACGGGAAAAGAAAAGCTGATATATAAAGGTGAATGTTACGGTGATCTTTGCTTTTACGAAAACGATTTGTTTTTCAATATAGGCAACAAAGTTGCTGTATATCACTTAAACAGCGGAGAATCCGAAGTATTGTTCAAGCATTCAGGCATCAAGAAAAGCGGCATAGACTTGCATATTACGCCAAAGTGTATCTTTTTTCAGCACTGGACACATAGTAATAACAATACAATGTGGTATGACCGTGAAACACAAAAACTTATCAATCCGCATTTTGATGGATCTGTTATGTTTTTCCTTGATGATGAAACAATTATCTACAAAGGTCTTAATCATACCTGGATTTATGATACTAATTCTATGAAAAAGAAATGTTTTTTCAGTAATAAAGACCGTAATAAGATAATTGAAATGGTAGGAATGTTTTTTGATATCCCTAAAGAACATATTAATAAATATACTTCTTCTTGGACAAAAATAGAGCTCAACGGTTTTGAGAATGGCAGATTATATTTTAAATGTTTCCTTGACTATTTTGAAGAAAGCTCTTCTTTTGAAGATGACCAAAGAAATTGTCATTCATTGGGGCTTCCATCAATAGCTCAAACGCAGATATCCTGCGATCTTTCCGGAAAAAACATTATAATAGAAGCAGACAAATCTGACATCGTAATTGAAGAAAAGCCATATAACACACTCCACATGGAGAAATTCGATTTCACAATGGTTACAAAAAAGGCTTTTCGCGACAAACAAGAAATTAACGAATAATCTATTGGTTGTTTATCATAGTGATAAATTCCAATTTGTCAATTACAGGTGACATTGAAAGAGTCAGCCCATTCAAGGTGCTGGCTCTTTCAAAAATTCCATTCTAATAAATTGCACGACAACCTAGAGTAAAAATGAATACCCATTAGTAAGAAATGAATAGAAAATGGATAAAAGTGTGGTGTTTCGTATAATTATGAGTTAATATGCATCAGACACACTTTTGTAAAAAGGGAGTATTGTAATATAACATCGTTTCAATCCACCTGCGAATTACACAAGCTGTGCCTGTACAGCGGTCAGTGCCACTACACCAACAATATCTTCCCACGAGCATCCACGGGACAGATCATTGACCGGCTTTGCGATACCCTGCAGCATTGGGCCGTACGCTTCTGCCTTCCCAAGACGCTGTACCAGCTTATAACCGATATTACCGCAGTCAAGGTTCGGGAATACGAGGACATTTGCTTTACCTGCCACTTCTGAGCCCGGTGCTTTTGACTTTGCTACGGACGGGACAAGCGCTGCGTCTGTCTGCAACTCGCCATCGATACAAAGATACGGATACTGTTCCTTTGCGATCTTTGTCGCTTCTACCACTTTATCGACAAGCGGATGCTTTGCACTTCCCTTTGTGGAATGGGACAGCATTGCAATGATCGGTTTTGCACCGACCAGCGACTGGAAGCTCTTTGCAGAGGACTCTGCGATCGCAGCCAGTTCTTCCGCATTCGGATCCTGATTCAGACCACAGTCTGCAAATAAGAATGTACCGTTTGCACCATATTTACAATCCGGTACATCTAAGATAAAGAAGCCGGATACCAGCTTCACGCCCGGTGCAGTCTTTAAGATCTGCAGCGCAGGTCTGAGCGTATCTGCTGTCGCATGGCAGGCACCTGCTACCATGCCATCTGCATCATTTGCTTTTACCATCATAACGCCAAAGGTCAGATAATCGTTCAGCAGTGTTTCTCTTGCCTTTTCCATTGTCATACCCTTTGCTTTTCTTGTTTCGTATAAAAGTTCTACATACTTGTCCAGCTTGTCGGTCGTCTGTGGGTTGACTACTGTCACACCATCCAGCTCTACTTCCAGCCAGCCGGCACCGTCTCTAATCTTCTCTTCATCACCGATCATAATAATATCCGCAATTCCTTCTTCCAGAATATGGGACGCTGCAATCAATGTACGTTTGTCATTTGTCTCCGGTAATACGATCGTTTTTTTATCTGCTCTTGCTTTTTCTTTGATTTGATCTATGTAAGACATCTCTGTCTCCTTTCCGCTTGTTTCATTTCTTCCATTATAATCTAAGGTGTTTTGAAGTACAAGGAAATCCCCCTCTTTTTTTGTGCAAAATATCATACAATTTAAGCAAAATCCTGAGGAAATAACCCTGTTATGATTGTGCACGACCCACAAATATGATATAGTTACTAATATGTAAAAGAATTATCAGAAGTCATAGTTGCACAACGTTGTCCCATATGTGATTGTGCCGTTTACCAAATAGGCTTGATATGATTTGTAATGGAGGAATTCGATATGAAGGTTACAGGAATTATCGCAGAATATAATCCTTTTCACAGAGGGCATGCCTACCATATTGAACAGGCTAAAAAATTAACCGGTGCAGATGCCGTTGTTGTTGTCATGAGCGGTGACTTCACGCAACGTGGCACCCCCGCCATCATGGATAAATATGCCCGGGCACGTATGGCACTGATGAACGGTGCTGATGTTGTGATCGAGCTACCAAGCTGCTACGCCTGCGCCAGCGCAGAGTACTTTGCAGACGGTGCAGTTGCCCTTTTGGACAGTCTCGGTATCGTGGATACGCTTTGCTTTGGTAGTGAATGCGGCAGTATTGACATGCTCCGTCCCATTGCCCAGGTTCTTGTAGATGAGCCGGAAGCTTATAAAAAGACTTTAAAAGCAGAGCTTGCGATTGGACGCTCATACCCTACTGCGAGAAATACGGCACTTGTACATTGTATGCCGGAATTTGCAGCCAATGAAAATATCATAGGCAGTCCAAACAACATTCTTGGTATTGAATATATCAAAAGTATCATCCGCCGTGGCAGTAAGATCAAACCTGTGACGATTCAACGTACAGGTGCTGATTATCACTCTTACCGCTTCAGCAACAGTTTCAGTTCTTCACTTGCACTCAGGCAGGCATTACATACACCCGGCTCTTTGGAACTGATCCGTGATCAGGTACCATCCAATGTATATGACATTATGGCTGAAAATTACGAAAAAACATTTCCTGTTTTTCCACGCGATTTTTCTGCCATGCTGAAATACAAGCTGCTTGTGGAAGAATCCAGAGGTTATAGCCGCTTTGTCGATATCAATGAAGATCTTTCCGACAGGATCTTAAAGAACCTGTATAAATCATATGATTACGAGTCGCTCTGCGATATTTTGAAATCCAAAAATGTGACTTATGCAAGAGTCAGCCGTATGCTCTGCCATATCCTGCTGAATCTGAAAAAATCAGATATGTATGCATATCGCAACAACGGTACTGTATTTTACGCACGTGTGCTTGGCTTCCGGGAGGATATCGGCGGTCTGGGCGTGATGAAAGCCCTGCATCAGTACACTTCTATTCCGATCATTACAAAGGTTTCCGATGGGAAAGAACTTGCAACCGACCTTGCGCAGCGCCAGTTCCACCATGACATTTTAGCGGCTCATATTTATGAAAGTGTTATCGCGGATAAGTATCAGACAGAAATGCAGAATGAATATACAAGACCGATCATAAAGCTTTAAACTATAAAAAAACAGGAGAAATGCAAATTTGCATTTCTCCCTTTTTATACACTAGTTCTTAAAGCTGTGGATTGGAGCAGGAATCCGTCCGCCGCGGTTTACAAACGCATCACAGGAATACGGATTGACAGGCATGATCGGTGCATAGCCTAAAAGTCCGCCAAATTCTACCTTTTCTCCCACACCCTTTCCGATCACCGGAATGATACGGACTGCAGTTGTCTTCTGGTTTACCATACCGATTGCCATTTCATCTGCGATAATACCGGAAATAGTCGTTGCCTTTGTATCGCCCGGAATAGCGATCATATCAAGACCCACGGAGCAGACACAGGTCATTGCTTCGAGCTTTTCGATCGTCAGCGCACCTGCTGTTACCGCATCGATCATACCCTGATCTTCACTGACCGGAATAAATGCACCACTCAGGCCGCCTACATAAGAAGAAGCCATAACGCCGCCCTTCTTTACCTGATCGTTCAAAAGCGCAAGTGCCGCTGTTGTGCCCGGTGCTCCTGCATATTCCAGACCGATCTCGCAAAGAATATCAGCTACGGAATCTCCGATCGCCGGTGTCGGTGCCAGAGAAAGATCTACAATTCCGAAAGGAATTCCCAACATCTTGGAAGCCTCTTTTGCTACAAGCTGTCCGACTCTCGTTACCTTGAAGGCTGTTTTTTTAATTGTTTCACATAATACTTCAAAATTCTCGCCGCGCACCTTTTCCAGTGCTGTTCTGACAACCCCCGGTCCGGATACGCCAACATTGATGATCGCATCGGCCTCTGTCACACCATGAAAAGCACCTGCCATAAAAGGATTGTCATCCGGCGCATTACAGAATACAACAAGCTTGGCACAGCCAAGAGAATCATCTTCTTTTGTATATTCTGCCGTCTGTTTGATGATCTCGCCCATCAGCTTGACCGCATCCATGTTGATACCGGTCTTGGTGGAACCTAAGTTAACGGAGCTACAGACACGTTCTGTAAAAGATAGTGCCATTGGAATCGATTCGATCAGCATTTTATCCGCCTTCGTCATACCCTTGGATACTAAAGCGGAATACCCGCCGATAAAGTTAACCCCCACTTCCTTTGCCACTTCATCCAGTACAGCCGCGATCTGCGCAAAGTCTTCCGGTTTATGACAGCAGGCTCCACCGATCAGAGCAATCGGCGTAACGCTGATTCTTTTATTTACGATTGGAATACCAAATTCCCTTTCAATCTCATTTCCTGTTGCAACAAGATCCTTTGCCGTCTGCTTGATCTTACTGTAGATTTTCTTCTTACAATTTTCCAGATCTGCATCGATACAATCCAGAAGGCTGATACCAATCGTAATAGTACGCACATCCAGATTTTCCTTTTCGATCATTTCATTTGTTTCATTTACTTCAACACGATTAATCATGGGTATTCTCCTTATTAGATTCTATGCATTTTGTCGAAAATTTCTTCTCTCTGGCATTTGATCACAACGCCGATCTCTTCTCCGACCTTTTCCATCTCATCTGCCATATCACCAAAGGAGTTGGTGGCATTTGTTCTGTCTACAACCATCATCATATTAAAATAACCGGATACGATCGTCTGGGAAATATCCAGAATGTTGATCTGCTTTTCTGCCAGATATGCACATACCCTTGCAATAATACCTACCGTATCTTTTCCAACTACAGTAATAATCGTTTTTTTCATGCTTTCTTCTCCTCTTCTGCTTCTGTAACAAACTTATCTACATCATCTTAAACTTTCCTATCTGTTCTTGCAAGTCTTTCTTGACAAATGCATCATCAAAACTCCAAAAGTCTTGTCGGTTCACTTCTGCTTGCTACCGTAATATCAAAATCATTTGCCTGATAGGGGGACTCCCCCATCGTAATCTCCAGCCTTACTGCCTCATGCGCAAGCTGCGGCAGATTGTTTTCCTTACTCAGATGTCCGAGCAGGACATATTTCAGATCATCATGCAGAAGCTCACACAAAAGTTTTCCTGCCGTTTCATTAGATAAATGACCTTTGTTTCCTAAAATACGCTGTTTCAGATAATAGGGATACGGACCGACCTGCAGCATATTGACATCATGGTTCGCCTCAAGCAATATGGCATCCATGCCTTTCAGATTTTCTACGATTTCCGCTGTATAGCAGCCCATATCCGTTGCGATCGCTGCGTGACTTTTTCCGTTTGTGATCGTATAGCAGACAGGCTCCGCCGCATCATGCGAAATCGGAACAGCTTTGATCAGAAGCCCGCCGACCGCGATATTCTCATTTTTATGTATAACCTGATACAACTGGTCATCGATATCTCCGACCGAACGTGTCGTACTGATACCTGCTATCGTTCCGCTTGTTGCATAGATCGGTACATCATACTTGCGGGACAACACGCCGATCCCGCTGATATGGTCAATATGTTCATGCGTCACAAAGACCGCATCCAGATCTTTGCCGCTGACCCCGATCGAATTCAGTCCCGCTTCGATCCGCTTGCCGCTGATCCCCGCATCGATCAGGATATGCGTTGTATCATCCCCCACATAAATGCAGTTTCCACTGCTTCCACTCGCAATACTAAGTAGTCTCATTTCTAGTCCTTCCAGAATATATCAAGCACATCACCCGTTTTCAGCGGTTCCACATACTGTGCTTTTCTTCCGTTAATCAGTGTTTCCACTGTTTTGCCTTTCGGCTTTGACAGATCAAAATCAATGTGGTCAAATACATCCACATAGATATAATCTTTCTTGCCCGTCAATGTCAGCTTTTCGCCGTTTACCGTAACAGTCACTGCAGTGATGGCATCTGCCGATGGCTGTACTTGCACTGTCTGTTGCTCCGGTGGCTGCGCCTGTACCGGTTTCTGTTGTGCAGGCGGCGTCTGTTCTACTTGTGATACCGGTTCCTGTTGCGCCTGCGCTATCTGCTGCACCGGTGGCTGTACGGGTTTCAGCTGTTCGTGCTGTGTTGTCTGCACAGGCTGTGGCATACCCTGACCGCTGTTATAGGCTGTTGCAAATGCTGCGATCCGTTCTGCCGCTGCATTCGCCCGCATCTGCTTCAGTTCTTCCTCTACCTCTTCCGTTATCGGCGCATCCGCTATCTGCTGTGCGGACTGTCTTGCTTTTTCCAGCATACTGCCGCCCGGTCTGCTCATTTTTCTGCTTTCCTGCACATCTGCTCTGTCAGGCTGCTCCTGTTCTCCGGCCTCTGCATCTGCCTGCACTTCTTCTGCCGGCTTCACAGGCTCTGAACTTGCTTCCGTTTTCGCGGCTAATTCCACCACTGTCCCTGCTTCTGCTTCCTGCTCCGGTTCTTTGGTTTCTTCCGTTTTTTCCTCTGCCAGCTTCCACTCCAACGTAAAATTATCATAGACCTTGGAATCCATATCCGCAGGTTCATGATTGATCAATATCTGCATGGCAGGATCCAGCTGCACGTCCATAACCTCAGTTACCTGCTGCACCGTATAATAATTCAGCAGTTCAATCTCGTCGCCTTCCCGGATCTGATAAAAAGCAGACTGCAGTTCTCCGTTTGCCGAAGCAAACTTTGGAAGTGTAATGTTCTGTCCGTTTACGGTAATATGGATCTCTTGGTTGTACTCTGCTAACTTTCCAAGCTCCATCACAGCCGGCACGCCGGCTGTGGATTCTTTGATCTCGATCCTGTCATTCCCGCGGATCGGCGTATGGATATCCGCCGGTTCTCCGTTCAGAAGGATCACGGCTGATTCTCCCCGTTCTCCGCGGATCAGCTTCTGCTTTCCGTTAAAGGTAAAGGTCAGTGATTCCCCGCGCTTCGGGAACAGTGCATCATTCGGAATCTCCGCCTGAATGGCTGCATCCACTACCGCCAGCTTGTTGTTATCATATAATTTGACACGTTCTCCGTTCAAGGTCACAAACACAAAATTGTTGCTCTGCTCATAATAATTCAGACAAATACCGACAGGTGTCACGAGCATGGAATCCTTTTTGATGTCACCCGGCAAAAAGTCGATCTTCTGCATCACTTCTTCCCCACGCAGCGCACAGCGTTCTCTGGCAATACCAAGTCTGTCCGCCACAAGCTGTGTGTAGCCCTCGATCTTTCCGCCGCCACCGACAACAAAAACTGCGCTGACCGGCTTACCCCCATTCAGCTCCATGATCTTGTCCGCTGCCTGTTCTGCCATTTCTGTCAGATTGTCAGAGCAGACGGAAAGTACTTCTTCTTTGCTGATCGTCTGAGGCAGTCCCATAATATCCTTATATTCCACCGTATCACTATGCTCGATCCCGCGTTTGATCATCTCTGCCGTTGTAAAATCTACCAGACAATGTCTGGCAATATCTTCTGTCAGGCAGTCCCCTGCAACAGGCAGCATACCATATGCTACAATACTGCCGTCCTTTGTAATGGAGATATCGCTTGTTCCCGCGCCGACATCGATCAGAGCGATATTCAGCATCCTGTACATCTGCGGGATTGCCACTGCCATAGCTGCAATAGGCTCCAGTGTCAGATTGGCAACCTCAAGCCCTGCCAGCTCCACGGCTTTGTAAAGTCCGTCCACAACATCATCCGGCAGGAAAGTTGCGATCAGATCCGCTGCAATGATCTTTGCCTTATGATTTTCCAGATTACTCATCGGATAATGATTCATATAGTAGCGCATGACCGTATAGCCCACGCAGTAAAACTTCATATCCAGCTCATTTTCTTTCTGAAACTCCTCATATGCCTTTTCAATGCCATAGGAGTCCAGTGCAAAAATATCTTCTTTTGTAATGAGCTTTTCACCTTCCAGATCGATTTCCACAGAAGTCGTCACAGTCTGTAAAACACGACCTGCTGCCGCGATACAGACCTGAGAAAGCGTGATGTCCAGTTCCTTTTCCAGCTCATCTGTCACATCCCGGATCATTTCACCGACTGCACCGATATCATGGATCTGCCCATCGAGCATGGCACGCGTCTCATGCTCTCTGACCTTTTGTGCCACTACCACAAAATGATCCTTTTCCATATAGCCGACTGTACCTACGATACTTCTCGTTCCGATATCAAGACCGTAGATCAACTTATGCTGCTTGCTGTCTGCTCTTTGCACAGGTATACCCCCAATTTCTCATCTATCTGCTGTTTTGTATTCTCAAAATCACCGGAATTGTCCAGCACAAAATCACATTTGCTGCGGAATACCGCATCCGGCTGCTGCCTGCTGATAATAGAAGCTGTCTTTTCGTCCGAATAACCGCGGCTGTCCTTCAGCCGTTTGCAACGAACCTGCTCATTGGCATACACATACCAGAGCTCATCCACAACTTCATCATAATGCTCTTCGATCAGAAGCGCCGCCTCAAGAAAGAAAAAATCATTGACTCCGCTTTCTCTTTCCAGCCGGATCTGCTCCATAATATAAGTACGCACCGCCGGATGGATGATCGCATTGATCTGTGCCAGTTTTTCAGACGATGCAAAGATTGCCTCTGCCATCTTTTTATTATTGATTGTTCCATCTTCCTGCAGAATCTGTCTGCCAAGTGTTGCTATCACCGGTTCATAACAGGGCATGCCCGGTTTTTTCAGATCATTGGCAGCTTCATCTGCCAGAAGGATCCTTGCTTTATACGTATCCCGGATATAGCCAAGCACCTGCGATTTGCCTGCGCCGACACCTCCGGTCACACCGATCAGTTTCATATTATTTTGCCTCGTACCAGTTTTTTCCTGTGTGTACATCTATTTCGAGTGAAACGGAAAGCTCTGCTGCGCCCTTCATATCACGCATCAGTATCTCCCGTACCTTCTCCAC
Organism: Firmicutes bacterium CAG:194; assembly: GCA_000432915.1. Classification (GTDB taxonomy): domain Bacteria; phylum Bacillota; class Clostridia; order Lachnospirales; family Lachnospiraceae; genus CAG-194. Next base: position 59,843 of record HF995204.1, read on the forward strand.
TTCATCTTCCCAAACTTCCAGAAGCAGTTCATCATGCACCTGTAATAAAATGCGGCTCTTCAGCCCTTCTCGCTTAAGTGAATCATAGACACGGATCATGGCGATCTTCATAATGTCAGCTGCTGTTCCCTGGATCGGCGCATTCATCGCCACACGTTCACCGAACTGACGCTGCATGAAGTTAGAACTGGAGAGCTCTGGGATCGGTCTGCGTCTGCCATACATCGTACGGCTCTCGCCTGTTTCCTTTGCCTTGGCAATGCAATTATCCAGAAAACGCTTTACACCGGGATATGTTTCAAAATACTGTTCAATATAAGCACTTGCCTCCTTCCGGCTGATGCTCAGATCCTGACTCAGTCCAAAGGAACTGATCCCATATACGATACCGAAATTGACTGCCTTTGCGTTTCTTCTCTGCAGATCCGTCACTTCTTCAAACGGCGTGTGGAATACCTTGGAGGCTGTGATCCTGTGGATATCCTCAGACATCCGGTAAGCCTCAATTAACTCCTCATCTTCTGACATATGCGCTAAGATACGCAGCTCGATCTGGGAATAATCCGCATCCATAAATACGCAGCCCGGCTTTGGTACAAATACCTTACGGATCAGACGCCCCAGCTCCATGCGCATCGGAATATTCTGCAGATTCGGCTCTGTGGAAGAAATACGTCCCGTCGCCGTGATCATCTGGTTGAAATTTGTATGGATCCTGCCATCCTCCGCGATACAGTCCGCCAGTCCGTCCGCATAAGTTGATTTTAATTTTGTAAGTCCTCTGTATTCCAGAATATCATTTACAACCGGGTAATCCGGAGCTAACTTTTCCAGAATATCCGCAGCTGTGGAATAGCCTGTCTTTGTTTTCTTGCCGCCTTTTAGCTGCATTTTTTCAAATAATATCACGCCAAGCTGCTTGGGCGAATTGATATTAAACTTCTCACCAACCGTATCGTAAATACGCTGTTCTACAACAGCGATCCTTTCTGCCAGCTGCCCGCCGTAATGCTTTAATTCTTCCTTCTGTACGATCACGCCTTCTTTTTCCATGGCATAGAGCACATAAGTAAGCGGCATTTCAATCTCATCATACAGTTCTTTCATAGCTGTCTGTGAAAGGGCATCCGCCAGTTTTTCATAGCAGTCATAGATTGTCTGGATCAGCCCGCCCGCATACTGCGTAAACATCTCTTCCTCTGTTTCCATGCTCTCTGCAACAGACTTTTTCCCGAACTGCTGCTTATAATCCATCAGCATTACATTTCTGTATTCCTGCGCGATATCTTCCAGTGTATATTCACTTTTCAAAGGATTGAGCAGATACGCCGCAAGCTTTGTATCAAAGAAGCAACTGACGTCTGCACGCTCCATTGTAAACAGTCCATAAAATTTCTTAACATCAAATGTCAGAAGCAGATGCCCTTCCTTTTTACAGGCTTCAAACAGTTCCTGCAGCTTTCCCTGTAAATAAGCAAATGTCAAAAAGCCCTGCGCGGGAATGTAATAATTCTCCTGCCCGCAGGAAAGCAGCACGCTTTCTCCCAGCACATAAAAAGCAGTTTTTTCCGCTTTTTCGCAGAGAGCAAAAATCTCCTCTGCCTTCTGCATCTCTGTAATGCAGAGATTTTCCCTGACATCCGATTCCTGCCTGTCCTGTGCATCAAAACGGCTGAGCATATTTTTAAAGGCTAGCTTTTTCATATAGGCATAAGCCTCCGGCGTATAGAAATTGCCGGTTCTGGCATCTGCCAGCGTATAGCGGATCGGCGCATCAATATCGATCGTCGCCAGCTTTTTAGACAGATCTGCAAGCTCTCTGTTTTCAGCAAGCGATGTCCGGATGCTGTTTTTGGAGATCTCCTCAAGATGCGCATAAATATTCTCAATGCTTCCGTACTGCTCCATCAAAGCGGTCGCTGTCTTTTCTCCGACCTTCGGAACGCCCGGAATATTATCTGCCGTATCGCCCATCAGTGCCTTGAGCTCAATGAACTGCTGCGGATTCACGTGATATTTTTCTTCCACATCTTTTGCATAATAGTCTTCTATTTCTGTTCTCGCGCCCTTTGTCTTTGGGATGCGGATCTTGATCTTATCCGTAGCGATCTGCAACAGATCCCTGTCTCCCGACACAAGTGCTACCAGAACACCTTCTTTTTCCGCACGTTTTGCCATCGTACCGAGAATGTCATCCGCCTCAAAGCCTTCCTGCTCCATTGTCAGAATGCCCATGGCGGAAAGCACCTCTTTCATGACCGGAACCTGCTCCCTAAGTTCCTGCGGCATTGGCTTTCTCGTCCCTTTGTAGGCATCGTACATCTTATGGCGGAAGGTCGGCGCACTTAAGTCAAAAGCAACCGCCAGATACGTCGGATCCTCTTCCTCTATGATCTTAAACATGATATTCAGAAAGCCATAAATGGCATTTGTATGCAGCCCCTCTGTATTGGTCAGATCCGGGACTCCGTAAAATGCCCTGTTCAAAATACTGTGGCCATCGATCAGTACTAATTTTTCGCTCATAAATACCCTCTTGCTTCTTTAATTAAAGTAATGCGTAGGCAAATACCCCTGCAATGATCAGTATTGCCAGTATTTCCAGCACTAATATGCCAAACCGGAGCTTCCGGCGCAGCTTGTACTTCCTGACCATTGTATGCATATACTCTGTCAACTCCCGGTCAAGATCAAAGGTTTTCCCTTCCTCTAAGCGCGCAATACCCTCGGAAGAAAGATACTGGATCGTCAGCTCCTCCTTGCAGGACTCACAGCTTTCCACATGTTCTATAAATTGTATGAGTTCCCGTCCTGTCAGATCATTTGCCAGAAAGCGGGATATTCTTCGTTCTGTTTCTTTACAGTCCATAAAATCACCAGTTTTTATTATAGCAAACCTGCCTACATACGTCAAAACCTGCCAAGGCTTTTAAAGCATTTTTTACGGATACAGAAATAAGCGGTGAGCATAGCTGTTCCCGTAATGACCCACGAGATCGGATAAATGATCATCAGCAGACCAAAATCGTGCACCAGACGACATGCTGTTGCGATCCACACAAGCCGAAGCAGGCAGGAGCCGACACAGGTAATGATCGCCGGAAGCAGGGAATGTCCCAGTCCGCGCATGGCACCTGCGCTGATCTCATAGGTGGAGGTCAGAAGCTCCAGTGTCGTTACGATCAAAAGCCGCTGCGCTGCAAATACAAGAACTGCCTCATCAGTTGTATAAAGCCGCAGAAAAAATCCTCTGCCCAGTACAAAAATTGCGGAAAGCATGCCACAGAATACAAGGGAAAACACCATATTCAGACGGAATACCTTTTTACATCTGTCAACTTCTCCTGCTCCATAGTTCTGGCTCGTAAAGGTAACGGTCGTCTGCGCAAATGCATTCACAATAAAGTATGCAAAAAACTCAAAGTTGAGTGCAGCGGCACTTCCTGCTATCGCATTGGAACCGAAGCTGTTGATCGCACTCTGGATACACACATTGGCAATGGAAAACATCATCCCCTGCAGTCCCGCCGGAATACCGATCATCAGAATTTTCTTCAGTTCCTTCGGTACAATACTGAGCTGTTTCAGTTCTACCCTGATCGGCTCTTGTTCATGCAGCAGAATATACAGTACAATACCGGAACTGACCATGTTGGAAATAACCGTTGCAATGGCAACACCGGATACGCCCATCCCAAAGCTGATGACCAGTATCAGATTGAGGATTGTATTGATAATACCCGCTGCGATCAGTGCATATAAAGGTCTTTTACTGTCTCCTGTGCTCCGCAGGATAGATGCGCCAAAATCATAAAGCATGATACAGGGCATACCAAGCAGATAAATCCGCAGATATAATACCGCCAGATCGATCACATCCTCCGGGGTTCCCATCAGAAGTAATACCGGTCTTGCGATCACCTGCCCAAACAAGAGCACAAAAAAACCGCATAAAACCGCTACAAGCATTGCCGTATGGACTGCTGCCTTAATATTTTTCTCAGAACCCTGCCCGATATAATGGGCGATCACAACATTGGAGCCCAGGGATACACCCAGAAATAAATTGATCATTAAAGAGATCAGGGAGCTGTTGCTGCCAACTGCCGCAAGTGCCTGACTGCTGGCAAACCGTCCAACCACCGCCGTATCTACGGAATTAAACAACTGCTGCAAAATACTGCTTGCAGCCAGCGGCAGTGCAAATAATAATATTTTATTCCAAAGACTTCCGTGGATCATATCCATGGAATTGGCTTTTTTCTCTTTTTGCATGAGATATTCTGTCCTTCCTCTTTTGTATATCGGCATATCAGAAATTATTTTACTTCCGATACTGTAGCATATATCGGAAATATGCGATAATCCTGACATTATTTTTTATTTTCTGATACACTTACCAGTTCATCGATCAGCGTGATCGCTTCCCGGATCATACCGTCGCAGTGCTCCTTTTTATTGCCGCCGCGCTCTGCATTTGCCTTTAAAAGCAGTTTACAATCTGTCATGCCATCATGATTTTCTGCGATCCGTCTGCGGAATTCGCCGATTTTAGCAGCCGATTCGATTCCTTTGCCTCCAAGTACCAAAAGCCCGCTTGTGATCACGCCACAGGTTCCGCCGCATTTCATGCCGCCGCCAAAGTTGCTGGCCAGCTTTTCTGCCTGCTCCGGCAAAAGTCCGAGTTCCTTTGCATACACCCGCAGGATCGTCTGGGCGCAGTTACATACCATCGGCTGTTCATTTCTGATCTCCATCGCGTCTTCTACATGTTTGTTCATCCTTCATTTCTCCTTTGTATACCATTTTACGCCGTTTTCGTTCACGGACACATACTTCTGTGCCCTGTACATACTGTCATTATACCCGATTTCCCGTATTCTTTCCATTGCTTTAAAAATTTGTTGAATACCGTCGAAAAATAGCCTATTATAACAGGTAGAAATTCTGTGCTCAACAGCATATAGAACGAGGTTTTTGAAACATGAGTCAATTTATAAAACAGGCTTTTTATAAACAACGGGCAGATTTCCAGAAAGATCTCCCGGCGCGTGATAAAAAATATACACTTTGCAGCGGTGTTACCGAGCTAGAGGACATTCCTTATGCAGAGGACGGGCTGCCTGCCCACAGGCTGGATCTGTACCAGCCGGGAAATGCAGCAGATCAGAAACTTCCCGTGATCTTAAACGTGCACGGCGGTGGACTGTTACTTGGCTGTAAGGAATTTAACCGTTACTTTTGTGCCAAGCTCAGTAAGCTGGGCTATCTGGTTTACAGCATTGAGTACAGACTCATTCCCGACTGTCTGTTTTTTGATCAGTGCAGCGATGTTTTTCTTGCCATGGAATATATCCGGAAGGATCTTGCCAAAAAAGGGCTGTCGCAGCAGATCTATGCTGTCGGTGACAGTGGCGGTGCCTGCCTGCTGACCTATTGCACTGCAATGCAGAACAGCAAAAAGGTAGCAGCTGCTGCGCATGTAACACCATCTGCACTTCCCATACAGGCACTTGGGCTGATCAGTGGTATGTTTTATACCAATAAACGGGACAAGATAGGACTTTTCCTGCCTTCCTATTTATACGGAAAAGGCTATAAAAAAAGAGCCTTTGCTCCCTATGTCAATCCGGAGCATCCGGATATCCTGCATCTGTCAAGACTGGGACAAAAAAAA
>HF995205.1 GCA_000432915.1 Firmicutes bacterium CAG:194
AATCGTTCCATAGAATCACTCCTCACATTTTTATTGGAGTTTTATGCTTTATAATCACACTTTTATTATATGCGAAATCTATGAACATTACAACCGAAATCACAAAATTATTAAGATTTAATGCATATCAATCACACTTTTATATGAGATAGTGAAAAATTTTCTACAATAAAGGCAGACCGCAGCCTCAACATTAGTTATATTACATCTTACCATTCCTGTTACATCCCGGATAGGAAAGGATAAGATCAGTATCGTTAAATGGAGTAACAGCTTGCCTTGATGAAATTCACACAACGATGTGTGATTGAAAATACCAGTGCAAAAGCAACCTGCTGTTGCCATACGATCTCTATATTGTCCTCTCCATTGATAATCACACCAACTTCGATTCATTTTTCTCTCTTTTTTCTCGAAACAGATTGTAATCTCATTCTGATCTTCTTTAAAAATATCCGCAGCTTATATGGTCTGCACCACAGCCACACATACAATCGGTATCTTATGTCATCGGTCTTACACTTCTTCCCTTTGTGGGTAAAATCTGTCATAACACCAAGAACATCTGTCTTTGGGATTCCACGCTCTATCCCGATGCAGTTATCACCAAGGATGTCATTGTCATATCAACAACATTTACGATTTTACGTTCATTTTAATTTACTTATTCCCCAGGCAGGCTTTCCGATACACATAACGCACCCCATCCCACCTGGTCATTGGGCCATATGTCATAACCGGGCAGTTGTCTGGCTCCCGCATGCAGATAAGCTTTGACTTTTTCTCCATACAAAAAAGGATCATTACCCTGCACAATCCCATATTCCATCAAAAGAGCAGCGGCAGCGGTCACAAAAGGCGTTGCATAGGAAGTCCCGCTCACAACCGCCCCGCCTTCGCCCTCTCCGATCCGGATATTGACACCGGGGGCGGCCAGATCCGGCTTGCTGTTTTCCGCCCGATCGCTGTCTGCATCCCCCCGTCCTGAAAATGCTGCATAGGATCTGACATAAGCATTATAAGCACCTACTGTGATTACCTTCTGCGCTGTTGATGGGATTGTCAACGTCTGTGCGGGAGACGGCAGAAGAAACCGCGTGTTTTCAGAGCGTACCACTGCAGACGGCATATATAGACGCAGTTCTCCATTCGCAATACGCCGCGGTGTGATCTCAATCGTCCAGATCCCGGTATTCAGATACGTTTCCACCGGGATAAAATCTATATAAACTTCTTCCCGCTTCCGATAAGGCTGTGGTTTGCCGCTGAAGATCAGAAGCTTGGTCTGTTCCATAACAGCCTGCTGTGCCTCCCCTCCTGCATCCTGATTCCGGATCAGATATTGTTCTCCCGCCGGAGACAGGATGGAAATATCCATCCGGTCCGCATACCATTTCCAGAGCTGCAAGGAAAAGCTTCGTTCATATGTCCCCATGGCAAATGAGATCCTCTGTATTTCATTTTCGGAAAGTTTTCCTGCAAAATGCCCGGCAGAAGCTCCTTCATTACCGGCGCCGATACAGATCACATTTCTGCCGACCTCTGTGATATTGTCGATAAACCGTTCCAGCAGGGATGATCCGTCATGTGCGCCATAGGTGTTACCGTAACTTAAATTGATCGCCACAGGCATATTTTCCGCCTGCGCCTTCTTTGCAACATACGTAAAGGCACGGAGCAGTGACACCGTAGACGGATATGTGCCGCGCGCCGTATCCAGCTTCACAACGATCAGTTCGCTTTCCGGTGCTCCCTGCACCGCGATTTTTGCCACATTTGTCCCATGTCCTGTCACGTCTGTAGTCAACCGCTCACTGTTCTTTTGCAGATTTGCATTGAGCATCTTTCTGCTGTATTCCACGCCTGTAAAAAAGCCCTGCGGCGGTTTTTCTCCTTTTTCCGCATCCGCCCGCTTTCCCTGATCCCACAGCCACGCAATCTTTGTTGTTCCGTCCGCATAACGGAACATCGGATCTGTATAATCAATGCCCGAATCCAAAATTGCCATATACACGCCCTGCCCGGATAACGCCTTTCCGGAAACAGGCTGCAAAAGGGGATAAAAACAAGAAGCTCCAAGTCCTGCAGTTACCTGCGGATAGAGCTTCTTTGGTTTTTCAATAAATTCTATTTCTTCCATCCGGGAAAAAGCGCCGATCAGATTTTCGGGGATCGTCACGATCGCATACCCTGCGATCAACGGTTCGACCCGGATACCGCCTGTCAGCCTGTCAAGATTGCCGTTATATTTCACGATCAGTTCCCATGTATTTTCCAGCGGTGCATATCCGGTATCCAGATTATCTGACTTTTCCCGCATCTGCGCCGGTGTATCCAGTGCAAGGGAAAGCTGATCCTCCAGCTTCTGATTCGCCATATTTCCCTCTGCTTTTTATCATTACTATATGCATTTTTCTGCGAAATTCTACTCAATGACTCCTGTATAGGTTCCGGTTCTTTTACTATCCAGTTTTGCCTTTGCGCCACTCACAAATGCACCTCCTGCAGGCTGAAAATAAATTTCGATCTTATCGATCCTGCCCGCATACTGCCAGTCAGATACTTTGACTGCCAAATTAACATATTTCTCTGACGGTATTACCTTCTCTGCTTCCAGTACATTTTCACCGCTGCAGAACCGCATTTTGACAGTTACCTGTCTGTTGGTACTGCCTGTTACCTGCAGCCTTGTTACAAAGTAAGGCTGCACTGTAAAACTGACCGGTACATCGTAATTTTTTGAAAAGCCCCAGGAAACATTTTTATTCAGTCCGGATCCTCTGTATGAAATCGTCTGACTCTCAGATCCCTGCAGACTGATCGGCTGCACATATTTCGGCGTGATCTTCTCCGGCCATAAAACTTCTGTCGAAGCCATATTCCGCATTGCCAGAAAACGACTCTGTGAAAATCCCGGAATCAGGCTTTCCCAGCTTGTTGCTCTAATATAATTTAATGCGAAATCTGTCCATTCACTGCTTTTTGTCGTGTCCATATATTTAAACACATACCACGCATACTTCTTTCGGTCTGCCCATTCATTCGGGTGAATACTGTCTCCATAGGTTGTCCACAGACCGGTTCGGATATTCTGCCTGATCTCCACCTCATTATCCACATGGCGGGAAATGATCAGTGCATCTACCATATCATTGCTTTCTGCAATATAATAAGCATAAGCAATCGCCGCAGCCTGGATCTGTTCCGACTGTCCGGAAGAAAATCCGGTTTCCGACAGTAGGATCCTCGTGTTTTCTCCATATGTTTTCTTCACATAATTTGTCATAACGGAAAGATTAGCCATCGTTATAACCTTAGCTTTTGATCCTTTTCCGGCCAGCCCGCTTGTATCGTTCCAGAAATCTGCCGTTGTAAGCGGATAGGAATAAGGATGGTAAGCAATATGAAATCCTATTTTTCCTTCCTTTTCCAGTTCCTGTGCAAACAGGTTTAAGAACTTTTTACCCGCATATACTCCTGTTGTCGTTCTTGTCCAGTTATTATCCAGAGAAATGTATACCCTTGCATTCTGGTACATGCTCTTCATGCAGGTTGCAACCAGTCTGTATTCTTCAGCGTAAGCCCTGGCATACTCCTGTATATTTTTCAGTCCTGCATAATTCCAGTCCTGATAAGCATTTACTTCATTACCGACCACCCAGTTGGTCACATAAGCATTTCCGCTGTAGCGTTCTGCCAGGAAACTACAAGTTGCTTCCATCTGCAGCCTTGCTTTCTTTGACTTTGTGTTAAACATATAGTACTGATGGCCCTGACTTCTGCCCTTTGGTGCGATCAGATATGTCAGATCACTTCTGTAGCCCAGAAGCAGAATACCCGTCACAACCATATTTTCCGCTCTTGTTTTCAGGAAAAGTGAGTCATATCCCTGCACTGCAGATCTGGAAAACCAGTAAGTTTTTCCATTATATTCATAGGAAATCCCCTCCTGCGCATTGCGCTGTCCGGCAGTTGCGATAATATCCGACAAAATGATATTGTAGGCTGTATTTTTGACGCCCAGCTCCTCTACATCTGGCATCATATCCGCATTGATCTGCAGTCCCTTCTTAGAAGGTGCTGTTGGAAAAGGATAGGAAAAATAAGCAGTCCTTTCCGGATTGGTAATATACATGGCATCACTGAGTATTATGTATTTTCTGCCCTTTTTAACCGCTACCACAAACTTCTTCTGTAAAACGGAATTCTTTGTCTCCTTCTGAAGCGGTAAGGTAAAGGTCACACTTTTCTTCTTTGCGGCTTTTGCAACCGGTTTCAGTCTGCTCACTTTATTCTGGTAAGAGTCCAGCGCAAACAAGTAATAATATTCATCACTGCTCTTTACCCTTTTCTTTATCTTTGCAGCCGCTTTTACCGTAGAGGCATCTGTCAGCTTTACACTGCCCAGCTTTGCAGTTCCCTTTTTCGCCTCGACCTCCGCCACGCCTCTTTTGATCGTAAGCTTCTTTTTACTACTGTATTTACCGTAGATCTTTTTCCCGTTTTCATCCGTTTTATAAGCACGGACTTTCACATAATACGTTTTACCCTGTGGCAGCTCTGTAATATCCGTCTTCGTCTTTTTCACGTCCAGTACGATCTTTGATGCCGTAAATGAACGATTTGTCGCATAAACGATCTCATAACCTTTTGCCCCCGTTACCTTCTGATAACGGATCCGCAGCTTTCCCTTTGCAGGATTTTTCAGTGTCAGCTTTTTAACCTGTGCAGGCTTTTTCACACTTTTTGTAAAAACCGCCGCTACCGTGTGTCCGATATCTTTCATCACAGTTGTTGCAGTCTGCAGGGAAAAAACAGCCGCCTGTTCTGCCGCCAGATCATCGCCTGCATCCACCATGTTCCGGCTGATTGTATTATCACTGACCAAGTCTCCGCTGACTGTATTATCACTAATTGTATTGTCACTGATGGAATCACCACTGACCGTATTATCACTTAACGAGTCACCGCTGATCGTGTTATCACTTAATGAATCATCACTCACTGAAACAGATTCTGCATCCGCTCCATATGAGTTACTCACAGCACTGTATAACGTATTTTGACCGTTTTCTCCCGAAACCGGAACTGCTGCTATAGCATTCACTGTCATCATTATGGTTAACATAAAGCTAATTATGGAAACAATTCTTTTGTTCATCAAAAAGCTCCTTCCATGGTAAAGAAATTTAACATCATTTTGACCCTGACATTTTTTTATGATACCATAGTAGGAAGAGGAATGAAAGTGTATTAGGGAGCAAACAAATGGAAAAAAACAACAAAGGAACAATACAGGTCCGTGAAGATCTGTATGAAATGAAACAGCATGGCAGCCTTGACTACCCTGTTGCGGTATACCGTATTGATCTGAACATGATGTATCTGAATCTGATCCACTGGCACTGGCATAGTGAGATAGAACTGATCGTAATAAAGGAAGGAGCCGCTGAATTTTCAGTCGGTGATAATATGTATGTCTTATCGCCTGGCGATACACTTTTTATCAACCGCAATGTGATGCATTCCGTGCATCCGCATAATGAGCAGAATTGTATCTTCCATTCGATCGTATTCAGCCCCAATTATATATTTGGTTACGGACATTCTGTTTTTTCATCCGCATATCTTCTGCCGGTCACCAATACGCCCGGTCTGCGTTCTTATGTCATGAATGATAAAAAAGAGGATGACCACTCTATTTCTATGCTGACAAGTGAGATCATTAAGATCAACCTGCAGAAATCTTTTGGCTATGAGCTTTTGACCAAAAGCTATCTGATCCAGATCTGGCTTCTGCTCCTGAACCATATCCAGGATCTGCCACATGATCATATTCCGGCTTATGATCCGCAGGTTGTACTGGACGAATCCAGAACCAAAGCCGCAATTACCTATATTATGGAGCATTACGAAGAACCGATTACCTTGCAGGATATTGCAGACAGTATCCATATCAGTAAGAGTGAATGCTGTCGTTGCTTTAAACGCTGCCTGCAGCTGACTCCGTTTGACTACCTGCTGAAATACAGGATTTATTCTGCGGTTGATCTGCTTGCGCAGGATAGCAGCACTCTTTCCATCTCAGATATTGCACTGAAGGTCGGTTTTAATTCCAGCAGCTATTTTAACAAGCTTTTCAAAAAATATATCGGCTATACGCCTTCCGCTTATAAAAAAATACTGGCACAGAATACCGAACATATCGCGATCGAAGCAAAGGACTCGCTCTATTATTCCGGTCTTTTGTCCCAGTAAACAGGCTACAGCTTATCTTTTTTATTTTTCGGCAATACAGACTGTGTTGCGTCCGGCTTCTTTTGCCCGCTGCAATGCAGTCTCCACAAATGCCAGATTCTCATCGGATGATTTTTCATAATCCAGTTCACAGATACCAAATGACATCGTCACATGGATCTCATGCCCTCTGTGTGTAAATACAGTTTCCTCAATTGTCTTTCTTAAGTCGTCTATCTCCTGTTTTGCCTGCTGTGCGGTCTTACCTGATAATAACAGCACAAACCGGTCGTTTTCCCACCGGATCACTTCATCATCAATTTCCACATGATACAGCATCAGATCCGCAATGCTCCGAAGGACCTCATCACCACCTGCAGATCCGTAAATCTGATTGGTGATATCAAAGAAGTCAATATCTCCCATCGCAACCGATACCGGATGTGCGATCAGATACGGCAATACTCTTTTATTGTAATACTCATAAAAACCCTTCCTGTTCCGCAGCTTTGTTGTCAGATCAGTCTGGTTTTCGGAAAGGAGCAGATACGATTCCAACGTCTTGCCGCAGTAAACGGCTGCCAGTGCCAGTCTCTTTTTATCCTCTTCCGTAAACACACCGACAGTTCCGTCTCCGTTTAACTTATTGATCGCCTGATAGGCTCCGATCACCCGCCCGCGGGAATCCGTCACCGGCATACAGAGCACTGATCTTGTATCGTAACCGCCGCTTCTGTCAACAGAACTGTCAAAACGGGGATCTGCGCCTGCATCTGCGATCAGTATCGTCTCACCCGTGGTAATGCTGGCACCTACGATGCCCCGCCCTTCAGGAACTGTGATCCTTGCATGATCCAGTGCCACGATCGTCCAATGCTCTCCCTTTCTCTTATCCCAGAACCAGAAGGAGGCACGATCTGCATTGACGAGCGTTTTTCCCATTTCCGTCAGCGTCTGAATAGTGGTGGAAAATTCTCTTTCATCCACAAGACGATTCATATAGTAAAATATTTTTTCAAGCAGCAGTTCTGCATTCCGTTCGTTTTCTGCTATAGCCATGTCTCTTTATCCCTATCTGATGAAGTTCGTTTTGTTGTCATATTCATTTACCGGAACAGCAACACCGGTATTTCTGCCTGCCTCAAGGCACTTCAAAAGCCATGCCATATTTCTGCCCAGATTACGCATTACCTGCAGACCTTCCGCATCCTGCAGCACTTCCTCCGGCTTATTGCCGTGTACCATATTCCAGTAAGAGGAAGATACGACCGGCATTTCCGCGATCGTGAAATATTTATTCAGTGCATCGATGGAAGCCGTTGTACCGGCTCTTCTTGCAGAGGCGATTGCTGCGCCCGGCTTATGCATAAAATATTTTTTGCCTGCGTAGAACATCCGATCCAGTGCAGACAACACTCTGCCGCTCGGATGCGCATAATAAACCGGCGTACCAAAAATAAAACCGTCACAGGTCTTTGCCTTTTCCAGAATTTCATTGATGCAATCATCGTTAAATGCGCACTGTCCGTCCAGCTTTGTACAGCCCAGACAACCGATACAGTCACGCAGCGGTCCGCCGCCTAAACATACGATCTCACTGTCGATTCCTTCTTCTCTCAACACCTTTGCGATCTCCTGCAAAGCTGTTGCCGTACAGCCGTTTGGCTTTGAACTTCCGTTTACCATTAAAACTTTCATCGTTATTCCTTCTTTTCTTCTTTTTATATCATTTACCGCATACTTCTGCTCTACATCCCGCCATATTTATTTTGTAAAAAACGGGCAGGTCATGCGACAGGTACGACTGCATAAAAAGTCAGGTCTGCATCACTGTCATTGATCAGGGAATGTGCATGTCCCTGCGGGCAGTAATGGCAGTCACCGGCTTTTAAGCGGATCTCTTCTTCGTCATATAATACCTTGCCTTCTCCTGCTGTGATAAAGATCACTTCATAATCTTCGGTATGCTTATGGTAACCGATGGATGCACCCGGGATCAGTCTGCCACTCATGATCTTGCAGGCTTCATCGCCGTAGCGCTTCGCCCTGTATTCCTTTTCGCCGCCTTTAAATGCCGGCAGTATTTCTTCTTCCATATCTGTAAATGCAATTTTCATTTCCATGCCTCCTGCGCATTATTTACAACTTATTTCTTCCGTGTTGCATCTATTTATCATTATATCTGCTTTCCCCTGATATTTCAATGCCGGTCACACTTTTCCCGGCTCTTCCGGCGTCTCTTTCCGCTGATTATTTTCATTGCCTTCTTACTTATTTCTCGCTATAATAGGGAGTGTTGCGCTGATGAGGCATTTCCGATGCGGATATGCCGGCGCTGCTTTATTTCACCAGGAGGATTTATAAGTTATGGAAAGAGAAAAATTCGGATCCCGGCTGGGATTTATCCTTGTATCCGCAGGCTGTGCGGTCGGACTTGGAAATGTGTGGAAGTTTCCTTATATGTGCGGACAGTACGGCGGTGCTGCATTTATTGCAATTTATCTGGTATTTTTAGTGATTCTGGGCTATCCGATCATCGTCTGCGAATTTGCAGTCGGCAGAGGCAGCCAGAAAAGCTGTGCCACTTCCTTCCGCAAGTTAGAGCCAAAGGGCCGGCGCTGGCACTACAACGGCTATATCGGAATGGCCGGCTGCTACCTACTGATGATGTATTACACCATGGTAACCGGCTGGATGCTGTATTACTTTTTCCGTTATCTGACAGGCTCTCTGACAAGTCAGTCTATGACAACCGAGCAGGTTTCCTCTTACTTTAGTAATATGCTGGCTTCTCCGGGCACTATGATCCTTTTTATGATCATTGCAGTTGTCTTATCATTTGCCATCTGCTCCCTCGGTCTGAAAAACGGTGTGGAACGTATCACAAAGGTAATGATGATCTGTCTGCTTGGTCTGATCCTCGTCCTTGCAGTTCACTCCTGCTTACTGCCGGGTTCCGGAACCGGTATCAGATTTTATCTTGTACCTGATTTTACTGCCATGCAGGCAAAGGGCATCGGCAATGTCATCTTTGCTGCCATGTCCCAGGCATTTTTTACCCTCAGCATCGGCATTGGTGCCATGGCGATCTTTGGCAGTTATCTGGATAAGGAACGTTCGTTATCCGGTGAAGCACTCAGCATCACACTTTTGGATACCTTTGTTGCACTGATGGCAGGTCTTATCATCATTCCTGCCTGCTTCTCCTTCGGTATCGAACCGGATGCAGGGCCATCCCTGATCTTCATTACGCTCCCGAACATTTTTAATCAGATGACCGGCGGACGGATCTGGGGCACACTTTTCTTCCTGTTCCTTTCCTTTGCCGCACTTTCTACAGTGATCGCGGTATTTGAAAATATTATTTCCTTTGCCATTGATCTGTGGGGCTTTCCCAGAAAGAAGGCCGTCATTTGTAATGTATTCGCAATCATCCTGCTTTCTCTTCCATGTATTCTCGGCTTTAATGTCCTTTCCGGATTTCAGCCGCTCGGACCGGGCACGAACATCATGGATCTGGAAGATTTCCTTGTTTCCAGCAATCTTCTGCCACTCGGCTCTCTGTGCTATGTCCTGTTCTGTACAACAAAGCATGGATGGGGCTGGGATAATTTTATACACGAAGCAAATGCAGGAAACGGACTTTCATTCCCTGCAAAGATGCGTTACTACATAACATGGGGACTTCCCCTTATCATTGTTGTGATCTACTTAAAAGGCTATTATGATCTGTTTGCCCCAAAGGGGCTTCGATATCTGATCCCATGGATGTGTATTGCAGCTGCATTCCTAGCTTTTATTTTCTGGATCGCAGCAAGCCACAGCAAAAAGCAGCATGCAGATCATTAATGTACCGTATTGCAGACCAGTTCATCCCCGCTCAGTACTTTAGTATCTCCATTCGGTATGATCGTCTGTCCGCCTCTCCTCACTAAAATGATCAGACTGTTTTTCGGCAGTCGGATCTCACAGAGGCGTTTATCCCGCCATGTGTGTGTGTCATCGACATGGATCTGGGTCAGATGAATATCGTCCTTACCCGCATAGGCGGTTGCACCAAGTACAAGAACATCTCCTTCCCGAAGCACTGTATCACCGTTTGGTACAGTGCTTTTTTCACCCGGATGATTCAGAAAGACAAGCAGTGTTCCCGGCGGCAGATTCAGATCCTTTACCGTCAACCCGATCCATGGATGTCCTTCGCTTACCGGAATGTCAATAAAATGCACATCCGTTTCATCACTGTAATCCGTAAAGGTCGTCAGAATATCCCTGCTCTCATCGATCATATGCAGCTTTTTCGCGCAGAAAGGCAGCAGACTTCCCTGAAACAGTATGGATACGAGTACCACGCAAAATACAATATGGAACAGATCATGGGAAAGCACTGCGCCGCTTCTTGTTGCCATAATGGCAAATACAATAGACGCTGCGCCACGCAGCCCCGCCCATGCAGTCAGAAGCTGCTGCTGCGGTTTTGCCCGGAGCGGTGTCAGGATCAAAGTCACGGCTAACGGTCTGGCAACAAAGGTCAGAAATACTGCGATCAGAAGCCCGGGAACGCAAACCGCCAGGATCTTGGATGGGAAAGACAGAAGACCCAGCATAAAGAAAATGAACATCTGCATAAGACTTGTCAGTCCATCGAAGAAATTGACAAGTATTTTTTTATGGCTGACATTGCGATTTCCGAGTATAATACCCATCAGATACGCACTCAGATACCCATTTCCGCCGATCGCAGACGGCAGTGCATAAGATAAAAGTGCTGCTGCCAGTACAAATGCCGTATCGAATCCGCTCACGCCAAAATCGATCCGTTCCAGCATAAAACCGGTCAGAAGTGCCAGTACGATACCGATCACTGCACCAAACAGCACCTGTGCAAATACCATGCCCAGAATATCAAACGCCATGCCCTCCGCATTGCCCTGCATCATAGTCAAAATGATGATGGTCAGCATATAGGCAAAGGGATCGTTGGAACCGCTTTCCACCTCCAGTAAGGAGTCTGTATTGTTTTTCAGGGATAATTTTTTACTACGCAGCACGGAAAATACGCTTGCCGCATCTGTGGAGCCGAGAACCGCTCCTACAAGAAGACCTTCCAGAAGGCCAAAGCCCAGTGCGAAATGGCAGAACAGTCCGGTCAGAACCGCTGTCAGAACCGTACCCACACTGGATAAAAGAAGTGCCTTGCCGGCAACCGGCTTTGCCGCCTTCCATCTGGTACCGAAGCCACCGTAAAACATAATGAAGATCAGGGCTATGGTACACATATTTTCGGCAAAAGCAAAGTTGTCGAACGGAATATGTAAAATACCCTCCGAACCAAACAGCATACCAAGCAGAATAAATGCAAACAGCATCGGAACACCGATCCTGCTTGTCAGACGGTTACAGAGAATACATGTTAAGATCACGCAGGAACCAAGTAATAATAGTTTGATCATAATTCGCCTTTCTTTTTCCTTTTTCCACCATTATAACACAGGCAGACTTCTACCCCAAGTTAAAATTCCCTAAACATTTGGCACAACTGTCTGTTCCGGCAAAAAACCGATACATGCCCGGTCTGAAGCACATCCGCCCGGATAAGCTGTCATACCCCTGCAGATCATCTGCTGAAACTGCCATGCGTAGCTGCCTTTTTTCACCCGCCTGCAGGAAAACCTTCTCAAAGCGGCAAAGCCTCTGTACTTCTTCCTCATAGGCAGCATAGATCTGTACCACTTCACTGCCTGCTCTCTTTCCTGTATTTTGAACGGTAACGCATATCACAGCTTTTTCCGCTTCTCCCTGCCCACATTCCAGTGCCTCCTCCGTCAGTGCAAAAGTGGTGTAAGACAAGCCAAAGCCAAACGGAAAAAGCGGCTGTTTTCCTTCCGCAAGCAGCTTACGATATCCTGCCAGCCCCAGATATTCCTGCTGCGTGGCAGACCAGTCTACCTGCGGCAGATCTGCCCCGCTCTGTGGAATCACAAACGGCAGTTTTCCGCCCGGATTTTCCTTGCCAAACAGAACATCTGCCAGTGCATGACCGCCTTCCATGCCCGGATAGTAAGCCATGAGCAGCGCCCCTGTCTGTCCGATCCAGTCTTCCATCGTAAAGGAGCTGCCACCAACAAGCACCACAATTGCATCCTGTCTGACCTGTGCCACAGCGGACAGGATTTCCCTGTCATGCGTCGGAAGTGCGATCCCCTGTGTCCTGTCACCGCCCATACTTTTAACATACAGCTCTTCCATATCCGCATAGACATATTCGCCTTCCTCCGCTGCACTGTTTCCCGCTACAACGATCACTGCATCCGCTTCTTTTGCCAGTCTTTTACAGTGGGAAAGACTTTCTCCCCTGTAATAGATCACTTCCTGCCCTGCCTGTTCTAAGATGCCCTGCAGGATTGTCACCTGATAAGGCGGATATACCTGACTGGAGCCGCGATCCCCCGTTACATCCTCATCCGCCAGTCTGCCGATCACAACGATCTTGTGACATCTGCCGGAAAGCGGCAGAATTCCATTCCGATTCCGCAGAAGCGTGATACCGGCCAGCGCACTTTTTTTCGCAAGCTGTCTGTCATCCCAGAGCTGCCTTTCCGCATCGATCTTTCCATACTGCCTTATCTTCTCTTCATGTGCCAGAAGTGTCCGCACGATCCGAAGCGCCGCCTCATCGATCACTTTTTCGGAAACACTGCCAAAGTGCACGGCTTCCAGAAGTTTCTTTCCATAATAATACGTATTCGGCATTTCCAGATCCATGCCCGCATTTGCTGCTGTGACCGTATCCTTGATCCCCCAGTTAAAATCACTTAAGGTAAATCCGTCAAACTGCCAGTCTTCTTTTAAAACTTCCCGCAGCAGATAGGCATTCTGTCCGCACATCTGTCCCCGATAGCTGTTATAGGAGCTCATCACAGCACCTGCCCCTGCTTCCACACATCTTTTAAACTGTGATAAAAAGACTTCCTGCTCTGCCTTCTTATCGCATGTTATATCAACTTCAAAGCGGGCATTTTCCATCGAATTAAAGGCAAAATGCTTCACACAGGCGATCACTCCCGTTGTCTGTACACCTTCTACCAGAGCCGCTCCCATTTCTCCCAGTAAATATGGATCTTCTCCAAAGGTTTCCTGTGCCCTGCCCCAGCCCGGATGATACGGCAGATTCACACAGACGCCGCCAAACAAGTTAGCACCTGCTAATAATACTTCCGCACCGATTGCCTCTCCGATCTCCTTTTCCAGCATCGGATCAAAGGAAGCGCCACGCATCGACTCAACAGGAAAACAGGTGTACATTTTCCTGTCGCAGACAACACCTTTGGTGCCATCGGCAAATAAAACCGGCGGTACTTTTCCGTCTATTCCGCCTGCCCGGTACGGTACTTCATTATAATGTGTGTTGACCTTTTTCTGAATGGATTTCCGCACCTCTTCC
The DNA here is from genome assembly GCA_000432915.1 of Firmicutes bacterium CAG:194. Classification (GTDB taxonomy): domain Bacteria; phylum Bacillota; class Clostridia; order Lachnospirales; family Lachnospiraceae; genus CAG-194. The sequence goes on from HF995205.1 coordinate 13,682, forward strand.
ATCGTCCGAAGCCCACTCATCAAATATATTTTTTCTTCCAGAGACAGCTTTTGCACGATCTGCTGTGCCTTTTTTGTAAATGTACTTCGATAAGCTCTGTAATCTGTTGTTTCCTGCTTACTCATGTTGCCTTATTACCTCCCGCAAAATCGCCCTTGCCTCCGGAATACTGAAATCCAGATAGCCCTTCAGGACATCATTATGACTCTGGTGCTGTCCCTTCTCTCTGAATTCCTTCGGCGTCAGTCCTGTTTTCTGGTGAAAAGTACGGTAAAACGTCTTCTCTGAGCCAAACCCACAGGCATCCAGTATATAACTCATATTTTTATTCGTATTTTTCAGAAGCTCCTTTGCTTTCTCCAGCCGCAGATCATCGATCACCTCTTTGATCGTCATGCCCAGCACTGCCCGGCTGCTTCTGTCCAGCGTCTTTCTGCTCATTCCCAGCTTGTGGCATAAAAGCTCCGCCAGCTCATCTTCCGCCATATATTCTTCAATGTAGGAAATTGCCTGAATGATCGTTTCTCTGCCATCTTCCGCAGCACTGTCCCGATAGCGGATATCATAGACAGCATAATCGAACAGATCCGCGATCAGACAGCAAAGCTCTGCCCTGACACGGAATCTGGCATGCTTTTCCTCATTCAATGTCTCATAAGCGATCTTTGCCATCCGCCTGAAAAAATGCTGATAGCCGACCACCGGCTCATCCTCTGTCACACTGCTTACATAAAACCGTATCTCCGAATTGTCCTTATCATCCGCATGAAACAGCTCCGGCTTGATCTGCAGGATCATACAGAGATTTTCCTCCTTCTGCGGATTCTGAAAGGCATGGATCTCATTTGGATTGATCAGAAGCAGATCTCCCTGCGCAAGAAGGCATTCCTCCGACTGGATATGTACACTGATACTGCCCCGCAGGACACCCAGAAGCTCATATTCATTATGCCAGTGAAACGTGCTGCTTTCGATCGGTGTCACGAATGCATTCACCAGCAGGTTGGAATCATAATTGATACTTTCATAGACGGAATACATAACAGCCTCCTTACCTCTTTTCAGACGTGCTTGCACATCTGCGCCTCAAATCCCCATTCTCTGTAAACAGTATACCGAAAAACGGAGCTGCAAACAATATTGCAACTCCGTTTCCCTGCTTAGGTTTTCTACAATATGGGATTTCCGTATACTCTACTTGTTCTCTTTCTTTTTTGCAAGACCTGCTGCGATCTGTGGATAGATCTTATCCAGGTTACAGAAGAATAATGTCACAAGACCGATCACGATCAGAACTGCCGGTACAAATGTAAATACGGATTTGATACCTGCGATCGTTGCTGCTGTCTGTGCTGCAAGCTTTCCGTCATATGCTGCCCATGCAAGTCCCCAGCCGACTAATGCGGAACCAAGACCTGCACCAACCTTCATACCGAATGAAGTTGCAGAGTTTGTCAGACCGTCCAGACGGACACCTGTTTTCCATTCGCCGTAGTCAACAACATCTGCTACCATTGCAAATAATCCTGCATTGTGTGGAATACCACCGATACCGAGGCAGATCAGACCGATGACTGCTGTTGTAAAGCTTGTCTGTGTCAGACCCATGATCAGAACGCCTGCCAGCTCGATCACATAACCGATCATCATGCTCTTCCATTTACCGAGTAACTTGTTGATATATGGGTAGATCAGGTTACCGATCAGCTTCGGTAAAATGAAGCAAAGTGTTAAAGTACCCATCAGACCGGCGTTACCAAGTACGTCTCTTGCATAGTAGATACGAAGTCCGTTGTTGACGCCAAGTACTGTATAGTTGATAACAAATACAATTGCCAGTAATAAGAAATATTTGTTTTTGAACAGGATCTTGAAAGATTCCCCAACACTCATCTTGTCTTTTTCTTCTACTTTTGCAGAGTTCTTTTCAATATTGGTACGTTCCTTTGTGCCAAGGAAAGTGATCAGAAGCAGTACTGCACCGATCGTACCGAAGATAGCTGCCATACCTGTCCAGCCGAATTTTGCAACAAAGTTGTTGCAGTTGTAGTTGATGAATAATACAACTGACATTGTGACGAAGAAACGAATGGAGCTCATCGTAACACGATCCTTTGGATTCGGTGCTTCCAGAGAAAGCAGTGTATTATATGCCAGGTTACAGGCTGTATAAACAACAACTGCCATGATCACATAACTGATACATGCATAGGTCAGTTTGCCGCCGCTCGTCAGTGAACCGGGAACGCTGAACATCAGCACAAGTCCGAGTCCCATCGGGATTGCTGTCCATAAGATCCATGGTCTTGCTTTACCCCAGCGGGTATGTGTTCTGTCGATGATACTTCCCATGATCAGATCGGAAATACCGTCCAGTAATCTTGTTAAAAGCATTAAAGTACCGATTGTTGCTGCAGCCAGTCCAACGCTGTCTGTATAATATAATGTCAGATAGGATCCGATCGTTGTCCAGACAAGGTTACAACCACCGTCACCAAGTGCAAATGAAATGATCTCACGCCATGAAGGTTTGTTATTCTCTTTCATAGTTTTTCTCCTTTTCTTTTGAATTTGTATCATGCTTCCAGCCGCAGGGTCAGAAGGGAAATGCTTCCTGTTCCTTTATAAACAAAATACAGTTCCTTCTCCTCCGTAAAAGCTGTCTTGGCATCTGCCCACGTCCATTTGTCCGTCTTCGGCAGATTGATTTCTTCTTTCTGTCTGCCGTTTTCCGTATAGATCTCAAGCTTTCCTTCTCCGTCAGAGAGGTAGCTTACGCTAACTTTCTTTGTCTCGGCAAGATTGATATATTTATAGCCGATCAGATCTCCGTCCTTGACATTGGTTATGTAGCGTTCATCCTCTACACTTGTCAGATACGGGAAATCCACCTCCGGATTGGTACGTCCCAGCGAAGAAAGCGGCCCCATATGTCCGTTTGTCAGATTACAGCAGTAAACTGCCGGATATGTGGCATTTCCGGATAACGGTTCCGGATTCATACCGCTTGTCGTGATCGTTACCTGTGGGATACTGCCGTCCGGTCTGAAATAAACTTTTTCCGCACATGCCTGTCTGTTGTACTGATTTAAGTAAGTGTGACGATGATAGAAAATGTACCATTGATCGTTTACACAAACAAGTCCGCCATGATTGTTTCCCACGCTCATCAGCTTATCTTCTTCTTTTCTGCCCTGATAACCGACATCTCCGTTGCTTACGATCACACCGCCGTAGGTAAAGCCTTCCATTGGTTTCTCGCTGACCGCATAACAGAGCTGATGGGTATTGACAGAAGAATATACCAGATAATATTTGTCGTTGATATAACGGATGGATGGACCTTCAAAGTACTCATTTCCTTCAAAGCTTGTGCCCTTTCCGTAGTTTTTACTCGGCAGGATCACTTCCGGTCCTTTTTGTACTGTCAGCATATCATCGGCAAGTTGTAAAACGCTTCCGCCTTTTAAGTCCTGTCCTTTATATCGCGGAATATTGATCATACAGGGGGCAAAGCCAAAATACAGGAAAATACCGTCCTTTGTGCAGATCAGGGATGGATCATATGGCTGGTTCTCCGCCATCACACGGCCGTCCTCATAATGGACTCTGCCATAAAACCGGTATTCGCCCGCCGGGGTATCGCAGACCGCCACGTTGATGGAATCCTGAAACTTGATACAGTAGTATAAGTAGTATCTGCCATCCGGTCCTTTTACAACATCCGGTGCATACAGTGGCAGGGCATCTTGATTGTACGGATCCTGTTCTTTTTTATAGATCACACCGTCACAGCGCCAGTCCGACAAATCCGTTACCGGAGCCGACCAGCAGACGTAATCCTGTTCGCAGAACTCATTGCCGTTTTCCAGATCATGGCTGCCAAAGACATACAATCTGTCTCCGAATACATGGGGTTCGCCGTCCGGTACATGTTCCCAAAGCGGCATGTAAGGGTTATGACATTGCTTTCTCATCTTCCTCCTCCTTTCCTTCTCAATTAACTGCTCGCAATTTATGTTCTGATTATAACAAGGAGGGAGGATTTGTTCTGTCAAAGAGCTCTTGGTTTACTGTCAAAATTGGACATTTTTGTGCAGTATTGTGATTTTGTACAATGTAAGCAAATGTGTTTTGTGCAGAATTGCCATTATTGATGTTTGTTTATAGTAATCCATATTTTATTTAGAGAAAGAAAGACAGCATCTTTCCATGCTCAAATAACAGACATAAAGAAGCTCTAAGAGCTTCTAATATGTCTGTTACATTCGCATGGTCAGATGCTGTCTTTCTCTTTGTATATAATAGCTATAGATAATTCAATTTGATCATTTTAGGCGAAAATGATCAAATTAAACTGCAAAATGATCAAATTAAATATTTTACTCAAATGATCACATGCTTCGCAAATCGTTCTGCTGACAACACGGATCTGTAATGCTGCTCATACAGTTTTCGCATTTCATCCTCTGTATGGATATTCTTTCCCATCTCGATCAGGATGAAGGGAACGCCGAAGCAGGTCACGCGGACACCACTGTCACGAAATCCGTTCCGCATATAAAAGCCATATCGTCTTGTCTGTAATTTCCGGTCTGCTTCCTCTTCTGCAAATTCCGGGTTTTCCACTTCCCCGATAATACTGTCGGCTTCTGCCAGATATTCTCCCAAAAGCCGAAGCATTTCACTGCCAAGTCCCGCATTTCTGCGATCCGGGCAGACTGCCAGATAATCGATCAGATAGTCATCTCCCTTTCTGATCAGATAAGCATATCCCACGATATCCGTTCCGTCCATAAGTCCCAGACATTCATAAATTCCCTGCTCTATTGCGTCATAGATCATGGACAGCGGCTTTAATTCGTTTGGCGGAAAATCAATTTTCATCCGCTCCCGATAGATTGTTTCTATTTGCTTTTTGTTTAAACTACTTAATTTCATCAGATCATCCTTTTTTACATGATAATTTCTTTTGTCAAATGAATCTTCTCAGTTTTGATCCCTGCTGCATTTCTCCGCATCGATAGCAAGCACAAACATCAGGACATGCAAGGCATCTTCTATCCGTGCAATATCCAAAACGTAAGTATCTGTCATACGGAAAAGCTGCTTGGATATCGTTGCGATCCGCTCACCGTTTGCCCCTGTAATGGTATAATCCCATTCCATAAAGCTGCCTTCAATATGCCAGCCGTTAAAATCGATATCATAACGCGGACGGAAAGAAAATGCTTCCCGGCTGATGCAGCCAATATACTGCTCCTTTTCGTATATTTCATACTTGGGCATCCATGTCAGCAGCTTCTGTCTGACCGTACCAAGCTGGTCTCCTGCCGTATCAAAAATATTGAGGCAGTGTCCAATGGCAAGTTGTCCTTTCACAACATAAACTGTCTGTTCATTTTCATCATATATATCATAGCTGTCCAGCCATGAAAACAGGCGTTGTTTGAATAATAATTTCATACCGTTCCTTCTTCCCTGAGCTGATCGATCCTCATTTCAATAAATGTATCCAATTCTTTTTCTGTAAGTCTTTTATAGGTAATATTCATTTACTTGATCTCCTTTTTCCAGAACCAATCATTTTCATAATTTCTGTTTCATGATCTCTGGTAAATTCACTGAGTTCATAAGACCGGATTCTCTCTTTGACCAATATAGGAATAACAAATCCATTTTTTACCAGAACCGCCAGTCTGTTGATAATCGTCTTATTTGTTACCGACAATTCTCTGCTGACTTCGATTGGTGTAAACTCTCCCCGATAGTTTTTCATTAAAAATTGCAGGAGTTCCTTTTCCTTCCCCTTCAAAAACGAGAGACTTCCGGCAATATCTTCCTCTTCGGAAGCCAACTGCAAATCACAGACTTTACCGGAATATAGTTTTACCATCCGCAGGAAATAATGGATCCAGATCTCGGGATGTGGCGGATTCTCCCTCCCGGAATAATACAAGGCAGGGAGTCCCATCTGGATAGATTCATAATATTCGTCAATATCGTATGCAAAATATTCCTCCAACGATCCGACTCCATTAAATCCATACCCATTCAGATCCATAATATAACCGGATAACAATCTTGCTGTCCTGCCATTGCCATCTTCAAACGGATGTATCGTCACTAATTGATAATGCACAACTGCTGCTACAATCAACGGATGATCATCTGTCGTATTGACATACTCTATCAACTCATCCAGCAGCCCTGGGATATCACAATATTCCGGTGGAATATAATCGGGATTTCCTGTCTTAGAATCATATACAGCAAATAACACCCCCGGCGGCATAGGTCCCCTGAGTCCGATTTTTTCCTTAGAAGCACCCTTTTCCACCAATTTCTGAACATCCAAAATAAGTTTCTTAGAAAATTTTTCTTTTTTATTTACCTTTTCTTCCAGATAATTCAATGCCAGAAAATAATTTCTAACCTCTTGTTCCGGCTTCAGATAATGCTTTCTTTCATCACTCTCTATCACTTCATCCACCTGTTTTTCGGACAATGGATTTCCTTCAATCTTATTGGAGGCATAAGAGCTTTTTTTCTTTGAATTTTTACGCAGTCTATTCATAACTGCTTTAGACAACTTTACGGAAGATACTTTATATCTGTTTTGTTCAATTTCTGTAATATAGCTTAAAATTTCATTCGTTAATGTCACCTTAATCATATAAAAAGCCTTCCTTTCAAATATTATTATACCCAAAAGGAAATCTTTTTTCCATTAATATTCCACTATTTTTACACTATTTTCCACTATATAGTCCCTGTGTACGGATAATACAACGGTAATACGAAAATTGCAAAGGAGTTTTTGCAGGTACATGGGATAGAAGTGCTCTAGTACACCGTTTTTCCACTCACATATGTAACAAAGTTGTAGGCTGATACTGCTTTACGCAGTGCAAAAATTGCCCCTTTGTCTATCCTTTTTATATATGTCCGTCTGGATATTTCGGCAAACCTGAAACCGATCAATACCCCCAATTGATTATTTCCCAACTCTTTTTATCTGCCGTTTTCACTAAATGCCATTGCCAGTCAGCATATGTATCATTCGGATTGAACCCACCATCTCCACCTTTTTCGTCTGTATCAAAAGCTGATAATACTACAATAAGCTCCTGATTGTTTTCCTTGTGGTATTTCTCAATTTCTTCCGTAAATCTGTTTTCAACATCCTCGTCATAGCGAAGCTCCGTAAGTGTACAGCCTTCAAAGTCTTTTGCGAATTTTTTCTCTATGACATCAAATGCTTCATTGATTGAAGTTTCATCATAGAGTGCAGAATAACCAACAACACGATGAACATTTGATACATTTCCTCTGTTTCCGGTCAATACCAAAAATATTGCCACACCTAAAATTACGAATATGGCACATATCGCAATTCTGCTTTTCTTCGTCATACAATCACACTCCTTTGTCGTACTGTACCTATTTCCACATAACCTTTATCTACATAAGATAATATCGAATAGATCACTCCGAATACAACTGCAGATAACAGGTTTCTAAATATTTGATTTTCAAGTATTCTTTTCATAACTTCTCCCCAAATCAGCTCTTAATATTATCATTTTTTCATATGGTTTCCGGCTTTACATTCCACCGGTATTACATGACTGTCTTTTTGTATCAGGAAATCTACTTCCGCAGTATTGTCAGACTCCCAATAATGAAGAATTTGTTTTCTTTTTCTGCTATGAAAATCAATTGTTCTCCAGATAACAAATCATCAATTGATACAGAAAAATAACTGGATATTTCCTTTAATGAATCTATGCTTGAGTTTATGGTGTCAGGCACCAATGGCAGCCCAGGCACCAATGGTAATAAACTTGAATTTTTGCTTTATAGAAATCACTTATGCTGAAAAAAATTATAAACTCTTTGATTAAAATCCTTAGCTTCTTCGTAAGCAGCATGTCCTAAATCATCATACATAAAGATTTCACAACCAAGTTTTTTTGCAATTTCCAAAGAAGCCGCTCCGCTTACCACTTTATCCTGCATACCTCCAATTACAAACACCGGACATTGTATTTTATCTAATTCGTCATATGCTTCACAACTAAGGCAAGCTTTTGCCAAGGCGATAAATCTCGATACATTCTTAGGTTTCTGCAAAACTGCTAATAAAGACATAAACGGTTTGTATCGTTTCACATAAATGTCAGAATACATCTTTTCAGCCATATCTGTAATCAGCCTTTTCATATTATTCTGTTCCGTAATATGAATCCAATCATTGACTGTCCTTTCGACGGTTTCATTATTTTTCGAAAGTGTTACTGCGAGAACTAACTGATTTACTAAATCTGGTCTGTCTATTGCAAGATATTGAGCAATCATACCGCCTTGTGATACACCAAAGATATCAGCATTTGTAATCTTTAATGTATCCATCGCCATTGCTATATCTGCTGCTAAGTCTCTTACTGTTATGCCATCACTAATATTTTCCCTGCGATCAAACAGATAAACTTTATAATCTCTTGCAAACATTCGATACATATAAGCCACTGAAAATGCTGCCCCTTTTATGCTACGGGTACTAAGACCTTGAATCAAAATCAAAGGCTTCTCACCTTTTCCAAAAGTAATATAATTCATCTGTATGTCCTGTATTTCTAACAGTTTTTCTTTTGCATTATAAAACATAGAATATTTACCTCAAAATTCCAATCTATTTACTTTTTGTTCCACTGATAAAACTCTTTCAAATCAGATTTTACTTCATCTGACAACATTGTTTTCTTTACACCTTCAATAGCACCCTCCAGTGCCATTAAACGATTGATACAAGCCGACTCATCAATTTCTTGTATTTTTAACCAAGCTGCTTTAGCACCCACTTTCTTTAACTCATCAACAGAATTTATGCCAACCTGAATAAGCTGTTCTTCAACTTTTTTCCTATATTCGGTAATTTTGATAATTCTCCCATAAAACACTTCCCCTTCTTTGTCAGTCTGTTTCGTCTTTTTTATAAATTTCGCCGCCCCATGCATGATATCCAGCAATATATTTACAATCAGGATATTCATTTATTTCATATAATTTTATTCCTGTATCAGTTTTACAAATCAGAACATTAGAAATA
>HF995206.1 GCA_000432915.1 Firmicutes bacterium CAG:194
TCGTTTGTCAACATCTTTTTTATTTTCTTTTGAGATTTTTTAATCTCATCTCCACCACTTTTTCGCGGTGGAATCTTATCATATCATCCCGTTCGTTCTTTGTCAACACCTTTTTTGTATTGTTCTGTCGAAATTTTATTCGACCACAGTCCCGGGCGAAAAAAAGGAATCCTGAGCGTGTCAAGATTCATTTTCATCTTGATATGAAACGGAGAAAGAGGGATTTGAACCCTCGCGCCGCGTGAGCGACCTACACCCTTAGCAGGGGCGCCTCTTCAGCCTCTTGAGTATTTCTCCTTACTGCTGAACTTTATCCTCTACCAATATAAAGTTGTACGTCATCTGACGCAAATGTTATTATACATAAGCCCATTTTGTTTGTCAACCATAAACTATAAATTCTTTTCAATCGCTTCTTCAATACGACGTTTTACCTCTTCTGCGATCTCATTGGAGCGCATATGCCGGTATTCTTCATAATACAATGGTTTTAAATAGAGCAGCTTTACCGTTACCTGTCTTACGGAATTTTCATCAAACGGAACAAAGGAATTGATCAGTGCACAGGGAACGATCGGGCATTTTGCTTTCTGTGCGGCTTTAAAGCTTCCTCCCTTGAACTCGAGCAGCTTATTGCCCATTTTGCTGCGTGTTCCTTCTGCAAAAATAATATAGTTTCTTCCCTGCTGTACTTCTTTTGCAACCTGATTGATCACCTGCATGGACTGTCTCAGATCTTCTCTGTCCATCGGAAGAGAACCTGTTGCCTGAATTGCCTGTTTTAGCAGGATCACATTTTTTGCTTCTTTCTTGATCACAAATGCAAACGGCTTCGGAGAGGAATAGAAAAACATCAGTACATCAAACAGCCCCTGGTGATTGGGGTAAAAGATAAATCCATCCTCTTTCGGTATATTTTCCAGCCCATGGATCTCAGGCGTGATGTTGCCCGCCTGTATGGCATGTGTGGAGATCTTCTTTCCGATCAGAAAACCGGGCATGTAATCTCCGATATATTTTTTCCCTGCCAGCCATATCCGGTAAAACAGGAATGGTACCAGATAGAGCTTCCTTAAAACCATCATTGCAATTCGCATTTTATTCTCCCGTCAGTATATAATCAGCAATTCATTCCTTTGCTTCGATACTATACTTCTATATATTGTATTGTTTTGTTTCAGTCCTACATATATATAGGAAGAAACTCTTTCAATTCTTTACGATTTCATACAGATCTGTGGATCTTCACATAGATTCCATATATTTTTCCACATTGTGTATCAGGATAATGTATTATATTCCTTCACGGCTGTTTCATACAGGTTGTTGCCATCTTTATCGATCACAACGATCGCCGGAAAATCCTTGACTTCCAGCTTGCGGATCGCTTCCGTGCCAAGATCGTCATAGGCGATCACTTCCGATGACAGAATGGATTTGGAAAGAAGTGCGCCTGCTCCGCCGACTGCAGCAAAATAAACCGCTTCGTTTCTGACGATCGCATCTATGACTTCTTTAGAACGTTTCCCTTTTCCGATCATACCCTTTAATCCGAGATCAAGAAGCTCCGGGGCATATTTGTCCATACGACTCGCGGTTGTAGGCCCTGCAGAACCGATTGGTCTGCCTTCTCTTGCCGGTGAAGGCCCCATATAATAGATCACATTGCCTTCCATTGCAAGCGGAAGCTTTTCTCCGTTCTTTAATGCTTCCTGCATTCTTTTATGCGCTGCATCTCTTGCTGTGTAGATCGTGCCCGTGATAAGGACAGAATCACCCGCATGTAAACTCCGGATTTCTTCTTTTATGAGTGGCGCTTGTATTGATTGTTTCATGATTACCCTTTCTGTTTTTCAACTATATAATAGGAACATCCTTCTGATATTCTTTATTCATGATTACCCTGTGATATTTTTCATAGCATTCCATGCCTGCATTACAATACCCGTGTGCTGTGTCTGCATACGTGACAGCAGATATTGACTGCAACAGGAAGTCCTGCAATATGCGTCGGATAAGTATTGATATTGACAGCCAGTGCTGTCGTGGTTCCGCCAAGTCCGCCCGGACCGATTCCTGTTTTATTGATATTTTCCAAAAGCTCTTTTTCCATTTCTGCCACATAAGGAATGGCAGAATGCACATTTACCGGCCTTGTGAGCGCCTGTTTTGCCATGATCGCGCACTTTTCAAAGGTTCCGCCGATTCCGACACCTACTACCATAGGTGGACAGGCGTTCGGGCCTGCATCCTTTACAGCCGTTAAAATGGCTGCTTTTACGCCTTCTATGCCATCTGCCGGTTTCAGCATAAATACACGGCTCATATTTTCACTGCCAAAGCCCTTCGGTGCAACGGTGATCTTTACCTGATCGCCCGGAACGACCTGATAATGGATGACCGCCGGGGTATTGTCCTTTGTATTTTCACGTTCAAGCGGATCTTTCACAACCGATTTGCGCAGATAACCGTCTATATAACCCTGTCTGACTCCTTCATTGATCGCAGCTTCCAGACTACCGCCTTCAAAATGCACATCCTGTCCGATCTCCATAAAGATCACTGCCATTCCCGTATCCTGACAGATGGGAATCATATCCTGCCCTGCGATCTGCAGATTGTCCTCAAGCTGCGAAAGCACCTGCTGTCCGACCGGGGATTTTTCTTCCTTACACGCCTGCTCCATGGCTGCTTTCATATCCTCTGTCAGAAAATGGTTGGCTTCTATACACATTTCCCGGATATTTTTCGTAATATCTTCAACCTGTATCGTTTTCATAACCTTCTCCTTTGCTTTATCAATGCATAATTATAGTTTCCCATATCATGCCTGCTTTTTCAAGTAATGCTTCCGGATAACAATAGGACTCTGTGTGGAGCCCGGGTGTTTTCTCTCCTGCGCCGATCCCGAAAAATACGCCTCTGCACTTTTTCTGATACCATCCGAAATCCTCTGACCAGCGCATTGGCACCGGCAGATATGTATATGGCAGTGCATGATCTATGCATAGCTGCTCCAGCTTCTCTGTCAACGCAGTATCATTCACTGTATCCGGGAAAGCATCTGTTTCCGATACCTCCATTGTAATCCCGCTTGTTTCAGCCTGCTGCCTTGCATAAGCTAAGATAGCCTCAGTCAGCATTTCCAGATCCTCCTGATAATGTGCCCGAAGTGTCAGACACAACCTCCCATTTCCAGCAGAAATACCAAAATTTTCGGATCCTACCTTCATTTCAATAATGCTTGCCATGGTAAGTCCTTTTTTGTGATCTTCACACCATATAGGAAGTTTATTTACAATCTCAGCGATCAGATAACCCGGATTGATCCCCTGCTCCGGATAAGCTGCATGGCTTTGTTTTCCGTGCAGATCCAGAATAAGTCCCTTGGAAGCGCAGGCAAATACCTGTTTGCACAGCAGCACTTCTCCGAGTGGATAGCCCGGAATATTATGACAGCCATAAATCTCTGAAACCGATTCCTTGAGAAGCACAGGACATGCCAGCCTTGCACCTTCTCCCGTTTCCTCCGCCTGCTGCCATAACAGAATCACTCTTTTACCGATCTTTTTGCATTTCTGTCTGAGCCGTTCCAGACAAAGTGCTGTCAGAAACAATGCTGCACTGTGTCCATCATGCCCGCAGCCATGGAATACGCCGCCCTCTCCATCCGGAATGGCATCCATATCTGCCCTCAGACAGATCGTCAGCTGAGGCTGCTCACAATCCTTTTCTTCATATACAGTATACAGGTAATCCGGTGTTTCCACGACTGACAAAGTCGTATAGTTTGTCAAATAGTCCTTCAGGATCTCCTTTGTTTTTGTTTCCTGCCCGGAAAGCTCCGGCGTATGATGCAGTTTCCGCCATACTTCTTTTGCCAATTTCAAATCTCTGCTATCCATATAATCTATATCCGCCTCACTGATCTTAAAATATACTGCTGTCTACTATTATATAAAAAGGACTACTATATACATAATAGTCCCTTTTGTATCCAATTTGGATCACTTTATTTATTATGCGTTTACGATCTTGCGGAAGTTCTTTTTGCCACGCTTTAATACGATACCGTCTCCGATCGCATCCTTTGCAACTGTCTGCTTGATATCGGTTACTTTCTCGCCATCGATGGATACGCCGCCCTGCTCGATCGCACGTCTTCCTTCGGAACGACTTGCTACAAGACCTGATTTTACAAGCATTGTGATCACATCTATACTACCCTCTGTAAAATCTTCGTCTGCAAGCTCTGCAGTTGGCATATCAGCGGCATTTCCTGCTGAGAATAAAGCTCTGGCACTTTCCTGTGCTTTTACAGCCTCTTCTTCGCCATGTACAAGCTTTGTCAGCTCAAATGCAAGGATTTCTTTTGCCTGATTTAACTGGCTTCCTTCCCAGCTATCCATTTTCTCGATCTCTTCCAGCGGAAGGAAGGTCAGCATACGGATACATTTGAGAACGTCTGCATCACTTACATTTCTCCAGTACTGGTAGAATTCAAACGGAGAGGTTTTGTTTGGATCAAGCCATACAGCACCTTTCTGTGTCTTACCCATCTTCTTTCCTTCTGAGTCGAGCAAAAGTGTGATCGTCATGGCATATGCATCTTTTCCTTTTTTACGACGGATCAGCTCTGTACCACCAAGCATATTACTCCACTGGTCATCACCGCCGAACTGCATATTACAGCCGTACTTCTCATACAGCGCAAGAAAATCGTAGCTCTGCATGATCATGTAGTTGAATTCCAAAAAGCTCAGACCTTTTTCCATTCTCTGCTTGTAGCACTCTGCACGCAGCATGTTATTCACAGAAAAGCATCCGCCGATATCACGGATAAATTCAATATAATTTAAATCTCTGAGCCAGTCTGCATTGTTGACCATAAGCGCCTTGTCTTCACCAAATTCGATGAAACGGCTCATCTGTTTTTTGAAGCATTCGCAGTTGTGATCGATCTGCTCCTTTGTCATCATGGAACGCATATCTGTTCTGCCGGACGGATCACCGATCATGGCTGTTCCGCCGCCGATCAGCGCGATCGGCTTATTGCCTGCCATCTGTAATCTCTTCATCAGGCAAAGTGCCATGAAGTGGCCTACATGAAGGCTGTCTGCTGTTGGGTCAAAGCCAATATAGAATACGGCTTTTCCGTTGTTGATGAGTTCCTTGATCTCTTCTTCATCTGTAAGCTGTGCCAGAAGTCCTCTGGCTTTTAATTCATCAAATACTGTCATTTTCGTCTCCTTTTTCGTTTTAATTTATTTTTCTTCTGCTTTCATACTCGAAATTTCTGCCGCTTTCGCGTCAGCCGCACTATCATGCTCTTAAATTTCTCGTTATACGCTCGGTTAAAATTTTCTATAACCTGCTACGCAGGTTATTGCGCCGTACATTTGCTCCGCAAATATACGACAATGCTTGATTTTCTTCCTCGCTATAAAAAGAAACCCCGTCCTATTCAAAGGACGAGGTTTATACTCGTGTTACCACCTTTATTCACAAAAGCCTCACGGCTTCTGCCTCATCAAGTACATACATACTCTCCTGTTATAACGGTCAGGTTCCGTCGCAGCCTACTGGATGTTTCGTTTGGTGCGCAGCTCAAAGAGGTATTCATGATCAGCTTCCCTTGCACCTCTCACCAGCCGGTAACTCTCTGTCAGTTTCCCTGATCATTACTTGTTCTTATCATAGCCTTATATTAAGCAAAAACATAATAGGAATTTCCTATCCTATTAAAAATACAGCAAGTCTTTCGACTTGCAATCAATCGGGGTGACGTGATTCGAACACGCGACCTCTACGTCCCGAACGTAGCGCTCTACCAAGCTGAGCCACACCCCGAGAGTGAGAATTTTCACTCACCACTGAGATATGTTATCACATTTTATTTTTGTTGTCTACTACAAAATTTCATATTGCAGGGTTTTTCTAAAATTTCATGTTACATATGACAAAATGAGATTGTCTAACGCATATAGAAATGCTATACTTATCATGTTGTCGCATCCCATTCTGGCAGCAGAAGGGAGGTGTATTGTTTGAAAATAGTATTTTCATTCCTATTTTCTGTTATGGCAGGTGTGATTTGTCATTGCATCTGCAAATGGCTAGACAGAAAAGACAGTGACAATTAGCCAAAAGAAAGCCTCGGAGGACGCCACCTCCGAGGCTTTCGCTTTGTGTATTGCTTGAACACATTTTCATTCCTGTCTGCAGACATTATAGCATATGTCAAATACCATGTAAACATTCTATCTGTAAATAATATACTTACAGATCGGATTGCCCTTGGCAGAGAATTTTTCCTCATATTCTGTCATGACATTTCCTGCATTTAAAACCGGATCATGGTGCAGATCATACGTGACGGCTTTTTGCTTCCAGCCTGCAAGCGGGAGCTGGCTCAATGCAAAATCAAACAGATCTTTATTGTCTGTTTTAAATTCCAGCCAGCCGTCTTTTTTCAGAAATTTGTCATATAACGCAAGAAATTCCTTACTTGGCAGACGTCTTTTTGCATGGCGGTCCTTCGGCCACGGATCGGAAAAATTCAGATAGACCCGGTCTATTTCCTCTTCTGCAAAGATCTCGCCAAGCTTTCTGGCATCTATGCAAAGGAAACGAATATTGGAAGGTGCCTTGTTTTCCTTTTCCAGCTCCTCCATTTTCTGGACCGCACGAAGCAGAACACTGGAATACAGCTCAATGCCGATATAATTGACAGCCGGGTTCTGCTGTGCCATAGCCAGCAGGAATTTTCCCTTTCCCATGCCAATTTCGATATGGATCGGATTTTCGTTACCAAAAATCTGTTCCCGGAAATGCCCGCGATCGTTTTCCGGCTGTTTGATCACATATTTGCTGTTTTCAAGGGCTTCCTCTGCACCCGGTATATTTCTGAGTCTCATCTTTTGTTCCTTTTCTGCTTTCTATTATCCTGTTATTTTGCATACAGCATCATTACTGGCTGATTCCATTTACAGGCCACTAAAATTTTATTGTATTTTCAACATCTTTCTGGCTTCTGCTTCAGAGATGTTCTGGGTTTCCATCAGGTTATGGAGCAGTTCTGTCAAAGCTTCATTTCTTCCCTCGGTTCTGCCACGCTTTTCGCCAATTTCTTCGCCCTCAAGATACCCTTCACGCCTCATATCCATATCATTTACATATGTTTTCAAATACTCCGACCTCCATTCTTCATTCAGTCTCGCATTTTTTACTTCCTTATCCAGCAGCTTTGTAAATTCATCCTCTACGTTTTCATGCTCTACATAGCTCAAAAATTCTCTGATTCCTTCCGGTACATCCGCCAAATCTGCGGTTGTATTATAAAAGATCCAGTTCATTTTATCCCGAAGCTGTATTTCCTCATCCTCATCACATGCCATGTGAAAATGGTATACATACCTTCCTTGCCCGAATGGATCATAAGTACATATAAATATGATATACGTTTCCTTCAGAAATATATAATCAATTCCACTCGATAGGATTTCCTGATCGATCATACCCTGATAGTATCTGATGCGAAGCGGCAGCTCCTCCTGCACCATTTTATTATTGGATCTATTCTGCATTTCTGTATCTACTACATGTCCGTTCTCATCTTCCAGATACATATCCAGCTTCACATATTTCGACGTACTTCTATGCTGCAGGAACTTTTCACGTTCTACGCCTGTGACTTCTCCAATTTCCGCCGGTGTTAAAAGCTCTGCCATTTTCTGTGCAATCACGGGATTCTGGGTTACTTTTCCAAACATAAATTTGTTACGGATTGTCAGGTTTTCATAGTTCATTTCATTCGCATTTTTCATAAGATGCTCCTTTCTTTGCTTAAGCAGGAACATCGTATGAATGATCTCTCCACATCTTCCGAAACCCCTGCTTTATAAATAATTTTTGTGAAATAAAGCATGAATTTCTTGAAATAAGATATGTTTTAGACATGATAAAAGAAAATATGCTTTGGAGAGATTATAACATTTCCCCAAAGCATACTCAATAGCAATATCTTTGATTTCTTAAGCATTTTCTCAAATAAATTTTTCCTGTCGCAATGCAGATTTTCTTCTGTCCTTTCAAAACTTATACTTAATTATCACGAAAGCTTATTTTTTTTTAGCTCCGGATAGTGTATCATTATATAATAATAAACAAAATTTCAGGAGCTCATATGCGATTTCATAAATGGATACAAAAATCATCACAGACAAAATTTTTTACTTTTTTCTGCTTACTCTGCCTGCTTACAGGGCAGACAACAGCGGTTTTTGCCACAACAGATACAGCGGTGGATTATGACACGGATGCTGCCATGCGTCTGGAGGAGCCGATCGATTCCAACGCGATCGATGGCTGGCCGACCGGCCCTGTTGTAGGTGCAGAAGGTGCGATCTTGCTGGAAGCCAATACCGGAACGATCCTGTATGCCAAGAACATTCACGAGCATCTTTACCCGGCAAGTACGACAAAAATTTTAACGACTCTTGTTGCCATTGAAAATTCCGATCTGAATGATATGGTGGAATTTTCCAATGAGGCTGTATTCAGCATTGAACAAAAATCCTCCAATATGGGAATGGATGTCGGACAATCCATTACGATGGAACAATGCCTGTATGGTATTCTCGTGTATTCCGCAAATGAAGTCTGCAATGCAGTCGGAGAACATATTGCCGGTTCTATTTCCGGTTTTGTGGACATGATGAATGCAAAGGCTGCAGAGCTCGGCTGCACGGACAGTCATTTTGTGACTACAAACGGTCTGCATGATGAAAATCATTATACAAGCCCTTATGATCTGGCTACGATCGCAAGAGCCTTCTTTTCCAATGAAACGCTTACCCGTATAGCAGGCACAAGCCATTATACGATAGAACCGACCGCAACACAGCCCGATCTGATCGACCTTTATACACACAATAAGCTGACAAACAATACTTATCCGTATGAGGGCTATATCGGCGGTAAGACCGGCTATACCTCACAGGCACATCAGACGCTTGTCAGTTGTGCGGAACGGAATGGCATGAAGCTGATCTGTGTTGTCATGAAGGAGGATGCACCGGCGCAGTTTACAGATACGATCGCTTTATTTGATTATGGCTTTAACAATTTCAGCCGTGTGAATGTAGCGCAGAATGAAACGAATTATACAGTCAATAACTCGGACTTTTTTGAAAGTAACAGCAATATTTTCGGTGCAACGGAAACGATCATGTCTATTAATCCTGATGATTACGTGATCGTTCCAAATACCATCACGTTTTCCGATCTGACATCCTCTCTTTCTTACGAAGATGATGCTTCCGATCCGCTGGCTGTTGCCTCTATCGATTACAGCTACCATGATGTTTCCGTCGGACAGGCAAAGGTAGAGCTGAATGCGCAGAAGGATACTTATGATTTTACTTCTCCGGTCGTGGAATCTGACTCTGTTTCCCAGAATAACGCACCGGGCGATAAAATCATCTTTATCAACGTGATCAAGGTGATCGCTATTGTGATCGGCGTGATCGTTCTGCTTCTGCTCCTTATTATAGCGATTGCCTTTTTCCGGAACTATCATTTCTCCAGACGACGCAGAAATAAGATACAGTTTAAGATGAACCGGAAAAATAGGTCATTTGGACGGAGAAAACGGGGATGGGATAGAAATAGGAGAATGAAATAGCTATTTATCAACAGCCCACTGGACAAAGAGGGAATTTTGAGCATGAAACGATAATCGCAATATGTATGCCCATAATTTATAGATTATGAGCATACATATTGCGATTATTACTATATATAAATTAAATCTATTTACCGTTAGTTTTTTGACTCTTTAATAATAAAATGTCCAATAAAAGTATGTAATTTCTTTATATTAAAATTTGTACTTCAAACCACATATTTTCTGAAGTAAATTCAATTGTTCCATTATGTTCTTTTACTATTTCAACAACATTTTGAATCCCAAATCCATGGTCATTTCTATCTAATTTTGTTGTATATAACGTTCCATGTTGTAATTTCACTTTTTCATCTACGGTGTTTCTAATTCTTATATATTGTTTATTTTCATAAACTAGCATTTCTATTTGAATTATTCGTTGTTTTTTTACTGGAATTTTTCTACAAGCCTCTATTGCATTCTGAATTAAATTAAAAAGAATCGTACATATTTCAAATGTTGTAAGTCTATTTTCTATAAACATTGAACCATTTATTTCTACTTCTATTATTTCCTTTGTTGCACTATCTATAAGATAGTTTAAAACTGCGTCAACTCCTTGGTTTCCCGTATAATTTTTTACTATTTCAATTTCCTTAATATCAGTCATATATAATATGTATTCTGTTAACTGATCATATTCTTTATTTTCACAATATTTTCTGAGTACCATCATATGTGCCCGCATATCATGTCTTAATCTTCTGATTTTTTCATCTTGAACAATAATCTGTCGAAAATGCTCCTCCTGTAGTTTTATTATATTTTCATTCATTCGAATCTGTTCTTTAAGCTGAATTTCTCTTTGTGCAACAATTCCTTGCCACAAGAGTAAAAATACAAAAATGACACAAGCAATCGAAGTAACACATCCTGTTACTGTGATAACTCTGTTAGGCATATCATATTGACATAATGCCTGCATACCTCCAATCATCCACCAAATGCAGAATGCCCCCACTCCATAAAAAATCAACTGCATTTTGCCAATATAAACAGGAATAATAGTAACCTGTTTTTTTCTAGAATATATAACCAAAACTAAAAAAAGCAAAGTGGGTACACATTGACTACAAAGTAATATACCAAAGTGTAACTGTGCCATAACAAGTGGAATATGATACAAAATTGATAGTAAGAAAGTGATACAAGAAGAAATAGACGAAGGTGCAAAAACCACAAATAGATATAACGCAAATCTTTTTTTCAAATTACCTTTTATCAAAAAGATAGGAATAACAAGCATTGTTAAAAAAGTAATTCCAGTAGCATCATAAATAGAAAAAAAAGACCAAACAATCAAATGAATACTTAAAACAAGAAATATTGAAATAATCCAATTACCCCTTTTTTTATTTAATGACATTTGAAAGATTAATAAATACATTAACAAATAATTAACAAACTCTGTTATAAGGTATAATATCATACATAACACATTCCCCCAAGTCATCAGATTCTTTCCCTCACTTTATCTGCAACATACACCAAAAAAGTATGTTTTGCCCTTTCTCTGTAGTTTCTTCCTAATGGTAGATTCACTTGCTCAAGATCTATCTTTACTTTCTCATGAATAGTGTCCACATGTAACAAATTGACCAAATAGGATCTATGAATACGTAAAAAGTTCATATCTAGAAGGTTTTTTTCTAATTTGCCAATACGTTCATCTAAAAGTATAGATTCAATTTTTAATCCCTTTTCATTTAGGAAAAAGATCTTACAATAATTTCTATCTGCTTTAAAATATAAAATACTTTCATATTTAAAAACTAAATATTTTCCATTAATATCTTTACATGTTATACTTTTATTCTTTTTCCACTCATTTAAAACAATTTGTAGCTTTTTATTTATTTCTTCTACCATTATAGGTTTTACTATAAATCCTATTGTTTTTATACTAAAACTACTAAGTATATTTTCTGTGTGATTTGTCACAAACACAATTCGCCATACAGAATTTGAATCCACAAGTTGTTGCATTAACTGTATGCCATTCATACCTTCCATTTCTATGTCTAAAAACAATAAAGTAATGCAACTATTATTATGACAAGAACTATATGCCAGAACTTCTTCGGCAGATTCAAATTCTATTACATACCACCAAAAACTTTCTTGAGATAATTTCTCTTTCAAAATTACTGCAATTTTTCTTCTTACTTTTGGATTATCATCGCATACAGCAATTACAAACTCCGCATTCCCTTTCCCCTTTATCTGCATTTTTCTCTCTCCAACACTATATTTATTATGTAATTTTATTAATTTTACATTGTATAATATATATTGTCAACAAATGTAAAAATCCGTTCGCGCATATTCATTATATACATCAAACGGATTTTACATAATACATTTAAATCATTTTACCTCTTGCAATAATTCGCCTATTATAAAAAATAACAAATTCTTTCATTTCTGTTGGATTATATTTATAGTTTTCAGTAACTTGCATAATCCTTCTTTCTTTCTTTAAATAAATTTTATTTATCCTCGCATATCCGACTTGTGATATAGGAATTCCTTGCTCATTAATAAAACAAATAGGTAGAATATAATGGTTCCATATTGTAATATGTGGAAAACGTAAACCGCCTTCACTATATTTATACCATATAATTTGTGCCATTCCTAAAGATTGTTCAGGATAATATACATAATATTTTTCTCCCATTGAAACACGTTTCATTGGCATTTTTGCAACCGTTAATGCATATGGAACAGCCATAATCCATGCTAATATAATCGCAAGTGATGAATCAAAAAGACCATATGCAGTTAATAATAAAAGTATACAATACAAACAAGGCCATATCATATATCCATAATATAATCTAAAATATCTGTTGCAATCTAAACATTTGAAACACCATTTAGAATGACCCGTCCCATTTTTTCTTTCGAAATTTTCTCCTCCACACCAAGGACATATAAGCTGAGTTTGTTTTTTCATTACTTTAGAACATCCTCTTTATTTTGATTTCCATATTCTATATACTGATGCCATTTTACAAGTCCTTCTGGAGAAGTAACAAATGTTCCATGAGACTGTCTTGCCAACCCACCAGACCCATAACGATGAAGACAGATTGATATTTCATAATCATCTAAAGACACTTCACTATTAATAGTATCATTTATTACAGTAATACCACTAGTGACTTCAGCAAAACAACTCATAGCCAACTTGATTTCTTTTGTACTATTTATATATCCAAAAGTAGAAAAAACTATATTAGCTAAATCAATAGGTCTTAATATAACCTTTTCTGCTTCACCATAATCACTTAAACCAACTGTTCCAATAGCACCAACTAAAAAACCTGCTGTTGGATCAATAAGCCCACCCCATAAACTAGCAACTGTCGCTGTAGTTCCCTTATAGGATAAGTAGTTAATTTTATTCATTTTTTTCACATCAACAAAACAAAAAGCCTCTGAACTAACAGGGAAATATGGTGAAATACAATTACCGTTCTCATCAGCATATTCATATTTTCCTTTATATTTATTTCTTATTTCGGAAATCTTATTTACTAATAACTTTTGATTTAAACCCATGTAATTTGAACTATCATATACTTCTTCTACAAGTTCCGTATAATAAGCAAACATAACAGCACAAGTTTGAATTGTCATATAATCTTCTTGATTCATTATTTCTTTATCCTGCGTAGCAGGTTTTTTGATGATTTTTCCACATTTGGAACATATATAATAGTCTCCTTTATCATCTAATTTACGATGTGCTGACACTCCATTAGTCTCATCACATTCCCTACTCCAAGGATATGGATCTATGTCATCATCTAATCCATCTCCATCTGTATCTTTCTTTCTTGGATCACTATATGGCATAATATATGGAACATATTTCTTTTCACCTTTACCAATATAACGCAATACCGATTCCGAATGATTTATATTATATACTATTCCTACTTCTTCATAATCCGTCAATTTATCATCATCAGTATACTGTTTATATGGGTCGGATAGAATTTTTCTACCATTTGCCATAACAAACCCTGTTTTTTCATATATATCATATAAGCCATCTCCGTCTGTATCCGTTGTATCAATATAATCAATTGTTTCATTTTTTATTTTTCCAAACATATCTTCAATTTGAGATGAATTTATACAATAATAATATTCTCCTCCCGTTTCTTCTGCTATTTTCTTTAAATATCCACTTGCAGAAGCATATCCAACATTAACAGTATAAATTTTGATTCCATTTTTTTTAGCTAATGATATTGTCGGCCAATAATAATTCACGTCACCATCACAAATCAATATCATAATCTTACTATTATCAGAAGAAATTTTCTGAAATTCATTTATTCCTGCTCGAATTCCTGCATCAACATTTGTTCCTCCTGATGCGGTTAACCATTTTATTTTGCTTTTGATATAAGAAATAGAAGTTCCAAATTTTGCAACTGTATTGGCATAATTATTAAAAGATACTAAGCAAGCGTTATCATTTATATTCAGCGTTTCAATAAATCCATTTAATGCTTGTCTAGCATATGTGATCGAATTACCTGCCATACTACCAGAACAGTCCACAACAAATGCTACATCATAATTAGTTGCCTCTCCATTTTTATCAGATCTATAACTTATATCTTCTTTCCATGCCTCATACCATTGTTCTTTATCAACTAGCATATATGTAGAAAAGTGAGTTGTCTTATATGAAACTGTATTGTTTTCTGTATCTATTACACTATCCTGATCTAATATTTGATACCAGTTATTTGATTCATCATACCACATCACTGCCAAATTATCTTCATTAATTCCATTTAAATAGTTCTCATTATAATAGAATGTTATTTGTGCGCTATCAAAACTTTTATTTGTCTCAATACTGACTGGTACACTTACAAGACCTACAACATCAGAAGACAATATATCCCGATTATACATATTGTCAATTTGCACTTCTTTATCGATATTACCACTAATTTCCATATCGACTGAAATCCTATAGACGGCTGCTTTTTCTATTTCATTAATAGACACAGACTTTTGCTGATTTATTTTCTCATCTCCATCTAAAACTGAATTATTGTTACTATCAGGATCTAATGGATTAAATCCTAACAATATATCGTCTAAATCATTTAAACCATCTTTATCTGTATCAGCCACAAGTGGATTAGTCATATATATATGTATTTCATCATAATCACTCAGTCCGTCTTGATCCGTATCAGCCAACCATGGATCCGTACCATAATTAAATTCTTCTTTATTTGTTAGTCCGTCTACATCAAGATCTTCTTCTCCGTCATCTATTCCATTATCATCTGTATCCTTTTTTAGCGGATTTGTTCCCAAAATTAAATATTCATATGGATCATTTATACCATCTCCATCTGTATCTTGATTATAAATATTTGTTCCTAATTCTTTTTCTATTTCATCCCATAAACCATCCCCATCAGAATCTATTTTTCCTGATACTGAAAGATTCATTTTTGATAATACAAAATTATATGGAACATTTTTACAATTTCCATCATTAACTGTAAAACCTATTTCTATGCTTTCACCTTTTTTTATATTTTGATTATATTTTGCGTTTGATATTTCATAATGAAAGTCTTCATATTTTTGAATTGTAGCATTCCAAATATTATTGATTTTATTTTCAAAATCAAAGCTTAATATCCAATCCTCTATAGTTTTTTCAGATGTATTTGTAATTATAATATTTCCATTAAATCCATTATCCCACATAGAGCTTATTTTGTAAGAAATTTCATAACTATCTTCTACACACTGTTCTAAAACACCTATTAAAAACATTTCATCTGGAAACTGACAAAAAGGCAACTCAGAAGTATAACCAAAAGAAACACTTTTACCCACTGCAATATCTTGATTCCACTCAACATTTCTAATAATTTGATAATTTTGTTCTTGTTTTTCTATCTTAGCATTCCATATATCAGAAAATATACATGATGACTTGCAGAAAATACCCCAGTTTTCTATATTTTGATCTCCCGTATTATATATATTAATATTTGCAACATATCCACTTTCCCATTTATTAGTAATTACATATTCTATTTTATAATTTTCACCAATATATACTTTTTTATTTTCTGTTTCATCTAGTTTTTCGTCGTCTACATTCACAATATCATTAGCACTAACCATTGTTGTATTAGCATATACTACATTCGTAGAAAATGTGTATGCTAACACAAATATACTTATAATTAATGATATTTTTCTCCCCCATTTTTTCATTTTGTAATTTCCTTTCCATGTTTTACTATTTTTAGTAACAGTATTTTGTTAATTTGTCTGCCGTGTAATATGTACTTTGTTCTTTATTTATAATCCAAGTAATCTCCATAACCAATCTAAGTTTGTAGCTAAAAACATATTTTCACCTCCTTTATATGTATTATGATTTTATATAACTTATACAAGCAACTTCTCCTTGACGAACTACCATTTTTTTTGACGAATAACATGCATCTTCGATAAATTAATAAAGCAGACCTGCATTTATATGCAATGTCTGCTTTATCTTTTAATATCAATATATTATATATAAAATATTATTTCTATCTGTTACATCCCCTCTTTTAAGATATTGTGCTCTCTCAAAAGATCTTCGATCACGGTTCCTTTGACGCCCTTGATGAGTGCTTTCTTGACTGCATTGAGCGGTCCCGGAAGAGAAATTTCAAGTGGTGATTTACCATCCATAAGCTTTACGGAGCTGTCAAGCAGATCTCTCACATCATAGACACTGCCCCAGACTTCCGGAACACCTCTGTCCACATGGCAGAGACCGTATACAGCTTCCATAGCGGTACGAACGGAATACTCTGTTGTGAAGATCGTATCTCTTGGAGTTTCAGCGAACTGTCCGAGAAATGCGAAGTTATCGCAGCCATCCGGGATAACGTCCGGTCTGTCACCTTTTCTTCTTGGCATGAAGAATGCAGTGATATATGGCATCATGGTCGGTGTACAGTTTGCATGATTTTCTGCCAACTCGTCGATCTCATCTACCGGAACGCCTAAGTGATACAGCCATTCTGCTGTGATCTCCTTACCGGTACATTCCTTCATCGGTTTCTTGATATAATCGCCCGGTTTGTCGGTAAACAGGCTGTAAACCCAGATGCAGACTTCATCTTTCTTCTGCTCTTTGAACTGACCCTGTCTGTTGATCGTCCAGCTTAAAAGCCAGCTTGAATCTTTGCAGGAAACAATACCACCGGTTACAACATTTCCGGTTCTAGGATCTCTCTTGCAGATATTCTTGATATAGGAAATGATCTTCTCATCACTTGTTGTTACGGTAGCGGATTCCCAGTTGGAACGGGAAATATCGCCACAGAATTTCTCAGGATGTCCAAAAGACGGATCCTGCGCTGCAATGTTCTTCCAAAGATCCCAGCATCCACTTGTACGAACTTCCGCATCACCTACCGGTGCTTCGTTCTGGCTTCCGTAGATCGTACCTTCCGTACAGCTTCCGTTTGTCACAAATACAAGATCGTTTTCTGTCAGCGGAATGCTCTGCTTCTCGCCGTTTACGAGACATTCAATACTGGCAGCACGTTTCTTTCCGTCGCCGATATCAAATAATACATTGGTTACCTGTGTGTTAAACTGGATCTGCACGCCTGCTTTTTCCAGATATTTCTGCATCGGAAGGATCAGGGATTCATACTGGTTATACTTCGTGAACTTCAATGCGGAGAAATCGGGAAGTCCGCCAATATGATGGATAAATCTCTGGATATAAAGCTTCATTTCGAGTGCACTGTGCCAGTTTTCAAATGCGAACATGGTACGCCAGTAAAGCCAGAAATTAGAATCAAATACTTCTTCATCGAAGAAATCTTCAATCTTTTTATCGTACAGATCTTCATCCTTTGTGAAGAACAGCTTCATGATCTCCATGCAGCCCTTCTGGCTCAGACCGAATTTGCCGTCTGTATGTGCATCCTGTCCGCGATGCTCCGTCGCACGACATAAAGAATAGTTCGGATCATGCTTATTCAGCCAG
Organism: Firmicutes bacterium CAG:194; assembly: GCA_000432915.1. GTDB lineage: Bacteria > Bacillota > Clostridia > Lachnospirales > Lachnospiraceae > CAG-194. The sequence continues at coordinate 17,790 of HF995206.1, forward strand.
TAATATTCGTCCAGAACAGAGGCTCCTTCTGTTTCCAGAGACGGAATACTTCGGAACAGATCCCACAGACATTCAAAATGGTTTTCCATTTCACGTCCGCCTCTCATGACATAGCCTCTTGTCGGATCGTTGATACCATCACAGGCACCACCTGCAATATCCATTGCCTCTAAGATATGGATATTTTTGCCTGGCATCTGCGCATCTCTGACAAGGAAGCAGGCTGCTGCCAGTGCGCCAAGTCCGCTGCCTACGATATAAGCGGATTTATTTTCAATGCCTTCCGGCTTTTCCGGACGGGCAAATGCTTCATAATTACCGTTCGTATAGTAAATGCCCTTGCTGTTTTTCTCATGCATGCCACGTTCTGTATTGCGGTAATCTGCGAGCTCCTGCTGCTGTTTTCTTGTCTGCTTTACTGTCTGTGCTTTTTTCTTTCTGCTGACGGCAAATACACCTGCTGCTCCTGCCAAAGCGACTGCTGCTCCTAATTTTGCATTCTTATTCATAATAAGTTCCACCTTTCTGTTTTGAAATTGGTTTTCTTGTTCTCTTTTCTTAAGTTTATTAGTTCAGGAAATCGTCTTCATCTATGATCATCTCATCCTCCTCCCGTTTTATCGTTCTGACTGTACTTTGTACAACAAATAAATTTAATGCGCCGTCTAAGATCAGATTGATTCCGATCAGCCTTGTGATCACGCCACTCGTCTGAAATGGCATGGCAAACAGTAAAATACCGAGAATACACACGATAATGGCGATCAGTAATGTTACCCACCAGTTCCGGAATCCGAACTTTTTGGATTCAAACGCCGTCTGCATTTTGAGTGCTGCATCGATCAGAAGAAAGATTCCGATGCAGATGGAAAAGAGCTGGATCGTTGCCCAGGAACGGATCACCATGATAAGTCCGAATATAATGGAGGCGATTCCAAGTCCCAGGTCATATTGAAATGCCAGTTGAAATATGTCTTTGGAAAAATAGCCGGTCAGCTTGACAAGTCCGAATATAATCAGGAAAATACCACACATTTTACAGATCGCGCCAAGTGCCATGTGCGGCCAGATCAGAAGGACTGCTCCTACAAGGATCAGGCAGATCGTCAAAATACTATAAGAATTTTTAATTGCTTTCAGGCTTTTCATAAGTTCCACTCCCTTTTTGTTTTTCTATACTATACTGCCCGTTTTTCGGAATTTCTATGGGCAAAAAAAAGACAGTGTCTGATTTTTAGACACTGTCCTTTATTTGTCTGATTTTTGATCTTTGATGCAGCTTTCGATCATATCACGGATCGTCGCCTGAAACGATACAGACAGGCGGTGCATCAGATCATCCCTGCTCGGCGGAAGTCCTTTTTCGATCCATTCCAGAGTATTGCCGATGATCGCATGGCTGTAAAAAAGCGTAATATAATGCTTATCGCTTTCTGTCAGATCATAGCCTGCTGCCTCTTTTTCCACATATCTGCCAACACAGTCCTCGGCGATCTTGCTCAGATATCCTTTCAGAATATTGCCCTTTTTGGACTGGTAAACATGGAAGATCGCCTTTTTATTGGCAAATACGATCTGAGAGCATCTGACGATCTCTTCATAAAAGGAAGCTCCTTCATTGACATCCCGGACGGATTTCTCCGCCTCATTTTGAAATACCGCATCAAGTACATCGTAAATATCCTGAAAATAATAATAGAAGGTATTTCTGTTGATCTCACATATTTCACAGATATCCTTTACCGTGATCTTATCAAGCTGCTTTGTACTTAGTAATTCGAGCAGGCAGTTCATAATTGCCTGCTTTGTAAATTTCGCCATGGCATCTCCTGCAGAAATCTATTTCTTTTCCCTGTCGTGCCTTCTCCTGATCTGTCTCTGGATTCTGGCATGTTCCTTTTTTTCAATGATCTTATCTACATCTTCTTTAGAGATCAGCTTCATTGTCTTGATGACAAATACACTTTCCGGATCACAGACGTTTTTCCGGATACGGATCTTTCCCTTTAAATAGCCATGCTTTTCGCAGTAGGAAACGCTGTAATAATGCTTTCCGTTTGGTGTAAACCACCGGATCTTTTTTCTCGCCGCTTTATCACAGATGTAACATCTGGTAGATAAAACCTCTCTGTCTTCCATCGCCTTTCCCTTATCCGGAAAGCTTCTGGAAATATATTTACTATAGCTGGGAAATACCTTATGGATCTCCTCTTTTTTGCTCTTTGGAAGCTGGTAGGTATCGTAGGAACAATATTCCTCGATATCCGCCGGTATTTTCTGCAATACAAGCGCCGTATAATAAGCATCACTGAATGCCCGGTGGAACGGGATATCTTTTTCGATCTGCAGGCTGTCTACCGCATATTCCAGCGTTCTGCCAACCTTTTTATGCTCAAAAGCGATCCCAAACAGCTTCTGGATATCCAGAAAGCAGATCGGCCCTGCTGCCAGAGCCGGCATCTGATAATATTTCATGTTCCGCTGCAGCTCCAGAAGATCTAAAGATCCCCAGCTGCAAAACATAAAATCCTCTCCGCACCAGGCTAAAAATTCCTCCGCTGCCTCCGGAAACGGTGTTCCGGCCTTCAGCTCCTTCATATCTACATGGAGCATATCTTCAATGATATCCGGCATTTTCTTATAAACAGACGGTTTAATGATCTTTTGAAACTGCCCTATGATATTTTTACGTTTATCAAGCTTGATCGCTCCGATTTCGATAATTTCAAACGGAATCTCCTCATGGCTGCTTTCTCTTTTTCCGGCAATTCCCTGATTCCATTCGAGGTCAAAAACAATATAATTCATAATGGTTTATTACGTTTTCCTGTCAAGTATTCGGTTTACTTAAAATATTCCATCAGCTGCGCAAGTTCTTCGGATATATTATTCACATGACCCGTTGCTGCGTTCATCTCATCGATTGATTCTGCAATATTGGTGATATTTGCGGATACTTCCTGGTTGCTTGCTGCATTTTCTTCGGAAATAGCACTCAGATCGTTAATATTTCCGATAATAGCCTGTTTGATCGTATCAAGCTGCTTTGTCTTCTCACTGATACGGGAAACCGCTACAAGGTTATCGTTAATTGTTTTACTTAATATCTCAAAGCTTTCTTTTGTCACAGAGATATCTTCCTGCTCTTTACCAATCAACTCTCTGACCTCATTTACAAGTGCAACACTTTCATTTGATTTTTCAAAAATGTTATCCGCTACTTGCTTGATGGTATCTGCACCCTGCGCACTCTGTTCGGAAAGCTTTTTGATCTCATCTGCAACAACGGCAAAGCCTCGTCCTGCCTGTCCGGCTCTTGCAGCTTCAATAGATGCATTCAGAGACAACAGGCTTGTCTGTCCCGTGATATCCATGATCAGATCTACTGCCTCATTGATTGATGATATAGCCTGATTGGTTTCTTCGATCTGGTTGGTGATTTTCTCTACAATTGCAGAAGACCGGTTAGAACTGTCTAAAACAGTTTCTATAGACTTTGCTGCGTCTTCGTTTGCTTTATCCATGTGATTGGAATTATCACTGAGAACCTGTACATCTCCATTGATATCCGTAATCGCATTTCCCATTTCCAATGATTTCGCATTGACATCCTGCACATTTTCAGCCAATGTGACTGCTGTAACGGATAATTCTTCCATTGCCTGGCTGATCTGCTTTGAGCCATCATTACAAAAATCTGCCCGTTCCTTCAATGATGCGGTATCCTGCTGCAGATTGAGCACATGCTCATTGACACCTGAGACAATATCATTCAGCTTTTCCTTTAAGATTCTGGAAGCTGTGATCAGCTTATCTGTTTCCGCAATTTGGGAAGAACCGCTGATTTCATTAGAAATATTACCGTTTGCGATATTTTCAATATCTGCTGCTGTTTTTGCAATCGGCTTCCGGATTATCCTTGCCAGCCAGATCAGGATGATCAGATAAACAACCGTAAGAACAAGGGCAATTTTTACAAAGCTGATCATCAGATTGTTCTTTGCATCATTAACTATTGCTTCCTTTTCTCCGGCAAATGCCATACCGATGACTTTACCGTCATCTGTGCAGACCGGCGTATAATATACATAATACTTTGCTCCGGAAATATCTATACCGTCTGACTGATAATCTTTTCCGGTTTTTACTATATTCCAGACTTCTTCCGATGCTTTTGTTCCTTCCACTCTATTTCCGCTTTTATCCTTTATGGATGTAATAAAACGCGTATCTCCTTCAAAGAAAGTCAGTTCAATCTCATCTTTTTGTAAAGAATCAATAAACTCATAGCTTACATCATCTTTTTCCAGAATATCTTCGCGGATATCCCATTCAAAATACTTCTGTACGGAAATCGCACAGGCACGAAGCCTTGCATATGTACTGGTTTCCAGTTCATTTTCCATCTTCGTTGCAGCGCAGATCGTCAGAATAATGATTGCTGACAATAGTGGTACACTGCCAATCAGCATAATGACTCTTAAAAAATCAAGCCGTTTTCCTTTGGTTCCATTTCCCTTATTCATACACAAACATGAAGACATTTGTCTTCCTACCCCTTTCAATTTCTTTCTATTATAGCATTATGCGATTTTTTAGAAAAGACCTATTGATTCACAAAATCCTTTATTTTCTCTCTCTTATCGATCTGCAGCTTTTCCAGAATATCGGAAACATAATGCTTTACCGTATTAACCGACAATCCCATATGCTGGGCGATCTCCTGATTGGTCCAGTCTCTGCAGGCAAGCATGGCAATGGAAAACTCCAGAGGTGTCAGCAGATCTGTTACATCTCTGTTCATCTGGGAATTGTGGATCTTCATCCAGCCACGGCTGAATGCAATGATCCCATCCACCAGTTTTTTATAAATTTCCGGTTCGCTTTTTCGCAGACAGACCTCCAGAACGCCCTGCAATAGGCCGTGATATTCTATAAAAGGCTCAAAAAGTCCGTCTTTTCCCGCAAAAGAAATTGCTTTCTTCACGGAACTGATCGCTTCCTCCTGCTCTTTTTGATTGATCTGGCACATGGCCGCAATACAGTTTAAATAGATAAACGGGATCGGATAGACCGCATCTGCCATCAGCATTGCAGTCTGTACGACCCCTTGTGCTTTCAGATATTCTTTTTTTAAATACATGCCATGTGCTAAAATACTGATCGCAAACAGTCTCTGTCCTGTCGGCAGATCAGAAATGCAGCCCTCTAAAGCCGGCATTTCCTTTTCTGTTTCGATATGCAGAAAAATATTGATCAGATAATAGGCAAATATACAGGAAGATTTTATTCCTGTACATGCATCTTCTTCCAGTGCTTTTTGCAGACACTGCTTTACATCTATGCGCGCTGCCTGTGCCTTTCCGGCATTTCCGAGTGTCAGGTTTGCAAATACATACAGCATATCCGCTGACAGGCGCAGCATTACATCGTCACTTGCCAGATATTTTTTTACATGTTCCACACAGCCTTTTGCATCCGCTGTAAAATAACAGGCTTCCGCACATGCGATCTCCGCTAACTGCGTATCCTCTATCAGATCAATAGCCTCTTTCATTTTTCCGAGTTCATATGAACTTCCGGTCAGAGGCAGAATCATTCTTCCCTTTGCAAAGTGCAGCTTTTCCATTTTACATTCTCCTCCACAAACATTTCATAACTTTTATTATAACATGGGGAGAAGAGGTTGCAACCTTACATGGGCAGATTCTCCTTATTGGTCAAGTGGTTTTTCCTCGTTTTTATTATTTTTTCTCTTTTTTAAAACTATAATCAGCCATATTATGATACCTGCGGTCAAAAGCAGCAAAAGGATCCACCAGAAACTGAAGTGACGGGCAGATACCTCCGGCTCGTTTTCCGTATTTGCACCATCCATTGCATCCATCTCTCCCTGCGATATGGATTCTGACATTTCATTTCCGGATTCCTGCTCCTGACCGGTCGTTTCTGTGGTTTTCTGTTTTTGTTCCGCATTTTTAACGGTATTTTGCTTTTCCGGTGCCTGTGATGTCTGCTGCGTTTGTGATTGCGGTGCCTGCGGTTTCTGTGTACTCTGTGGTTTCTGTGTACTCTGTGGCTTCTGCGATGGTTCGACATCTTCCGGTGCAACGGCTTCTGTCTCGATCCTGATCACTTGATTTTCACAGACCTCTGAAAGCTTTAAAATTCCCTTTTTCACGTTTTTTGTCACATCATTATCATTTAACAAAACACGTTTTATTTCATAACCGTCTTTTGCTGTGATCTTAAATTCCGGTTTGGAAAAACGCGGTACGGGATAAGCGTCGCTTATTCCCTTATCACCTTCCATATACTGCGCTGATGCATGCTCTGCCTCGATCGATACCGTATGTGTTTCCGGAACCGTTGTACCAATCTCACTCTGAGATGCCCGGATCTGCATCGGAAGATGCAGGCATATTAAAATCATGATAAAAACTGCCAGATATTTTTTCATAGTACCGCCTCTCCGCTATTTCCTGTCCACATACGATATGGTAAATGTGACCGCTGTCTTATAGCTTCCGCCTCTTGCCTTGTTCCAGTCTGCCTTTTTGATCGAAATGGTCAGATCCGTTTTTTCTCCTGCCTTCGTGTATTTCTGGCTTTTGAACTCCTTTTTTCCATTTAAGATCTGGTAAGGGATTTTGGATTTCGGATGCTTTTCATTTACCAGCGTCCCACTTGCATCCATTTTTACAAGAATACATTTATTTTCTTCCAAAACAGCTTTTTTTATCTCAATGGTCCCATACGCCGATTTTTCTGTCAGAAACGGAACTGTCGCATCGGATGGGATCACAACTTCATAGGAAGGATCTACCTGATAGGTCACATTTGTTTTACCCGGTGCTTTGGCAGAAACTGTCATGGCAGATATGGCAAATGTCAGCAGTGCTGTCAGAATCAAGAGTTTCTTTTTCATCTTTTTCCCCCTTTTATTGTGCAATGAGAACGGTTTCCACATCTGCCCCGTTCATTGCACTTCCATCTGTTAAAGATGTTGTCGTAATTTTGATCACGGCCGGATATTCGCCTTTTTCCAGTGCACGGGACAAGGTAACATCCGTGATCGCTTTTCCCGGTTCTACCAGCTTTGAGGTATAGATGGTTTCTTCCCCCTCTGTCAGGATGATCTCAAATGTAAAATAACAGGGATTTCCTTCCGGGTTTTGCAGATTCATTGTGACATCCTTTGTATCTGCCGAAATAGTGATCCTCGGATAACCCGGAATACGGATCCCCTCCGGTTTTTCTTTGATCCCGTCTGTCTGCACTATTGCGTTTTCATCCAGATCCGGCGAAAATGCCGGATCTTTGCTATCCTGTCTGACCAGAAAATAAACTACAACAGCTACAATTACGACCACGAATATACTACCCGCCATCATCAAAATTCTTTTTTTATTTTTCATATTCTGCCCTTCATCTGCTTTTATTTCTCTAAATAGGTTACCTTAAATAATATATTATCGAGATCATACTCATCATCACCGCCACCGTTTGCATCAAACTCGATCCAGAAATACTCCACATCTGTCCGGTCAAGCTCATAGGAGAAGTATTTTGTGATCTTTTCGTCAAGAAGATCGGAGGATTCTGTTTTCCAGGATACCTCTTTGCCATTTTTGGGTTTGTATCTCAGACGCATGACTGCATAACCGTCTTTGACCATATGCACATTGTACTGCACTTCCACTTTGACCTTCTTGAAATTTTTGCTGACTACGTCCAGAGACATGTTATCCATGTTCATTACATACTCTGCGCCTTTTCCAAGACCGTAATCTCCCGTTACTTCTTCTTTTTCCTGTTTTCCATCTACATAAAACTTGAAGGAGATCTCTTTGTTATTATCATCGGTGATATTGTAACTGTTTGTGTACTTCGATGGTGTATACAGATATTTGGCGTTTGGCTTCCAGTTCGCCTTCAGTGTGATATCCTCTGTGTCGCGCAGGATAAAGCTCTTTTCTGATACATCAAAGTAACCCAGATTTTCATTTTTATCATTCGTTTTATCCCATCCGTCCAGCACATAGCCCCATTTATGGCGTTTACTGTCATTTGTGCTGATCTGCGTGATATCCACCTTTGATTCAAAATCGTGACTATCATATTCTTTGTATAATTTATCCAGGTTGTAATCAAAGTAAACACGGTACTGCTTCGGCGTATAAACCGGATACAACGTCATATTCCTTTCCACACGCTGCATCTTATGTCTGTTACTGTAATCATATCTCGGATTTTCCAGACTTGTCGTCCAGCAGTAAAATTTGTAGCCCTTTGGTGCTTTCTTGCATGCTTCCAGTTTTTTGGTCTCAAAATAGTTGATCTGCATATCATCCATGCCAAGTACAACCTTATCCGATGCAAAGCTGATCGTATAGGTGATCACCTTCCAGTTTGCCTTAAAATGACGCTTTCCATAGGAACCTTTTGGTATGGTCACATCCTTTACAAGACCTTCTTTGCCTTCTTCGCTCCAGCCTAAAAATTCATAATGGCTCTTTGTCGGACGGTTTAATACGATCGTATTGCTTTCATACGTATAGGATGTCGGATTGTAATACTCTTTTCCGCCATCCAGATCGTAGGTGATCTGATATACTACCGGCTCAAATACCGCTGTCAGATTGACATCCTTTGCAGGCATTGTCTGTGGTATTTCTCCACTCCAGTTTTTGAAGGTGTAATACTCTTTTTTCGGATCTGCCGGCCGGCTGATCGTCTGTCCGTATTGATAGACTGCACCCTTATCGTCATTATCAACCATAAACGCAATATGGTAGGAATTGATCTTCCACTGTGCAGTATAGGTCACGTCATGATCGGGGATCGTATCCTCTACCCTGCTGTCCCAGCCTGTGAAGGTATATCCTGTTTTCTTTGGAACAGGCACTCTTATCTCGCTGCCATAATAACCATTCTGTATGACATCCTTTTCCCCGTTATCCAGCTGGAATTTAACTGTATATCTGTTTCTGGCATAGTCAAAGGTATATGTGTTTTTGTAAGTTTCCGCCTGCATCTGTACCGGCTCAAGCACCGGCGCAGTAAATCCTTTGGCAACGGCTTCCTCTCCGATGCCCTCCGGCGTTACAAAAGTGTCGATTTGTGCCTCTCCGCTTACAATTTTGTAATTCACAGATCTGCCATTCAGATTCTGTATGCGGTAGATAAAGGTATAAGAACGCATATCAGGAATCCATTTTGCATATAAGGTCAGATCTCTGTCCGGCATTACACCACTGAATGGCTGTGTATAGGCTGCATCCTCGTACCAGCCACCAAACAGATACGCTTTTCTCGCCTGCGCAGGCAGCTTACTGCCACATTTCTTTTCTTCCGTCACATCTTCCACAGAAACGCCGTCAGCACAGACTATGTCATGCATCGTCAGCATATGCTTACTGCAATCGTAATAATACTTGATCACAAGCCTGTTATCCGGATCTCCCGATACTGTGCCCTGTTGTACATCCGGTTTTGTATAACCGTTATACTGATTTACCGCAGGCTCTACGATCGTATCTGTATCTGCATAGCGATAGCTTCTCTCTGCCAGATCATATGCGCCTGTTTCCACGTTTTCCTTATAATGCTCTACTATATATGCGGTCTTTATCACATCCCATTTTGCATATAAGATCAGGTCTGAGGCAGGCATTGTATCCGGTCTGTAAACGGCCTGCAATGCTTCATCCGTATACCAGTCTGCAAAACTATACCCGTTTCTGTAGACCGGAAGTGCATCCAGAATATCCTTTAAAGGTGTTCCGTAGGTTATCATCTGCTCTGTGCTCTGCTCACAGATTCCGCCATTTAACACATATCTGATCTGATACTGCTTTCTCGGATACACATAAATGATACGGTTATTTTCCACGGAACCCTGCACAAGTGTATGGGTGATGGGTTCTACATCTTCATACCCTTCCGGCGCTTTCGTTTCCGGTGTTATCACATCTCCCGGTTCTCCGTACAGACTTTCCGCCAGATACAGCCGCCTGCTGCCATCCAGCTGTGTCAGATAATGTAACACCTGATAAGACTGTTTGCCATCTATCCATTTTCCATATAAAACCAGATCCTGATCGGGCATTGTTGTCCCCATATACCGGTTTTCAAAGCCTGTATCTGTATACCAGCCTGCAAATGCATAGCCGTCTCTTGCCGGATCCGGTATTGTAATATCTTCGCCGTATTTTTTCTGTGCGGTTATTATATTTGGTCCGGTCGCATCATTTGTTTCATACTGATAAGTCAGCGTATGTGTATTGATCTGATAATAATACCCGATATACGGATTACCTGGTTCTATCTTGAAACTTGTCAGTCTTGAGCTTTCATCAAACGTATAACCTTCAAAGCTTTTTACCTCCGGCGGCTGTACAACGCTGTCTGCCAGACCGGTATACGTTTCCGTATAGGAATTTACCTGCGTGGTTCCATCCAGGAAAATGTAAGATACATAATAGGAAATCTCATCTGCAACCCACTTTGGATAGGCAGTCAGATTTTGCGCAGGCATTGTTTTATAGGTGAAAGGCTTCGTAAGAGCCTGATCCTCATACCAGCCTTCCACGCGATAGCCCGGTTTACCGTTTGCCAGCTCTTTCTCATTTGGAACAGGGATCGCTGCGCCATACTGTACCGTATACGGAATGAGCTCTGTCTCGCTCCGATACCACGCCATGGTGTAATCGCTGCGGTCATATTGATACTCGATGACAAGCGTTCCGACACCATCCGCATCCGCCGTCACTTCTTCCGTGCGCACGGCCGGTGACGTAAAACCTTCATAGGATTTTACCGCAGGCGAAACCGAAGCGCCTGCAAGCGCGGTAAATACTTCTTCCTCCACAAGTGTATACGTGGGTGCTTCCCCTTCCGGGAACCCATATTCATTCAGAATCTCAGGGTTTTCCTGATAATGTCTGACTGTATAATTGACCTGCATGCTTTCCCATTTTGCATACAGCGTGATATCCTGCGCAGGCATTGTATTATCAAACTTCTGCTTATAATCTGCGTCCAGATACCAGCCAAGGAATCTGTAGGCTTCTCTTTCCGGTGTTTCAGTCACAAGCTTCTCACCCGGTCTTGCGGTAAATGTCAGCTCACTTCCTACAGGCAGGACAGCATCCGATGCCTGCAGATCATAGGTCACTGTATACACATTCCGGTCATAGAAAACCCGCAGCTCCAGACTTCCGTCCGCTTTGATCTCGCCACTTGGCAGTGTATTGTTCTTCAGATGATAAAATGCCGGATCATAAGCACCTGCAGGTGCTGTGACTCTCTGCCCGGTCTCTCCGGTCAGATACTGTATCTCATGTAAAACATATCCGTCTCCGTTTTCTTCCTCCACATAATATCGCACCGTATAACCAATGCCTGACTGCGGACTCCATTTTGCAAAATAGGTCACATTCTTTGCCGGTACATCCTGTGGGATCTCTTCTACAGCAGTATTTCCTTCCAGGATCCATCCGTCCAGCTCATAGCCCGGCTTATAAACCGCAGGCACAGGCATCATGGTACCATAGCGGTAAGAGCCTGTAGAAACAACCTCGTTATCTGATCGATAGGTTGCAGTATATTTTGCTCTCGGATAATAATATTCAATGAGCGTACTGCCATCAGCTTCTACAACTGCTGATCTGACCGCCGGTGTTTCATAGCCTTCACGCACCTTTGGCTGCGGACTGATCGTAGATCCTGTCAATGCGGTTTTCTTTTCCACACCATCCTCAGGCACTTCATAAACACCGTTTGCGCCCTGCAGATACGTCTTTACCGTATAAGAAACGCTGGCAGGCGTCCATTTTGCGTATACAAGTGCATCCTGATCGGGCATTGTGGCAGGAATGGTATAAGGCTTCGTCAACGCCTCATCTGTATACCAGCCTGCAAATGTATAGCCCTGTTTTACCGGATCCGCAGGCTTTTTAATAGCTGTTCCGTATTTCTGGTCAAGCGGTGCTACATAAGAACCGCCGTTGCTCATAAAGGCAAGAATATAGCCATCTCGCAGCATATCCCAGTGCAGCTTCACTTTTTTCCGGAACGGTTTTGTATTGAATGTGCCCGGCTGATCCTTCCATGTGACGATCATCTCGCCATCTACGGATTTTTCTGCGCCCGGATCTACTGTAATAAGATTTGTCTCCGGGTTATAAGAAAAGGCATCATTTGTCATCGTGATCACAAAATACCGGTCACTGTCATCTTCATAGATTTTTGTGAAATATTCGCCGTCATCCAGACCTTCCTTCATATCCATGTAATTCATGGTAAAGAAGTCATCCGGAATGCGCATTTTCTTCATTTCATACTTCAGATTGCATTCCATGTCCGTTGTATCCGCAAAATCGAGCACATTTTCCAAAGTACCGGCGGTATATAACGGCCACATAGCTTCAAAAAGCGTCGGCGAATAAGTAAATGCATTGGAAAGCGCCTGCGCCCGGAACTTGATATCCAGATAAATACCGATCTCCAGATAAAGTGCACCGATCGCTCTCGTATTTCTTCCGCTCGAAGCAGTATATTTCAGGATGTAATATAAATACCCCCAAAGCTGTACATAACCGCCTACTTCCGCGGAAAGTCCCACACTTGCCAGCTCCGTTGACAAAAGTCCGACACGGACCGTCAGTCTGACACCCGCCTTCACACCGATCGTTCCCATGGCATATGCGGTAAATTCATACTGCTCCTCGGTAATATTGATCGTATCACTCGTTGCTTTTCTGCCCTTTACCTGCAGACAGAATACATAGCGTTTGGCATTTTTATACCAGAAGCTCATACCGATCGAAACATTGACCTTCGTCCAGACAACGAAATCCAGCTCGATCGCAATATCGATCACGAGAAGGACACGGAAATGCTGCTCCGTGATCCGTTTGGTGTAGATCTCAACCCACTCGCCATCATCCTCTAACAGATCCGCATAACGCTCTGCCAGGGATTTTGCCACAGATATCTGATCGCTGCCTCCGGTGTTGGCCTCCACGTCATCATCCGATCCGCCCAGATCAGCCAGGAAAGGCGCCTTATCGGATATATACTCACTTCCGTTCTCCATCATATCTTCAAGCTCGGAAATGATATTTTCCACATCATTTGCCAGCTTCTGCTTCTTTTTGTACTGCGATATCGAAGTACCGCTGCCACCGCCTGTCGGATAAAGCAGATAATTATTTGCCTGTTCCGTTTTAAAGTTGATATCCAGTCCGATCCCTGTATATTCATACAGATCCAGAGAAGCTGTCACACGGTAATCTGCAATATAAGGGAAAATACCCCACACCTTCCATACTGCTTCTCCGTCTACATGAACCGCAACACGCACTTCCTGTTCAAATGTTGCTGTAACAGTGATCGTAAAATCCGCATAACGTGCCACATGGAACGTGATCGGAACCTTGATCTCCAGTCCCAGATGGACACCACTTTCATTGCCGTCGAAATGGCGCAGCTTTGTATCAAGATCCGCCTTTACCTGTGGCATTCCCACTTCCACGCGCTTTTTCGCAGAGCCCGGGGCTGTCAGCCCCTCTATCTCATCTGCTCCCGCAATTTCCACATTTGCTTTCAGTTCTTTTCCAAGCTCTTTTTCCAGCTCGGCAAAGGAATCTGTACGAAGTGTCATTTCGCCGATCTGCTGTGCTACGTCTTCTGCAAATCCGCTTTCCACTGCCTGCGCTTCCAGATTACTTTCCAGTGCCTGCACATCTGTACCGTCCAGCAGATCCTTTCCATTCACAGATTCGGTCGTATAAACATCCATGGCAGCTTTGACATCTTCCCATGTCTGCGGCTGATAAGCGATGATATACTGTCCATTTGACAAAAGAACACTTGTGATCTTTCCGTAAGAAAGCGTGCTCTGATCATTTGGATCTGTATACAGAGCCAGAAAATCTCCTTCATCCACTGTCGTATCGGCAGAAAGCATCGTATTCTGGCTGATACTGCTTCCATCAAAGGCCAGCTCTGACAGAGCAACCGTCACACTGTTATTTCCCGGATCGCCGTCCTGATCCTTTGTGATATCCAGTGGCAGGACATCCGGCATAAAAAGTACATCTTCTGTTTTCGATCCCCGGTAAGTATACTGATTTCCGTTCACGCCCGTGATCTCGAAGAATGAAATATCGCTTCCGTCCGCAGACGATGCCACCTCATCCATCGTCGGAATGACATCTCCCGCATAGACTGCGATCTGATCGCCTATTTTCAGCTTTTTGTCCGTATAGGTAAAACTACCGGTCGTCGTGCTTCCTTCACTTCTGACCGATCCGTCCGGTCCAAGTGTCATCGTTGCAACAGAAACAGACTGCGCACTTTGTCCGTTCACAGTCAGGCTGGATAATTCCTTTACATGGATATATTTCAGGTTTGGATTTAAGGAAACATTTTTTACTTCATCCTTATGGATCGAAATCTCATATTCACGGATCGAAGTATCAAAGCCGGTAAAGTAAAGATCTTTACTATCTAATAACAGCCTGTAATTGGATCCCTCTTTCCAGCCGTTTTCTTTACTGATCGTATATGTATTGTTTCCTGCGGCTGATAGATGCAGTGTGATCTCTTCCGTAAAATCACTGATATTTTTCAGTGTACAGGCAGCTAAGATCTCATCCGCGCTCATAGCGCCGCTCTGGTCTGTTACCTGAATGACAAGAGAAGCACCGTCTACATCGATCGCGCGCGCAAAAGCAGCGATCGCATGCGACTGGAACGCCTGATCTTCGGTATAAGCCGCATATAATGTCGTATCGCCCAGCAGGCGGTCTGTTGTTGCGACATATCTGGTGCAGCCCTCGTCATAGCACCAGCCGAGAAATGTATAACCGGACTTGATGGCAATCGGCAGATCACCAAGGGAAGTGCCCGGCGCAAGTGTCTCTTCTTCAAAGGAAATGAGACTGCCCGGATTTTTCGGATCATCCTTAAAACCGCCGTTTGCTTCATATTTTATCGTATAGCTCGGACTTTCATGACCAATCTCAAAGGTCAGTGTATCCTGATATTCTCCCGCTGTCTGTGGATCTTCCGTTACTTCACAAACATAGACTTTTTCATCACTCTTTTTGGTTGATGTCAGATTGATCACAGGTACGCCATTTTCCGGTATCAGCTTTGTATCTTTTTCCTTCAGCTGATAAGAAAGCAGTGCATCGTGATTTTTGAGATGCCAGTTATTTTCCGAATTGACCGAAACCTTTACGACTTCCTGCTCATACAGACCGTCTGCCGCTCCGCTCAATTTCAGCTCGGAACCGTCTGCTTTCACATTTGCCGGAATATCTACATAATAATAAGGATCCGTCCATTTTGCATAAAGAACCAGAGGACCTTTATAAGATGTATCTATTTTTGTAACAGCCTCTCCGCTGAATTCTTTATTATCGTACCAGCCTGCAAATGCATACCCCGGCTTACTGATGACCGATCCATCAGGCAGCTTATCTGCAGGATAAGAAGAAGGTGACTGATAGCCCTCAATAAAGGAACCGCCGTTTAAGGCGAAATCCAGTGTTTTTTCTTCTTTCCTGACAGATGTTGTATCACTTGTGATTTCTGAAGAATCTGTTTTATTTTCTACAGATTGTTTTGTCCCATCCTGCGGACTGACCTGCAAGGCTCCTACAGGAACCTGCAATACAGATGCAAAAAGTGTTACACTCAGCAGGTAACACAGGAATTGTTTTCCAAAGCGTTTTTTCATCTATTTTCCCCCACATACTCTATCTTATGCGTATCATTCAAAACAGATAGCTATTTTTACTATTTTATCAAAACGCTTTTTCCTGTAACATGCTCCTTTTATGCCAAAAAAGTGCCCCTCTTTCGATACTGCATCGGTGTGACCTTATAATACTTTTTAAACAGTCTGCAAAAGTAATCTACTGTGTGGAATCCTGTTTCTTCCGCGATCACACATATTTTCTTTTCCGTCTTTGCAAGCAGTACTGCAGCCTCTTTTAAGCGGTGCTGTATCAGAAATTCTACCGGCGTGACATGCAGGTATTCCTTAAACAGATTTAATGCGGTACTTTTACTGATCGATGCAGCTCCTGCGATCTCTTCCAAAGAAATGGGATTTTGATACTGCAGATACACATACTGCATCATAAGCTGCAGCCTTGCCTGAGAAGATGCTTTCTCTTTTCCGGCTTTTTTCGCAGGCAGAATGGCAGCATTTTCATATAGCAGGAGCCACAACATCTGTATAAGAGCTGAAGTTGCAAGTTCACAGGGTATCTCCTGCTTCTGTATCTCTATAATCTGCCCGATCAGCTTTAAAACCTCATTCTGCCAGGAGACCTCTGCCTGAAAAACCTGAAATGACAAAGACGATGATATGACAGGCAAAACATATTTTTGGTAAATGATACTATCCTGTTCTCTGATAAAGGATGGCATAAAAACAAAATTGGGCATGATCGCAGAAGCTGCATGGAAACGATGCAGAACTCTGGAATTAATGAACATTCCTTCCCCTTTTTTCAAAATGATCTGTTTATCTCCCACATAACAGGTCAGACTGCCGGATTCTACATATAAAATCTCCAGCTCTGTATGCCAGTGCCAGTCAATACAGTGAAAATCAAACTGTTCCAGATCATCGCAGTAAAACCGGAAAGAATATTGACTGCTCCCATGCTGCGCCATTTCCATTAAATTTTCATCTGTTGCAATTTTATTTATTTTCTTCACTGATCCCATACAACTGATTCCTTTTCATTTTTACGATATTATACAATAATTATGCTATATATGACAATGAAAACATACTAATTATACTATATAATTCAATACAGAAACTAATGAAGGAGGATCCGTATGAAAGCAGTCATTAAAAAACAGCAAAGCAGATTGGAAAACAGTCTTGTTATATATGTGAATAACAAAAAACAGGTAAATCGTATGATGCTATCTCTGATAGAATCAGGATTTACCGTCAATTATGAACCACGATATATATCCGGTAATTATGAAGGATGTATTCTTTGCGGGGATAGCAATAAAATTAAAATCTGTTGTAAACAGAGAACAAAAAAACAGAAAGAAGGAATAGGAAATGCCTGATTACAAAAAAACAAAAATTGCCTGCTATCTGGGATTTATCACACAGGCGATCGCAGCAAACTTTGCCCCGCTTTTATTTTTAACTTTTCACAATACGTATCAAATTTCTCTTGGAAGGATTGCCCTGATCCCCACCTGCTTCTTTTTCACGCAGCTTCTGGTAGATCTGTTCTGTGCAAAATTCGTGGACAGGATCGGATATCGCATATGCGTTGTTGCCTCAGAAATATGCGCTGCCACAGGGCTGATCGGTCTTGCTGTTTTGCCGGATCTGTTACCGAGTCCCTTTGGGGGAATCCTGATCAGTGTCATCCTATATGCAATAGGAAGCGGACTGATCGAGGTACTTTGCAGTCCGATCATTGAAGCATGTCCTTTTGAAAATAAAGAGGCGACCATGAGCCTGCTTCATTCCTTTTACTGTTGGGGCTCCGTTGGTACAATACTGATCTCCACTCTGTTTTTTCTGCTCTTCGGAACAGAACACTGGAAATGGCTCGCTGTTTTATGGGCACTTATCCCGGCTGTAAATATTTATAATTTCGCAACATGTCCGATAGAATATCTGGTAGAAGACGGAAATGGAATGCGTATCGGAAAGCTGTTTCAAAAGCCTCTGTTCTGGCTGTTTGTATGCCTGATGGTCTGCTCCGGTGCATCTGAGCTTGCCATGGCACAATGGGCTTCCACTTATGCAGAAGCAGCCCTTGGTCTGTCAAAAGCTGTCGGAGATCTGACCGGTCCATGCCTGTTTGCTGTTATGATGGGCATCAGCCGTATTATTTTCGGAAAATATGGGGAAAAGCTGGATCTGATGAAATTTATGACTGCTTCCGGTCTTTTGTGTGTGATATGCTATCTGCTTACTTCTCTGTCCGCAAATCCGCTGATCGGACTTTCAGGCTGTATTTTATGCGGCTTTTCTGTCGGAATCATGTGGCCGGGAACGATCAGTCTTTCTTCTAAAAAATTTCCTGCAGGAGGAACAGCCATGTTTGCACTGCTTGCCATGGCAGGGGATCTGGGCGGAAGTATCGGCCCCGGTATTGTTGGCAGCATCACACAAAATGCAGGAGGCAACATCCGCATTGGTATGCGTACAGGACTTGTCTTTCCCATTGTGCTTCTGCTCATGTTATTTTTGCTGCGAATCAAAAAAAATCCGGAGAAGAATTGATTCTTCTCCGGGTCTAAATTTAATTTTCACTTCTTAATTTTTGGTTGACTTTTTCTACATCCAGTTTGTAGTAGAGGATTAAGATGATCACTGTAATGATCAGCGGAATACCCGCAAACATGAAGGATAACATATTGGTGCAGGATGCACTCTGTACTGCTGCTGTCGCATCGTAATGAGAAGCTGCCAGCAACCAGCCGCTGATAGCGGAACCAAGTCCGTTACCTACCTTCATACCGAATGAAGTACAGGAATACATGGAACCATCCATTCTCTTTCCTGTCTTTAAATAAGTATACTCAGAAGCCTCAGATACAAGTGCATTGAATGTACCACCGAGTGTGCAGCAGGTAAGGGAAACCAGTCCATACATCCATACAACGACAGGCGCGTTACCCTGCATAACGAAGATCAGATAAATGGCACGTACGATCACATTTAAAATAAAGCATCCCACATTTAAAATCCGGATATTTTTCAATTTCTTTACAAGCATAGGTGCTGCGATCAGACCAATGACATTTGCTACGGAAAAGATAGATATCATCTTTCCGAATAAACCTGCATTTCCACAATTATATGTGAAGTAGTAAATAGCTGCTCCCAAGGAAACACCGCCCATCAGATAAAAGAGCAGATAGATCATAGTCAGCATATCAAAATATTTATTTTTTACAAGTGTTTTCAGCGTTTCGATCAGACCGATCTCTTTCTGAACAATACCTTCTTCTTTTGCTTCCCTATATGCTTCATTGATCTCTTCTTCCGGAAGCTCTTTTACGGATAATACGGAAATGGTATTTACAACAAGACCGATTAATGCAAAGATGATCGCTGTTGTTCTCCAGCCAACATTTCCGCCGCCAAATTTCTCCACCATAACTAAAGTGAAATTGGAAACCAGAAGATTTCCGAGTGTGGAACCGATAAAGCGGAATGTTCCCATCTGTACACGTTCCTGACTGTTCTTTGTGATCAGAGAGGTCAGTGCAGAATATGCGATATTATTTGCTGTATAGAAGATCGCATTTAAAAGTGTATATGCAATGAAGAAATAAGCATACTGCAGCTTGGAACTCAAGTTCATAGGAATCGCAAATAATGCGATCAATGCAATGGCATTACCGAAATAGGACCAGAACATCCATGGTCTTGCTTTACCGAATTTGGAATGTGTTCTGTCGATCAGACTGCCAAACAGGATATCTGTAACACCGTCCAGCAGCTTGGAAACCAGGATCAGAGTACCAATAATACCCGCATCCATTCCGATCGTATTTGTCAGATAGATCATGACAAAGCTGGAAATCAATCCATATACCATATTGGCAGCAAAGTCACCGCCGCCATAGCCGACTTTATTATATAATTTCAAATATTTTTTCTCTTCCATAGTACTGTCTCCTTTTTATCATAAATTCCAGGTTGCTACTTCTGCTGTTGCAAAAGGTCCAGGTACTGCTTTCAAGCTTCTGTGGTTGCCAAAATAATCACGGTCAAAGATGATCGTACTGCCATCCGGATTTTCAAATCTTTCTTCCGGCTCAAACGCCTCACCCAGTACATCACTGTCAATGATTGAAGTTGTATAGTTGCCAAGTACTTCATATACATTTGTCTGAAGTGTATACTGTCCGTCCTTTTCCACCAGATTGACATATACCTTATCGTCTGTATTGATGAAATGATCTGCTTCTTTCTTGAAAGCCACAGCTCCGTTAAAATATGCATTTCCGTTGATCCAGACCGGTAATTTACCAAAATGGTAATCCTGCATTACAAACATATTTGGTTCCGGATTATCCAGTTCAAATGGTACGATCCACTCATCATAAGTCGGGAAATCGTCAAATACGCCTGTACCCTGTACCTGATTATCTATCATGATAAAGCCCATATCTTCTTTTACTTCTTCCGGTTTTACCGGCCAGTTCTGGATAAAGATATTATTATAAACACGATCATCACCATGCAGGAATGTCATCATACCCGCCACTTCTGTTCTATGTGGAATATGATATGGTGTATATCTTGGTGCCATCGTTCCGTTCTTTAACGGCATATCGGAACCGCTTCCGATAGAGCTCATCGGTCCAAGGCAGAGATTATGTACCACTGCACAGCCCTGTGAAGCCAGTTTCATGGAAAGTTTGGACAGACAGATATTGTGATCGATCAGAGTCGGTCCGTGGCTGACTTCCACGAAAATATCGCAGCTTCCCATTCCGCCCGGTACTAACGGGATATCTTCGGAAGGTGCATAATTGTCATGAAACAGATTTTGTGTGATTCGTGTTCCCTGCGCTTCCCAGTCACACCAGATACCCATTGTACAATGATGAAAATGATTCCGTCGTATCGTCACATCGATCGCTGCATGCAGCTTGATACCTGCCACTTCCGCACCTGCAAGCTCCTGCATATTGTTGATATGATGGATATGGTTGTCCTCGATCACGGAGAAAACACCGCCCATTCTGCCGACAATACCTGTCTGTTCACAATGATGGATATGACATCTGCGGACAATATGCCCTCCTATGGTTTCTTTCGTCCATCCGTGATATTGTCCTCTGCAGACTGCATCTCTTTCCATCTGCGTTGCACTCTTTACATGCTTATTGGTGAAATAATGATCATTTTCCGCATCGTAATATTTTCCAAGGGAAATACCGCTGCATTTACTGTTACTGATCTCACAGTCCTCGATGATCCATCCTTTTGCCCAGTGAGGTCCGATCATACCATCCTGATAAGCTGCAGGAGGTGCCCATGTGGTAGCTGCTTTATTGATATTAAATCCACTGACTGTAATATAATTTATATGATTTTCCGATGGCATAAAGCAGTTGCGGCGGACATTGATCTCCACCTTTTCCACACGGGGATCTTTTCCCTGAAAATTCGCATAAATAACTGTTTCCTTTCCATCCTGTTCTGTATACCATTTGTATACGGACCATTCCGGTTCCCAGGAATGTATATAAACCTTACCTTCGATACACTCCTCTAAGCTCTGTACTTCATATAACTGTCTGTCATTCAGATAGACCGCTCCGGTATGTCTTACAAAAGGACCAAAATACCAGTCTCCTTTTACAAGTGTTGTATAAGGATTATAACTGCCAAAAACACCATTATCAATTCTGCATACCCATACATTTCCTTCCAGATGCGTCCAGTCATGTACCTCTTCGGCTCCTGTGATCACAGCACCTAAAGGTACTTCGCTTTTATAAACAATTCTTGCATTTTCTGTTCCGGCATTTTTCGGATCAACATATTCACGGTAAATGCCCGGTGCAACCAAAATCTCATCACCCGCTGCTGCTGCCTGCGCCGCATCATTGATAAAACGATAGGGACTCTCTTTTGTTCCGTTGCCATCTTTACAGGCATTGCAATTTACATAGATATTCATATTCCTCTCCTTTCAAAGAGTACGGCTCATCGGGCCCTTGATGATCACGTGCACGTTACTCTTGCTTTGATGTTACATGTATTATATAATCGAAACAGCAATCCAAAAATATCTAAAAGAGAGCAAAAATAATTAAAATGTATCCAAAACAGACTTTATTTCAAACCATTCATGCAGAATCCGACCGGGAATATCAGAGAAAAATGTCCAGATATCATGATATGTCCTACTCTAATCTGATCCTGCACAAAAATGAAAATTCCCAGTATCAGTATTTTGAGATCAATATGCCTTATCTGATCCTTTATGAAAATGTCAATCCGGCAGCAAATTCCTCCATGTATATAGAGCTGTCCGAAAGCAGCATTGTAGATGCCCATATGGACTATAAAGCTTTTTCTTCTATGGGTGGACTGCGGCTCCACTCTCACGATTTTTACGAACTTACCTTTGTATTATCGGGAGAATTAAACATGCGGATTGAGGATGAATACATAACCTATCGTCCGGGCGAATGCTGTCTGTGCAATAAAAACATCCATCATGTCGAAGTCATGGATCATAACACGGAAATTGTACTGTTTTTGCTGAAGGAAGAGTATCTGCGTGATCTGATCAGTGCCAATTATTACTATGACGGGGACGGAAATCCCCATGCGATCGGTTCTGTATTCCAGAGGTTTTTTCGTGAAAACAAGAAAAATTCTCTTTACGATGCCAAAGTATATACTGATTTCCGGCTTTTTAATACATCTCCACAAGATCAGTTTTTTGATGTCATTAACCGCATGGTAGATGAAATCTCCGGGAATCATTCCGGAAAAAGCCATATGATGAAAGCTCTGTTCTGTCGTTTTATCGAAATGCTCGAAATCAGCAATAATTACCAGACAGAAGTACATTGGGCAAAGCTTTCAAACGATGAACAGATCGTTTATAAAATTGCAAATGCTTATCAGAATAAGCTGGGACTTTTTTCCAGATCGGAGATTGAAGAACTGACCGGCTATAACAGTGATTATGTGGAACGTATTATGAAACGTTCTACCGGAAAAACACTTTCCGCATACGGAAAGACTTTTTTATTAAAGAAAGCAGCAGATATGCTGACAGATACAGACAAAAAGGTTGGAGATATCTGCGAACTGCTCGGATACTCCAACCGGAATTATTTTAATAAATTGTTTTTCAAGGAATATGGAATGACACCTTCCGAATATCGAAAATCATAAATCTCATTTTCAATTAGTGTCAGGAATTATTTACTCGGATTTACATGCACCATAATATGTTTGACCTTCGGAAAATTCTGTTCGATGCTGTCATGCACCGATTCTGCGATTTTATGTGCTTCCCGAAGTGACATGGAACCATCCAGTGCAATTTCCATATCGACATAGATCTTATTGCCGAAAATTCTTGTCTGAAGCAGATCGATCCCTTCTACATATTTGTTTTTTCTGACACAGTCACGGATCTGGTTTTCCGTTTCTTCATCACAGGAATGATCCACCATTTTATCCATGGCATCTTTAAAAATATCATAAGCTGCCTTTATGATAAATACAAAAATGACAAGACTTGCAATGGAATCCATGACCGGAAATCCCATTCTTGCGCCTGCAATTCCGACCAGTGCTCCTATCGAAGAAAATGCATCGGATCTGTGATGCCATGCATCTGCCATAAGTGCACTTGAATCAATCTTTTTGGCATAATGCCTTGTATACCAGTACATTGCCTCTTTACTGACGATCGACACGATTGCTGCGATCAATGCCAGAATACCCGGAACCTGCAGATGATCATAATCTCCCTGTGTAACAGCCTTTAATGCGTTCGAACCGATTCCAAGCCCTGTAATGAACAAAACAATGGACAAGACGATCGCCGCCACACATTCCAGACGTTCGTGCCCATACGGATGCTCCTTATCAGCACTTTTAGAAGACAGTTTAATCCCGATCATGACAATAAATGTACTGAACACATCGGAGGCGGAATGAATCGCATCACTGATCATAGCGTTGGAATGTGCGATCACACCTGCTAAAAGCTTCATGACCGACAACATAGTATTTCCGATGATCGTCACGATAGACACTTTATTTGCTACCTTTTGAAATTCATTTTTTTCCATATCAGTTACCTCCTGAAATAAGTAAGATAGCTCTATGGCACTAACGATATGTGGGGTTTTACAATGATGTGTTTCCGAGAAAAGTATAAAAAAACACCCACGAACCAGTATAAAGCAACTACTGTCCCGTGGATGAAGAAATTCCACTGTCACCTTTGTGACCCGACTCCATGATATATCACGGTCTGCTCAGTTTGTACTGTAGTCTTATGCAGTGCAAAGAGTTATAATATGTATACCATGTGTACAAGATGGATGTCAATAGGATCCTACAGAATCCGGCTATATCAATATCATTACAAATCTGTCAGATTTTCCTGATCGGTACAATGAAATATAAATTTATTTAAAAATTGATTTTTTTCGCATGGTTTTCCAAACAAATACCCTTGCAGATAATCAACATGTATTTCTTTCAGTTTTTGATACCACTCTTCTTTTTCTATGCCTTCTATACAAATTCTGATATCTACACTATGTACCATTTCGACAATCTTTTTAAGCAGTTCAAAATCCCTTGCATTACTCATAGCCTTTGCTGTAAAATCTTTATCCAGTTTCACATAATTAGGTTTCATATTTACAATACAATGTAGATTCGAATAACCTGTACCAAAATCATCCAGAACAAACTGTAAGTTTTTCTCTTCAAATTTTTTCCGAAGCTTATAAAAATACGGTGTCATATCCGTATAACCACTTTCTGTCAGCTCCGCGCATAAACACTCCGGTGGAAGATCATACTGTTTTATGGACGAATGTATATCTTTCCAGATATCACTTTTCACCATCTGAATATATGATATATTTACATTAATTTTAAATTCCGGTATATACTGCCTCATCTCATGGCACATAGACACAGCTTTATTTAATACATATCTTCCGGCCGGAATAATCAGCCCGGTTTCCTCCAGCAGAGGAATAAATTCTACAGGTGAAACAGGTTCTTTTTTCTTATCCTGATACATGGAAAATCTCATAAGAGCTTCTGCACCGATCATATGACCGGAATCACAGTCCATGATCAGCTGATAATATACATCAAATCCTTCAAATCCGTTTGCCACCGCATTACGGAGTGCACTCTTTATTTTTTCTTTCCGCAAAAATAATTCATAGTCTTCTTTTTCAAAAAAATAAACACCGTTTCCGCCCATGGATTTTGCCTGTTTTAATGAAAAAACCGCTATTTTCCGATACTCGTCATAATATTTCAAAAGCATTTTTGCATAAATAATTCCGGTAGAAATTGTAAAAACCACTTTGTATTTTTCAGAAATAATAAATTCTTCTATTTTTTTACATATTTTCTTTTGCAAAAGCATAACATCATCTTTTGTATGACTTTCCAGATCGATGATCATATACTCATCTGCAACAATATGATACAATTTCTGGTTGTCGGAAAGACACGAATTAATGCAGTCCGCAACACTTTTCAATACATAATTTCCATAGTCTACACCTAATGTACCATTGATGGCGTTAAATCCATCAATTCCTATATATATTAAATATTCTGACGAACTATCTTTTATATGGGAAGAAATATAGGAACGCAGCTCCCTTTCGCCTAAAAGTCCACTCACATTATCTGCTCTCTGTGTATCTCCTATTTCGTTCACACACCCTATCAGATAATGAGGTTTTCCGTCTTTATCATCTATTACTTTTCCACGGCAGTTGATCCATACCGGCATTCCGTTTTTATCAAGCCATCTGTAATACAGATTATGATCCTTCTCTTTTCCTTCTATGATACATTGTAAATCCTCCGCGATCATAGAGCGGTCTTCTTTATATACAAAATACTGAAAACTGTTGACTGCATCATCAAAGGAATTGCCTGATATCATAAAACGATTCACTGCTGCCTGTGAAATTTTAAAAGTATTTTTCTGTAAATCTATAATATAAAGATAATCATCCATACATGGTGCAAATAACTCTATTAAATCTTCTGCAGCTATTTCTTTAAGTAATTTGCGTATGTCTGTATCCATAAAGTAAGTGCCTTTCTCAATAAAAATTATGATTCATATGTAAATTTATGACATCTTTTGACCCTGACATCATTTTATTCTGCAACTTTAAATTTCCGGATCGTTTCACGCAGACTTTCTGCTTGGCTGCTCATTTCCTGACTGGCAGCTGCACATTCCTCAGATGTTGCTGCATTTGACTGTACAACATCATTGATCTGTTCAATTCCCTGATTGATCTGCTGAATTTCTACCGTCTGCGTCTCTAATGTCTCTGCAATGTTTGTTACTTCTCCTGTAATAACTTTGGAACTCTCAGCAACATCTTCCAATTGTGTCGCAGTTTGTCCTGCAATCACCATACCCTTTTCCACAGCTTTTACAGAAGTTTCAATCAACTCTGCAGATTCTTTTGCCGCATGAGCACTCTGATCGGCTAACAGATTTACCTGATTTGCCACAACTGCAAATCCCTTTCCTGCTTCTCCGGCTCTTGCTGCTTCAATAGAAGCATTCAATGCAAGCAGGTTTGTCTGGGACGCAATTTCATTGATCGTTGCGATAATCTTGTCAATCTCTTGTGATGCATCATTGATCTCATGCATGGAATCAACCATTTCCTTCATCTTACCATTGCTTTCTGAAATAGCATCTCCAAGTTCATCTACTCTATTACTGATTTCTTTTGCAGATTTCGCATTTTTTTCTACCTGTTCGGAAACGCCTTCAACTGTTGCTGTCAGCTCTTCTACAACTGCTGCCTGATTTGTAGCTCCTTCCGCAAGATCATTGGAACTTGAAGCCACCTGACCTGCTGCACTTGAAACTTCATTCGAAACAGTCTGAATTCCTTTAATCGTTTCTGCCATGCTTTTCTCAAACAGCATAAAGGAATCTAAAATACCGACGAAATCTCCTTTCCACTCTACTTCCGGCTTGACATCAAAATTACCCTCCGAAAACTCTTTCATTGCGCGGCCGATATCATCCACATAGCTTCCTAAAATACGAATTGATTTACGCATGCTGTGCGCCAGACTTCCAATTTCATCCTCTGAATGATATTCCAACGTACTATGTAAATTTCCCTCTGTCAGTTCCTTTGCAACAACTTCTACTGCGTGTAATGGCTCCAGAATTGTTTCAAGTACTTTTTTACCTGTTTTTTTCGTCAGAGTCCATGCAAAACCTAAACAAACAAAAATACACACAAATCCTGCAATTGCAAAAATAAAAGTAGTTCTGGAAGACTGATTACTCATCTGATCTGTTTCCTCGTCTAATTTTGTTGCAATATCCACAAGCTTATTTAATGCAGGCGTACAATCATTCAGAATTGCATCAACCGCTTTTTCTCTATCACCATTTTTAATTTGGTCTATGATGGAATATCCGATATTTCCCCAATCTGAAAGAGCAGTCGCATATTCTTCATAGTTCTTATTGGAAATGGTTCCGGTTTTCTTTAAAATTTTCAGTTCGGAATCAACTTCTGTAAGCAGTTTTTTTACAGTCTGCTCATAACCATCATAAGAGGATGTATCATCATTCAATGCCATTTCTCTGATATTTCTTGCCGATGCATTGACTTTTATCCTACAAATTTTTACCGCCTCATCTGCTGCAGCAACATTTTTTACGTAATGTACCATATTGGCAAATAACACACCTATGACCACAATAGAAAAAAGCCCCGAAATCAACATCATCATAATGACTTTATTGTATCCATAGTTTATCCTTTCCCGCAGATGCATATTTTCCAATTTCTTTTTCGTTGTAGTTTTTTGTGAAGACATAGATTGTTATTTCCTTTCTGTATTTTATTTTTTGCCAACACTGATATAACAGAATATTATTTCATTGTCAATATGTTTTAAATATCGACTTTTATATTCTATCTTTTGCATACTATTTTCATGTCACTAACTGAAAAATTCAGCATTTTCACTATATATTACGCTTATTTTTTATCATTCTGTCATTACCTTTCCAACTATTCTGTTCTCCCCGGCACAGCTGGGGGATTAGACTTTTCATTCAATTAAACTTACTATCGAAAGCACAAGATATTTTCTTGTCTATAAATAATATAACACATACGAGACGGTTTTTCCATGCGTTTTTGACTGGCAAATTGGTTAATTTAAATGTTCTACACGACTTTCAAATTCATTGTATGCTTTCAGCATAATACCTAAATAATACTTAACAAAAAACTTATTCTGTTTTCAACTTTTATGATATAATGCTTTATTATAAAAATTCCCATGGACAAAATGAGGTGAACCATTGAAAAAGAAAACATATGTGCCTCTTATCATTTTTTTACTGGGCA
>HF995207.1 GCA_000432915.1 Firmicutes bacterium CAG:194
GGATATCCAACTTTTGAGTCTTAACACCGGAAATTGCCAGAATATGTGCGATCCCATTCCGCTGAAACAGCATACGGATATCACCATTCAGCGCACTTTTCTCTCCCAGCACCATGGCTGATAAGATCCCCGCATTTTCTTCCTGCATATATGCCTTAAAAAATGCCTTCGCATCCTCCCGCAACCGAAAAAGTCCTTCCGCCAGCCTGTCCGCTTCCCGGGAAACTTTTAAAAGTTCTGCATTTGTCAGCTGGAAATCATACCCCAGCGATGCATAATATGCTCTTGCATCAAACTGTCCTTCATTTTCCGCATGTGCAAAATACATAACCCTGCCACAGACTACCACTCTGCTCCCCAAAGACGGTGCCTGTACAAGGCTTCCCTCCTGCAGATAACAGACAGCTCCCATTTTTCTATTTGAATTTTTGTTGTTTGTATTGGAAGCATCCGCTGCGACCGCACCGGATAAGATCTGCACCTGCTGCAGATATAACAGCAGGTGTCCGTTTTTTTCTTCTTTTTGCATCAGTCTGCCGCCAAGAGAAATCTGTTCTTTCTCCTTGGGAAGTGCTTCTGCCATTTTCTGCCCTGTCAGCTGCACCAGAAACAAGCCGGTACACAACAGCAGGACTGCCACACAAAGTGGTCTTTTCAGCTGCATGTCATTTTACTATACTCCAGACAGCATATACTACTGCTCTACCAACTCCAGATTCCGCTCAAACACTGTTGCAAGCGGAATACTTTCCTTGTAAGAAAGATCTGTCTCCCCATTGATAGAGATCTGTACTCTGTTGACATCCGACAGCTCTACTAGTGAATTAACAATAGAATAGATCGTAACATTGGCATCAACCTTATAGATCTGCGTCAGGAACTCTTTATCCAGATTGACATAGCATGTACCGTCACTGACCGTTACCGATACTACTTTTGTCGCCGGATTGATCGTCGGATACGCTTCTTCTCCATCCTGCACGCCTGTGATCAGCTGCTCCATGACAAGCTTATCGAGTGAAATGTTACTGCTATATACTACCTCACGCGTTACCGTTTTCAGCTTATCGCCATTTTCATTTGCAAAATAAAGCACCAGCGTTACCTTTTCTTCCGTATTGATCTCATTACCGGAATTATCAATGAACTGATCCGCTGTCATAACACCGACCGGAGCCCCCTGATTGTTCAGCAGTGCAGAACCGTCTACCAGAAATGATACATAATTGACATCCGGTATCTGTGTCAGCGTTCTGACGATCGCTGCCCTTGTCAGGATCTCTCCCGTCAGAGACTGCGCATAATAGCCGACGCCGAAATTCAGATTTGCACTTTCATCCGCCACCGTACTGCTCTGCAGCTGGATTGATTCCGTGATCGCAGCCCTGTTTTCCGTATCTTCCGGCGTTTTTTCCAGTTCTTCTATCAGAACACCGAGCAGCTTTTCGGTATCAGTCTCCGTAGTTGTGATCTCACGGCTTGCTACTTTTGTTTCTTCTTTATTCACTTCATATATCTGATACACTGTCTCATCCGTTGCTTTCTGCTCTTTTCCGCATGCGGTAAGCACCAACATAAACATGATACACAGCCAGATCCCATATTTCTTCATATGACTTTCCTGCCTCTTTATGTCAATCAGAAACCATTGTTACTTGGATACATAAATGATCGGTATCTTGACGGTGAAAACAGTTCCCTGTCCTTCTTCACTGTCTATTTTGATAGAACCTCTGTGCAGAAGGATCGCATTTCTTGCAATCGCAAGTCCCAGACCGGTTCCGCCGATCTCTCTGGAATGAGATTTATCCACACGGTAAAATCTTTCAAAAATATGCTCCTGCGCTTCCTCCGGGATACCGATTCCATTATCCTCTACCATGATCGTTGCAAACTGATGATCCGCATCCAAGGAAACCTTGACATATCCATACTCTTTATTGTACTTGATCGCATTTTCCACCAGATTGGAGATTGCAAGCGTCAGCTTCACTTCATCGATCTCTGCAAAGACCTCCCGTGCGCTTTCATACAAAACATCGATATTACGCTGCTTTGCGATCGGACGCAGACGTTTTAAGATCAATTCGATCAGTTCATTCAGATTCCGGTTTTCAATATTCAGATTTGCAGATGTCTTATCCATTTTCACTAGAGAAAGCAGATCCGTAATGATCTTATTTTCTCTTTCGATCTCTTCTGCAATATCGGTCATAAATTCCTTATACAGTTCAATCGGAACATCCTCCTGTGAAATCAGTGAATCTGCAAGAACTTTCATTGATGTGATCGGTGTTTTCAGTTCATGGGACACGTTAGATACAAATTCCTGCCTGGATTCATCCAAAGTCCTCATTCTGCCAAGCAGTTCATTAAATGCATTCACGATATGTTCTGTTTCCACATAATCCGGTACGCTGATCTGCTCCGTATTAAATCCGTCATTGATCTCCCGGATTGCCGAAGTGACACGATCAAACGGTCTGACCAGAATATGTGACAGAAGCCACGCAATACCAATCAGAAGAATCATCGCCGTAAACTGCAGGATTGTTGCCTGATTCCGCAATAGCTCTACATTCGTTGCAATATTGTCTGTGGAAACACTTGTCAGCATAACACCCTTTACCTGACTTTTCTGCTGCTCACCGTCCACTGTCTTCTGCCCGCCAGCTGTTTCCTTCGGTGTATTATCCACGATCGGTGTCGTCACTTCGATATATTTATTTTTTGCATCATAATTGGAAGATGTCTGCCCTTTCATGCAAAGCATGACCTCTTCTGAAACGATCGTCTTTCCTTCACTGATTCCATAGGTATCTTTTATGATATTACAGTTTTGATCGATGATAATGACACGCCCGTCATACAGATCGGACAGCATAGACAGCTCCGCATTTACAACCTCTGAGCTTGTATCACTCAGATAGTTATATGTGATCAGGTGATTTGCCAGGATCTTAAACTGATTCTGGACATCTGTAGTCCGGACACTGACTGCCCGCTTTTCGTAATTTTGTAAAATAGCGTTTCTCAGTACCATAGTCGGTATGATACCGACTGCCAGAATAATGATAAAGATCCGTACTTTCAGGCTCCGCAAGAACTGGAGCCTGTCCTTTACTTTAGAAAACAACAGTTTCAATGTTCATTCCTCATCCTTTAAAATAGTAGCCAACACCCCATTTGGTATGCACATATTTCGGTTCGCTGGAATTTGTCTCTACTTTCTCACGCAGACGACGGATATGTACATCCACCGTTCTTGCATCGCCCGGATAATCTGCCCCCCAGACCATTGTAAGCAGCTTCTCCCTGCTGTATACCTGATTTGGGTGAGTTACCAGAAGCTCCAGTACGTCAAACTCTTTGGCTGTCAGATTGATTTCTCTTCCTTCTATATACACTCTTCTGTTGTCGCGCTCAATAGTCATATCGCCTGCCTGGATCCTACCGGCTGTATCGGCTTTCTTTTCCTGTTTGGCAGTTCTGCGGATGATGGCTTTGATCCTTGCCTTGACCTCAAGAATATTGAAAGGCTTTGTAATATAGTCATCTGCACCATATTCCAGTCCCAGGATCTTATCCATATCATCACCCTTGGCAGTCAGCATGATGATCGGTACATTGGAAAATTCCCTGATCTGCTGACAGACCTCAAAGCCGGAAAGCTTCGGAAGCATGATATCCAGCAGAATTATATCAAACTGCTGCTCTCTGGCAAAGGTAAGTGCTTCTTCTCCGTCATAAGCACAGGTCACTTCCATGCCATCCTGCTCTAAACTGAACCGGATTCCTTTTACGATCAGTTTTTCATCATCCACAACCAACACTCTGTTTGCCATCATATTCTCCCATTCACACACTATTGCGTTATTTTAATTTTATCTTTTATCTTCGTGTATAAGCCATCCTTGATCCCGGATACCTGCTTGATCTCCTCCACAGTCTGAAAGCTGCCATGCTCCTGTCTGTATGCAAGGATACTTTCCGCTCTTGCCTGTCCTACACCCGGCAGCGTACATAATTCCGCCACATCAGCCGTATTGATATCCACAAGTCCATCATCTGCCTGCTCAGCAGACGTCTCCGTTTCCTCTGCCCGGGCGAGTTCCCATTCCTCCTGCGTACAGATCCTTATCATCTGTCCGTCCTCTACGGGAAGTGCCTGATTGACTGCCTCCGGCTCTGCATCCTCTGTCATACCGCCTGCCAGCTCCACCACATCAAAAATACGGGCATCGTCCTGCACCTTGTAAACACCGGGATATTTTACCGCACCATTGATCTGGACATAAATCTCTTTTCCAGTATCAGCTGCTTTCTCCGTCCGGTCAGCTGTGGCATCCGCCGGTTCTTCTGCCTGCACCAGGGACTCCTTCGCAGATTGATCTGCTCCGCCCTGTCCATCGCCTGACTCCTGCATGACCTTTGTCTGCTCCCCGCCTTCCAGTTCATATGTATACCGCCCATTGGAACAGGCAGAAAGAAAGAAGGCTGTAAACAGGCAGCCCAGCATGATCATGGTACATTTCATTCTTTTTGTATGCATAACATAGTCTCCTTTATCTGATAAAGAAGCCCCTCTATGTCAATCGCACTTTCATTGTATGCTAAAAAAACGCGGATAGCAAGCAGATTTTATATCACATTTTAAAAACAATAACGCCGATGACCGCCACTGCCATTCCCACCAGTTTTCTGACAGAAAACGGCTCCTTTTCGACACCGAACATCCCCAGAAGTTCGATCAGATAGGCACTGATCAGCTGCGCGATCACGATAAACATGACCGCCTTTGCAGGTCCCAGCTTTCCCATGCTGACAACGACCGTATAGGTGATAAACGCACCGATTACACCGCCGAGCAGCAGGTAAGAAGGCTTTGCCGCAAGTACCTTCAGCGGATTGCTCCGATCCGTAAAAAGCCATGCCAGAACACAGACCAAGAGTGCTGTAAGCTGTACAAAAGCGGATGTTGTCCACAAAGAAGACTGTTTTGTCACCTGTGTGTTGAAAACACCCTGTACACTCATCAGAATTCCCGATAATACTGCAATAAAAAAACCAACCACCGTATAAGACCTCCTGTTTATCTATATCTTATCCCGTTGATCGGTTTTTATTCCTTCTTTTATTATTTCTGCAGCTGTACATCCATCTGTTCCTGCAAAGACTGCAATGCCTGATCCGCATCTTCACCTTCCCAGATACCTGTCAGTGTCCGTTCCAGCTGTACCCAGAAATTGCTCACCTGCATGATCTTTGGCAGGCTGACACTTTTTTCGTATGCCTGCATGGCAAGCGCCGGCTTATCGTTTTCATAGCTGACATTTTTATGGGCGGTCAGTTTTCCTGTTCTGTCATAAAAATCCGCACCGATCGTCCCGGTCAGATAAGATGCAAAAGCATTGGCATCTTCCTTGTGATGCCCGTAGCCGTTGACGATCACACCGTTTGTCACGGAAAGTCCACGGCTTTTCAAGTCTGCGGAAACATCAGGCAGCATTGCCATTCCGTATTCTCCCTGCAGACTGCCATCTGCCTTTGCCGCTTCCAGTCTTGCAATCGCATCTGTGGTCACAACCGTAAATAATGTCCTGCCATCTATAAATTCCTGCAATACCGTATCATAATCTG
This sequence comes from Firmicutes bacterium CAG:194, assembly GCA_000432915.1. Classification (GTDB taxonomy): domain Bacteria; phylum Bacillota; class Clostridia; order Lachnospirales; family Lachnospiraceae; genus CAG-194. The sequence continues at coordinate 5,641 of HF995207.1, forward strand.
CTTCCTTTGCCTCAATGGAAAAGAACTGGTTCAGGCTCTGATACATCTGCAGGCAGGCTGTTGTATTCTCATTATGAATATTGCAGATGGATGCATCATCCCCATTTTCTCCGCCGATATCCATATAATTACCGGCAAAGAAATAATTATAGAAAATATCCGATACATCCCATTTTAAAATAGATTCCACGCCATCCGGTGCATCGTAAGCATCTGCAAGGTTCAAAATGTCATCTACCGTTTTAGGAATCAAGTCGCTTCCGCCGGTGATCTCGATCCCAACCTCTTCTCCCGCTTCCTGCTGGGACTTAAGTGCTTCGATTTTATTTGCCGCCATCTCGTCCAGATAAGTCTGATTATATAACAAGAGAGAAGTTTCATAGTAAAATGGATAAGCAAGCAGCTTGTCCTGATAAGTTACTGCATGCAGTGCTGCCTGCGGGAAGTTTTCCTCTGTCACGATCTGCTCCGGATCTGTGATCTCATCTGCCAGTCCTGCCAGATATACCTTTTCCAGACTGTCATTACTGATCAGACACAGATCGGGCATTGCCTGCTCCTGCATCGTTGCCTGATTGATGCTCTCCACATATTCGACTGCGGATACGAGCGTTGGCACGATCCTGATATTGTCATGCGCTTCCATGTAAGAAAGTGCCATACTGTTCATATAATCTGTCAGTGCTTCATCCGTATACCAGACATAAAGCGTCTCCTTCTGCATCCCTGTGCCAATCGACGGCTGATTGCTGCCCTGAGACGGCTGCAGATCCTGCACGCCCCTCAGCCAGACGAAAAACACCAGAAGAAACACCAGTATCACAGAATAGATTCTACCTCTGATTTTCATGCGTTACTCCAATTCCTTCAGACATGTATCCAGTATCTGTATCATGTCATCTACATCTTTTTCCGAAATAACAAGAGGTGGTACAAAACGGATGATCTGTGTTCCTGCATTGATCAGGACAAGTCCCATTTCCAGTGCTTTGTTGATCACCGGTGCAACCGGCTTGTCAAATACAAGTCCCTGCATCAGTCCGACACCTCTGTGCGCTATAATACTATCATACTTCTCTGTCAGTTTGTCCAGTTCTTTCCATAAATAAGCACCGACCTTCCGGACATTATCAAGTACCTTTTCCTCTTCAAACAGATCAATCACCTTGCTGATCGCCGCACAGGCAAACGGATTACCGCCATAGGTTGTACCGTGATCGCCCGCTACAAGGGATGCGGCACCGACCTTTTCCGTCATCAGAAAGGCGCCAACCGGAACACCGCAGCCCAGTGCTTTTGCTGTTGTCATGACATCCGGCTTCACACCGTATCTCTGCCATGCAAACATTTCACCTGTTCTGCCCATGCCACACTGGATCTCATCCAAAATAAGCAGGATATCTTTTTCATCGCAAAGTGCACGTACCTGCTTCATAAATTCTTCTGTAGCAGGGAAGATACCACCCTCGCCCTGTACGGTTTCAAACAGGATCGCACAGGTTTTGTCCGTTACCTGCGCAAGCACACTGTTAAAATCATTCAGCTCGGCAAACCTGATATTGCCGATCATCGGTTCAAATGCTTCTCTGTAATGCGGATTACCCGTCACGGAAAGTGCCCCCATCGTTCTGCCATGGAATGAATGATTCATGGCAATGATCTCATGATCTGTCTTTCCATCTTTCAGATACGCATATTTTCTGGCTGTCTTAATAGCCCCTTCAATGGATTCCGCACCGCTGTTTGTAAAGAAAACACGATCCATACCGGAAATCTTTTTCAGCTTTCTGGCCGCTTCTATTGCCGGTACATTATAATAGTAGTTGGAAGTATGCAGGATCTTGTCGATCTGTGCTTTTAAGGCATCATTATATGCCTTGTTATTATATCCAAGGGCAAACACGGCAATTCCTGCCACGAAATCCAGATATTCTTTTCCTTCGATATCATACAATTTTACGCCGTCTCCATGATCGAATACGACCTGATACCGGTTATAAGTATGCAGCAGATCCTTCTCTGCTTCTTCAATATATTCCTGCATATTCATATTATAATTCTCCTTCATCCTTTACGATCGCTGTACCAATACCTTCATTGGTGAAGATTTCCAGAAGCAGACAATGTGCGATTCTGCCGTCCAGGATATGGACACGGCCTACACCGTTCTTTACCGCATCTGTACAGTTGTGCAGCTTCGGTAACATACCGCCGCCGATACAGCCTTCCTCGATCAGCTCATCTGCCTGTGTTGCAGTCAGTCTGGAAATAAAGCTGTTCTTATCATTGATGTCTCTGTAAAGTCCCTCAATATCTGTTAAGAATGCCAGTTTTTCAGCACCGACCGCCTTTGCGATCGCGCAGGCTGCATCATCTGCATTGATATTGTAGGATTCAAATTCATCACCGAGACCGATCGGTGCGATGATCGGCAGAAAGTCATGATCCAGAAGATCGAACAGGATCTGTGGATCTACTTTCTTGACATCACCGACAAAACCGATATCTTCGCCGCCCGCATATTTTTTATCCACATGTAACAGGCCTCCGTCTTTTCCACTGATACCGACAGCCTTGACACCAAGCTCCTCCACCATCGTAACAAGCTGCTTATTAACTTTGGATAACACCATTTCGGCAATTTCCATAGTCTCTGCATCCGTTACACGCAGTCCGTTGATAAATTTTGCTTCTTTACCAACCTTGCCGACCCAGCGGCTGATCTCCTTACCTCCGCCATGTACAATGATCGGCTTAAATCCTACCAGCTTCAAAAGTGTCACATCTTTGATGACATTTCGCTGCAGCTCCGGATTTGCCATTGCACTTCCACCGTATTTAACCACGATGATACGGCGGTTAAACTTTTGAATATAAGGAAGCGCTTCAATGAGCACTTCTGCTTTTTCCATTATCTGTTTCATGTCTTTGTTATCCATTGTTGTTCTCCATTCTCATATGCTTTTCAGATCTGTTTCTATGGCATATCTGTTCTATCGGTTGAAACGTATAATATTATTTTTATTGAGCACAAAATCATAATAGTTCAGATCCTCACGCTTTGTCCAGCCGATCTCTTTCCAGAAAGCGTTTCCGATATCATTTTGTGTAAAAGCGATCAATGATACCTTATTGATCCCTTCCTTATGTAAGGCGTTCATACAGTGAACGACCATGTCCTTACCGATTCCACGTCGTCTGTACGCCGGATCCACACAGACATGATACAGGCAGCCTCGTCTGCCGTCATGCCCGCAAAGGATCGCCCCAACGATCTTTCCATCTTCTTCCGCTACAACACTGATCCCCGGGTTTCTCTGCAGAAATCTTTCCACGCCCTCTTTGGAATCATCCACGCTGCGGATCGCAAAGCCGCTGATCGTCAGCCAGAGTGCATATACCTGCTCATAATCCTCAATTTGCATTGCTCGTATCATCTTTATTTACCTTATGGGAACATTGGTACCAGTTCCAGTCCTTCCTTTTCATCCAGTCCAAACATCAGGTTCATATTCTGTACTGCCTGTCCGGCCGCGCCTTTTACGATATTATCCAGCGCACCCATCATGATGATCCTGCCTGTTCTCTCATCAATCTTAAAGTTCACATCGACAAAGTTACTTCCCTCTACCCATTTTGTCTCCGGGCATACATTCTTTTCCAGGACACGCACGAAATACTCATCTGCATAGTATTTATCATATACTGCCCTGATCTCTTCATAAGTCGGAAGCGAGCCGTCTGCCTTTTTGGTCAGCGTTGCATATTCTGTCACTAAAATGCCTCTGTTCATCGGAACAAGATGCGGGGTGAAGTTTACAAGGATCTCTTTTCCTGCCGCATAGCCAAGCTGCTCCTCGATCTCCGGTGTGTGTCTGTGTGTGGCAACGCCGTAAGCTTTGATGTTTTCATTCACTTCACAGTACAGATTGTTTACCTTTGCACCTCTGCCTGCCCCTGATGTACCGCTCTTTGCATCGATGATCAGTGTCTGCGGATCGATCAGTCCTTCCTTAACAAGCGGATAGGCTGTCAGAATAGAACATGTTGTATAACAGCCCGGATTCGCAACCAGCCTTGCCCCCTTTGTTTTTTCCCGGTTGATCTCACAAAGTCCGTAAACAGCTTCCTTAATATATTGTGGAGCCTTGTGGGTAATGCCATACCACTTTTCATAAACGGAAACATCTTTGATACGGAAGTCCGCACTCAGATCGATGATCTTTGTCCGGTTTAAAATAGAATCGTTGATCACGGAAGCACAAAAGCCCTGCGGTGTTGCGGTAAAGATCACGTCCACCTGCTTTGCCAGTTCTTCCATATTATCATCAAGGCATGTATCCTCCACAAGCTGGAACATATTGCCGTATACACTTGCATATTTCTGATCGATATAGCTGCGTGAACCATACCATTTAATTTCTACCTCTTTATGCTGCAAAAGCAGTCTGACGAGCTCACCTCCCGCATAGCCGGTTGCGCCGATAATTCCTGCTTTGATCATATTTCATTTCTCCCTTCTGTTACATATCTAATATATCTTACTTCAAATCTGCCATTCATTCAATCCGTTTTTGTCCCGGCATCGTATAATTATACGTCCATATTGTATAATATGCAATACTTTTTTAATAATATACACTTTTTACTGCATTATTCATTGTTTTATGCATATTTTTATGCTTGCAATATACACTTTTATGTTGTATATTAGTTGCAGAACTTACAATACATACCTATGGAGGCATATAAATTATGAGAGAAAAAGTTGTTTTAGCGTACTCAGGCGGGCTTGATACAACAGCCATTATTCCCTGGTTAAAAGAAAATTACGATTACGATGTTGTCTGCTGCTGTATCGACTGCGGACAGGGCAATGAGCTGGATGGTTTCGACGAAAGAGCAAAGCTTGCCGGTGCTGAGAAATTATACATTGAAGATCTGACAGATGAATTCTGTGATCACTATATCGTACCTTGTGTACAGGCACATGCTGTTTATGAAAACAAATATTTACTCGGTACTTCCATGGCTCGTCCTGCTATTGCAAAGAAGCTTGTTGAAGTCGCACGTAAGGAAAATGCCGTAGCGATCTGCCACGGTGCAACCGGAAAAGGAAACGACCAGATCCGTTTTGAGCTTGGTATCAAAGCACTTGCTCCTGACCTGAAGATCATTGCTCCATGGAGAAATGACAAATGGAAATTACAGTCCCGTGAAGACGAGATCGAATACTGCCGGCAGCATGGTATCCATCTTCCGTTCTCTGAGGATAACTCTTACAGCCGTGACCGTAACATCTGGCACATCAGCCATGAAGGTCTTGAACTGGAAGATCCTGCAAACGAGCCAAATTACGAACATCTGCTTGTACTCGGCACCACACCTGAAAAGGCACCTGATGAAGGCGAATATGTAACAATGACATTTGAAGCCGGTGTACCAAAGAGTGTCAACGGAAAGGAAATGAAGGTTTCCGATATCATCCGTACGCTAAATGCATTAGGCGGCAAGCATGGTATCGGTATCGTAGATATCGTTGAAAACCGTGTTGTTGGTATGAAGAGCCGTGGTGTTTATGAGACTCCCGGCGGAACGATCCTGTACGAAGCACATCAGCAGCTTGAGGAACTCATCCTTGACCGTGATGTTTACCGTGCAAAGAAGGATATGGGCAATCTGTTTTCACAGGTCGTTTACGAAGGAAAATGGTTCTCACCGCTTCGTGAAGCAGCACAGGCATTTATCGAGAGCACACAGAAGTATGTGACAGGTGAAGTAAAATTCAAGCTTTACAAGGGTAACATCATCAAAGCCGGAACAACCTCTCCATATTCTTTATATAATGAAAGCATTGCAAGCTTTACAACCGGTGATATGTATGACCATCATGATGCAGAAGGCTTCATCAACCTGTTTGGTCTTTCTACAAAGGTTCGTGCCATGAAGATGCTGGAAGTACAGAATAAGAAGAACGACAAATAATTTTCTGAGGTCAGTATGAGTGTATACACAATCATCATAACCTATGTTATTACGATCAATCTGATCGCCTTTTTCCTGATGGGACTCGACAAATGGAAAGCCCGGAAAAGGGCTTGGCGGATTCCGGAAGTTACCTTGTTTCTGTTTGCCATCTTTGGTGGCAGCATCGGCAGTATTCTCGGTATGTTTCTCTTCCACCACAAGACCCGCCACTGGTATTTTTTATATGGATTGCCACTGATCTTATGTGTGCAGCTTCTGCTCATTTATCTGATCTGGCATTCCCCTGTTGAAATTGGGATTTTATAATAACACGGAGTCATGCACTGCATGACTCTGCCTGTTATTGGCTTTGTTATTGGCTTCGCCAATACGATGAGGCTACATAATGCTTTGCAAGCAAAGCATTACATTTAGGAGGGTTACATATGCATATTGCTGTTTTAGCGGACAATATTGCAGACCGCAAGCAGACGGAACGTCTTTTAGATCGCGCCAATAGCGCACTTGCGTCTGAGATCGGAACACTTTATGTGGATTCTTTCGGGGATGAATCATCCTTTCTGCCCGTCTGCATGAAATATGACCTTTTCCTTTTAGATATCGATCACGATATGGCACATTGTATGGAGATCGTTGCCAGGCTGCAGGAGCTTTCTGCGCCCGGTATGATCGTCGTCTGTAAAGACGCTGCTGAGCCGTATCGCCGAGAAAATGCTATCCAGCATCTCTATACACTGGATAAACCAATCCTAACCGCACCACTTCACAAGCTGCTGTGTGATATACAGCAGGAAATCAAATCCCAAAAGCAAAATCTGACGATGATAGAGATCCGTGATATCGAACATACCCATTTCGTATCCAAAGATGATATTATTTATGCCCGGTGCTTTGAAAAAGAACACAGGGTTCATTATGTTTTTGACCACCATGATGCCATTGATATTATCGGCAACATGGATGATATTTACCGTTGTCTGGGCAACCATGCTGAATTTCAGGTGTTCGGCAAAGACTATGTCATCAATCAGAATCATGTCCGCAGCCAGACAAAAAAGAGCATCCAGCTCTCAAACGGTGAGACACTGACCTGCTCTTCTCTTCAAAATCTTCCTCTGCTCGGAAAACTGTTATTCTCTTAGCTTATTTTCGGAATCTGCCCACTTACACTACTGTATATTTATGCCCTTTAAACAGTCACGATAATGCCACCATCATTGGCATACATGCTGCTCACACCGGCTGTATCCATAATCAGGATATTTCGGAAGTCTGCCTTTTTACAAATGATCTCCTTAAACTTTTCCGCTTTGTCCGGGCAGTTGCAATGAGTGATCATCAATGTCCTTTTCTGCAGATCTGTTTTTTCTCCCAGAATAATATCTGCCATCTTTACAAGTGCTTTTTTCATACCGATCGCCTGTCCCCGCTGCACGATATTACCATCATCCGTAGAGCCCATGACCGGCTTTACCGCAAGCGTAGATGCCACAAAAGCCTTTACCCTGGAAAGTCTGCCGTTTTTTCTGAGTGTATCCAGATTATCCAGTACAAAATACGTAGTCAGATCATCTCTGAACTGCTCTGCCAGCGGAATGATCTCTTCAAAGGATTTTCCCTCTTCTGCAAGGCTGCTGATATAAAATGCAATCTGTGTCTCACCACAGGATGCGGAACAGGAATCAAATACATGGATTTTCTTGTCCGGATTTTTTTCCAGATACATACTTCGTGCCAGATAAGCACTGTTATAACTGCCACTCAGATTTCCGGACAGCGTTACAACGTAGATATCTTCTGCCGCACAGTCAAATGCCTGCATATAACGCTCCGGCGACGGACAGGCAGACTTCGGACATGTCGGGCACGCTGCTACCTTCTGCAGAAAGTTCTTCTGATCAAAGGTTTCATCATCCCATATTCTTTCTTCTCCCACCTGTAGTTCCAGTGGCACGATCTCATATCTATTATCTGATTTTAAATGCTCCGGTAATTCTCCACAGCTATCCAGCACAATTTTGTAACTCATTATTTTCCTCCGGCCATCATGTAGTTTTCATTACTACATAATATAGCACATATTACATCATTTGCATAGACCCAATATCACATTTAAACGTTTTGTTAACGTAATATATTTTTTGACCATTACAATATTTTATATTACAATACTAATGAAATATTTGTTTCGAAATTGAAATCAGAAAGGATTTTTTATGATTGCATTACAGATTCAAGATAAAAAAAAGATGCTGCAGGTACTTTTGGAAAGCACATCCTTTGATACATTTCTGATGCAGGAGGTATCTGTGATCCGGGACAGTTCTCTCTTTTTAGAAGGACGGATCCATCCTGAATACCAGCCATATCAAGATTTTCCCGCGCAGACGGAAAACATCGGTTTTGTTCCGTGGCATAATATCAGAGCACTTCTGGCATCCTATATCGGCAAAGAATTCCCGCTTTCCTTTAAATTTGTACTGCAGGCACCTGCTGCCTACACGCAGAACCTGCTAAAAAATGCAGCCTTTACCGGTGATCCGTCTACCGTAAAAGGACTGATCCTGACCTTCCGCTACGAGCAGGAGCATCTGACATGCCTTACCGGTATTTCCCTGACTACCTTTTCCATGGACAAGTCTATTGAAACGCTCTGGGATCAGGGTATTAAAAAAGCACTAGCCAATATGCAGATCGGATTCGAAGAATGATGCAGCAATTGCATCATTTTTTGATTTTGGAATGAAATACCAGACTTGCCAGATAGCTCAGGATCAGTGCACCACCGCAGCCGACTGCACCTGCTTTAAAGCCGCCCATAAAAATGCCGAGAAAACCATATTCGTCAACTGCATCTTTCACACCTTTCATCAGCACATTCCCAAAACCAAGCAATGGGACACTGGCTCCTGCGCCCGCATATTCCGCAAACGGCTCATAAATACCGAAAAAGCTTAATACAGCGCCAAGGCATACGATCAGCACCATGATCCTGCCCGGCATCAATTTTGTTTTTTCCAGTAAAATCTGCGCAAGTGCACAGATCAAACCTCCTACCCAGAATGCATTGATATATGACATATGTTACCTCCTTTTCATAAAGAATGTGCCAAGGCACATTCTTGCGCCGAGCGCGGTCGCTTGCGACATATTTCTTCTTCGCGCGAGTGCGCCTCCTTGCGGAGCATTTTCATGTGATAGAAATTCCTATCACATGAAAAAAGATGAGACATTTCCGTCTCATCTTTAGGATTTCCATAAATGCATGAATTATTCGCCAAGGTATGCGATCACTTCTACCTCACATAACACGTTCTTTGGTAATGTCTTTACTGCTACGCAGCTTCTTGCCGGTTTTGAAGTAAAGTATTTGGCGTAAATTTCATTAAATGCACCAAAATCTCCCATATCAGCGAGGAAGCAGCTTGTCTTTACGACCTTGCTGTAATCAACGCCTGCTGCTGCAAGGAGGTTTCCGATATTTTTCATAACCTGCTCCGTCTGTGCTTCAATTGTTGCTTCTGCGATCTCACCTGTCTCCGGTATGATGGCGATCTGTCCGGATGCAAAGAAGAAATCTCCCGCAATGATGCCCTGTGAATATGGTCCGATTGCTGCCGGTGCTTTTTCTGTACTGATAACTTTCATGTCACTCTTCCTTTCCTACTGCAAATTTTATGTGTAATAAGCACTGCGTGCCTATACATACTATTTTGATCACGGTTCTATAAAGCTGACAACCACATAGAAACCGCGTTCATTTTCCTCAATGGATACAACTGTTCCTTCTTTTGTTTTCAGGCGTTCCCTGAATGGAATATTGGCTGACATTGCCAGGGACGGATCGATCGTATAATAATAACTGCTGGGCAGAACACCTTCTGTCACAGTCACCTTCTGTCCGGTCTCAAGCAATCCCGGACGTTCCATTTTAAACTCCAGTTCTCTCATCTGTATCTGCCTCCGTATAAGATGCCGCCAGTGCTTCCATTTCCTGCTGTGGCAGATCTTCGCGCTCCAGCATCTTTGTAAATACTTCCACGACATGTGGATCAAACTGCGTACCGGAGCATCTGCGCAATTCGGCGATCGCATCCTTTTCCGGCATTGCCTTGTGATACGGTCTGTCGTTGACCATAACATCATGGGAATCCACCGCTGAGATCACACGTGCGATCAAAGGGATCTCTTCACCCTTCAATCCGTTTGGATAACCGGTTCCGTCCCATTTTTCATGATGGCATAAAATGCCGTCCGCAATATCGCCAAGCTCCGGTGAGCTTTTCGCAATACGATAGCCTTTTACCGTATGCTGCTCTATGATCGCACGCTCTTCCGGCGTCAGTTTTCCTTTTTTCTTAATGATATCCTGCGGAATTGCTACCTTACCAATATCATGCAGCGCTGCCAGAAGCTCCAGCTTTCCGATCTCCGCATCAGGGAGGCCCATTTCCTTCCCAAGACGGGCTGCCATCTTTCTTGTACGCTCTACATGCTCCTCTGTCTGGTAATCACTTTCGCAAAGCGTCTGCTTCAGAGAATTTACAATAGAACTGCTGGCAGATTTTTCTTTCAGCATCTTTTTATTCATCATATTCGATCTGGCATCCTGCATCAACTTCTCTACAGGAGTATCTGCATCTTCCTTAGTTGCAATACCATATTCGATCGACACAGGCATTTTATCATAAAAATCAATGACCTCCGCCTTGATCGCCTCCATGATATCCCCTGCATCCAGATTGTTGGTCTTTTCCAGAACCACAACAAGATCGCCATTGTCCAGCTTTGCACAGAATGTATCCTTACCCACTCTTCTGCGGATATAACGGGCGATCTGCCGCATGACACCATCCCCATAAGCCGTTCCGTAAGCTTCGTTCATGGCACGCAGTCCATCTACATTGCAGACCGCAAAAGAAACCGGGAAAAATTCCGGATTTCTCCACTGCGGGATCTGTGTGTAAAAGCTCTCTTTATTGTAAAATCCCGTCACCGCATCAAACAGCATGGAATTTTCCAGTTCGAAATATGTCTGTCTGCTGGCGGTCACATCATGGAACACAAACAGCTTTCCGATCAGCTTTCCTTTATCATCCTTCATACAGCAGAACTGACACTGGTAAGTCTTTGCCTTACCGTTTTCAACCGTTTGCCAGTCAAATTCCTGATTGATGTCCGTTCCGTTCATTCCCATGAATTTCTGCTTCTGCATAAATTCTTCTATCGTCAGGGATCCATTTTTAAATTCCATGCCCGGCATCAGCTCATCCAGTCCCGCACTGTGGTCTGCCAGCCTGCCTTCATAGTCAAACAGAATGATCGGATCCTTCAGATATTCCAGGATCATGTTACGCGTGATCGTCAGCGTGACGGACGGCAGATAATTGAACGTATAGAAATACAGCAGAAATCCTACAAACACATACAGCAAGATCGTCGGATCCATAATAAACGGAATGATACCCGCCAGATATACAAAATTGATCACAACTGCCAGAAGCATTCCGATGATCGGACCATAATACCGTTTTCTGTATACACGCGGCGTTTCTCCGCATTTCAGGGATAACAGGATAATCGTTGCCGCAATCATCATCATATCAAACGCTATATGGATGTGGAATGGGATCTGCGGTACATAGGTCAGGATATAACCGTCTCCAAATGATTCATGCATATAGGAGACTGCCACCTGATCAAACGGATTGATCATCATAAAAATACCGTCAATAAAAATATAAGCCCCAAATGCGATTTTGATCCACTTCGGTGTGCGGTTTTCCCAGCCCACAAAAGCCATCGCATAATCATAGTAGAAAAACAACATCAGATCCATAAGTGTAAAGGTCAGAGAACAGCCGATCGATTTGATGATCAGATAACCCGATGTCAGATTGAGTGTATAAGTACCGATCATCAGGAAATTCATCAGCATGGCAATGCCAAGCTTTTTGGCACTCTCTGTTCCTTTTCGATATGATTTTAATACAAGTATTGCTACAACCAGCGCAAATATGTAATAAATGGCAACAATGATCTCTTCCACCTGAACTCCCCACCTCTTTTATCCGCTCTTTACTGCTTCAACGCATTTGCTCTGTCCTGTAAAAATGCTGCAATCTTTCCGGTTTCTTCCACGATCTGTGCATTCTTTTCACTGCTCTCATAAGTCTCATTGGAATGTGCGGATACTTCTTCCGTGATCGCCGAAATATTCTGCACGCTTTCCACGATAGAATGATTTGCTTCTGTCAGACTGCTGATCGCGGATGCCATCTGGCTGACCTGCTGCTCGATCTGTGTCGTATCCTTCTCGATCTGTCCAAAGCTCTGTACAGTTTCCTGTGCCACGGTATATTGCTGCTTTGTACCGTCTGCAAAGGATCTGACAGCTTCACTGACATCCTGTAATTTATCCGTGATATCACTGATGAGGGCATCAATGTTCTTGGTTGCTTCCTGCGTCTGGCTCGCCAGCGTGGAGATTTCGGAAGCCACAACCGCAAAGCCACGCCCGGCTTCGCCCGCTCTTGCCGCTTCAATGCTGGCATTTAAAGATAACAGTCCTGTCTGGTCGGCAACGGAATTGATCAGCTCTGTGATAGACTGCATCTGCTTTGTATACTCGTCCAGCTCGTTCAGTCTCTGCAGTGCATGTCCACCTGCCTGCTCCAGCTGTTCTACCTGTTTCTCCAGATTTTCCATATTATCCGCACCTTTTCCGACTGCGGTCTTTGTTTCCGCAACACTGTTCCCGATCATCGTACTTGTCTGGGAAACTTCTTCGATCCTGCCCTGGATCTTTTCTGTCATACTAAGCTGTGACTGAATGGACTGTGCAGTTTCATTGCTGCCCTGTCTGACCTCATCCATGGCACCGCAGGTCTGTACAACCGATTCTCCGAGCTGCTGCATCTTTTCATTCAGGCTGCCAATGCTTTCTGTCATTTCCGCAGAAACGGAAAGCACTTGTGCAAGCAGATCTGTCGCATGTTGCTTTTCCTGATCTAAAAGTGCCATCTTTTCTTTGGAAATGATCATACCTGTTTTGGATACCACAATATTGAAGTAACCACACATCATCATCAGCAGGATCTGTATCTCTGTTGTCACGATGTATTCGTTTGTTGTTCCTGCTGCTGCAATATGATATACAACCGTCAGGATATTCATAATATTATAAGAAATCGCCATTATAAGCGCAAATTTCCGGTCTTCAAAAATGTTGCATACAACCAATACAAGGATTGCATAAGTAAATACCAGCGCATTGTTGGCTGTCAGCATTAAAACCGCCTGCGGAATCAGAAATCCAAATCCATACAGATAGCGGATTGCTTTTGCATCTTTATTTTTAAAATAAACAAGCATCGCTGCAATCGCCGGAAGCCACAAAAGCAGGCATACCAGTACAATATATCCGGCTGTCCGGTTTCCTTTCACTACCTCGATCAGATAGGCGCTCGTAATGGCCACAATCTCTATAAAATAGCACCGAAGCGCACCGGCATTTTTCTTTTTGTTTTCTGATTGACTTTCCATGTTGGGCTCCTTTGGAAGAATTTTCCTTTTTTATGATGTCATACTCGCAAACCCGCAACTACGTTGCAGATAGTTTGTTTTTCCTGATGTCATACGGATTGCTCCGTGCAAGCACGTCGTGTTTTTTGACTTTTGCCTCTGACATCATGATTATATCATAAATCAAACCGTATAGAAAGCGTGTTTTGGGAAAGACTATAGAAAAAGGAGGTGCTATCCATGAAAACTTTAGACTATATTGCTTTAACACTTGTCATTATCGGTGCAGTCAACTGGGGACTGATCGGCTTTTTCGACTGGAACCTTGTTGCTGCACTCTTTGGCAGCATGAGCTGGTTATCCCGTATCATCTATGCAATAGTCGGTCTTTGCGGTCTCTACTTAATTTCCATGTATATGAAAATTGGAACCGTAGACGATGCAGCATAATATAATGCAGGATAAAATAGGAGATTCCATAGGAATTTCCCATACAGATGTCGGGGCAAATGCCCCGACTTTTATGCGCATATCGGGGCGTTTGCCCCTGACATCTTATACATGCTCCAGCACCAGCCCGTGTGCAATACCCGGAACGGAATTGCCTTCGTTAAAGCTTGTCTTGCTCAAAAGCGCACCGGTCGGGACAAACAAAACCCGTTTCCATTCCCCGCTCTGCAACTTTGGCAGAATATAAGAAGCAAGTGTCACCGCACTGCAGCCACAGCCTGATCCGCCAGATCCCACATCCTGCTCATTTATATCAAACAGCGTCGTTCCACAATCCATATGATTGCCCGCAATTTCAACATTCTTCTCCCGCAAAAGATCGATCAGTGCCTGACTTCCCACTTCTCCCAGATCTCCTGTGATGATCCGGTCGTAATCTTCCGGTTTCCTTTCAAAATCCTGCAGATGCTGCCAGATCAGATCCGCTGCCGCCGGTGCCATGGCACATCCCATGTTCATGCTGTCTTTGACACCCATATCCACGACTTTTCCGGTCGTGATCCCTGTGATCTGTGCCATCGGATCACTCACCTCGGTTGCCAGCAGAAAAGCCCCGCTTCCCGTTACCGTCCAGGTAGAAGATTTCGGTCTCTGTCCGCCATATTCCAAAGGGAAACGGAACTCCTTTTCCGCACTTGCGAAATGACTGGATGTCACACAGACAACCTGCGTAGCAAACCCGCCCCCTATCGTCATTGCACCAAGGCTCAGGCTTTCCCCACAGGTTGAGCAGGCACCGTACACACCAAAATACGGGATCTCATAAGAAGCCAGTCCAAAAGAGCTTGCCATGGACTGTCCGAGCAAATCGCCCGCAAACAGATAACGGATCTCCTTTTCTGAAACCTCCGTCTTTTTCAGCAGGATCGCTACTGTTTCTTTCTGCAGCTTACATTCTGCCGCCTCCCAGCTGTCCGCTCCAAACTGGTCATCTGTCAGTACATGATCGATACAGCTTCCCAGCGGTCCCTGCCCTTCTTTTGTCCCGGCGATTGACGCCCCATTTACAATATAAACAGGCATTGGCAGTTTCACACTGCTTTCGCCTATTTCAAAAATTGCTTTTTTCATCCTACACCTTCCTTTTTCTCTGTTTCAATTTCGCCTTTTCTACTTGCTCTTTTCTCTCTGTTTTCCTCTCTGTCTGTTCCTCTATACCATTTCTGCAACGCTTTTTTATACCCAGCCCAGCAGCTTCCCGATCCAGTAGAAAAAGCCCAGAATTCCGCTTGTAAAAACACCATATAAAATGACAGGACCGGCAATGGAAAAGATCTTTACACCGATCCCGTAAACCTGACCTTCCGCCTTATATTCAATGGCAGGTGATGCCACGGAATTGGCAAATCCTGTGATCGGAACAAGTGCTCCTGCGCCGCCCCATGCAGCAATTACCTGATATATACTAAAGCCCGTCAGCAGAACACTGAGCAGGATCAACAGTAGAGAGCACCAGCTTCCTGCGAGATCTTTCTCCATGCCAAGCGACTGACAATAATTTAAGATCACCTGTCCGATCACACAGATCACACCACCTGTCAGAAAGGCTTTCAGCATCTGCAAAGCCAGATTTTTCTTCGGCGTGATCTCCTTCATATATTCCTGGTATGCCTGCTTTTCCTGCTCCTTCTTCTCATCTGCTGTTTTTTCCGGATAAGCACTGCCTTCCGCTTCCTCCGCCGTTGTGCCGTTCGTATCTGCGTCCAGCTTCCGGTTTTCCTGTATGCCTGCAGCCGTATACACATTTCTGATCTGTGAATTATGATCCATTGTTTTCGCTCCTTTCCTGCTCTTTCGCTCATTTTTGCATCTGTTTACTATCTGTATTTTCCCGTTTTGTAATCTTGTTCCCTTGTAGTATGTGCGCTTCTAAGCAGTTTCAAACAATGCATGAAAATAATAATACAAAGAACCTGCCAGCTTTCCCGCTGCCAGAGCCAAAAGTGCAATTCCAATTCCTCTTTTCATGGAAAACCGCCTTGCCATAATGGGCAGTGCATCCGCAATTTCAGCAATGGATAGTGCCAGACAACCGACATAATTTCCCGTGAAGAATCCGTATAAGCTCAAAATGCAGTATTGCAAAATTGTTAAAAATAAGCCAAAGCTGACTTTTCCGTGTGATATACTGTTTTGTACCGGTGTAGCGATCGTATCGTAATACACGGTCGTTATAAGTCCTGCCAAAGTCCCAAGGATCAGCATATTTTCATACAGCAGTATATGGTCTGCACTGCCAGTTTTCTCCGCAAACCGCGGGATCAGACCGACCGCCGTAAACACTGTAAAAACACCGCCTGCCACAACACAGCCACCTGCCAGACCGAACAGAATGATCACAATTTCTTTAATCCACATCGATCGTTTTCTCCTCCCTGCCCCAAGCAGATGTCATCGCTTCTGTCAGATCCTTTTCATAGCTGCGCATAGACACCTCGATCGGTGTCGGGTCCTGTGTGATCCGCCGCTTTCCGATGTGATTATAAAAAAGAATAATGCCAACCATAAGCCCGATGGAATAAGACATCTCCAGTATTGTACAGCCGGAGGATTTCTCACCCATGACAAGCTCGTATAACTGTCTGAACAGATCCGTTATGGAAATATCATTGTGAAATGCCATGATGGAAAACGCACCGCCCGCAAAGCATAAAAGTGCTACAAAGACAATCTTAAGCACCTGCCCGATCCTGTGCCACCTCGGTGCTTTTTCCTCCTGCACCCATTCCACCAGACAATCCGTTTCTCCCAGCAGATGTACACAGCAGTCCGGGCAGGCCTTCCCAATACATTCCAGCACGTAAAGTGCTCCAATCACTTCGCGCTGCTTTCCCCTGCTCTTTTGTTTCCGCCGGAACTGATGGACAAACACCTCTTTAAGCCTTGTTTTTAAAGCATCTTTCCGGGTATAAATTTGTGCCACATCGTCCACGCGGACAATATCCGCCTTCACCTGCACACTTTCCTTTAATACCACGTAAACATCTGTCACCTTTTCTGCCTTCTTTCCGTTCCATAGATACTTTAGTTTGTGCAGCTAGTTGTGACTGTATACTTGAAATCACGGATGTATAACGACAGAGACGAGATACGCACTGCGAATCTCGTCTCTGATTAGCGGTCGTCAAATGCACCGCGCTATCTTTTTCTATATTAAAAACTAATGCCAAGTGCTTTTACGAGACATCCTACCAAAAATCCGATCGCCCACAGAAGACCGATCACCTTCACATTCTCTAACGGACGCTTATTGACACGCAGCAGGATCAAAATACCGACACCAGCACCAACCAGAAGCCCTGCCAGAAGTGCTCCTTCTCCCAGCATGCCACCGAGATAAAGCTGTGTCAGTGCGACAGAAACCGCACAGTTCGGGATCAGTCCAAGCAGTGATGCCAGCAGGATCACGCCATAGGATTCTCCGATCGTCACATATTCAATACCCGCCTGCCCGATATATGTCATAAAATAATTGATCACAAAAGTAATAACAATGATAAACAATAAAATCTGCAGACTGTGGCGAAGTGCTGACCGAAGCACGCCTTCTTCACAGTGACAATGCTCATGTTCACAAAGCTCATGAATATGATATTCTTTATCTTTGTCTTTCTTGAGCCAGTGTGCAACCGTATCGATCAAAATACCTGCCACAATACCTGTGATGAGCTTTGCTCCCAAAATAGACAGGATCACATGCATCGGTACTTTTTCAGAAATCAGGATCGGAAGCATTTCATCCGACGTTGATAAATAAACCGCGATCAGCGTACCCATTGAGATCACGCGGCCTGCAAACAAATTGGAAGCTGCTGCCGAAAATCCGCATTGTGGGAACAGTCCCGTTACCGCTCCGATCACCGGTCCCAGCTTTCCTGACTTTTTCAGCCATGCCACTGACTTATCCCCTGCATGATGCTCCAAAAGCTCCATCGCAATATAGGTCAGCAGTAAAAACGGAAATAACTTTGCTGCGTCAAGCAAAGTATCCAAAATTACATCTATTAACATTTCCATACAATATTACTCCATTCAAATCCCGGCACAATCGCCATACGAAGCAATAATAGCATAAAGTATTCCTTTTGAACAGATGGTATATTGGCAGATTTTAAGCCAATTTTGCCCTGTTTTATGTCAGATTTTACCATTAAACATCCCACAGCTTCTGCTGCAGTTCTCCGATCAGATAGGAAACGCCTTTGTCAATCTGGTCATAGGTCAGCCCAAACTTTCCACTGTACCACGGATCTGCAATATCGCCCGGTTCATCCGTAAAATCCAGCAGCCGATATACCTTGTGATCCGGATCAGAGCCCAGGATCCGCATCATATTGCGGATATTCATCTGTTCCATACCGATCAGATAGTCGTATTTCTCATAATCTTCCTTTACAAGCTGCACTGCCCGCTTTTGCCCACAGCTAATGCCATGCTTCGCAAGCTCAGCCCGCGCCGGCGGATACACCGGATTGCCTACTCCATCCCAGATCTCCTCCGAGCTTGTCGCGGCAGAAGCCACATAAAACTCCTCTTCCAGCCCCAGCTTGCGGAGCTGCTCCTTCATAATAAATTCTGCCATTGGGGAACGGCAGATGTTGCCGTGACAGATGAAAAGTACTTTAATCATAGTTTTGTTTCTCCTTGATTTGTCCCGGAATGCCCCGTTTTGCAAGGGTTTCCG
>HF995208.1 GCA_000432915.1 Firmicutes bacterium CAG:194
ACCAGGCGCTCTAGCCAAGCTGAGCCACACCCCGTTTTATATCACTTCTTATCCGTGACGCAAGACATATTATATTATATGGTTTTTATATTGTCAACATTTTTTTGCAGTTTTTTTACAAAGTTTTTTTCAACCGTTTTTACAGATAACAGATTGTAAAATGCGCTTCTCCGTCTCTGTCAATATCCATCACTACATAAGATGGTCTTTTTCCCTCCTGCCTCGGATAAGACAGACTACCCGGATTTACCGCAATAATATCTTTTTCAATTTCTACAGTCGGCCTGTGCGAATGCCCATAGAATACAATATCCACACCCCTGCGGACAGCCTCTTCCTTAATGATCTCATTGTTCATGGATACGTAATAATTATGACCGTGTGTGATCCAGACTTTGTATTTTCCGATTGTCGTCTCAATCTCCCGCGGCAGCTTGGAAAAGAAGTCATTATTTCCCATGACAATAAGCGTCTCGCAACCCGCTCCTTCGCTGATCGCATATTCACTTCCCTCTGTATCTCCGCAATGTATCACAAGATCCAGCTTTCCCAGTTGTTCGATCACCTGAAAATAATTTTCATTGCGGCGATGTGTATCACTTACAATCAGTATCTTCATGCTTCATCCTTACACAATTCTTTTATTTTATCTTTCATCATCCGCAGTGCTTTCCCGCGATGGCTGATCCTGTTTTTCTGCTCCGGAGAGATTTCCGCAGAGCTTTTTCCAAACTCCGGCAGGTAAAATATCGGATCATATCCAAATCCGTTTTCACCCTTGATTTCATAACCGATACGCCCTTCCATTGTTGCCTGCGCCGTCCGTGTCGTTCCATCCGGCAAGGCAAGAGCCATGGCACATACAAACCGCGCTGTACGCTTTTCTTCCGGTACATCTCTCAATTTATCCAGAATTTTCTGATTTTTGATCGCATACGGAGTATCATGTCCCATATAGCGTGCGGAATAAATACCCGGTTCCTTATTCAGATAATCGATCTCCAGTCCGGAGTCATCCGCAAGCGCCGGTATGCCCAGTGTTTTTGCCACCTGCATTGCCTTTATGATAGCATTTTCTTCAAATGTCGTTCCGGTTTCTTCTATTTCTCCTTGAAAAGCCGTTTCCGACAAAGGAACGATCTCAATTCCCATATCCTGCACCATCATGGCAACTTCTCTGACTTTTCCCTGATTTGTACTTGCCAATACGATCTGTTTCACTTTTCCATCTCCTTATATGCCAAAAGCACGGCATTACAGATACCCTGTGCTACTTTTTCTATATAAACATTCCTTTGCAGAAGCTTTCTCTCCTGCCGGTTGCTCAAAAAACCCATGTCAAGCTGTGCGACCGGAATCACTGCCTCTCCGATCACCACATTGTCATCCTGCCCCGGTACAATATCCAGTGCTTTTTCATTGGTCGATTCTGCAACTTCGGTAAGCAGCAGATATGCCAGATCCGCACTGGAAAAATCCGGAATAAAATACTGCGCGTTGTATTCTGTCCGGATTCCGTAGACCGTTGTATCTTCTGCTGATGTCACATGTACACTGATCAACATATCAGCCTGCAGCGCATTGGCGAAGCCAACCCGTTCTTCCGGACTGCGGCTGCTATCATCTTCTCTCGTATAATAAACCCGGATTCCCTGTGCCAAAAGCAGTTCTCCCGCCTTTTGTACAGCCGCCAACGTAATATCCTTTTCCTGCAGGCTCACATCCTGCTCCACTGCCGTCTCCCCTACATCATTTCCACCATGCCCGGCATCCAGAACGACAATTTTGTCATAAAGTGAGGCCGGCGACTGCAATGTGATCTCAGCCTCCGTTCCCGCAGTTTCCCGCTGCAGGTGCACAGAAGCCTCCTGCGGCTGATTTAAGACAACTGTAAAAAGAACCGCATCCTGCTCTTCTTTTACTTCACTTTCTGCCAAAGATATATTCTGCCGGATCGGATGTTCCTGAAAATACCGCCTGTCAAGCTGTTTTCCACCGACTTCTTTCCGCAAACGGATCGTCACCTTTTCTGCCATGCAGTCACTCTGCAGCTCTATGTCCTGCTGCGTTACACCCTCAGGCAGTTGCATCAGCAACGTATTTTCCTCCAATGACGCATCATATTGCAGGTAATTTCCCTGTCCTGCTGCAGTTTCAGCAGACAGATCTGATGCCTCTTCCGCCTGCACGCCCTTTCTGCCTTGATATACGAGCAGGCAAAGGCTTACCGCAAACACCAGAAGACAGGCTGTCACATAGGCTTTTGCTGCTTTTCCCGTCATGATCTGCTCCCCGGCTTCGGCCCCATAAACTGATAATAATAGGTTTTTAACATTCCATTATAGATCTTACGATTTTTATCCGCCTTTCTGCCGATCATCTGCTGCGCATCCTCATAAGAAGTGATCATATAAAGCGACCAGGAATCCAGCTGTCTGTAGCGCTCGCCCAGTGTCCGGTAAATGGATGCGATCGTATTTTTATCTTCCAGCCGTTCTCCATAGGGCGGATTCGTAATAATAAATCCATACTTTTTCGGATGGCTGAGAGCTTCTATCCCTCTGCGCTGGAAGTGGATATACTGCTCCACCCCGGCAAGTTTTGCATTTTCTCTTGCAATTCTCACCATCTCATCATCAATATCATAGCCCTGAATATCAGGCATCTGACTGAAATCAACCAGTTCTGCCGCCTCATCCATGCATGCATACCATTCTTTCTTTGGAATAATATGCGTCCAGCTTTCTGCCAGAAAACTTCGATTCATACCCGGTGCCATATTCGCAGCCATCATAGCCGCCTCAATTGGGATCGTACCGCTTCCGCAAAAGGGATCTACCAGGATTCTTGTCTTATTCCAAGGTGTCAGCATAATCAGTGCTGCTGCAAGATTCTCTGCGATCGGTGCTTTTGCCGTCAGTTTTCTGTAGCCTCGTTTATGCAGCGATTCCCCGGTTGTATCCAGAGAAACTGTCACTTCATCCTTATGTAAAAAAACACGTATCGGAAAAGCATCTCCGTCCTCCGGGAACCAGTTGACCCGGTAAACCTTACGCATCCTTTCTACCATGGCTTTCTTCATGATTGACTGGATATCCGACGGACTGAACAGCTTACTTTTGACGCTTGCCGCCTTTGCCACCCAGAACTTTGCGTTCTGCGGGAGATACTCTTCCCACGGAAGTGCTTTTGTTCCTTCAAACAGCTCATCAAAGGTTTCTGCATGAAACTGCCCAACCTTGATCAGTATTCTTTCAGCCGTACGTAAAAAAACATTGGCACGACAGACTGCCTCTGCATCACCGATAAATGTGACACGACCATCTTCGACCGATGTTATTTCATACCCTAATTCTATAATTTCTCTTTTTAACACTGCCTCCAGCCCAAAATGGCATGGCGCAATACACTCAAATGTTTTCATATGTTTATCTTAAAATGATTTTTTCAGGCTGTCAATATAAATGATGCATGACATTATGTAAAGCAGGACAAGTCCTGCTTTTGATTACTGCTCTTTTTTATTAGACTGTTTATCCTTGTAGTCAGAAGTGCAGGATTTTGTGTCATTTGCATTTTTATATGCCTGCTTTGCACCGTTCTTAGACTGCTCATCCTGGCTATTCTGCGCACTGTTCTTTGCGTTTGTTTCATTCTTTGCCATAACTGTTTCCTCCTTCATTTTGTATTGCACTACTAGTATTCGGAGGAAATCAATTTTTATGCATATTCGGTCTCGTTTTTTTCATAATTGGTCGCCTGGGCAAAAAAATTCTTGATAAATTTTCTAAAATATCCTATAATCTAATCATACAACAGCAATCCCCAATTGCTCTGTTGTAAAAATAGTATTTTTATTTATACTCCCCTAAACAGCCTATCACCCCTGATAGGCTGTTTAACTTTGTATAAAACGCACACGTTATCGTTTGTTTTTAAAAAAGGAAAAAATCAGAAAAACAAATGCCAGAACAAATAAGAACGGCAGAAGTGCACTGACGACCGAAAAGATCAGCCCAATGATAGCACACAGCACAATCAGAACTGCTACGATCACAAGAAGGACAAGCAGCTTACCTCCGCGGAATTCACGACCCTGCTTTTGTATTCCCTGTTCTATCTCCGATTCTGCCGATTCCCCTTTACTGCCTTCTGCCGCAAGAATGCTCTTTGCAAGCAGTGCAGGATCTCCCAGCTTCCGTATCGTTTCTTCTTCCGAAATCCCCTTTGCAGCTTCCATGGCGAAATAATCTTTATAATAAGATATAATATCTCTCAACTGATCCGGATCCAGCCGATCCCATAATTTCCGCTCCAACGCATCAATATACGTTTCCTTATTCATCTATTGCACTCCACTCCTTTCCTGTTCTGTCTGTGCCTCTTCCAGCTTATCAAACACCTTCTGCAGGATCATGGATGTTGCATATGCCTGCACAGCAAACATGACCAGAAGCCACAAATACCATGTATATGCCCAAAGCACTGCACTGGCAGCCAGGGCAAGCGCCGGTGCAAACCAGATAATAAATACTACCAGCCATGTTTTAAAGTTTGCCACAGAAATGATCACTGTGTTTTTTATATAGTTAATAATAGTATTTTCATATCTCGCAATGATCGGAAACAGAAACGGAAGTAAAAACGACAAAAATACCATTTCAAAGCCAATCAATACAACCATAAAATTTGTTGTCTGTCCTGCAGACTGTATCATATATGCATATTCCGCATACACAACGCCAAGATATGCAAGGATCACCGCCCACACTTTTGTTCCAACCTTAAAATTCTGTCCAAACGCCTTCCAGAATCCCTTCCACATTGTACCATCCTCGTTCCTGACCATTTTGTTAGTCATGGTAAACAAGGCTGTTACAGAAGCTCCTATTGTAATAACAGGAATACAGGACAATATAAAAGTCAGATTCAGCGCAAAAAGATCGCCAAACCGTTCCAATGCCTTGATGATCGGATTTCTGGTATCCGTTCCCTTTTCCATCCGATTCATTGGATTATTTTCGCCGGTCAGCTCTTCTTCCGTTTCCATCTGCGCAGCAATTTCCGAGACCGTACGTCTTTCTTCTGTTTCCTGCATTTTATCATTCTGCAAAATATCGCTCATTTTTATATCCCTTTCCGGATCATTTGCACGATCCAGTTTTTATTCTACCATCTTTCCCCACAAAAGACTATTAAATAAGCATAAAAAAAGCACATACCCGAAGGTATGTGCTTTTGGATTGTAAATATCAACCTTTAACAGCACCAACTGCAAGACCTGATACGATGTTCTTAGAAAGGATGAGGTATACGATGATAACAGGTAAAATAGAGAATGTGATCATCATGTAAACCTGACCCATATCAAACTTCAAATAGTCAGCAGAACGAAGTGTTGCGATCAAAATAGGAAGTGTCTTCTTATTGTCATCTGTCAAAACCAAAGCAGGTGTGAAGTAGTTGTTCCAGCTTCCTACGAATGAGAAGATTGCCTGAACCGCGATAGCCGGTTTCATAAGCGGAAGTGCAATCTGATTAAATGTTCTGAACTCACCGGCGCCATCAATACGGGCTGCTTCTAACAGTTCCAGCGGAAGTGTACTTTCCATGTACTGCTTCATGTAGAAGAATACAGCAGGAGCTGCAATTGCAGGTATGATCAGCGGAATGAAAGAGTTCATTAAGTGCATTTTTCTCATTAACTGGATGAAACCAAGTGCAGTTACCTGTGTAGGGATCATCATGATACCGAGAATAAATGTGAACATAAATTTCTTTAATTTGAATTCATATGCATGGATCGCATATGCAGTCATTGTTGAGAAGTATGTACTCAGCAATGCTGTGAAAGCAGCTACAATAACACTGTTAAGCAGACCGGAAAGAATCGGAATGTTACTGCTGTGTAATAAGCTGTTTACGTTCTTCAGAGCGCTTGTGCTTGGCAGAGCGCTGAAACCTTTTGTCAGGTCTGCATGTGAACGTGTTGAGTTTACAAATAATACATAGAACCAGAACAGACACATAATAGTTATAATAACGAGAACTACATATGAAATGACTCTTCTAGTCTTTACATTTAAACCTTTAGATGATGCACTCATATTTTCGCCTCCTATTTCTCTGATGCCTGATTCATCTTAAATACGATGACACTCAAAATACCGGTTACAATAAACAGGATAACTGAAAGTGCACCACCAAGACCGTAGTTCTTAGAATACAAGTGCTTATTCAGGTACATGATCAGTGTCATTGTTGTACGAGCCGGATTACCCTGACCATTTGTTAAGATCTGTGGTACATCGTACATCTGCAGACCACCGATCAGAGATGTAACCATTACGTATACCAGAATAGGTCTTAAAAGTGGTAATGTAATCCTGAAGAATACCTGTGTAGAAGTAGCACCATCTACTTCAGCTGCTTCATATAAGGATGTATCAATACCTAACATACCTGCCAGTAATAAGATCGTCGTATTACCAAACCACATTAAGAAGTTCATGAATCCAACCAGGGATCTTGCACTTCCCGCATGTGACAGGAATTTGTAAGGCTCACTCAGAATGCCCATCTGCATCAACAGAGAGTTGATCGGGCCACCATCTGAGAACAATGTAAAGAATAACATGGCAAAAGCAGATGCCATGATTAAGTTCGGTAAGTAAATAACAGTTTTAAAGAACTGCTGATGTTTTAATCTCAGGCTCGGATCTGAGAACCAAGCACCAAGAAGTAATGAAAGGAGGATCTGCGGAATAAATCCGATGATCCACATGATCATTGTATTGCCTAAATATTTAGGCAGATCACCTGATGAGAACAATGTTGCATAATTCTGAATACCAATAAATGTAGGTCCTACTTCTGTCAGACCGTTTTTAAAATAATGTTCAAAGAAACTATTATAGATCGTGCTAATCAGAGGAATCAACTGAAAGATAATAAATACTACAACAAAGGGAATTAAGAAAATGTAGCCCCACCGATTATAACGAAGAACAGTTCCGCTTTTCTTTTTAGCCATACTGTACCACACCTCCGCATGTTATTTTTTCAAACCTGTTCGTTAAAAAAGTGCGCCTGTCCGGCTGACCGCCAAACAGGCGCACTAGCTATTTCGCTATCTTACTATGCGATTCCTAAATCTTAGTATGTAAGTTCAGGATATTTTTCAGTAACAGCTGTGTAGAATGCTTCAAGTGCTTCATCATATGTAGCATAGTTGCCATCGAAGTAGCCTGTCATAGCATTCTGGAACTCTTCGTTACATCCCTGATCGTACTCTGTGATGTTAGAAAGAGAAATCTTATCAGCACCTGCGCAGAACATAGCCAGTGGATTCTGTCCGCCTAATACAGGGAATGCATAAGAATCATCCTGAGCTGCTGCTTCCATAGCTGGCTTGTTGTTTACGAAGTCGCTATCTGCTTTAACGATATCTGTCATGATTGCTTCATCTGTTGTAAGTTTTCTCATGATATCTGCAACAAGGTTAGCATTGTCTGTACCTGTAGCTGCTGTGATCCATGTACCACCCCAGTAGAAGCCCTGAGGACCTTCACAAGCACCCCAGCCACCTGCGTTAGCGATAGAACCTTCTGTATCAGCTGCCATAGAGAAGTTGATCAGCCAAGCTGGTCCAAAGTAGCAGAATACTTTTCCTTCTGGATAGAAGCCTTTGCTCCAGTCATCTGACCAAAGACCCTGTGTTCCACAGTATCCGTTGTCAGCCATTTCCTTAGAAGCGTCAACCCATGCTTTGAGGTTGTCATCGATCTGGATCTTGCCATCAACAACCCAAGGAGTTGTTACGTTGTTAGAATATGTACGGAATGTATCGTTTGTTGTAGCTGTCATCTTGTAGCCAGCTTCTTTCATTTCTGCTGCTGTAGCATTGAATGTAGCCCAGTCAGAAACCTTAGCCTGTACTGTATCCGGATCATCAGCACCGAAAACTTCTTTAGCTGCTTCACGGTTGTAGATCAGAACACCAGGACATCCCTGCCATGAAAGACCCTTTAAGTTTCCATCAGTATCTGTCATGATATCTTTTGTATACTGATACTGGTTAGCTAATTCGGAATCTTTGATTCCAAGATCAGCTACTGACATACAAAGATCTGTGTTAACATACTTTAATGCGTAGTCAGCTTCTACTAAGAACATATCAACCTTGTCATCTGCTGCTGCATCTGCGTTTCCAGGAAGAGTAGCATCCAGGTTGTTCTGGTAAGCATTGTCTGTAGATGGTGTAGATGTGAACTTAACTTCAACATCACCGATCTTACCACCTGCTAAAGCATCATCAGGATCGTTTGCTTCGTATCCCGGATAGTGATCTTTCAGACGGTTAGCGAACTCGTCGTTCCAGCAGTAAATGTTAAGAACTTTACCTGTATCTTCTGGAAGCTCTACATCTGCTTCTTCATCTGTTGCTGCATCTGTAGCTTCATCTGTTGCTGCATCTGTAGCTTCGTCTGTTGCTGCATCTGTAGCTTCATCTGTTGCTTCATCTGTTGCTGCAGGTGCTTCTTCTGTTTTGCTGCCGCATCCTACTAAAAGGGATGCTACCATAGCTGTTGAAAGAACTACACTTAATAATTTCTTTTTCATTCTTTTTTTGTCCTCCTCTAAAAAATGTTTGAAATAAAGTGTTGGTTAATAGTACCTTGCATTTATTAAATTATCACTTGTGTGATATAAATGCCATTATTGGCTTGCAACTGTCGCTCCCGGCAAAAGGATTCCAGGTACGGTAATGGATACAATCTCCGTCGTACTCGGTTTCTCGATCAGTGCGATCAGCTTTTCCGCTGCCAGCATTCCCATCGTCTTGGTGTCCTGCTTGATCGTTGTCATCTTCGGCTCTATCTTTGTCGCCAGTGAAATGCCATCGTATCCTGCCACCGAAATATCTTCCGGAATACGGAGCCCCGCGGCTTTTATTACATTGATGCCACCATATGCAGCATAGTCGTCCGGGAACAAAATGCAGGTTGGCGGATCCGGTAGCTTCAAAAGCTCTGCCGTTGCGATCGCCGTTCTCTGGATATCCCGATAATCAGTTTCCCGGATATATGCGTTTGGAACAACAATGTCATGCTGTTTCATTACTTCCCGGAAGCTTGCCAGGCGCTGCCTTGTGACTGCAGAATCACGACCGTGTATGTATGCGATCTTTGTATGTTTCTTTTCAATAATGTAGGAAACCAGATCCGTGATTCCTTTTTCATTATCGGAAACAATACTGATACGGTTCGGAAATATCCTGTCGATCGTTACGACCGGGAGATCACTTTCGATCAGTTCGACCACTTCGGGATCTTCAAAGTTGACACATGCAATGACAACTCCGTCAAACCCTCTGTACCGGCTGTGTTCCAGATAAGACATTCTGTCTTTTCGCTGCTTATTGCAATTAAGGAATGTGATATCGTATCCCTGTGCCTCTGCTGTGACCTTGAAGCTGTCAAGCAGATGTGAAAAGTAGTTATGTGTCAGACCACTGTGTGCTTCTTCCACAAACAGGACACCGATGTTAAATGTCTTATTTGTTTTTAATGCTCTGGCAACTGAATTGGGGAAATACCCCATATCCTTCGCTACCTTCTTAATATGTAGCTTTGTCTCCTCGCTGATGTCTCTGTGTCCATTCAGTGCTTTACTGACTGTGGCAACGGAAACGTGGCAAGCAGCAGCTATATCTTTCATGGATACCATGTCTTCTCCTCTCAAGGAAAACATGAAAATTACTTAATCGTTTTCGCCTTTTTAATATATTACAATTTGGATAATTTGGCAATGGTTTTTTCACTTTTTTTGTACAGTTTCTATATTTTTGGTAGTATTTCACAATTTTAGCATTCTGTTTTTGAACAGTTCATACACAGTTCGTTTACATTTTGTTCATATTTATTCTATTCCTCTTTCTTCTATATTACAACCATTAAAACCATGCTTGTTTTTACCAGCTTTTGCTTGCTTTTATTCCGGGCTTTGAGTATAATTTTGTCTGTAAAGATTTCAAAATCTTGTCTTACTTAATCGTTTTCTAAGTTTTCGCAAATTTAAATTACGAAAGGACATAGAATTATGAAATTTGGTTATTTCGATGATGACAGAAGAGAATATGTCATCACATCTCCAAGAACTCCATATCCATGGATCAATTATTTAGGAACACAGGGGTTCTTCTCTCTGATCTCCAATACAGCAGGCGGCTACAGCTTCTATAAAGATGCACGTCTTCGCCGTATCACACGTTATCGTTATAATAATGTACCGATCGATATGGGAGGTCGTTACTTCTATATTAATGAAAACGGTACGATCTGGAATCCGGGCTGGTCTCCGGTCAAGACAGAACTTGACTCTTATGAATGTCGTCATGGTATGGGATACACCGTTATCACAGGTAAGAAGAACGATCTGAAAGCAGAGGTTACATTCTTTGTACCACAGAATTACGACGGTGAAGTACAGCAGGTTGTTCTGACAAACGAAGGCTCCCAGAAAAAAGAATTCACACTGTATTCTTTTGCAGAGTGGTGTTTATGGGATGCGCAGGATGACTGCACAAACTTCCAGAGAAACTTCTCTACAGGACGTGTTGAGGTAGTCGGCTCTACTGTATATCACAAGACAGAATACAGAGACAGACGTAATCACTTTGCTTTCTATACTGTAAATGATGAGATCGACGGCTTTGATACAGACAGAGATGCTTTCATCGGTATGTACAACGGCTTCGGCGATCCACAGGTTGTTACAAACAATGCGCCGACTGATTCTATCGCAGACGGCTGGTCTCCGATCGCTTCCCACTGCAAGAAGATCACACTTGCACCGGGCGAGAGCAAGACACTCGTATTCGTACTCGGTTATGTAGAAATGCCTGAAGATCAGAAATTCGAAGCAGACGGCAAGACAATCAACAAGGTAAAAGCACTTGCCATGATCGATCAGTACAACACGCCTGAAAAGGTTGCTGCAGGAATGGCAGAGCTGAAAGCTTACTGGGATCGCCTGCTTGGCATCTTAAATGTCAGCACACCGGATGAAAAGGTAAACCGTATGGTCAACATCTGGAACCAGTACCAGTGTATGGTAACCTTCAACCTTTCCCGTTCCGCTTCTTACTTCGAGTCAGGTATCGGACGTGGTATGGGCTTCCGTGATTCCAATCAGGACGTTCTCGGATTTGTTCATCAGATCCCGGATCGCGCAAGAGAAAGAATCATTGATATTGCTTCTACACAGTTCCCGGATGGCGGATGCTACCATCAGTATCAGCCACTGACAAAGAAAGGTAACGCAGACATCGGTGGTGACTTCTCAGATGATCCGTTATGGCTGATCCTTTCCGTTTCCGCATATATTAAAGAAACAGGCGACTGGACAATCCTTGACGAAATGGTTCCATATGATAATGATATGTCTATCGCACAGACAATGCTGGAGCACTTAAAAGTTTCCTTCTACCACATTGTAGACAACTTAGGCCCGCATGGTCTTCCGCTTGCAATGCGTGCTGACTGGAACGACTGTATCAACCTTTCCTGCTTCTCCGATACACCGGGTGAAAGCTTCCAGACTTACACCAATCCGAAGTTCGCTGCTGAAGGCGGTTACTCAAAGGTTGCTGAGTCTGTTATGGTTGCTACATTATTCACATATGCAGGTCCAAACTACGTTGCGATCTTAAAGCACCTCGGCAAGGACGATGAAGCTGCAAAAGCACAGGCTGAGATCGATAAGATGAAAGCAAACGTTATGGAATCCGCATGGGATGGCGACTGGTTCCTGCGTGCATACGATGCAAACGGCGAAAAGATGGGCTCCAAGGAATGTGAAGAAGGCCAGATCTTCATCGAGCCACAGGGCTTCGCTATCATGTCAGAGATCGGCAAGGATCAGGGTGCTGATCTGAAGACACTGAAAGCGATCGACGAGAGATTAAATACAAAGTACGGTCTTGTTCTGAACAACCCTGCTTATACAAAATACTATGTACAGTACGGCGAAATCTCTACATATCCGGGCGGATATAAAGAAAATGCCGGTATCTTCACGCACAACAATGCATGGATCATCTGTGCTGCTGCTTACGCAGGTCAGGGTGATCAGGCATTTAAGTATTATTCAGAGATCGCTCCTGCCTTTACAGAAGAGACTTCAGATCTGCACAAGACCGAGCCATATGTATACGGTCAGATGATCGGTGGTAAGGACGCAGGTTCTGATATCGGACAGACCGGTAAGAACTTCGGTCAGGGCAAGAACTCATGGCTGACAGGTACTGCTGCATGGAACATGGTTGCTATTTCCCAGTACATCCTTGGTATTTCAGCAGACTTCGACGGTCTGAAGATTGATCCGTCTATCCCTGCTGCATGGGATGGTCTTACTGCAACACGTCAGTTCCGTGGTGCTACTTATGATATCAAGGTTTCCAATCCTTCTCATGTCAATAAGGGTATCAAGAGCGTAACAGTTGACGGTAATGCGATCGAAGGCAATGTAATTCCTGCATTCGGCGACGGAAAGACTCATACAGTAGAAGTTGTTATGGGCTAATCCATTATATACAATAAGGGCTTCGGCATTTGCCGAAGCCCTTATTTGATCGCTAATCATCCTATTCCAATCCGTATGATATCTTTTGACACCGATATCACTTCATAGTATTCATTACACAAGAGGACCGAACAAGCGGAAAATATGACCGCCGATCCGATACCAGAGCGGCAGATCCACGCAGAACTGCATATCGATCTTCTGACATTTCTTCAAGGTTTCCTGATAGTCCTTTTCTATATCTAAAATGACCGGATTCTTATAAATGAAGGTCGCGCATTCAAAATGCTCATACAGGCTCCTGAAATCCAGATTGATGCTGCCGACCACCGCTTTCTTATCGTCCGAAACAAATTCCTTGGCATGCACAAAGCCAGGTGTATACTCGTAGATCTTTACGCCCGCCTCCAACAGCTGTGGATAATACGTCCTTGCAATCGCAAAGATAATCTTTTTGTCCGGTATATGAGGCAGGATCAGCTTGACATCCACACCTCTTCTCGCTGCATAGGTCAGCGCTGTGATCAGCTCATTGTCAATGATCAGATACGGTGTCATGATGTGCACGTACTTCTTTGCCTTGTACAGCATATCCAGATAAACACTCTCTGCAATATCAAGACGGTTGATCGGGTCATCATTATAGGGAATCACGTAGCCGGACGTCGACGGAGCTTCAAAATGCGGAAGATACTTTTCATACTCGCCTTCTCCCGCCTCGGTCATATACCACATCTGTAAAAACATGACAGTAAAGCTTCTGACAGCCTCTCCCTCCAGCTTGACCGCCGTATCCTTCCAGTGTCCGAAACGTTTCTTTATATTCATATATTCATCCGCCAGATTGATTCCGCCGTTATACGCCACTCTGCCATCGATCACTGCAATCTTACGGTGATCGCGGTTATTCTGGTGCGTGGACAAAAGCGGCTTGATCGGCGAAAACATCTTTGCTTTGATTCCTCTTTCCCGAAGCTGCTGCGGATAACGGTACGGAAGCGATACAAGTGCACACATACCGTCATACATTACCCGCACTTCCACACCTGCTTTTGCTTTCCGCTCCAGTATTTCCAGCACATGATCCCAGACCTCTCCCTGATTGATAATAAAGTATTCCAGAAAGATAAACTGCTCTGCCCGTTCCAGTTCCTTTAAAAGATCCGCATATTTTTCTTCTCCTGTGGCAAAAAAAGTTACATTCGTATGATCGCAGGTCGGAAATCCGTTCTGATTCTGGATATAATGCCCCAGATTACGGATCCCCGAGCTTTCTTTTTTCAGTTTTTCCACCACACGATATTCCGTCCGCAGATATGGTTTTGTCTCATCCTTCCTGCGGTTTAGCAGCTTCTGCAGCCCTCTGTTTCCGGGATTCAGTATGATAAAGAGATAAAATCCGATCCCGAACACCGGCACAAGACAGATCGGAAGCACCCATGCCAGCTTAAATGCCGGATTTTCCTCACTGTTGATAATATAAATAATTGCAGCCATGCCAAGCAGATTACTGATCGTGAGCAGATTCTCGGACAGACCCACCATCCGGAAAATCCCGATAAGACACAGTATCTGCAACAGCAAAAGCAGAACAGTGATCATGGTCCGCCCAAAAATCAGCCGGAACAGTACTCTGCCGCCACTTTGCTTTACCTTTTTTGTTTTCTGGCGAATCCGTGACATTGACTCCTTTTGCATAAGCGCCTCCACATTCCACTCTTATTTTTATCCTCAGATCATCATTCCACAATCGTGATCACATCATCTAAGACATAAGAAAACGTCGGTGACGAGGATGTTTCATTTTCTATATACGGTGTATTCAGATCGATCCGTTTTGTACTATCATATGGATCAACACCTGTCAGATTTCCTGAAAACACTTGTTTTTTTCCACTGATCAGTTCATTGATCGTATCCTCGACGATCTGATCCGTTTTCTTTGGCACGATCGCCTCATTGATATCCAGGATACGCACCCAGTTCTTATCCAGACCCGCCATGGCATCCTGTCCATATGTCTTACCATCTATACAGTCTTCAATCTTTTTGTCATGTAAAAGCGCGTAGACCGACTGCTCAAAATAATAAGAATACTCTGCACTGCAGCTTACCAGTGATCTGGTCGGTGCCACATCTGTCATACTCTGATTATAGCCAACATGATACACCGGAATACTGCCTCCGGTGCTTTCGCAGGCAGTTGCAGGTCCGATCGTATCGGAATGCTGGGAAATAAGCACACAATCCTGCGCGATCAGTTCTGTTGCCACCTGTTTTTCTATGGAATAATTCGACCAGGTATCCGTATATTTAACAAGCATTGTCGCCTCCGGTACAACCGATCTGACACCCAGATAGAACGCCGTATAGCCGGATATGACCTCTGCATACGGGAACGCCGCAACATAACCGATCTTTGCCTGCTCTGGCGTAATAATACCGTTTTCTATCATTTCTTTTAATTTCACACCCGCTACAACACCGCAGACATAGCGTCCCTGATAAATCGTGCCATAGCAGTTGTGGTAATTGGACAGAACCGGTTCCTGATTGGCATTGTCCCCCGTCGGAACACAAAACTGGATCTCAGGATGCTCCTGCGCCACTTCTTTCACAACCGGACCATAACCGTAACTGGCTGCGATGATATAGTCACATTTTTCTGCAACAAGTTCCTGCAACGGCTCCTCGATCCGGTCTTCCGTTACATTATATTTCGTCACACATTCGATCTGATCCCCGTATACTTCCATGACATGGTTTCTGGCTTTGATAAAATTTTCCGTATACGGCGTGATCTCATCACCAACAAAAATAAATCCGACTTTCAGATGTTTCTCTTCCGTCCGCGTGACACGATGCACACCAACTGCCAGAATACACATGATCAGGGAAGTAATAATACATAAAGTGTACGTCCGTTTCATCCTACTTATCCTCCTTAGACTTTGCATACAGTTTTTCCACATCAATCGTTCCGTCTTCGATCAGGGACAGTAAAATATCCACCAGCTTCGGATCAAACTGCGTTCCGCTGCAGCGTTTCAGTTCGCCGATCACAAAATCAATATCCAGTTGTTTTCGATAGACACGGTTTGCCGTCATGGCATCAAACGCATCCGCAATTCCTATGATTCTTGCATCCAACGGAATTTCCTCGCCCTTCAGGCCAACGCAATATCCGCTTCCGTCATACCGCTCATGGTGATACAGCGCACCTACGCTCACATTGTCGATCATGGTAAAATCCTTTAATATCTCACCGCCGCGTGTTACATGCGTTTTCATGACTGCGTATTCTTCATCCGTCAGTCTGCCCGGTTTATTTAAGATCGCATCCGGAATACCGATCTTACCGATATCATGCAGCAGCGCCATCTGGCGGAGATTCTCGCACTTTTCTTTTGAATACTGCAGTCTCTTTGCAATTGCCACGGAATACTCCGATACACGGAAAGAATGCTCGCTCGTATTGGAATCCTTCGCATCCACCGTACGGGCAATGGAAAGAATGGTCTCATTTCCCATCTGGATCTGTTTCTTTGCATATTCCAGCTCATACTTCTGCTTCAGCAGCGTTCTCTGTGCCTGCGTCCTTGTAATGAACCATGTGACCCAGATCAGCACAAGCCCCGCGATAAAAATAACATATAACTTAAACCACCAGTTCTGGTACATCTCGGTTTCTTTTTCTATCTTATAGTTTGCCGATTCCACGACCGCGCCATCCGCACCGTCCAGGATCGCAATCCGGAATGTATAAATCCCCGGCTTCAGCTTCTGATAAGTCAGCTTATCCATCTCGCTCAGCAGACACACTGTTGCTTTTTCATCATATCCTTCCAGAAAAACACTGACATACGGATCGTTCATGGAATAATTTAATACTTCCGGTTCCAGCACGATCTTATCCGCATCAGAAGCAAGCCGGAACGTATCCACACGGTCAATATCATATTTTTCGCCGTCCACATAAATATAATCCAGAATCATGCGATAGGACTTTGCTGTCATATCATACTGCGCCATGCTGACCTTTACTACACCGCTGTCACAGCACAGATACAATTCTTCCCCTTCCCGGTACATCCATGCGTTGGCAACCAGCGAAGAACGGAAGCCCCGTTTGGCATTGATCAGCAGGTAATCTGTTTTCTCATCCGCTACCAGATCCGTTGTATCCGCAATATAAATGCCTGCACTGCCAAGCACCCAGCACGTTCCGTCTGTATCGCAGATCATGTCATAATTATTACTGTATGGAAAATTCTTCAGATATTTTATTGTTCCGTCCGGTGCTCTGTAACACAGACCGTTACTTGTCACAATATAGATACCGCCGGATACCGGATCAACAACCATACGCAGAATCACGTCCGAAGACAGTCCATCCTCTTTTCCGATATGTGCTGCGATCTTATCATCTTGGATCTGTGTGATTCCGCCACCGTCAGAACCGATATAAAAGCTGTCTCCGTCTGCCAGCAGACAGAGTGACTTTTCATTCATAAGTCCATTTTCTGCCGAGAAGACCCTCTCAACTGTATTGCCGGAAAGAATTGCCACACCATAGTCTCCCGCAGCCACGATCCTGCCATCCGAAAGCTCACAGATATTTCGGAAACGCGTACCAGGCATACCATCTTCTTCCGTAAAATTACGGATCCGGTATGTACCGTTTGCCGCGGAAACCTGATAGATTCCCATTCTGGTCGTTGCGATCCATAACGCATCCTGACTGTCTACCATCAGGCAGCGCACTCTTATATTCTGCAGCAGGTCACTGATCTCATTTTCTACTTTGCTTTTTTCATTCTGATCCAGAATCACCAGTCCCTGATCCGTTCCGCAGAAAAGCAGCCCCTGCCACTTCTGTGTTGTATTGACAACAGCCGTTTCCCCGATCTCCCGAAACAGTTCCGTAAAAGCCGACTGACACAGTTCCATAAGGCCAAGCCTTGAAGAACTGAGCCAGAGATTTCCCTGGTAATCTATCAGCATATTATCGATAGAGCTTGTAAAATTGCCTGTATTCAGCGTTTCATAAGTACCATCCGGCTGCAGGATCGCAACGCCTGTATCAGAGCAGACAAAAAATTCATTTTTCTCTGTCATGTAAAAAGAATTGATCTCTTCGATCCCATCCATCACAATCGTCTGAACCAGCTTCATCTGATCGTTTTCCATCTGATAAATCCGGATCTGATCATCTTCTGTTGCAGTCAACAGCAGATCATCAGCAAAGCAGACTGCTCTCAGCGGTTTATCCTGCATAAAGCCCTGTGGCGACTGTACAATTTCGCCGTCCTTCAGCCAGTAGGTCTTCCCTCTTTCCGTCACGATCACAACATGCCCGTTCCCGTCCGCTGACATATCCATAACATTTTGGGTCTGTTTGTATGATTTTGTTACCTTTACACCACTGCTTAAAGATACCTGCGAAAGTCCCTCCGTCGTTCCGATATAATAATTGCCGTCAGAATCACAGACAATGCTTTTTACGGAATTGGACAGCAGTCCATTTTCCTCATCCAGCACGTTCATCACGTGCTCATTGATCAGTATCGTCACACCGTCATCATTCGTTCCGACCCACAGCCTGCCTTCTTCGTCCACATACAAACAGTTCACATTTTTAACGGAATCTATATTCTGGAGCAGTTTAAATCTGGTACCGTCATAACTGAACAGTCCCGCATACGTACCGATCCAGAGCTTACCGTCCTTCGTCTGTGCGATATCATTGGCTTCTCCGGACAGCAGACCTTCCTCTTTCCCATATTGCATTTGAACATAAGAATCATAATCAGCCTCTTCCCTTGCCTGCACATTTTCTTTCTGCAGCAGAACACCTGCCATGACAAGCAGCACAAGCAGCGTCCCTGCCTGTTTTCTCGCCCGCCCGCTTCTGAACAGTCTGATACACAGATACACGATCTCCACGCAAAGCAGTTTATCCAGAAACTCCACGCAGAACTGCCCAAGCAAATTGGCAAGATAAGTCGGAAATCCTTTGTCAATACAGAGCTCTATCACCTGATTCCCCCAGATATTTCCACTCTGTCCATCATATAATACTGTGTTGAGCACTACCGCAACACCTGTCGAAAACAGCGCCAGACCCATACCCAGTGTCATTGTCCTGAACTGGCTCTCAAAAACCTTCTTTTTGGCAAAATAGCCGACCACAATACCAAGGAGTGCTCCGACAATGCAATACACAGATTGTTGATCTACAAAAATGCCGTAAACAATGTTATTCGTAAATCCTACAATTCCTCCACACACCGGTCCCGCCATATATGCGATCAAAAAGGTACCTATTGAATCGCACCAGATTGGTAACGCCAGCCTGTCCGCCATAACCCTTCCAAGCAGATCGACTGCAAGTGCAGCTATCGTCCATAAAATGATCCTATACTCTTTTTTATTTTTCATTTGCATTCCCTCTTACTACTCTTTTTCCTCTTACACTATACACAAATCCACACAAATGATGTCGGAGTCAAAAGCCCGGGCTATGATGCCTGCGGATTGTTCCGTGCTCTGCACTCCCACAATCCTGCCCAATATTCGCATATCGTGGGATTAACATCCCACTTTTATGCTCATATCGGGGCGGGCCCCAAGGTCTTTCAACCACTTATGCGCAAGCTCATGTGGTTTTAGACCTTTTGACCCTGGCATCATACAAAATAAATTATACCATACTTTGAGTATCATGGAAATATGCAGATATCACAAGAAAGCCGTTTGAAATGCCAGCCCACCTTTACAAGCGAGCTTTTGCTGTATAGCAGATTTCAAAAGAATTCCCTATACAACAAAAAAGCCTGAAACCAAACAGTTTCAAGCTTTTCAAGCGTGCGTGAAAGGATTCGAACCCTCGACCTTCTGGTCCGTAGCCAGACGCTCTATCCAGCTGAGCTACACGCACATATTTTTGTTACGTCACCCGCAACATCATGTATTTTATACGATTCTCCACGTTATGTCAATACTTAAATCTGATATTTTATACAGATATTTTATATTTTATATTTATTTCGATAAAAACAATTCTCCAAATATCATATAGAATTCCTGCCATGAAGCATGCACTAAGCAGGAATTCTATATAAAAGACATTTATTTCTCCGTACTGTTATCGGAAACAACCGATTCCAGCTTAATCAGCTCATCCGCGGTTTCCCGGAAACTGCCACAAAGACCGCTTGTCATCGTATAGACCACATCCGGCTGCTGATCTGTCATAAAGTAATAACAGTTTGCCGTCGCATTGTGATCACCGACCGTAAAGGTGTAGGTCTGGTCTGCCGTTGTTACTGTAATGACATTTGACGGTGCATCCAATCCATATTCGGACAGATCTGTCACATCATCGATCTCTTCGTCCGCTTCTACCTTCGTCACGTTGGCAAGCATGCTTGTGATCCGGTCGTTATCCATATGAAGCTCTGTATTCTGATCGTAACTCCAGTTATCATCCGTTTTGGTGAAGGATAAGGTTTCTCCATCAAGCTGATAGGAAAATGCCTCTATCGCATCCGCATCGATCTCTGCCACCTGTATTTTATTCTCCTCTTCCTTTTCCGCCTGTTTTTTATTATATTGCTGTAAAAGAAAATAACCGCCGATGAGCAGCGTCAGTACTGCTACAAGCACAACCATTTGAACTTTCTGTTTTCGCATTTTTCTTCTCCTTGTCTTCTTTTCCGGATCTCTGTTCTGTTCGCCGCCTTTCAGCTAACGTCTTCTTCTCCTTACCCAGATCACAATACCGGCTGTAAGAAGCAATACCGGCAGAAGGATCACAGTAGTCAATCCAAGGAATACGAACTGATTCTGTGGAACGGTAATGCTTTCCTGTGTGTACTCTTTCACCGGAATTGATACCGAACTTTGTTCCTCCGACAGATCATTGATCACACGTGTGAACAGCTGCAGGTTGGAACCACCAACCATCTGGCTGGATTCATCTGTAAAGAGATTCTCAGAAGAGAATACAAACAAAGTACTTGTTGTATCATCTGCCGTTTTTTCAACTTTTGCACCCAGCGTAAACTGTCCTGTCTCATCTCCATCCTCTGACTCATAGCTTGTCATATTCTGCGGATCATCTTTCACAACCGCATTTTCACTTGTGACAAGCATCTGTGTGACGGAAAGTGCATCATTCTCAGATACAGTCAGTCCCTGTGCATATGGCGCAAAGACATACTTGGAATCTGCAAAATCAGAAGTATAAGTATTGCTCTTAACTTCCGGAATCAGATAAAACGGATTCTGGTAATAATGTCCGTTATCGGTTTCTGCCAGAATACCCTTTGTTACAGATACACCGTATTCATCCAGGATGGATTTAAAATTTGTCATATCCTGATCTGTATAGGTTGTCACAACAATGGCTTTTCCGCCTGCTGCCATATAGTCTTTTACCTTCTGGGCATCATCAGTTGAAAAATCACTGAGCGGAGCCAGAATCATGATTGCATCCGCATCCTCCGGAACCTTATCCTGATCCATCAGATTCAGATCTTCCACAGTCAGATTTGCCTTTTCCATAGCAGTCCGGAAGGAACTGTCAAGCTCCTGTTCATCATGTCCCGTAATCCGGTAAACAACAGGCATCTCTGCTGCGGTCACATAATCCAGCGCACTTGTGATCCTGCCTTCTCCGTCATATCCGGTCGTCTGCTGGGAATATGTATTATAATCAATCTGCGTTTCATACATATCCTCATAGGAAATGACTTTGTTTCTCTTTTCTCCTACTACGATCAGACTGTTTTCCTGCAGTGTATCACTTGAATAGTCCGATGCAAAATTCGGATATTTGACCGGATCTTTATATTCTACTTTAATATGAGAGCTTTCGCTTTCATATTTGGAAAGTGTCCGGGAGATTGTTTCATCCAGTGTGCTCTTCTTTCCATATACATAAATCGTAACATCTTCCTGCATGTTCTTTAAAAACTGCACCGTATCATCCGTCAGAGAATACAGATGATTGCTCGTCATATCAATGCTGGATACAGAAAGCGGAAGCTGATCCGCAACCAGATTGACAAGTACCGTTACCGCGATCGCAGCTGCGATCATTCCGCTGCTGAATACACCTGTTTTCAGGCTCTTGACAGAAATGCTCCATCTTCTCTTCTGGATGGACTGACAGGTCAGAAACAAAAGCAACAGGATAACGGTTATAAAATAGATTGCAGCCTTCAGATCCAGTGTTCCGGTCAGGAAAACGGAAAATCTCGTGTAAAAATCAAAACAGCCGAGGATCTTTGTCAGTACATTGCCTTCTGAAGAGATCATATTGCAAAGACCGCTCATAATGTAGCAGACAAAAAGAGCTGAAAAGGATAATACCGCTGCGATCACCTGACTTTCTGTCAGAGAAGAAATGAAAACACCAACTGCCATGCAGGCGAGCCCATATAGATAGAATCCCAGAATTGCCGTATACGATTCCGCTACCGGGATATTACCGAATTTCATCAGGATCAACGGATACAAGCAGATCGCAAGTATAGGGATCGTAAAAATCGAAGCCAGTGCCAGAAATTTTCCTGCAATGATCTTGCCCAGAGAAACCGGCGCTGTCAGGATCAGCTGATCCGTTTTATTTTTCCGTTCTTCCGCAAGACACCGCATTGTCAGAATTGGAACCGCCAGAAGCAGAATAAAACCGCATGCACTGATCACATTTGAAAAGTAAGCACTGCCATATAACAGATTTGTTGCGGTAAAATACAGTCCTACAAAAAAGAGGATCACTGCCATGAACAGCCAGCCTATCACCGTATGTAAATAACTCTTAAATTCCCTTTTCCATATTGCCAGCATTGTCTGTCTCCTCCTTCTGCGTTGTTTCCGCTGTCTGTGAATTTTCTGCTGTAGCTCTTTCCTTTGCCGTCCGGCCGGTCATCTCTTCTGCAGCAGCACTCTTTTCCTGTTCCTTCGTCAGTTCCAGGAATACATCCTCTAAGGATTTACTCGTCATCTTCATCTCATAAATCGGAAGTCTATGCTCTGCCATATAATAGAAGATTTCTTCCCGCAGATCCTCTTCCTTATTATAATGAAGCTCCATCTGCCACAGATCATTTTCCACATTGTACGAAGCATGCATTTCTCCAATCGCTGCATAGCGTTCCTTCAGTTCCTTTTCCGCTGCTCTGACCGCATCTTCCGTACCGCAAAGCTGCATGGAGAGCACGTTGTCACCACTCATCAGCCTGCTCAGATTTTCCGGCGTATCGCTTGCTGCCAGTCTGCCGTGTGCAATGATCATGATATGGTCACAGACTGCACTGACTTCCGGTAAAATGTGTGAACTCAGTATTACTGTATGTTTCTTGCCCAGACTTTTGATCAGCTGTCTGATCTCTATGATCTGCATCGGATCCAGTCCGACTGTCGGCTCATCCAAAATAATGATCTTCGGATAACCCAAAATTGCCTGTGCCAGCCCTACTCTCTGTTTATAACCTTTGGAAAGATTCTGGATCAGTCGATCCTGCATGGATGTGATCTTTGTAAGCTCCATGACTTCCCCGATCTGTTTCCGTCTCTCCTTTTTGTCGATTTTCTTCAGTTCTGCCACAAATGCCAGATATTCCTTTACGGTCATGGTATCATAAACAGGCGGAAGCTCCGGCAAATAGCCAATATTCCTCTTGGCTTCTTCCGGTTCCTTATAAATATCATGCCCGTCAATTTTAATTTCTCCACTGGTTGCTCCCAGGTAACCGGTCAGCATATTCATCGTGGTTGATTTTCCTGCCCCATTCGGACCAAGAAAGCCATAAATCTGCCCTTCTTCTACGCAAAACGACAAATCATCCACAGCAACATGATTCCCATACTTTTTCGTCAGATGACTTACTTCTATCATAGTCTGCCTCCCTGTACATTTTATCTTTGCCCTTATCTTAATGAGGAATTGTGAAAAAAGAAAAATGATTGTGTGAAAAAAATGTGTAAAAACTGTGATATGCCATTTGACACAGACTGTATGCTATGATAATTTATTATCTATGGGTAACCACTCTGGAGAGTCTCTCTTCCATTCTGGGAAGAGAGCGCCGAAGGTGTACGGCTTACAGCCAATCTCTCAGGCATAAAGGACAGAGCATTACATATCTGATACGTATTGCATGTTCTTCTCTTTAGAGTCAAATCATGACTAAGAGAGGAAGGAACACAAAAATGTTAGAAACTATCAACAATCTACTTGGTGCAATCGATGACTTCGTATGGGGCGTTCCCCTGATCGTACTCATCCTTGCCACAGGCATTTATCTTACCATTCGTGTAAAATGTCTGCAAATCTCCAAACTCCCACGCGCGATCCATTATATGTTTCATTCGGAATCCGAGGATCTGGATGGTGAAGTATCCAGCTTTGCCGCACTTTGTACCGCATTATCCGCAACGATCGGAACCGGTAACATCGTCGGTGTTGCAACCGCTATCGTAGCCGGCGGTCCGGGCGCATTATTCTGGATGTGGATCGCAGCCTTTTTGGGAACAGCCACCAAATATGCAGAAGGTCTTCTTGCTGTAAAATATCGTACAGTTGCAGAAGACGGACATATTGTGGGCGGTCCGTTCTACTATATCGAAAAAGGTATGGGAGAAAAATGGAAATGGCTTGCAAAGCTTTTTTCTTTCTTTGGTGTCGGCGTCGGCCTTTTCGGTATCGGTACTTTTACCCAGGTAAACGGTATCACAAGTGCAGCCAACAACTTCTTTGATCCAAATAATGCGCATATGATTTCATTATTCGGCCGTGATTATTCCTGGTCCGTTGTGATCGCAGGTCTGATCCTTGCGATCTGTGTCGGTCTTGTTGTCATCGGCGGTTTAAAGAGAATCTCACAGGTTTCACAGGTTGTTGTACCATTTATGGCTGTGATCTATGTGATCGCTGCTATTACAATCCTGATCTGTAATATTACAAAGATTCCTGGAGCTTTCGTTACAATCATCCAGAGCGCATTTGGCATGCGTGCTGCTGCAGGCGGTGCACTCGGCGCAGTCCTGCTTGCCATGCAGAAGGGTATTGCCCGTGGTATCTTCTCCAATGAGGCCGGTCTTGGTAGTGCGCCCATCGCTGCAGCCGCTGCTCATACGGAAGAACCTGTCAGACAGGGCCTTGTTTCCATGATGGGAACCATTATCGATACACTGATCATCTGTACGATGACAGGTCTTGCCATCGTCATCACAGATACATGGAACATCGGTCTGGAAGGTGTTGCTGTTACAACAGTTGCATTCCAGCGGGGACTTCCGCTTCCTGATGAGGTATGCTCCTTTATTTTAATGCTTTGTCTGATCTTCTTTGCCTTTACAACAATCCTTGGCTGGGATTACTATTCCGAGCGTTGTCTCGAATACCTCTGCCATGGCAATCAGAAGGTCGTACATGTATATCGTTGGATCTACATTTTGGCAGTCCTGATCGGACCTTTCATGACGATCTCCGCAGTCTGGACGATCGCCGATATCTTCAACGGTCTGATGGCTCTGCCTAACCTGGTAGCTCTGATCGCATTATCCGGCGTGATCGTGGCTGAGACAAAATCTTACTTTGAGAGAGTTCCGAAGTATAAATAATGTAAACAGAAAAAAACATATAGTAAGCAATCTCGGTCGTCTACACTATCGATTGCTTACTATATGTTTTTTCTGTTAGTATATTATACGCCGAACACGATATGCCATGAGGTTCTTCCTCATGGCATATATTTTCCGCTTCGCGTGAGTGTGCATCATTATATATATGAATGTTTTACATTCATATATATAGCCTGGGCTTAATCGCCCAGGCTTTTCCATTTGAGATATGCATTGATAAATTTATCGATATCGCCGTCCAAGACCGCATCTACATTGCCTGTCTCAGCGCCGGTCCTTGTGTCTTTGACCATAGTATATGGCTGCATGACATAAGACCTGATCTGATTGCCCCATCCGATCTCCGTCACCTCACCACGGATATCAGACAGTTTTTCCGCATTTGCTTCCTGCTTGAGCATATACAGCTTTGCACGCAGCATCTGCATTGCTTTGTCCTTGTTCATATGCTGGCTTCGTTCATTCTGACACTGTACCACAATGCCTGTCGGCAGATGTGTGATACGGATTGCGGAAGACGTCTTGTTGATATGCTGTCCACCGGCTCCGGAGCTTCGGTAGGTATCGATACGCAGATCCTCATCACGGATCTCCACATCCACATCTTCTTCAATATCGGGCATTACATCCAGCGATACAAACGAAGTCTGACGCTTTCCCTGTGCATTGAACGGAGAAATACGCACCAGTCTGTGCACACCCTTTTCTGATTTCAGATAGCCATAGGCATTCTCACCGTTTACCTGGAATGTGACCGATTTGATACCGGCCTCTTCGCCTTCCAGAAAATCCAGCTCCTCTACCGTAAATCCTTTGCGCTCTGCCCATCTTGTATACATACGATACAGCATCTGCGCCCAGTCACAGCTTTCCGTTCCGCCTGCGCCCGCATTCAGCTTCAGTATCGCATTGCATTTGTCATACTCTCCCGAAAGCAACGTACGGATCTTGATATTGTCCAGCGTCTGCACGAAGCTGTCAAATTCTTCTCTCGCTTCCTGTGCAAGCTCTTCATCATTTTCTTCATAGC
Organism: Firmicutes bacterium CAG:194; assembly: GCA_000432915.1. GTDB lineage: Bacteria > Bacillota > Clostridia > Lachnospirales > Lachnospiraceae > CAG-194. Next base: position 26,270 of record HF995208.1, read on the forward strand.
CCATCTGGATCAACGTCTCTATATCCTCGTATTGCTGATACAGATGAGCACACGTCTCTACATCGTCTTTTAAACCTTTGAGAAGCTTTGACTTTTCCTGTGCTGCTTCCGCATCATCCCAAAAGCCCGGGGCTTCCATTTCCCGCTCTAATTCTTCGATTCGCTTTTCTTTATTAGCGATGTCAAAGTGAATCCCTTACTTCCGCAAGTGGAGATTCGTAGGATAAAAGTTCCTGTTTTAACTGATCGAGTTCGACCACTCTGCTCACCACCTTATTCTTATATATAGAAGCGGGTCTGCTACAGATTCACAAACCCACTTTTCCTGCTCATGACAGTTGCGCTCTAAAGCTTTCTGCCACAGCAGTTCTTATATTTCTTTCCGCTTCCGCACGGACATGGATCGTTTGGATAGATCTTTTCGCTTTCTCTTCTGACAGGTCCCTTCGGTGCAGAATCATCCTTGTTTGTTCCTGTTACCTTTGCAACCTGCTCACGCTCTACTTTCTGCTCAATCCTGACATTAAACAGCAGTCTGACCGTATCTTCCTGAATTGCCGCTGTCATGGCATCGAACATGTCATATCCCGCCAGCTTGTATTCCACAAGCGGATCTCTCTGACCGTAAGCCTGCAGACCAACGCCCTGACGCAGCTGCTCCATATCATCGATATGGGACATCCATTTCTGGTCGATCACCTTCAGGAGGATCACACGCTCTACTTCACGGATCGCTTCAGGCTGCGGGAATTCCGTTTCCTTGCTTTCATACAGCTTGACTGCTTCTTCTTTCAGGGAATGCTTCAGTTCGTTCTTCTTCATACCCTTGATATCCGGATGGATCACCGGCCGTAGCGGAATGATCGGCAGAAGAAGCTGATTCAGCTCTGCCAGATCCCAGTCATCACTGCTTCTGTCATCGGAAATGCTGGAATCTACCGCATTTTCCACAATATCTGTGATCATCTTATAGATCACATCACGCATGCTTTCTCCGTTCAGTACACGGAGACGCTCTGCGTAGATGATCTCTCTCTGCTCATTCATAACCTGATCGTATTCCAGAAGCGTCTTTCTGATACCGTAGTTATTGCTTTCGATCTTCTTCTGGGCTGTCTCGATCGCCTTTGTCAGCATCTTATGCTCGATCTGCTGTCCTTCCTCGATACCGAGCGCATTGAACATCGTCATCATACGATCTGAACCGAACAGACGCATCAGGTCATCCTCAAGAGAAATATAGAAACGAGATTCACCCGGATCTCCCTGACGACCCGCACGACCGCGAAGCTGGTTATCAATACGTCTTGACTCGTGACGTTCCGTACCGATGATACGCAGACCGCCTGCTTCTTTTGATTCATCATCCAGCTTGATATCCGTACCACGACCTGCCATGTTAGTAGCGATCGTAACGGAACCGTGAATACCTGCATCTGCAACAATCTCTGCCTCCAGCTCATGGAATTTGGCATTTAATACCTTATGCTGGATGCCCTCTCTCTTTAAGAGTTTACTGATCTCTTCGGATGCTTCGATCGTGATCGTACCGACTAAAACCGGCTGATTTCTGTCATGTGCTTCCTTGACAGCTTCCACAACCGCATGCAGCTTTTCTTTCTTTGTCTTATAGACTGCATCCTCCCAGTCCTTACGGATAACAGGACGGTTTGTAGGGATCTCGATAACATCCATTCCGTAAATATCACGGAATTCCTTTTCTTCTGTTAAAGCAGTACCTGTCATACCTGACTTCTTTTCGAACTTATTGAAGAAATTCTGGAAGGTAATGGTTGCCAGTGTCTTGCTTTCTCTCTTGATCTTTACATGTTCTTTTGCCTCGATCGCCTGATGCAGACCATCTGAGAAACGGCGTCCCGGCATAATACGTCCGGTAAATTCATCTACGATGAAGACCTGATTGTCTTTTACAACGTAATCCTGATCGCGGAACATCAGATTGTGGGCACGCAGTGCCAGAATGACATTATGCTGGATCTCCAGATTTTCCGGATCTGCCAGATTTTCGATCTGGAAGAACTTCTCAACTTTCTCCACGCCTTCCGCAGTCAGATTGACCAGCTTATCCTTTTCATTGACGATGAAATCACCGTCTTCTTCCTGCTCGATACCCATCATGATATCCAGCTTGGACTGCTCTTCCTGATCTTTACCACGCTTGAGCTGGCGTGCCAGAATATCGCATGCCTCATACAGCTTTGTGGACTTGCCGCTCTGTCCGGAAATGATCAGTGGAGTACGTGCCTCATCGATCAGAACAGAGTCAACCTCATCGATGATCGCATAATGCAGATCACGGAGTACAAGCTGTTCCTTATAGATAACCATGTTGTCACGCAGATAATCGAATCCGAGTTCATTATTCGTAACGTAAGTAATATCGCAGTTGTATGCTGCCCGTCTTTCCTCCGGCTTTAAGTCATTCAGTACAACACCGACCGTCAGTCCTAAAAATTCATGGATCTGTCCCATCCACTCCGCATCACGCTTTGCCAGATAATCATTGACCGTAACGATATGTACACCTTTTCCTTCCAGCGCATTCAGATAAGCCGGCAGTGTGGAAACAAGTGTCTTACCTTCACCGGTACGCATTTCAGCGATACGTCCCTGGTGCAGGATAATACCACCAATGAGCTGTACCCTGTAATGCTCCATATTCAGAACACGTTTACCTGCCTCACGGACTGTAGCAAATGCCTCCGGCAGAAGATCATCAAGTGTCTCACCTTCCGCAAGACGCTTTTTATACTCTTTTGTTTTGCCTCTTAACTCTTCATCTGACAGTGCACGCATCGTATCGCGATAAGATTCGATCTTGTCTACGATTGGCTCGATACGCTTCAGTTCCCGCTCGCTGTGGGTTCCGAATACCTTTTCTATCATTTTCATAATTTGCCTTAACTCCTACTGTTCTCTGCATAAAACAGAGTTATTCCGGATAAAACCTAATGTACATTGTAACAGATTTACATAGATGATTCAACCTGAAAGGATGGTTAAGAAAGTTAAATTTTTATGAATAGAAAGGCGCGGAATCATTGCTTTTTCGCTCTTTTAGTGTTAGAATTTTAACAAATGGGGTTTCCCCAGAAGAATATGACAAATGAGGTGTAAAAAAATGGCAAAAAATTTTGATGAATTATTGTCAAAGGTATCTTCTTGTTCAAAGAAGAAATTATCTGTAGCCTGCGCACAGGACAAGGCTGTTCTGGAAGCTGTCAAGGCTGCTAAGGAACGTGGCATTGCTGATTCCATTCTTGTCGGCGACGAAGCAAAAATCAAAGAGATCGCAGCTACGATTGATATGGATTTATCCGATTATGAAATCATCAATGTAGAAGACACTGTTGAAGCTTCTCTTGCAGCAGTCAAGCTGGTACATGACAAGAAAGCCGATATGTATCTGAAGGGTCTTCTTGACACAAAGACATTCTTAAAGAGTGTTCTGAACAAAGAATGTGGTCTTCGTACAGGCAAACCATTATCTCACGTCTGTGTATTTGAAATCCCGGGAATTGACCGTCTGTTATTCTTTACTGACGTAGCATTCATCCCATATCCTACACTGGAAGATAAAGTCAACATCATCAACTATACAGTAGAAGTAGCAAATGCCTGCGGCGTTGAGAATCCGAAGGTTGCTCCTCTTGCAGCAGTTGAAATCGTCAATCCGAAGATGCCTGTTACAGTGGATGCACAGCAGCTGACAGAAATGAATGAACGCGGCGAGATCACAGGCTGTATCGTTGACGGTCCTCTCTCTCTTGATATTGCGCTTTACAAAGAAGCCGCTGCAGAAAAAGGTGCGCTCGACCGTAAGATCGTAGGCGATGCAGATATCCTTCTGTTCCCTGACATCCATGCAGGAAACCTTGTATACAAAGCAATCGTACATATGGTTCCGGTCAAGAACGGTAATATCTTAACCGGTACACAGGCACCGGTCATCCTGACATCCCGTTCCGATACATGCGAGACAAAGGTAAATTCCATTGCACTTGCAGCCGTTATGGCAGAAAAGATGATGAAATAGTGTATTCATATTAAAGAAAGGAAACAGTTATGTCTAAAAAGAGTTTAATTATCAATCCAGGTTCTACTTCTACAAAGATCGGTGTTTTTGAAGATGAAACATTATTATTCGAAGAAACGCTGCGTCACTCTACAGAAGAGATCGCTAAATATGCTACCATTTTCGATCAGAAAGACTTCCGTAAAGAAATTATCGTAAATCTGTTAAAGGAAAAAGATTTCGATATCAACTCCCTTGATTTCGTTGTCGGCCGCGGCGGTATGTTAAAACCGATCCCAGGCGGTACTTATGCAGTAACAGATGATCTTTTAAATGACTTAAAGATTGGCAAACAGGGACAGCATGCTTCCAACCTCGGCGGTATCCTTGCAAGAGAGATCGGTGATTCCATCGGTGTTCCTTCTTTCATCGTTGATCCGGTCGTTGTAGACGAGCTGATTCCAACATCCCGTTATTCAGGTGTTCCGGAGCTTCCAAGAACTTCTGTCTTCCATGCACTGAACCAGAAGGCTGTTGCAAAGAGATATGCAAAGGAAGTCGGCAAGTCTTATGATTCCCTGAATCTGATTGTTGTCCACATGGGCGGCGGTGTTTCCGTAGGTCCTCACAAGCAGGGCAAGGTCATTGATATCTTCAACGCTCTTGACGGTGACGGCGCATTCTCTCCGGAGCGTGCAGGCGCAGTTCCTGTTGGTGCACTCGTAAAGATGTGTTTCTCCGGCAAATATACAGAAGCTGAGGTTTACAAGAAATTAGTCGGCAACGGCGGTTTCAATGCTTATCTTGGCACAAACGATATGCGTGATGTAGAGAAGATGGTTGACGCAGGCGATACAAAGGCTGCTGAAGTGCGTGATGCATTCATTCAGCAGATGTCCAAAAACATCGGTGCTATGGCTACTGTCCTCGAAGGCAAGGTTGACCAGATCATCGTAACAGGTGGTATTGCTTACGATAAGGGTGTTGTAGACGGTCTGAAAGCCCGCTGCGAATGGATCGCTCCATTTACTGTATATCCGGGCGAAGATGAGCTCCTTGCACTTGCACAGGGCGGACTTCGCGTTGTGAATGGAGAAGAAGAGGCTATGCAGTACTAAGAGACAGCCTACTTGCCCCCTGTAAGACCAGAATAATTATATATGTAATAATACGAAGAAAACCATATACCAGTCAATCACGCTTGACTACCCTGCGATTTGCTATGAGCGCATATTGCCGTGCTCCGGCCGCTAGAACCTCTGTGCATGTAAAATCGGCTTTGCCGATGCACAGAGGCTACATAACGGATTCACATAGTAAATCCGTTACATTTTGCAAAAAAGCGTTGCGGTCTCTCCGCTGCGGCAAGTGCTTCGCAAATCTCGGTCGTCTGCGCTATCGATTGTCCGGCATATGGTTTTCTTCTTCTATATTTCTACAAATAACAATAGCTCCGGCATTATATTGCTATGCGATAGCTACAAATGCGTCTTTCTACTTGGCTAAGTACTGACAATGGATATGGTGCCACGACAAGGACGTCGTGGCAGCGAATCTGAGACATGGATGTCGAATGTTCGCGTGCCATATCCATGTTAGTACGTGCCTTAGTAGAAAAGCATGCGTAGCGTGCATAAAATATAATGCAGGAGCTATTGTTTTTTCGATAATTAATGATGGAACAGGCGGATTCCTGTGAAGCACATTGCCATATTGTACTTGTTGCAAGTCTCGATGACATGGTCATCGCGGATAGAACCGCCCGGCTGTGCCACATATTTCACACCGCTCTTGTGTGCTCTTTCAATGTTATCTCCGAATGGGAAGAATGCATCGGAGCCAAGTGCCACATCTGTATTCTGATCCAGCCATGCTCTCTTTTCCTCACGGGTGAATACAGGTGGTTTTTCCTTGAAGAACTTCTGCCATTCGCCTTCAGCCAGAACATCCATGTAATCTTCTCCGATATAGAGGTCGATCGTGTTATCACGGTCTGCTCTGCGGATATTATCTACAAACGGAAGGTTCATAACCTGTGGTGACTGACGCAGGAACCAGTTATCAGCCTTAGAGCCTGCCAGTCTTGTACAGTGGATACGTGACTGCTGTCCTGCTCCGATACCGATTGCCTGTCCGCCTTTTGCGAAGCAGACTGAATTGGACTGTGTATATTTCAGTGTGATCAGTGCGATCGCAAGGTCGATCTTTGCAGATTCCGGAATTTCTTTGTTGTCTGTGACTACATTGGAAAGCAGCTCATCATCGATCTTGAGCTCATTTCTGCCCTGTTCAAATGTAATACCAAATACCTGCTTGTGCTCGATCGGAGCCGGTACATAATCAGGATCGATCTGGATCACATTATAATTTCCGTTTTTCTTTGCCTTTAAGATCGCAAGTGCCTCGTCTGTATAGCCCGGTGCAATGACACCATCGGAAACTTCTCTTTTGATGATCCTTGCTGTGGATTCATCACAGACATCGGAAAGAGAAATAAAATCACCGAAAGAAGACATTCTGTCTGCGCCTCTTGCTCTTGCATATGCACAAGCCAGCGGAGAAAGCTCGCCGAGATCATCTACCCAGTAGATCTTGCTCTCTACTTCACTCAGCGGAAGTCCGACAGCCGCACCTGCAGGCGATACGTGTTTAAAAGAAGTTGCAGCAGGAAGTCCTGTTGCTGCTTTCAGTTCCTTTACAAGCTGCCAGCCATTAAAAGCATCCAGGAAATTGATATAGCCAGGCTTACCGTTCAGTACTGTGACCGGCAGATCACTGCCATCTTCCATATAAATGCGGGAAGGCTTCTGATTTGGGTTACAACCGTATTTCAGTTCTAATTCGTTCATTTGTATTCTCCCTATTTGTTTGATTTTATTTTACTGGTTCTTATTTACGATCTTAGAAGTATACTTACCTGTCTCGATCTCAATGTATCTGACAAATAAAGATACTTTATTATCTGCGTTTAAGCTATTCCACAGAAGCTCTGTGAATGCATCCATATCATCCGGAATAGAGATCAGCTCCGGTTCTCCTTCAAAGCTCGGAAGCGGATTGCCATCGCCCATGTAAGTATGGATGAAACGTCCTTCGCCTGCTACCGGATTTTCATAGGCAAATGTGTAACGGTTGCAGGCTGCCGGATTGCCATTATTGCTCTTTAAAATAGACATTGCATAATTGAAGCCACCGTTTTCAAGATGCATGATACCTGAAATACGAGGTGTGTAGTTTGGTGCATCCGGTTCAAACTCTCTGGTGCGCAGTGCCTGTTCAAATGTCTGCTGCTTGTCCATCAGTTCATAGATCGTATCTGTCTGATCGCCGTTTGTCACGATCGTTTTATTGCCCAGCACCCGTACCGGTGCATAGATGATCAGACTCGGATCACTTAATTTACCCGGATCAAATGCCTGTGTGCGGATACCCTCTCCGTCCTCTACAAAGACACGGTTACGGCTGTTTTCACTTCTGCCCATGATAAAATATGCTGTTACCGCATACTTACCGTTTGCGCTCTTACCAATGATAATACCTCTGCCCGGATATGCATTTTGCTGCAACTGTTTTTCAATCGACTTCATCTGCATGCTATAAATCCTCCTAAAATGATTGTAGTTTGATTTTCTATCGACCATACAAATCTACTATAGCATAGTTATATACAATTTTGTATCTTTTTTTATACCTATACGCCTTGGATATTCTCTGCTATAATTTGGAAAAGGAGAAAACAAATGACAATTTTGATTTTTTGTATTTTAATGTTATTGCTATATCTGGATGCGGTCAAAAAGATCGACCTGCTGACCGGTCCGATGCGGTTTCTGTATTTTCTGATCGTACCGCATTTTCCATTTATTTTTTACTGCTGTCTGATCTCGGATCTTTCCTTGATTCCTTTGATATTCCTTGCCCTTGGGCTGGCAGCATTTCATCTGTATTCCACGATCCGAATGCATTTTGTGCCCTTCCGCAGGGATGAATCCGGCAATACACGGATCCGCATCGAATACGGTGGCATGCTTCTGTTAAAGGCTGGTATTCTCGGCATTTTTCTGCAGATCTTCCTGTATCTTATCCTATATCTGACAAGCCAGTTCTTTCTACCGTCTTTGTTCGACAGGCTTGACTATGGCATCAGCTTTGCGACTGCGCTGTTCTTTACGTTTGATATTATTTACACATGCGTATTTATCCTGTTGTTTCTGCTGAATGGTGGCATCCATGTGATCTGCACCTGCAGGCGGCTCGGCATTGTAAAGCGGGTTCTGATCTGTCTCAACCTCTGGATTCCCGTGGTCAATCTGTTTCTTGCCCATGCTATGTGCAGGGCTGTCAAAGATGAATATGCCATTGCAGTCACCAGACGGCAAAACGCAGAGCTGCGTCCCTCTTCCAATGCCTGCAAGACAAAATATCCGCTTATCATGGTGCATGGTATCGGATTCCGCGATCTGAAATATTTTAATTACTGGGGCCGTATTCCGCGAATTTTGCAGATGAATGGCGCCTGCGTCTATTATGGACATCAGAAAGCCTGGGGAACCATAGAAGAAAATGCCGCTGCCATCGCACAGACGATTGACAAAGCACTGCAGGAGACCGGTGCAGATAAGGTCAATATCATTGCCCATTCAAAGGGAGGGCTGGACAGCCGTTATCTGATCAGCCACCTTGGTTACGCAGATAAGATCGCCAGCCTGACAACAATGTCAACGCCGCACCGCGGTTCCGAGCTGATCCCTTTTTTAAACAAACTGCCGGATGACATCTATCGATGGATCGCCGGTCTTCTGGATCGTTCTTCCGCTCAGCTTGGCGACGAACATCCGGACTGCTACCATTCCAGCAAACAGCTTGATCCTGCATTCTGTAGCCAGTTTAATGAGACAACACCTGACAGCCCGCAGGTCTATTATCAAAGCTATGCTTCTGTCATGAAAAACTGCTTCAGTGACGCGCTTTTGTCAGTGCCTTACTTCTTTATGAAGCTGCTTTCCCACGAGCCAAACGATGGTCTTGTGACAGAAAGTTCTGCCAAATGGGGACAGTTTCAGGGGACGCTGCAAAGCAGAAAGCGCGGCATTTCGCATGGCGATATGATTGATCTGAAAAGAGAAGATATCAAAGGATTTGATGTGTTAGAATGTTACATACAGCTTGTGGAAAACTTGAAGGAGGAGGGTTTTTAACCCTCCTCCATGTCGAAAGTCCCATTGACATTTTTATACATATCTACTATTATTGTCACATCATATCGTCAATAAGCGTTATTCTAATTCAACTCTGTAACAATTATTTTTCTTAATCGCTATTTACCCACCTTGACAATCTCATAATATGCTTACCCAGGGAACCGAAGGGGCGATGCGCAGTTACCGGATACTAATGAAGGGAGCTGGTGCCAATGGTTACATATGCAGATTTATTCACGTTTGTAATTATGCTTTGCGCTGTTATTACTCTTGTTACTGTCACACAACGCAAAAAGTAACGCCCTCGTCCTGATAAGATAAGGCGTTACTTTTTGTAGCAAACTATTTTACCGGCAGCTAGGTGCATCTAGCTTTCGGTTCTCTTGTTAAGCGTATTATAGATTAGATATCGGACATTGTCAAGCACCTACTGCTGTGTAGCCGCTATATATTTTGTCAATAGTTTTGCGACAAGTTTTTTTTGAAATTTTTTTCTAAGCCAGTTTTTTTATTTCCTCTTCAAAGAGTTGTGCGGATGTCTTAAAACCGAAAATTCCCCTTGGATAGTTGTTTATCCAGTTTTCTATATATTCAATGTCCCGGTCCTGCTTCTCGTCAAAATCTTCCCCCTTTGGTATGTGTCGGCGGATAAGGCGGTTATTATTTTCATTGCTACCCCTCTCCCAACTGCTATATGGGTGGCAGTAAAAAGCAAAGGTTCGCTTTTCTCCCTCATGTAATACAGACCGTTCTAACCCCTCATAGTCTGAAAACTCCACGCCATTATCTACGGTAATGCTTCTAAATACCTTTGTGAACATATCGCCCCATTTCCTTTCTAATCGGTCAATGGCTTCTACTACACTGGCCGCCTTTTGGTCCGGCAACTTCACTATTATTTCATCTCTTGTTTTCCTCTCCGTAAGCACAAGCATACATGACTTTGTTACCCCCTGCTTGCCCTTTACCGTGTCCATTTCCCAGTGGCCAAAAATTTCCCGGTCCTTTACTTCGTCCGGGCGGTTCTCTATGCTTTCCCCTGCGGACGCTCTCTTTTGCACCTTAACCTTTTTATTGTGCTTTTTTCTTTTTCCCTTTACTGGCAAATCTTTGTTTGTGAGTTTGAGGAAAATGCCCTTATCAATGTATCGGTATAATGTTCTTACGCTTATAGAGGTAGTAAACTCTATACCGCTTTCTGCTGCCGCCGCCAATGCCGCTTCCGGGCTATATTTATCTTCTATTATTTTTCCCTCTATATACTCTGCAAGTGTGCGGTCATTTCCTATTTTTATATTCCGCCCTTTTCCCTGGGCGTTCCAATCATGGTTCTTTTGTCCCAAATCGCTGCTATACCTTGTTTCCTCGGTGTAGTCACTATTTCTGTGGGTATATTCTCCCCTCTTCATTTCCCTATAAATAGTGCTTCTGTGAACGTGCAAATATTCCGCAACCTCTACTACTTTATGGCCGGAATTTAACATAGTTTCCATTTTGATTCTATCGTTTTGGCTCAAATGTTTAAATAATTTTCCCATGAAATTACCTCTCTTGTGATAAAACGGGCACGAAAAAGTCCGTGCCGTTGTTTTATCGCTTCCCGGCAAGTAATTCCTATGGTAATCGTAATTCATATTGTGCCCGGTGCGTTATACTTTTTCTATTTACAATGATGTGGACATTGTGGGGTCCAGGCTCCCGACTTTTATTTTGATTAGGACGATTGCCCACCGCCCAGGCGTGCCGTCTGTTTGCCTGTCCTGCTACACGCCGCCCGGTTCACATTAAACCCTGGCAGAAACTTGTCAGCCAACACCACAATGCCCACCATTGCAACCCGTCAACTGTTTGTAGGGGCTTCGGACCCTCACGCCGCCCATGGTCGGCGTGGCCGTTTTAATTGCCGGGCGGCTCTTTCTGCCGCCCTGGCAGTTATTCTTATGCACAACGGGCCTGCTCCACCCATGCTTGTGCTTCCTCTGTGCTTCCAAACCAATCATTATAAATATCTTTCCGGCTTGTGCTTGTGTATGTGTTTTCCGGGCACGTTTCCGCTTCTTTGCTTGCCGTAATAGCGGCCACCACTCTTCCCCTATCATCAAATGAAGATGTTACGCAATACCATGTTTTCATATTCTTATCCTTTCCGGTCGGCTTCACTATCTCCGTCCCTTTCCATTCTTTCGTCAATGGCCTTGGCAATAAACTCATTTACGCTTTGTCCTGCTGCCGTTGCCGCCGCTTTTATTACTGCTTTTCTGCCTTTTGGCACTTTTATTTCTATGCGGTCATAATTCCGTTTGTTAAATTCGTTTTGGTATGCAATTTGATTAAATTCTCCGGTTTTAGTTCTTGGCATTTTCCAACCTCTCTTCCTATTTCGGCAAATTCCCTCTTCCTTTCTCTTGCCAAATGATTTATAATAATTTTACAGTTTGGGCGGCTTTGGCAAGTCCACCGCCCTTTCTGTACCCCTAAAGCCTATTCGTTAGGCTTTTCTTTTTTTGCCATGTCTCTGACTTCCTGCACCGCCTTGGCAACCTCTTCCATGTTCTTGCAATTACTAAATTTATCGGCTACCAGGTTAAGGATTACTTCCATTTGTTTGTCTGTCATGTTCTCGCTCATGTTATCTCCTTTCTATGCTTGCCCATGTATTCGTTAAGTATCTCTCTTAACTGTCTTTATTATATAACATATGTCGGCATATGTCAATACATATTACGACATATTTTTATTTTTTATAAAAATCCCTCAATGTGTGGCTGCTTTACGCTTCACATTGAGGGTTGTTTTTATCTTCTGCTTTCTATTATGAAAATAATTTCGTTGACTTTTGCCTGGTTTGCTTCATTGCTTACGCACCTTACCACTCTGTCTTTTCCGTCCGCCGTGGTAATGGTTACGCCAATATAATTTCCCATTTTCTTTTCAAATCCCGTATTTTGGGATATGGCAACGATTTTGTCATACATGAGCGTTTCCGTTTTTGATTGGCTCCCGTCCTGCTCAAAATATAGGCACCTTTTCTCTGTTACTGCCAAAACTGCCGTTGAAAAAACCAACTTTTCCGCCTGTCCTTTTCCTTGAATACAATAATCAATCTTTTCCCCAGGCAGTAATGTTTTTCCAAATACATTTTGAGCCATTACCTCTTCAATCGGTTTTTGTTCTTTCGCTTCTTTTTTCTTTCCGAAAAGTCCCATTTTCCAATCTCCTTTTGTTGGTTTTATACTGTGCCCCCATTGTGTAATCCAATAGTGGACTGGTATTAGTCCCATTATAACACGCACTTCCCCGTAAAATAAAGAAAAAAGGACTAATATTAGTCCAGAAAGGGGCCGCAATGTTACAAGTCAAAATAAAAGACGATACCGGAAATACCATAGGCCAAAATATAAGAAGAGTAAGGAAATCACGCAATATAGGGCAAACTGCTCTTGTCCGTGATTTACAACTACTCGACATAGACATGACCCGTGAAGCGTTGGTAAAAATCGAAAGGGGAATACAACATATACAGTTAAGCCAGTTAAAAGGTATTCGTGATGTTCTCCAAACAACTTATGACGAATTACTGGAAATGCATTAGGCAAAAAGGACACGCCTTTTATTGACGTGTCCTTTCTCCGTGACATATTAAATTCCTTGCACGTCCCTGGCGGACGTATTCCAAAAGGCGGTATTGATAGTTACTATCTCAACATATCGTTGACCTTTGCCTGGACCTCATTGTAATTATATCCTGCGGCTTCCAGGCGGTTCTTTCTCTCTTTCCCGTTTCCCCATTTCCCGGCAATCACTTCCTTGGCTACTGCTGCCACGCTCTTTGTTGTGGCAGTGGTGCCTTTCAGCAAGGCATTTACCTGGTCCTGGACGGCTTCGTAATTGTACCCGGCGGCGGTAAGGCGGTTCTTTCTGTCCTCTCCGTTGCCCCACTTTCCGGCAATCACTTCCTTGGCTACTGCTGCCACGCTCTTTGTTGCCTGGGACCCGCTCCCGGCGGCTTCCTTGTCATACTTCGGCACACCGTAGCCACGGATATAGCGACCATTTACGGCCAATGTCCTGCGGCCTACGGCATTGTTTTTATTGCCCTCGATAACGGTAATCTTTCCGCCGCTCACGCTCTCAACAATGCCCACATGGTCCGGCCACCCGGTACAATCCCCGGCCCCGGTATCGTCCCAATCGTAAAAAATAATGTCCCCAGGGCTTGGCGTCCTGCTATCGCTTTCCTGCCATTCCCCCAGGTTCTTGAATAATGCAATCATCTGACCGCAACCGCACTCTGTCGGTATAATACCAGTCAAACCGCACTTGATAGCCACGGCGGAAACAAAGGTGGCACACCAGGCGTCTGTATATTTGACTTTGTAACCCCTCGCCAATGGTTTATGGCTGTTGTACACGTCAATAATGCCCTTGTGTGTGCCGTCCGCTTCATTTCGTCCAATCCACGCCCTTGCTTGGGCTAATACTGCACTTGCCAATTTTGCCATGCTTCCGGCTCCTTTCACATCATACTGCTGCAAATCGTACTGTGTAACAATCCTCATTGTATTGTCCACATACTTGCTACTGGTTGCGTACCCGTCCGCCTTAACGGTTTTAAGGTACGTTTCCGGGTCCGTAATGCCCCGTAAATTCTGATACCTGGACAACTGAATAAACTCAAAATAACCTTTCACGCCCTCTTCCATGTTGTCATACGCCCGGAAATTGTCCTTAATCTGTGTAAGGGTTCCCGGCGTATATTCTTCCATGGTGGAAAGGTTTACGCTTTTCCCGGTCCATTTTGTCCCACATTTCAGCCCAAAATAATTGTGATACACGGCGGCCAGGCGGCTTTCTCCCCAACCGCTTTCAAGTATCGCCTGGGCTATAATCGGACTATGTACCAAAATCCCGTATGCCGGGGCGTATTTCTGCACGCACCCGGCAATCTTTTTAATAAACTCCTGCTTGTCCATGGTTTACACTTCCTCTTCCGTTGTCACTTCCACTTCGGTTTCCACGTTGGCGGCGTCTGTCAAACCCTCGCCAATGATGTAGGCCACCACGGACGCCCCGGCCATGATAAGGGCCGTTACCTGGGTGGCGGTGTTCTCTGCTCCCCCGGTGGCTACAATCATCATGGAAACAAAGGACGCTACCGCCGTCCACATTTTCCGGCTTGTCAATTTCCTGGTCCAGTTAATATTTTTCATGTGGTCTTTTCTCCTTTCTTATATTTCCAAAAGCCGCTTGGCTTGTTGGTTCTGATTATTCGTAAATCCCTTTTATTCCCTGCTCCGTTAAGAAGTCCTTTTGTTCATGCTTAATCTTACGGGCATATTCCAGGGCGGCTTCTGTCTCTCCGTTGGCGTGTCCATTCTTTAAGGCCGTGGCCGCCGCTTCCCCCAGGGCAATAGACGCCATGACGCTTTTTATGATAAGGACCTCGTTTTTTTCACGGATTTTTTCTTTTTCTTCCGCTTCCGTCTGCTGCTTCTTTATTTTCTGTT
>HF995209.1:0-50705 GCA_000432915.1 Firmicutes bacterium CAG:194
GATTGTGGCTCTGGAGGCCAAGGGTTCGAATCCCTTTACCCACCTTTTCTGATAATGGGCTATCGCCAAGCGGTAAGGCACAGGACTTTGACTCCTGCATTCGGCAGTTCGAATCTGCCTAGCCCAGTTTAAATATGGGCCACTAGCTCAGGTGGTAGAGCACTTGACTTTTAATCAAGTTGTCCGGGGTTCGAGTCCCCGGTGGCTCATTCAAAAATCTTGAAGCTTATGTTGCTTCAAGATTTTTTGTATCATAGGAAAACTGACGGATTTTCTATGATACGGCATATTTTTGATCTATGCGGATGTGGCGGAATTGGCAGACGCGCCAGATTTAGGTTCTGGTGGGAGACCGTGCAGGTTCAAGTCCTGTTATCCGCAGGAACGCCTTACAGGCACAAAAATAGGATGTTTCTTTTGAAACATCCTATTTTTGTGCCGTTTATTGAGAAGTCTTAGCGGTCTGGCATCTTTTTTAGTTTGCTTTCTTTAAAGGAAGAAGTCGCTTTTTTCCAACTGCTGATACCAATCGTTTTCAGACAGGCTTTGGTGTATTTTGCGTACTGTGGTGTGTCCATATACTTAAAGACGTTGTAAGCCGGCTTTTTTTTGCCATCCGCCGTATACAGTCCAAAGCTTAGTCCTTGTGATACCTCGGAAGCCTCATCCTGTACTGAACGGAAAATAACAGCATCGATCATCGGGTTGAATTCGGCCTTGTAATATGTGTAGGCGATCGCTGCAGCCTGAACATCCTGTCCGCTGTTGGAAGTAAAGCCCTGTTCGGATAACAGGATATGGGTATCGGAACCAAAATTCTTTTTTACATAATTTGCCATGACATCAAGATTTCTCGGTGATACAAAATCGCTGTCAAGACTGTTTTTTGTATGGGAATCGTTCCATGTTGCGGATCTCGTTAAAATGGCGGGGTAAGCATGGTAAGCAAGATTCCATTTAATATTTTTGTTCTGCGATTTGATCTCGCTGTTGAAAGCATCCATAAATGGTTTTGCACCCCAGTCACCACACCGGTTGATCCATGTGTGGTCCGTACAGATGAATACGCGTGCATTTTTATAGTTGCTGCGGACTGCATAATATAGGATACGATAGCTGTCCGCATAGTTTTGCATAAAGGCGGTTTTGCCGGTGCTTCCGGCATAATACCACATCGGATAAATGTTGACCTCGTTTCCGAGGATCCAGTTGTCAAGATGGCAGTCCTCCGTGGAATAACGCTCGGCAAGGAAACTGAAGGCTGCTTCTAATGTTTCGCGGGCTTTTTTGCTTTGAGCGTTCATGGCATAGTAACCTGTCTTTGATGTGGCGGATTTTGTGCCATAGAGCAGATAAGAATAGGAACTGCCCGGATAGCGCAGCATAAGCTGACCGGTAACGGTCATGCCATTTTGGTTGGCGGAAGAAATAAAACTGCCGTACGGATCGTTAAAATGATACGTTTTTCCGTTATATCGGTAAGCATAGGAACCGCCTGCTATGACATCATTCAGATTCATATTTAAAAAAGTGTGCTGTATGCCAAGGTCTGTATCAAGTGAGCCCTGCAGTCCTTTTTTGGAGGTTGTCGACGGGAAGGCTGCAGTATATGTAGCTGCGGCTTCCGGGTTCTTCACAAAGGAACTACCGGATATGATAAAGTAGGATTTTCCTTTTTTTACGGCAAGGGCATATTTCCCCTGGATCAGATGATTTCCTTTTTCATCGATCAGCGGCAGGGAAAATTGTGGTTTTTTCAGTTTTGGGCAGGCTGCGATCTTTTTCTCGTATTTTCCGGTGGATGGATTGACTCTGACCAGATAATAGGAATCATCACTGCTTTTCAGCCGTTTTGGAACCGAGGCACTGACAAAAAGCTGACCGTCCCTGATTTCTGTCTTTTTCAGTTTTCCCGCATTTTTCCGGGCTTTGTATTCTTTGACGCCTTTTGTGATCTTACAGGAAAGGACATTGGAATAAGAACTGTAGCAGATGCTGCCTGTGGAATCTGTGGCAAAGGCGCGGACACGGAAGTAATAGGTTTTGCCTTTGGGAAGATTTTGGACAGAGCAGCTTGTTTTGCCATCAATGGTTTCTTTATTCACCTTCTTTTTGAATTTTTTATCGGTTGTATAAGAAATTTCGTAGTTATCAGCAGTTGCCGTGTAGCTTAAAATGACTTTTCCGGTGCTTTTGTTCTGAGCGCGGGTAAGCTGTGGCGCCTTTGGTCTTGCATCTTTCCATTTGGCGTATAAGATAAGTGGATTTACAATGCCGTTTTCATCAGAATCAATGTAAGAACCGGCGGGGATTTCTGTAACCTTTTCGGTGAATGTGCTGTCTTTGTACCAACCGTCAAACATGAAATTTTTCCGCGTGGCATCCGGTAATGTTATTGTGTCATCGGTGACACGGAAGCTGTATGGAATATCGATCTCATTTCCGTCTGCGTCGGTATCATTTATACTGCCGCCGTTTGTGTTGTAACTGATCTCAAAGGAATAGGGGGTGTCACTCCAGTTGGCGGTAAAGACCAGATCTTTGTTTAAAGAAAGATTATAGACGCTGGAGGCTTTACGGTAAGTTTTGCCGTTGGTCAGGCAGTTCCAGGAAGCTAACCGGTAGCCTTTGCGGACCGGCTGCAGAAAATCGGCAGTTTCGTAAAAATCGGAGAAATGCATGGCTGTTCCCTGATAGGTGAATGGAAACTGCATCAGAATAGTCTGGTTATCGCTGTCGTAAAAGGTGACGGTAACAGGCTGACCGGCTTTTGCGACATCTGCATCCAGATCGTTGCCCGGCAGATTGGTTTCCTGACTGCCGTCATTGGCGGAAATGGATGGTTCCTCCGGCGGCGCCTGCGTATTATTTTCCGAAACGGATGCATTCGCCGGCAATGTCATTGGCTGGAGCAGCAGAAGGGCTGCCAGAAAAATGGATAGAATCTTTTTGTGTTGTTTCATTGTTTACCTCCCTCATAGTTGTTACCTTTCATTATAATGGAAGAAAGGGTATTCTACAAGAAAAGAAACCGTAAAAAGGACTTTACAAAGTCACGGTTTTCATGTATAAGAAAGATGAAGAAGTAGGGAATTTAATTGAAGAAGTAGGAGGGTCATTATGACATTACAAAGAGAAGTGATAGAACTGAAACTGGAAGAACAGCTGGAAGGCATTACACAGTCCATGTACAGCAAATCCATTTCAGACTGCAGTGACAAAGAACTTTATTATGCAATCCTTCGCCTGACAAAGGGGATGCTGGAGATCACAGAGCCGATCAGCGGACCGAAAAAAGTTTATTATATTTCGGCGGAATTCCTGATCGGAAAACTGTTATCCAATAACCTGATCAATCTGGGCATTTATGATAAACTGAGCGGTATTCTGGAAAAGAACGGCAAGAAGCTGGCAGCGATCGAAGAGGTTGAGCCGGAACCGTCTCTTGGTAACGGCGGACTTGGCAGACTGGCAGCCTGCTTTCTGGATTCCATCGCAACACTTGGCCTGCCGGGAGATGGCATTGGTCTGAATTATCATTTCGGACTGTTTAAACAGGTGTTTAAAAATCATAAGCAGTATACAGAAAAAAATGACTGGATCGAGGATGATTCCTGGCTGACGAAAACAGATGTGACATTCGACGTCATGTTTGGTGAGCATAAGGTAACTTCACGCCTGTATGATATTGATGTAGTCGGTTATGAAAACGGTATCAACAAGCTTCATCTGTTTGATATTGAAACAGTGGATGAAAGCATTGTAAAATCAGGCATTGATTTTGATAAAAAAGATATTGATAAAAACCTGACTTTATTCTTATATCCGGATGACTCTGATGAAGCAGGTAATCTGCTCCGTATCTATCAGCAGTATTTTATGGTCAGCAACGGTGCACAGCTTATCTTAAAAGAGCTGCGTGAAAAGAAATGTGATCTGCGTAAGATGAACGAATATGCGGTGATCCAGATCAATGATACGCATCCGACAATGATCATTCCGGAACTGATCCGTATTCTGGTAGATGAAAAGGCATTTACGATCGATGAAGCGATCGATGTAGTCAGCAAGACATGTGCTTACACCAACCATACGATCCTGGCGGAAGCACTGGAAAAATGGCCGCTTGCATATCTGGAAAAGGTTGTACCGCAGCTTGTACCGATCATCAAAGAGCTTGATAAGCGCGTTCGTGCGAAATATGACGATGAGAGAGTACAGATCATCGATAAGGACAACAGAGTCCATATGGCACATATTGATATCCATTACGGATTCTCAGTCAATGGTGTGGCAGCGATCCATACAGAGATTCTGAAGGAAACAGAACTGAATCATTTTTATAAGATCTACCCGGAGAAATTCAACAATAAGACGAACGGTATTACATTCCGCCGCTGGCTCTTATCCTGCAATAGACCGCTTGCCCGGATGTTGACTGAGACGATCGGGGATGGCTATAAGAAGGATGCGGATGAGCTGAAGAAGCTGCTGCAGTTTGAAGATGACAGCAAGGTACTTGACCGGATCGCAGCGATCAAGCATGAGAAGAAGCAGGAGCTGGCTGCATATCTGCAGGAAAACGAAGGTGTTACCGTAGATCCGAATTCTATCTTTGATATCCAGATCAAGCGTCTGCATGAGTACAAACGCCAGCAGATGAATGCGTTGTATATCATACACAAATATCTGGAGATCAAGGGCGGCAAGAAGCCGAGTACACCGGTTACCTTTATTTTCGGTGCCAAGGCAGCACCTGCCTATATCATTGCACAGGACATCATCCACCTGCTGCTCTGCCTGCAGGAGCTTGTCAACAACGATCCTGATGTAAAGGATTATATGAAAGTTGTCATGGTAGAAAACTACAATGTCAGCTATGCGGAAAAGCTGATCCCTGCCTGCGATATTTCTGAGCAGATCTCTCTGGCAAGCAAGGAAGCGTCCGGAACAGGTAATATGAAGTTCATGCTGAACGGAGCAGTGACACTCGGTACAAGTGATGGCGCAAATGTTGAGATTGATGAGCTTGTCGGAGAGGACAATATTTATATCTTTGGTGAAAAATCCGAGACGGTCATCAAGCACTATGAGAAGGCAGATTATGTTTCAAAGGATTATTATGAGAAGAGCCCTGTGATCAAAGAAGCAGTGGACTTTATTGTAAGTGATGCACTTGTGAAGATCGGAGATAAGGAAAATCTGGAGCGCCTTTACAAAGAGCTTCTGAACAAGGACTGGTTTATGACACTATTGGATCTGGAAGATTATATCAGGACGAAAGATCAGGCACTGGCAGATTACGAAAAGAAAGACGAATGGAAGAAGAAAATGCTTGTTAACATTGCGATGGCCGGCTTCTTCTCATCCGACAGAACAATTGCACAATATAATGAGGATATCTGGAAATTAAAAAAAGACGAGATGTAAGGTGGCTGAACAGCTGGCAGAGAAGATCAGGGAAACCTTTTTTGTATATGCAAGATGCAGTAAGCAATGAGTAGAAAAGAAAACAGCCGGACTTAATGTCCGGCTGTAGCCATATTGGAGTTATGATAGGCAGGATCGTTTGTAACATCTGCAAGGAACCAGTCAGGCATGATGAAGGCGTTTGCGCTTTCTTCGTCCGGAAATTCCACCTCAGCCATGATGAGGTTGGACGGTGCATGGAACAGATCCAGCTCAATGACCAGATCGGACTGCTCAATCGGGATCTTGTAGCGGGTTTTGTGGATGATGACACCCTCCGCTTTCGGCAGAAGCTTTTCAAAGGCTTCCTGTGTCAGTGGCAGGTTGTATTCTTCCCGTACCATAAGCCCGCGCCCTTTGTAGGTAAAGATGTATTTGCTGTCCTGCTTGCGGATCCGCATGACGGGATCGGTGCACAGATAAGCCTGCTTGATCTCATAATGTGGATACGCGTCCAGATTATCGGGAAGTTGTCTGATCGTAAATTTACGTTCGATTTCCATGATTTTGTACTCCGTTTCAAAATGAATTTGTGGATGCATATGACAGACAGGGCATCCGCTGTTGTTACTATTATATAGGCTGGATGGTAAAAATGCGAATTATTTTTTCTGCCATAGAGCAGAAGAACAGGAGGAATCTATGAGTAAAGTATGTGTATTTCTGGCAGACGGTGTGGAGGAGATCGAAGCACTGACTGTGGTAGACATTTTAAGACGTGGCGGCGTTACGGTAGAGACGGTGTCCATTACGGACAGTAAGAGCGTCACAAGCTCACATAAGATCACGATACAGGCAGACAGGCTGCTTTCGGAGATTAACTTTGACGAGACTGCTATGATCGTTCTGCCGGGTGGAATGCCCGGAACAAAGAATCTGGAAGCCTGTGCGCCGCTTATGGAGCAGGTGGACCGGTTCCATGCACAGGGAAAGTATCTGAGCGCAATCTGTGCAGCACCGAGCATTTTCGGACATAAGGGACTGTTAAAGGGTAGAACGGCCTGCTGTTTCCCGGACTTTGAAAGTCATCTGGAAGGTGCTGTTGTGACAAAGAATCCGGTAGAGGTCTGCGATCACTTTATCACAAGCCGCGGTATGGGCACGGCAATCGAATTTGCACTTGCCATTCTGGCACGTATGCAGGATCAGGCGTGTGCGGACGATATTGCAGAGAAAATCGTATACAAACATTGAAACAGACGTCATAGAAGCTATGCGATCTGCATATAAAAAACAAAGAAAAGGGAATGAAAAACAATGTGGACGAGAAGTGAATTAAAAGAAAAAGCAAAAGCTTACGTAAAACGAAGCTACTGGCCGCTTGTGCTGGTATCTCTGATTCTGGCGGTGATCACCGGTGGATTTTCAAACGGTGGTAACAGCGGAAGAGACTATTCGACAGACTGGAGCGGTGGTGTGGACGGAGGTGATATCGCAAGCCGGATCACAGGAAACATCACAGGGATTGACTGGGCACTTGTAGGAGGCATTATGGCAATAGCCGCAGTATTCGCCGTTGCTGTGATCGCCATTGCCGTGATTGTTTCCATATTCGTACTGAATCCGATCGAAGTAGGCTGCAGAAGATATTTTATCGAAGCGGCTTATGGCGAAGTGACAATGAAAAACATCAGTGTGCTCGTGATGGCATTTAAGGACGGTAAATATGGCAATATCGTAAAGACTATGTTTTTGAAGGGGTTGTATCAGTTTCTGTGGTCGCTGCTTTTGATCGTTCCGGGCATCGTAAAAAGTTATGAGTACCGCATGATCCCATACATTCTGGCAGAAAATCCGGATGTGACGACAGAAGAAGCGTTCCGCCTGTCAAAAGAGATGATGGACGGCGAAAAGTGGGAAACATTTGTGCTGGATCTTTCCTTCATCGGATGGGCTCTTGTGGCTGGTATTACATGTGGAATTGCAGGTATTTTCTGGGTAAATCCTTATGTGAATATGACAGGAACAGCGCTTTACGAGACATTAAAGCGAAGAGCAACCGTAGATTATTATGATAAAACATTGGGCGGTTATCAAAATATATATGGCAATCCGGGCGCTTATATGGATCAGGCACCGCAGGATTATTATGAAGATGGAAATATAAGAGACTTATAAGGAATATAACAAAAAGGACAGCAGCCGCTGTCCTTTTTGCATGAAGATCTGAGGGAGTTATCTTAACTGAGATTCTTCGTAGTTCTTTACCATTCTACGAACCATCTCGCCACCGATGGAACCTGCTTCCTTAGAAGTCAGATCACCGTTGTAGCCTTCTTTTAAGTTAACACCAAGTTCAGATGCAACCTCTGTTTTGAAACGATCCATAGCTGCCTTAGCTTCTGGAACTTCCATGCTCTTAGATGATTTTGTGTTTGCCATTTTGTTCACCTCCGTGATTATATTTTTTGATCTATTTCCAAGATAAGTGTAAAACACTTACCCTGGAATCTGCTTCGCCGGATCCGTGCTTTTTATCACTTATCTTGATGTTATTATGTTCGGAATGAAAGGAAACTATAATGGTAAGTTCTGTCAGACCAAAAAGTGCATTTTTGCAAAGAAAAAGTGCTGGTAATTGCATGTTACTTGTGCTATAATCCTATAATGACTGTGAGTATGGGAAATTGTTTCTTGGCTCAGTACGAAAAGAATATTGCGTGATACGAATGAGATCACAAGCAAGGAGGAAATAGAAAAAATGAGTTTACAGATGGAAAAATTAGAGCACAACATGGCTAAGATTACAATCGAGGTACCTGTGGAAGAAATGGCAAAAGCTGTTAATGCTGCTTATTTAAAAAATAAGAACCAGATCTCTATTCCGGGCTTCCGTAAAGGAAAAGTGCCGCTTGCTATGGTAGAAAAAATGTATGGCAAGGGTGTATTTTTAGAGGATGCTGCAAATGCTGTTATTCCGGGTGCATATGACAAAGCAGTTAAAGAATGTGAAGAAGAGATCGTATCCACACCAACGATCGACGTGGTACAGTTAGAGCCTGAAAAAGCATTCATCTTTACTGCAGAAGTTGCATTAAAGCCGGAAGTTGAGCTTGGTAAATACAAAGGTGTCAAGATCGACAAAATCGAAACAGAAGTAACAGAGGACGAAGTAAATGAAGCAATCGACCGTGAAAGAAAGAACAATGCACGTGAGATTACAGTAGAAGACCGTCCGATTCAGGATGGCGATAAGGCTACGATCGACTTTGAAGGATTTGTGGATGGTGTTGCATTTGAAGGTGGTAAGGGAACAAATTACGATCTGGTGATCGGCTCTCATTCCTTTATCGATAATTTTGAAGAACAGCTCATCGGTAAGAACATCGGCGATGAAGTAGAAGTAAATGTTACTTTCCCTGAAAGCTATCAGGCAGAAGAACTTGCTGGAAAGCCGGCCGTATTCAAAGTAAAAGTAAACGGTATCAAAGTAGACGAGCTGCCTGAGCTGGATGATGAATTCGCATCAGAAGTTTCTGAGTATGAAACAGTAGCTGAGTACAAGGACAGCGTTAAGAAAGGACTTGCAGAGACAAAAGAAAAGAATGCAAAGGATGCAAAAGAAAAAGCAGCGATTGATGCAGTCATCGCTGATGCAAAGATGGATATTCCGGAAGCAATGATCAAGACAACACAGAGACAGATGATGGATGAGTTCGCACAGCGTATATCCGGTCAGGGATTATCATTCGAGCAGTATCTGCAGTTCACAGGCATGACAGAAGAGCAGATGCTTGAGCAGATCAGACCACAGGCTGAGCTCCGTATCAAGTCAAGACTTGTCTTAGAAGCAATTGTAGCAGCAGAAAAAATCGAGGCGACTGAAGAAGATTTCGAACAGGAAATCGCAAAGATGGCTGAGATGTACCAGATGGAAGCTGATAAGGCAAAAGAGCTGATCGGTGAAGCCGGTAAGGCAGAGATCATGAAAGATCTTGCAGTTACAAAGGCAGCAGAGTTCGTAAGAGACAATGCAAAGGAAAGCAAAAGCAAATAAGAAATAAGACGTGTTTTATATAAGTAAGGAGGAATTACCATGAGTTTAGTACCTTATGTCATTGAACAAACAAGCCGTGGGGAACGTTCCTATGATATTTATTCAAGACTGTTAAAAGAAAGAATTATCTTTTTGGGCGAAGAAGTGAATGATACTTCTGCCAGCATCGTAGTAGCACAGCTTCTGTTCTTAGAGGCTGAGGATCCGGAAAAAGATATCCAGATCTATATCAACAGCCCGGGCGGTTCCGTAACCGCCGGTATGGCAATTTATGATACGATGCAATATGTAAAGTGTGATGTTTCCACTATTTGTATCGGTATGGCTGCAAGTATGGGTGCATTCCTGCTCGCAGGCGGTACAAAAGGAAAACGTATGGCACTTCCGAACGCTGAGATCATGATTCATCAGCCTTCAGGCGGATCTCAGGGACAGGCTACAGAAATCGAGATCGCAGCAAAGCATATTCTGCGTACCAAGGAAAAGCTGAATAAGATTCTTGCTGCCAACACCGGACGGGATTACGAAGTGATCGCTGCCGATACAGAAAGAGATAACTGGAAGACTGCACAGGAAGCGCTGGAATATGGTCTGATCGATAAAGTTATCGAAAACAGAACGGAAATTTAAAATGTAGGAGCGTAAAAATGGCAGGAAAAAGTTCTGATACAAAAGTCAGATGTTCTTTTTGCAATAAGACACAGGATCAGGTGCGTAAAATGATCGCAGGCCCGACAGGCGTCTATATCTGTGATGAATGTGTGGATCTGTGTGCGGATATTATTGAAGAAGAGTATGAAGAGGAAGAATCCACCAATGCAGTGGATATTAACCTGCTCAAGCCGGTAGAGATTAAAGAGTTTCTGGATGATTATGTGATAGGGCAGGAGGAAGCCAAGAAGGTACTGTCTGTGGCTGTTTATAATCATTATAAGCGTGTGACCGCAGATAAGGATCTGGATGATGTGGAGCTGCAGAAGAGCAATATCATCATGATCGGACCAACAGGCAGCGGTAAGACGTTTTTGGCGCAGACACTTGCAAAGATCATTAATGTACCGTTTGCGATCGCGGATGCGACGACACTGACGGAAGCCGGTTATGTCGGAGAAGATGTGGAAAATATCCTGCTGAAGCTGATCCAGGCGGCAGATTATGATGTAGAACGTGCACAGTACGGTATCATCTATATTGATGAGATCGATAAGATCACAAAGAAGAGCGAAAATGTTTCAATCACCAGAGATGTATCGGGCGAAGGTGTACAGCAGGCACTTCTGAAGATCATTGAAGGTACGGTTGCATCAGTTCCGCCACAGGGGGGCAGAAAGCATCCACATCAGGAACTGATCCAGATTGACACAACCAATATTTTATTTATTTGTTCCGGTGCGTTTGACGGACTGGAAAAGATCATTGAAAACAGACTGGACAGAAAGTCCATTGGCTTTAATGCAGAGATCGGAGAAAACGTGATCCGCGACATCAGCGATATGCTGAAGGAAGTAACACCGCAGGATCTTGTGAAATTTGGTCTGATTCCTGAATTTGTCGGACGAGTTCCGATCACGGTATCTTTGGAAGGACTGGATGAAGAAGCACTGAAGAAGATATTGACAGAGCCAAAGAGCGCGCTTGTAAAGCAGTATAAGAAGCTCTTTGAAATGGATGGCGTAGATCTTGAATTTGAGCCGGATGCGGTCACAGAGATCGCAAAGCAGGCAATGGAGAGAAAGACCGGAGCCAGAGGTCTGAGATCGATCATTGAAAAGATCATGATGGATATTATGTATGAGATCCCATCGGATGATACGATACAAAAATGTACTATTACAAAACAGGTAGTGCTGGGAGAGAGTAAACCGATCGTAGAGCATCGGGAATCGGATTCCGCAAAGAAATTAAGAGCATAAGGACGTCGCCCTGCCAGCAGGGCGGCGTTTTGCCATAAGAAAGAGAAAAATATGGAACAGATACAGAAGAAATTACCAGTGATCCCCCTGCGGGATGTCTGCGTTCTGCCCGATAATGTGATACACTTTGATATCAGCAGGAAAGCGTCTGCCATAGCGCTGGAGCTGGCAATGAGCATGGAGCAGGAAATCTTTCTGGTCATGCAGAAAGATCCGCAGATAAAGGAGCCTGCAAGAGAGGATCTGTATGAAGTCGGTACACTTGCAAAGATCAGACAGCTTATTAAAATGCCGGGGAAAATCATACGGGTATTGGTAGAGGGTGTTTGCAGAGGGCAGATAGAAGAAATAGAAGAGACAGACTGCATGTGGGCAGTCTTTACGATACAGAAAGCAGATATAGAGGCGGACGCAGAACCGGATGCGGCGACGCGGGAAGCAATGCGGCGTCAGCTGTCAGAAGCCTATACGAAGCTGCAGAGCATGCAGGACAAAGGCAACGGCGTGATCCGGCATTTGGAGGAAGTGAAAGATTTCTCTCATTTTATGGATCAGCTTGCCATGAATCTGCAAGTTTCTCCTGCAAAAAAACAGCAGGTACTTGCATGTATATCCCTGCAGGACAGATATACCTATATCGAAACATTGTTGCAGGAAGAGATCCAGGTCATGGAGATCCGCAATGAACTGAATAAGGAAGTCAAGAAAAGGGTAGAGAAAAACCAGAGAGAATATGTGCTCAGAGAGCAGATGCATTACATCCGCAAAGAGCTGGGAGAGGAAGATACCGAGTCAGATGCGGAAGCATTCCACAAAAAGCTGAAAAAGCTGCAGGCAGATGATACGGTAAAAGAACGGATCAAAAAAGAGATCGCCAGATACGAGAGGATCAGCATGAGTTCTTCGGAAAGTGCTGTAGAACGCGGTTATATCGAAACGCTTCTGGAGATGCCATGGGACAAGTGCTCGGAAGATAATACAGACATTGAGAAAGCAGAAAAGATCCTGCAGGCAGACCATTACGGGCTTACAGATGTCAAAGAGAGGATTTTGGAATATCTGGCAGTCAGGCAGCTTGCTGAAAAAGGAAACAGCCCTATTTTATGTCTGGTCGGACCGCCTGGTATCGGTAAAACGAGTATTGCGCGCAGTATGGCACGCGCCATGCACAAAGAATATGTCAGGATCTGTCTGGGCGGTGTCAGGGATGAAGCAGAGATCCGTGGACACAGAAAGACGTATGTAGGTGCAATGCCCGGACGGATCGTTACGGCGATCAAGCAGGCAGGTGTGAAAAATCCATTGATCCTGCTGGATGAGATTGATAAGATGAGCCGGGATTATAAAGGAGACACTGCTTCCGCAATGCTGGAAGTGCTTGACAGTGAACAGAATGAGCATTTTCAGGATCATTATCTGGAACTGCCGATCGATCTGTCGGAGGTTACTTTTATCGCGACGGCAAATGACCTGCAGGACATTGATGCGCCGCTGCGTGATCGTATGGAGATCATAGAAATCGGTGGCTATACGACAAACGAGAAGCTGCATATTGCAAAAGAACACCTCGTAAAGAAGCAGCTTTCCCAACACGGTCTTCTGGCAAAACAGCTTTCGTTCAGCGATAAAGCACTGGAGAAACTGATCCTTGCCTATACAAGAGAGGCGGGCGTCAGGGAGCTGGAGCGTAAGATCGGGAAGATCTGCAGAAAGGTGGCAGCGCAGCTTTTGAAAAAGGAAACAAAGGCTGTCCGCATTACCATTCATAATCTGTCCGAATATCTGGGAAAAGAAAAGTTCCAGCCCGAGAAGCGGGCGAAAAAAGCGGATGTCGGTATTGTACGCGGTCTGGCATGGACAAGCGTCGGCGGTGTGACACTGGAGATTGAAGTCAACGAAATGCCCGGAAAAGGCGAGATCAAACTGACCGGACAACTGGGAGATGTGATGAAGGAATCTGCAATGACAGGCATTTCTTATATCCGTTCTGTCAGCAGGAAGTATGATATCCCGGATGATTATTTTGAAACGCATGATCTGCATATCCATATCCCGGAGGGCGCAGTGCCAAAGGATGGGCCAAGTGCAGGTATCACGATGGCGGCAGCGGTCTTATCTGCGATCACACACCGGAAGATCCGTGCTAATCTTGCCATGACAGGAGAGATCACATTGCGCGGTCGTGTATTACCGATCGGCGGTTTGAAAGAAAAGCTGCTTGCAGCCAAAAATGCAGGTATTGAAAACGTATTAATACCAGTAGATAATGTAAAAGATCTGGAAGAAATAGAACAAGAAATTAAAACAGGACTTAATATTGCACCTGTTACTAATATGGAAGAGGTGCTGCAGCACTCGTTCCAGAAAGGGAGCAAAGATGATTATTAAAAATGTGGCACTGGAGACAGTGTGTGGCATTACAAGTACATTACCGAAAAATACACTCCCGGAGATTGCATTTGCCGGAAAGAGTAATGTGGGAAAATCTTCGCTGATCAACGGGCTGATGAACCGCAAATCTTTGGCAAGGACTTCTGCACAGCCTGGTAAGACGCAGACGATCAATTACTACAACATCAATCAGGAACTGTATTTTGTGGATCTGCCGGGTTATGGCTATGCGAATGCTTCTGTGGAGGTAAAAGCTAAATGGGGCAAGATGATCGAGCGCTATCTGCAAAAATCCGAAATGCTCAAAGAAGTATTTCTGCTGATCGATATCCGGCATAAACCGGGTGCAAATGATGTGCAGATGTATGACTGGATCTTACATAACGGATTCAGACCGATCATCATTGCTACAAAGCTGGATAAGATCAATCGTTCTCAGGTGCAGAAGCAGATCAGGCTGATCAAAGAAACACTAAAGGTTGAGCCGGGAACACTGGTATTTCCTTATTCTGCCCAGACGAAGCAGGGCAGAGACGAATTGTATGACTTTATTGATAAAGTAGTTCTGGATAAGAAAGAGTGATGAATAATGGATTCTGTAAAACACTACCTGAAAATTTTTCTGAATTTGGTGCTCGCGGCTCTGGCAATCATATTGGCCGTTATTTTATTACCACGGCTGATCGTATTTTTTATGCCTTTTGTCGTTGGCTGGATCATTGCGCTCCTTGCCAATCCGCTTGTACAGCTTCTGGAAAAGCATCTGAAGATCAAACGAAAAGCCGGTTCCGCCTTTATTATTGCAGTAGTTATCGGCGGTGTGGCATTTCTGCTCTACCTTGCTGCTGACTTTCTGGCACAGCAGGTGATCGGATTTATCGGAAATCTGCCTTCTATGTGGGAAGCAATCGAGGCGGATCTGACACATGTTGGTGGTAGATTCCAGGTACTATACCGGCGTATGCCGCTAGATTCCAGACAACAGATCGACAGTGTGATCGAAAGCGTAAAATCTTATATGGGAAATCTGCTTGGAAATCTGAGTTCTCCAACAGTTAAAGTGGTCAGCAGGGTTGCAATGAATGTGCCAAGTATACTGATGTCTATCCTGATGGGATTGCTATCTGCTTACTTTTTTGTTGCGGAAAAGTTTCAGATCAATGCATTTTTACAGAAATGCGTACCACAGCCGGTCAAGAAGCAGTGGCAGATCGTAAAAAATACGATGACAAAGGCTTTTGGCGGCTATTTTCTGGCACAGCTGAAAATTGAAATATGGATGTATCTGCTGCTGGTGGTCGGTCTGGTGATTACCGGAACAAAATATGCGGTATTGGTGGCACTGGGAATTGCGGTATTAGATTTTCTGCCGGTTTTTGGCACAGGAACAGTACTTGTGCCATGGGCAATCATTAAAATACTGAACGGAAATTATACAACAGCGATCATTCTTCTGGTACTGTGGGGCGGTGGACAGCTGCTCCGACAGATGATCCAGCCGAGGATTGTGGGAGATTCTCTGGGTCTATCCACTTTGCCGACATTGATCCTTTTATTTATCGGTTGGCGCCTTTCCGGTGTTGGCGGTATGATTCTGGCAGTTCCGGTCGGACTTGTGCTGTATAATCTGTATAAATCAGGTCTTTTTGATACGACGATCGACAGCATCAAAATACTGGCAAGAGATCTGAGTGCATTTTGTAAGTATACAAAACAGGATTATGTGCATTATAAGAAGTATGAAAAACCGGAGAAAAAAACGGACGGGGATTGCAAAAAAGAGTAAGTTAAGGTATACTGAAGGTGACTTTTCGAAAGGAAGGATTCAGCATGGGAATTGGCGCGATCATGGCATATCAGCCATATATTTACAATACCAATACAGTCAGTGCGAAAAGCCTTGAAAAGATACAGGGTGTAAATAATGACGTATCGACTGATCATATCGAAAAGAAATCCCCTTATGTTGCAGATGTGGAGAATTCTCTTTCCTATGGAGAGACTTCTGATTTTGCCAGTGTTTTAGATGAACAGATGCATATGGGTATGCAGAATGCAATGCGCTTATTTGGAAGTGATTCTGTATATGCAGCAAATGTAACGGATTAAGGGAAGTTCAATGTATGCATAGAAACTCATGGATATACGATCCATGAGTTTTTTTAAACCGCATAATGATAGAAAACAAAAAAGAGGAGAAAACAATGAACATTTTTATCGCAATCGCATTATTGATCGTCGGCTTTGTGATGTTGACCAAAGGAGCAGACTGGTTTGTGGACGGATCTTCCGCACTTGCCTTCCGGCTCGGCATACCGCAGCTTGTGATCGGTCTGACGATCGTTGCCATGGGAACAAGTGCACCGGAGGCGGCTGTCAGTATTACCTCTGCCCTGAAAGGAAATGAAGGAATCACAGTCGGAAATGTCGTGGGAAGTAATATTATGAATATCCTGCTGATCCTTGGTATTGCATCGGTCATTGTGCCATTGGCGGTACAGAAATCAACAAGAATGATAGAAATACCCTATATGATCGCCATTACCGTTTTATTTGGTGTTTTGGGTTACACAGGAGAAATGGTAACAAGAGTGGAAGGCGGCATTTTGTGGATCGCTTTTCTGATCTATCTGGGCTATCTGCTCTGGATGGCAAAGAAAGGTAAGGAGGATAATGAGCCGGATGAAAAGCAGAAAAGCCTGCCTGTGCAGCTTTTGATGATCCTGGCCGGCCTTATATGTATCGTGCTTGGAAGTGATTTTGTAGTCGATGGAGCAACCGAGATCGCAAAGGTGATCGGTATCAGCGACAGGATCATCGGTCTGACGATCGTTGCCTTCGGTACCTCATTGCCTGAGCTTGTGACGTCTATTGCAGCAGCAAGAAGAGGCAATGCGGATATCGCGATCGGCAATATTGTTGGCAGCAATGTTTTTAATATTTTATTTGTAGCGGGTACTTCCGCACTGATCAGTCCGGTCGTATTTGAAAGTAAATTTGTGCTGGATACAGCGGTGGCAACAGCAACAGCCGTTCTGCTTCTTGTCTGTGTCTGCAATAAAGAAGGTAAATTAAAACGCTCAGGCGGCATCATCATGCTGGCTGCGTATGCAGCGTATTTTGTGAAGCTTCTGATCGGCTGACAGGCTGCAGCCTATAAATTAGGCTGCATGCTCTTGCTGATCACAGAGTGAAATGAGAACAGATCAGGACGGTTACGGGATTCAGAGTATTCAAACTGGATCCCGTACTGATTATAACACTTGGATGTCATAACAGCCATACAGTTGTAATCGCCAAGTGTCAGATAATGCTCATCAAATGGCGTGGTGCGCTCTACTGTAACCGTACGCTTGATCGTGGTAAGCTCAATACCGAGCACCTTTGTATAATATTCAAACAGTGATTTCTGCGCAATTTCTTTTGTCAGATCTTTGATAATATCTTTTCTTAACAGGTTTGTATCTACCATTTTCGCAATATCATCCAGATAACGTACCCTCTGAATAAAATAAACCTCAGTACCAACCGGGAAATCTGTCTTTTGGGAAAGCTTTTCATCCACAATAAGTTCTGTAAAGGTAATGACCTTTGTCCTGACATGGTACCCATATTTGGTAACTGTTGTTGTCAGACCTTCCATGCCCATTGCACGAAAATCATACTTTTGCTGTGGCTGTGGGGCTGTTTGTATGACGCGCACGCCTTTTCCGTGACGCGGCTGTACATAGCCCTCCATAACAAGGTAGGAAATGGCGCGGCGTATTGTATTCCGTGAGCAGTCGTATTGCTGCACCAGTGTATTTTCCGGTGGGAGAAATATACCCTCCTTATATTCTTTCCTGTCAATTTTATCTTTCAGATCTTTATAGATCAGTTCGTATTTTGATTTTGGCATAGGTTTTCCTTTCTTTACAGATACTACATATCAGTACCTGCTATAAATTGTACCACAGGTGAAAGAAGGAGACAGAGTAAAGAAGGGACAGCTTCTTTTGAAATTTGATATGGATGTGATCAAGGCACATGGGCTTGAGACGATCACACCGGTTGTATTGACAAATACAGATGATCTGCGATCTGTTTCCCTGGTAAAATCCGGCAAGGTAACAGAAAAAGATGTAATTATCAGTTTTGAGAAATAAGGAGGAAAACAAAATGAAATCATTCAATTACACAATTACAGATGAAGTAGGAATTCATGCACGTCCTGCAGGAACGCTTGCAAAAAAGGTAAAGGAATATGCATCAACAGTTGTGATCGCGAAAGGCGAGAAGAGCGCACAGGCACAGAAGCTGATGGCAGTTATGAGCCTCGGTGTGAAAAAAGGCGAGACTGTTACAGTTACCGTAGAAGGTGATGACGAAGAAACAGCAGCTGCCGATCTGGAAAAATTCTTCCGGGAAAACCTGTAAAATGACTCCTAAATTACTGTTCTTTGACATCGATGGAACACTGCTTGACTACACAGGGAAAATGCCTGCCTCAGCGAAGGAAGCACTGCGGCAGGCACGCCTGACGGGACATCGGCTTGTGATCTGCTCCGGCAGATCGGGGCATCAGCTGTCTGACTGGATGTTTACGGATTTTGACGGCATTATCAACTGTACCGGTGCAAGAGTGATTTTTAAGCAGAATGTGATATATGAGCATTTTGTACCCTGGGAAGATGTCAGAAGAGCAAGGGAGGTGCTGGAGGCGGCAAATGGCGTTCTGGTGGCACAGACAGATGAATGCATAATCCTTTCACAGGAAAGCAGTATACTTGGAGAGGAGCCTGTTATTCTGATGGCTGAGGATATTGCACCATCAGAAACAGTACAGATGGATAAGACAAAATTACTTTCCTTTGTAACGAGACTTGGCTCTGCCAATTCGCATACTGCCATTCTTGCCAGAACAATAGGCATTCCGGCTCTTGTTGGTGTGGATATTGATCAAAAATATGAAGGAAAACTTGCAATCGTTGACGGATATGAGGGAAAATTTATTGTAGATCCGGACAGAGAAGTGCTGGCCGCTTATACAGAAAAAAACAGCAGGATGAGGAAAAGAAAAAGCTTTTGCAGCAGCTTCGCGGAAAAGAGAATGTCACAAAATCCGGGAAAAAGATCAATCTGTATGCCAATATAGGCAGTTATGGTGATCTGGCTGCAGTTATTGAAAATGATGCAGACGGAATCGGTCTGTTCAGGTCAGAATTTCTGTATCTGGAAAACAGTGATTTCCCGACAGAAGAAGAACAGTTTGCTGTTTACAGGAAAGTTGTGGAGACAATGGGTGGCAAGAAAGTGATCATCCGTACACTGGATATCGGGGCTGACAAGCAGATTGATTATTTCGGGCTGGAAAAAGAAGAAAATCCGACACTTCTGCGCTTGATCAGAATGGTGACCGAAAATGGGCATAAGGAGGGCATCTGGACAGGAATCTGCGGCGAGCTTGGAGCAGATACTTCTCTGACAGCAGACTTTATTCACGCGGGAGTGGATGAGCTTTCTGTTTCACCGGGCGCAGTACTATCTGTCAGAAGAGCGATCAGAGAAACAGAATAACCGGCTGAAAGAAAAAATCAGAATACATCTGCCATGAGAGCAGGTTATATGGTATCATAAACTATATCCTTGGAAACGAGGATATAGTTTTCTGTATTTATAGGAAATTTCGATGAAATTTTTTGTGTGGACACGAAAGGAGAAGGATATGAGAACTTTTGAAGGGTATCAGAAAGGGATGAATTTAGGAGGCTGGATCTCACAGTGCAGAGTGTATGAAACACAGCATTATGACAGCTTCATCAAGGAGGAGGATATCAAGGAGATCGCGTCCTGGGGCGTGGATCACATCAGACTTCCACTTGATTATAATGTGATCGAAGAGGAAGATGGCACACCGATCGAGGAGAATTACAAGTATATAGACAATTGTATCGAGTGGTGTGGCAAATACAACCTGAATCTGATCCTGGATCTGCATAAGACAGCAGGCTATGTATTCGATGATATAGAAGGCAGTGAAGGCTTTTTTGACAATGACAAGCTGAAAGACCGCTTTATTGCATTATGGGACAAGCTGGCTGCAAAATACGCAAAATACAGCGACAGGATGGCATTTGAGCTGTTGAATGAGATCGTGGATCCGGGCGTGGCGCTGAAATGGAATGCACTGGCAAAACGCGCCATGGAGACGATCCGTAAGTATAGCAAGGATGCTTATATTCTGGTAGGCGGTATCAATTATAACAGTGTGCTTTCCGTTCCGCAGCTTGATCCGCCGATGGATGATAAGATCGTATATAATTTCCACTGCTATGATCCGCAGCTTTTCACACACCAGTCCGCATACTGGCAGGATTTTATGCCAAAGGGCTTCCATACGGAGTATCCGATGACGGTGGCAGAGTATGAAAAAGCAGTAAAGGATAATCATATGCCGGATCATACAACAGAGATCTTCAGACGGGCAGGCGTTGCAGACATGGGAATCGGCTTTTTTGACGCAATTTTCGCTCCGGCGATCGAATATGCCAAAAAGATGAATGCACCGCTGTATTGCGGCGAATACGGCGTGATAGACCAGGCTCCGGCCGACGGTACGGTAAACTGGTACAAGGATATCCATGCAGCCTTTGAAAAGCATGGCATCGGACGTGCAGCATGGACTTATAAAGAAATGGATTTCGGCCTGACACAGGAGCATGTGGCTTCCGTTAAGGAGGAACTGATCAAACTGCTGTAGTATGGTTTGCACACAAGCCATATAAGATACGTATGAAATATAAAGAGCTGGACAGCCTGAATAACGATTACAGGCGTAAATACAAGAATTATCCGATCCATCATATGCAGGAACGAATCAAAAAGAAGGAAAGTATCGAAGAAAAGCTGTGCAGAAAGGGCTACAGGAGCCTGCATATCATCGTAGGAATTCCGGTTTATCATATCGATGGCATGGATTATTATCCGGTAGAAATTCAGATGCGGACGATGGCAATGGATCTCTGGGCAAGCATGGAACATCGGATCTGCTACAAAAACGAGGAGAAGATCGGAAAAGATTCTCCAAAGAAAGAAACTTTTAAAGAATTTGCAAAAGAGTTATACCAGATGGAACAAAAACTGAGTGAGATGAAGTGAGAAACTTTATCTCACTCTTTTCTATTCGTTCGGTGTTTTTAGTCTTCTCCCTGTTCTTATCGGCTTTCTCCCTTTTTCAATTCATAGTTTGTTCTTTTTCGATTATTTTTTCTCTGATCTATGTTTTTTGATCTGTAGTTTGTTTTGAAATTTCAGTTAGTATATCATCTGTAACATAACGTATGGAATAAAATGATTCCTTCTGATTGATTTACATAACATCAATAACATAAGATAAAATAACAATCCTTTTCATTACAATAAAAGAGGCAGTAATACACCATATATTGTTTGGTTTAGTCAAAAAACATACTATATTATGTTGCAACAAAATAACTAGAAAATAGAAGATACAAAACTGATACCTAGGTCATAAAAAATTTGAAAAAATAAAATAGCATTTATTATAATTCAGAAAAGGAGAAAAATTACAGAAAATGATTAGATTGTCAGCAAAATGGTGACTGAAATAGTCAATATAAAATCAGAAAAAATAACACAAATATTTAATTATGTCAGTTTACATAAAGTAATACGAATGATTAAAATAACAACGACAATATTTTAAAATGCGACAAAACTGCATTTCATAACGCCACAATCAGAAAAATGGCATAAATATTATGTATACCTATAAATGACATGTGTATTTCATGAATAAACAGAAGAAAGAGAGAACAGCACAGAAAATACAATATGGAAAATACAGCCGCATGCCGTTGGCACAAAATTAGAAAAGGACAGGGAAAGGTATCAGAAACGAATAAAAAAACGACTGTCATGTATGGTCATAGGTTGAAAAAAGGGATATTTCTTGTATAATGAAAATGATATGTCATTAACATAGGAAAAGATTACAAATGGAGGAGTCATCAAATGGCAGACGTAAGACGGATTTATGTTGAGAAAAAAGATGCTTTTGCAGTCAAAGCGAAGGAGCTGCAGGAGGATTTGAAAAACTATCTGGGGATGACAGGCATCGATAAGGTCAGAGTACTGATCCGCTATGATGTGGAAAATATCTCAGATGAAACCTTTCAGAAAGCTTGTAAGACTGTTTTCAGTGAACCGCCGGTTGATATGCTGTACGAGGAGCAGTTCCCAATGCCGGAAAATGCAAAATGTTTTTCCGTAGAGTTTTTACCGGGACAGTTCGACCAGCGTGCGGATTCCGCGCTGCAGTGTATCCAGTTTTTAAAGGAAGATGAACAGCCGATCATCAAAACTGCTGTTACTTATGTACTGGAGGGTACAGTTTCAGATGAAGATCTGGAAAAGATCAAAGCATATTGTATCAACCCTGTAGATTCCAGAGAGACCGGTATGAAAAAGCCGGAAACACTTGTTTCCGAATATAAAGAGCCGGATGACGTCAAGATTTTTACCGGTTTTCAGGATATGCCGGAGGACGAGCTGAAGAAGTTATATGATTCTCTGGGACTTGCGATGACATTTAAGGATTTCCTTCATATTCAGAATTACTTCAAGAAGGAAGAAAAACGTGATCCGTCCATGACAGAGATCCGTGTACTCGATACGTACTGGTCTGATCATTGCCGTCATACTACTTTCTCTACAGAACTGAAGGATGTAACATTCGAAGACGGTTATTATAAGACTCCGATTGAAAAAACATATAAAGACTATCTGGCTGCCAGAGAAGAAATCTTCAAGGGCAGAGATGATAAGTTTGTCTGCCTGATGGATCTTGCTCTCATGGCAATGCGCAAGCTGAAAAAAGAAGGCAAGCTGGATGACATGGAAAAATCAGATGAGATCAATGCCTGCTCGATTGTTGTTCCGGTAGAGATTGACGGTAAGACAGAAGAATGGCTGATCTTCTTTAAAAATGAAACACATAACCATCCGACAGAGATCGAACCGTTCGGTGGTGCTGCTACCTGTCTTGGTGGTGCGATCCGAGATCCGCTTTCAGGCCGTGGTTATGTATATCAGGCAATGCGTATTACAGGTGCTGCAGATCCGACAGTTCCTGTTACAGAAACTTTAAAAGGAAAACTTTCCCAGAAGAAGCTTGTCAGAGGCGCAGCAAGCGGTTACTCCTCCTATGGTAATCAGATCGGTCTTGCGACAGGCTATGTAAAGGAGATTTATCATCCTGATTATGTGGCAAAGAGAATGGAGATTGGTGCTGTCATGGGTGCTGCTCCGAGAAAGAATGTCATTCGTGAAAATTCCGATCCGGGCGACATCATCATCCTGCTCGGCGGCAGAACCGGACGTGACGGCTGCGGCGGTGCAACAGGTTCATCTAAGGTGCATACAACAACTTCCATCGAAACATGTGGTGCGGAAGTACAGAAAGGTAATGCACCGACAGAACGTAAGATCCAGAGACTGTTCCGCAGAGCCCAGGTCAGCAAGCTGATCAAGAAATGTAATGACTTTGGTGCAGGCGGTGTATCGGTAGCGATCGGTGAGCTGGCAGACGGACTGGTTGTTGATCTTGACAAAGTACCGAAGAAATATGCAGGTCTGGACGGTACAGAGCTTGCCATTTCCGAATCCCAGGAAAGAATGGCAGTTGTCGTAGCACCAGAGGATGTGGATGAATTCTTAGGCTATGCGGCAGAGGAAAATCTGGAGGCTGTCAAAGTTGCAACCGTAACAAAAGAGCCGAGACTGGTGCTGAACTGGAGAGGCAAGAGTATCGTAAATCTTTCCAGAGCATTTCTGGATACAAACGGTGCACATCAGGAAACAAGCGTAAAGGTGGATGTACCGAAGAAAGAAGATAACTATTTAGAAAAGATTGCAATAGATAAAGTAGAAAAGGATCTGGAGCAGAAGGATGTCAAGGCTGCTATGCTGGATACCCTGCATGACCTCAATGTCTGCAGCCAGAAAGGTCTTGTGGAAATGTTTGATGCCTCCATCGGTGCTGGCAGCGTATTTATGCCATACGGTGGACAGTATCAGCTGACAGAAACACAGTCCATGGTAGCGAAGCTTCCGGTTCTGCATGGTAAGACAGATACTGTTACAATGATGAGCTATGGCTTTGATCCATATCTTTCCAGCTGGAGCCCATACCATGGTGCGATTTATGCAGTCCTCGAATCTTTATCCAAGATCGTTGCAACGGGTGGTGATTATAAGAAGGTTCGTTTCACATTCCAGGAATACTTCCGCCGCATGACAGAAGATCCGGAAAGATGGAGCCAGCCGTTTGCAGCACTTTTAGGTGCTTATAATGCACAGATCGGTTTCGGTCTGCCAAGTATCGGTGGAAAGGACAGTATGTCCGGTACATTTAATGATATCGATGTACCTCCGACACTTGTGTCATTTGCAGTAGATACCGCACTGCAACAGGAAATCCTGACACCGGAGCTGAAAAAGACAGGCGACGCGCTTGTATTATTTGAGATTCCGAAGGATGCTTATGATCTGCCGGAATACGATAAGGTAATGGCTTTATATGAGAAGCTGCATGCTCTTGTGGTAGACGGTACTTTGAAGGCTGCTTATACAGTAGACGGGACAGGTGTGATGGCTGCAACAGCCAAGATGGCATTCGGTAATAAGCTGGGTGTAAGCTATGCAGACAGCCTGACAGAAAAAGAGCTATTCGGTAATCAGATCGGTGCGATCGTTGCAGAAGTGGCACAGGAAGATCTTGCAAAGCTTCCGGCTTATAAACTGGTCGGCAGCGTAGCAGAAAGTGGATTTGCTTATAAGGATGCAGTTGTGACAGAAGACGATGCACTGAAGAGCTGGAGCTCCACACTGGAACGTGTCTTCCCGACAAAGGCAGAAAAAGGTACAGATCCGGTTGCTTCTCCTTTATATGAAGCAAAAGAAGTATATGTATGCAAGCATAAAGTAGCAAAACCAACCGTATTCATTCCGGTATTCCCGGGTACAAACTGCGAATACGATTCAGCAAAGGCATTTGAAAGAGCCGGAGCGGATGTCATCACAAAGGTATTTAAAAATATGTCAGCGGAAGACATCAGAGAAAGTGTAGATGCTTTTGAAAAAGCGATCAGTCAGGCACAGATCATCATGTTCCCGGGCGGCTTCTCAGCAGGTGATGAGCCGGACGGAAGCGCGAAATTCTTTGCAACCGCATTCCAGAATGCAAAGATCAAAGAAGCTGTGACAAAGCTGTTGAACGAGCGCGATGGTCTTGCACTTGGTATCTGTAACGGTTTCCAGGCACTGATCAAACTTGGTCTTGTACCATATGGCGAGATCTGTGGACAGAAGGAGGATTCTC
The DNA here is from genome assembly GCA_000432915.1 of Firmicutes bacterium CAG:194. Lineage (GTDB taxonomy): Bacteria > Bacillota > Clostridia > Lachnospirales > Lachnospiraceae > CAG-194. The sequence goes on from HF995209.1 coordinate 25,151, forward strand.
CGACACTGACCTACAACACGATCAACCGTCATATCTCCAAGATGGTTTATACAAAGGTTGTTTCCAATAAATCTCCATGGCTTGCACAGGCAGAGGTAGGTAAGACTTATGTATCGCCTGCTTCTCACGGTGAAGGTCGTTTCGTAGCACCGAAGGAATGGATCGACAAGCTGTTTGCAAACGGACAGGTTGCAACACAATATGCGGACTTCAATGGCAATGTTTCCATGGATGAAGAGTGGAACGTCAACGGTTCTTATGCAGCCATCGAAGGTATCACTTCTCCGGATGGCAGATGCTTCGGTAAGATGGCACATGCGGAAAGACGTGACAATGCGGTAGCGATCAACATTTACGGTGAACAGGATCTGAAGATCTTTGAATCCGGTGTAGCTTACTTTAAATAGGAAGCAGAAAACAATAGCAAAACAGCCGTCTCCCTCATATAGTAAATTATGTATAGGGGGAGCGGCTATGAAGAAAAGAATCGTGCTACTGGGAGGAGATCTCAGACAGTATTATATGGCAAAATCTCTTATTCGTAAGGATTTTGCCATTTCTTATTATGGACTGAATTTCCCGCAGGAGGAACAGGGAGCACATCAGTGCAGGGATAAAGATGCTCTGTGGTCTGCCTTGCGGGAAGCGGACGCACTCATATTACCGGATCCGGTCAGCCGGGATGGTATGACTGTCCGGGAAAATATGCTGGAGACACCCGTGCTTCTGGCAGAAGTGCTGCTGCATATGGATGGGCAGCAGCTTTTTGGCGGCAGGTTTCCGGTCAATATGGTGGCGGCTTCGGCAAAAAATAACTGTCGGTTGCATGATTTCGTGCAAAATGAAAGATTACAGATCAAAAATGCAACTCTTATTGCAGAGGCTGCGTTGTTGGAAGCAAAGCTGCTGAGTGATGAAATGCTGCAGGGAAGTAATTGCCTGCTTATAGGCTATACGCTAGAGGCAAGACTGCTTGTGCAGTATCTGAAAGCATTTGGTGCATATGTGACAGTTGTGTCAACGATCGGACGGCGCAGACTGGAAGCAGAGGCATATGGCTGCGTCGGAATGGATGAGGTGCAGTTGTCGGAATCCGGTATAAAATGGAATTATGTGTTTCAGATAACAGGCGAAATAAAACTCGGGCGAAAGCTGCTCAATCTCATGCAGCCTGATACGGTGATCCTGGATTTGTCGGAAAAAGAGGACAGTGTCAATACGGTATACGGGCGGAGCCAGCATCTGACGATCCGAAAATGTACAGATCTGCCCGGCAGATATGCGGCGAAGACAGTCGGAGAAGAATATGCTGATTATGTGGCATCTGTTATTTAATTATATGATATGTAACCGGCTGATATCTTGTTAGAAAATAAAAAGAGAATAGGATAACAAGATAAAAAAGAACAGGACGGATATGAAATCTGCCCTGTTCGTTGTCTTTGCAAAATTTTCTTCTATATGTAATTATTCTGCCGAATCACTTGCAGCATCAGCAGCATTCTCATCAGAAGCTGTGTCACTTGCAGTATCTGTAGTGCTTTCATCAGAAGCTGTGTCGCTTACAGTATCTGTACTATCTGTAGCATCCGTGCTGTCAGTTGCTTCGCTGTTGTTTAAAATATTCATGATATTATTTGCAATATCTTCTGTTGAATTTTCTGAAGTTGTGCTTTGCTCGGACTGCTTCTTTGGTAATACAACATTAGTATAGTAAACCAGATAGCCACATCCGCCAACGATCAGAAGGGCGATCACAATACCGCAGATCCAGCTGATGATGCGTTTTTTCTTGGCTTTCTTTTCCAGTTCTTTTTTATTCTTTTTGGCGTTTTTGTAAGCCTCCATTTTTTTCTGGCTCATGGTAAAATCCTCTTTTCTGTTAGATATAATGGTATTTTATGAAAATCTGTTCTTATTGTAAAGAATAATTGTGAAAAAAATATGATAAATAATGGAAAATAATATTGACAGACAGATAACGAATGCTATAATGAACATATGAACAGATATTCATATGAACATATACTCATACAAAGGAGGGCACTATGAAGAAAATAGAAGGCGATGCTGAAAAATGTGATTGCATTCACGTACATGAGGATATCGTGGAAAAGGTAGAAGAGAAAATGCCGCAGGATGAACAGCTCGCAGATCTGGCTGAGTTCTTCCGCATCTTTGGAGATGCGACCAGGATCCGTATCTTATATGTGCTGATGTGTTCGGAAATGTGTGTCTGCGATATTGCCACACTTCTGGGGATGACACAGTCTGCAATCTCCCATCAGCTCAGGGTGCTGAAGCAGATGGATCTTGTGAAGAACAGAAGAGAGGGCAAAACCGTATTCTATTCTCTGGCAGATGGACATATTAAGACAATCCTGAGTCAGGGAATTGAACATATCAATGAATAATAAAACAAAATCAAATCAAACGGAGGTAAGGAACATGAAAAAAACAGTTATTTTAGAGGATCTGGATTGTGCACACTGCGCAGGTAAAATCGAGGAAGCGGTAAATGAACTGAAAGACGTTGAAAAATGCAGCGTAAACTTCCTGACACAGAAGATGATCATCGATGCAGATGAAGCTGCTATGGATGGCATTTTAAAAGAAGCTAAGAAAATCGTAAAGAAAATTGAGCCGGATGTTACATTTACTGTAAAGTAAATGACAATGGTGAGGCAGAAGCAGTATCAGATATGCAGAGAATATGCAAGTATGTCTGGTAAGTGAGGACGAAGTATGACAAAGAAACTGAAAAAAAGACTCTATAGGATTATAGCGGGCGCGGTATGTTATGCAGCCTGCATGGCATTGGAAAAACTGGTACCTGTCAGTAACAACGTATTACTGATCGCATTTCTGGTCACCTATTTTATTATAGGCGGCGATGTACTGAAAGGCGCAGCACAAAATATCATAAAGGGACAGATCTTTGACGAAAAATTTTTGATGGTGATCGCAACGATCGGTGCATTTTTAAGCAGCCAGTATCCGGAGGCGGTAGCGGTAATGCTGTTTTATCAGATCGGTGAATGGTTCCAGTCATATGCGGTCAATAAGTCCAGAAGATCGATCAAGGATCTGATGGATATCAGACCGGATTATGCAAATGTATATAATGAAGCAGGAGAGCTTGTCAGTGTAGACCCGGATGAAGTCAGCATTGGTACGACTATCGTGGTAAAGCCGGGCGAGAAGATCCCGCTGGATGGAGAAGTCATCAAGGGAGAAACTTCGTTAGATACGATGGCACTGACCGGAGAAAGCCTGCCAAGAGAGATCCATACAGGAGACGAAGTCATTAGTGGCTGTATCAACTTATCCGGTGTGATCGAGGTAAAGACAAGCAAGGAATTCGGGGAATCTACAGTAGCAAAGATTCTGAATCTGGTAGAAAATGCGACCGCAAAGAAAGCAGAAGCAGAAAACTTTATTTCCAAATTTGCAAAATACTATACCCCGATCGTCGTATTTTTAGCTGTTGCACTGGCGATCATCCCATCTATTATCACAGGCGCGTGGGGCAAATGGGTTTATCGTGCCCTTTGTTTCTTGGTTATTTCCTGCCCTTGTGCCCTTGTTATTTCTATTCCGCTCAGCTTCTTCGGTGGTATCGGCGCAGCAAGTAAAGCCGGTATTTTAGTAAAGGGAAGCAACTACTTAGAGGCACTTGCCAATGCAGAGACGATCGTTATGGATAAGACAGGCACATTGACAAAAGGACAGTTTGCTGTGACAAAGATCATGGCAGTGAACGAATCCGAGCAGCGCGTCCTCGCGTACGGTGCGTTCGCTGAGCGTTTATCCACACATCCGATCTCCAAATCCATTATGGCTGCCTACCAGCAGAAGAATGGTGATATGACAATCATGTCATCGAATGAAGCGGTAGAAGAAAAAGCCGGATTCGGTGTGATCGCGCGCAAAGACAGCGGTAAGATCGCGGTCGGTAATGAAAAGCTTATGGCACATGTACTTGGTGCAGAGGCATGGGCTGCCTGCAAGGAAAAATATCTGGCAGGTGAAAAGGCATTATCCGAAGGAACGATCTGTCATGTCGCATACAATGATACATACTGGGGCTTCTTACTGATCGAGGATCAGCTCAAAGAAGATGCAGCAGACTGTGTAACAGAGCTGAAAAAAGCAGGTATGCGGCTTGTTATGCTGACAGGAGACCAGAAGGGTGTTGCAGATAAGGTGGCAGGGCAGCTTGGTATTACAGAGTATTATGCAGAGCTTCTGCCGGGCGATAAAGTAGATCATGTAGAAAAGCTGCTGGCGGAAAAGTCGGAAAAAGGCAGGCTGATCTTTGTCGGAGACGGTATCAATGATGCACCGGTGCTTGCAAGAGCAGATATCGGTATCGCAATGGGCGGTCTCGGCTCCGATGCGGCGATCGAAGCAGCGGACATCGTTATCATGACGGATGAACCGGCTAAGATCACGACAGCAATGCATATTTCCAAGGAAACTCTGAAGATTGTAAAACAGAACATTATCTTTGCAATCGGTGTAAAGGTTCTGGTACTGATTCTGGCAGCGCTTGGTGTAGCTTCCATGTGGTGGGCAGTATTTGCCGATGTCGGTGTTGCATTTATTGCGATTCTGAACGCCATGAGAGCGTTAAAGCTGAAATAAATATAGGAATTTTTCAGACAGAGTATGGCGGCATGAGCTGCTGTACTCTGTTTTATGTTATGGCGACGAGGAAAAAGATAAAATAAAAATTTCAAAAAAATGAAAAATAGATGTTGACAATATGATATTCTGTGTTATAGTTGAAATAGAACAGATACAACGAGGAGGTGTCTAGTATGAATATTCAAAAATTTACACAGAAATCCCTGGAAGCTGTCAATGGTTGTGAAAAGCTTGCTTATGAGTTTGGCAATCAGGAGGTGGATCAGGAGCATCTTCTTTATAGTCTGCTTACAATCGATGACAGCCTGATCTTAAAGCTCATCGAGAAAATGGAGATTAATAAAGAGCACTTTTTAGATAGAAGTAAAGCCGCGATCGAGAAAAAGACAAAGGTCAGTGGCGGACAGATTTATATGAGCAAGGCTTTGAATGAAGTTCTTCTTATGGCAGAGGATGAGGCAAAGGCAATGGGAGACGAATATGTTTCCGTAGAGCATTTGTTCTTATCGCTGTTAAAGCATCCGAATGCTGAGATCAAAAAGCTGTTTGCGGAATACGGACTGACGCGGGAGCGCTTTTTGCAGGCTCTGTCCACAGTACGTGGCAACCAGCGTGTGACAAGCGATAACCCGGAAGCTACCTATGATACACTGGAAAAATACGGACAGGATCTGGTAGAGCGTGCAAGATCGCAGAAGCTTGATCCGGTCATTGGACGTGATAACGAGATCCGTAATGTGATCCGTATTTTGTCCCGTAAGACGAAAAACAATCCGGTACTGATCGGTGAACCGGGTGTCGGTAAAACGGCGGTTGTAGAAGGTCTGGCACAGCGTATCGTCAGAGGCGATGTACCGCAGACCTTAAAGGATAAAAAGATCTTTGCGTTGGATATGGGCGCACTTGTTGCAGGTGCCAAATATCGTGGTGAGTTTGAAGAGCGTCTGAAAGCTGTGCTGGAGGATGTCAGAAAGAGCGAGGGACAGATCATTCTGTTTATTGATGAGCTGCATACGATCGTCGGTGCAGGCAAGACAGACGGTGCACTTGATGCCGGCAATATGTTAAAGCCGATGCTGGCGCGTGGTGAGCTGCATTGTATCGGTGCGACGACACTGGATGAATACAGACAGTATATTGAGAAGGATGCAGCACTGGAACGTCGTTTCCAGACCGTTATGGTCGAAGAGCCTACGGTGGAAGATACGATATCCATCCTGCGTGGTTTAAAAGAGCGTTATGAAGTATTTCATGGTGTGAAGATCATGGATAACGCACTTGTCAGTGCGGCAGTTTTATCGAACCGTTATATTACGGACAGATTTTTGCCGGATAAAGCGATCGACCTTGTTGATGAGGCATGTGCCCTGATCAAGACAGAGCTGGATTCCATGCCGACCGAGCTGGATGAAATGCGCCGTAAAGTGATGCAGATGGAGATTGAGGAAGCTGCGCTGAAGAAGGAAGATGACAGTCTTTCCAAAGAACGACTTGCCAACCTGCAGAAGGAACTGGCAGAACTGAAAGAGAAATTTAACAGCCAGAAAGCAACCTGGGAAAACGAAAAGAATTCCGTACAGAGGCTGCAGAAAATGCGTGAGGAGATCGAGTCTGTCAACAACGAGATCCAGATCGCACAACGGGAAGGCAATCTGGAGAAAGCCGCAGAGCTTTCCTATGGCAAACTGCCAAATCTGAAGAAGCAGCTTGAAATAGAAGAGGAAAAGGTAAAATCAGAGGATCTTTCTCTTGTGCATGAAAATGTCAATGAGGAAGAAATCGCAAAGATCGTATCCCGCTGGACAGGCATTCCGGTTGCAAAGCTGACGGAAGGAGAACGGAATAAGACACTGCATCTGGATGACGAGCTTCATAAGAGAGTCATCGGACAGGATGAAGGTGTGACAAAGGTGTCAGAAGCTATTATCCGTTCCAAAGCAGGCATCAAGGATCCGACAAAGCCGATCGGTTCGTTCCTGTTCTTAGGACCTACCGGTGTTGGTAAGACGGAGCTTGCAAAAGCGCTTGCTGCCAGCCTGTTTGATAATGAGAATAATATGGTGCGTATCGATATGAGTGAGTACATGGAGAAATACTCTGTGTCACGTCTGATCGGAGCACCTCCCGGATATGTCGGTTATGAGGAAGGTGGTCAGCTGACAGAAGCAGTCCGCCGCAGACCGTACAGCGTTGTTTTGTTTGATGAGATCGAGAAGGCGCATCCGGATGTATTTAATGTGCTTTTGCAGGTACTGGATGATGGCCGTATCACAGATTCACAGGGCAGAACGGTAGATTTCAAAAATACCATTCTGATCATGACATCCAATATCGGTGCATCCTATCTGCTGGATGGCATCAATGAGGATGGCACGATCAAGCCGGAGGCAGAAGCAGCAGTCATGAATGACCTGCGTAATCATTTCAGACCGGAATTTTTAAACCGTCTGGATGAGACGATCCTGTTTAAACCGCTGACAAAGAGCAACATCAGTGGCATCATCAATCTGCTCGTAGATGATCTGAACAAACGGCTTGCTGATAAGGAGATTTCTATCAGGCTGACAGATGCAGCCAAGCAGCATATTGTGGAAAACGGATATGATCCTGTTTACGGTGCAAGACCGCTCAAGCGTTATATGCAGAAATATGTGGAAACACTGTCTGCAAAGCTGATTCTGGAGGATAAAGTAAAGCCGAAGGACACGATCGTGATCGATGAAAAAGACGGCGAGCTGACAGCTTATTGCGAGAGCTTTGCCTGAGCAAAAAAACGGGAAGAAAATCGTTTGATTATCTTTTAAAATCAATGGTTTCATGGTAATCTATAAGAGAGCCTTAGCTATTTATGCGGAAGCGTTATGGCTAAGGCTCATTTTGTATAATAAAAAAATTTTTTTGTTATACAAAATGAGCCGGAAGATGAACAGGGGTGAGACGATGATACCAAAAGATCCGGTTATGCTGCTGAGCTTTGTGAATCTGAAGCTGCGTGATTATTACAGCAGTCTGGACGATATGTGTGACGGACTGGATGTCAGCAAGCAGGAGATTACAGAAAAGCTGGCGCAGATCGATTATCATTATGACGCAGGCAGAAATCAGTTCTGTTAAAGTGAAATGGGTTTGATGTATAGGGTGAGTTATGGGAGAGAAAAAAATGCAGATGGTAGTGAAAAACGGAGGAACGTTTTCTCTGAATGCAGGGGAAAGCGTTCTTTCTGTGCTGAAAAAGAGGAATCTTGCGATATTTTCCAATTGTGGCGGGCATGGAACCTGCGGAAAATGTGCGGTGCGCTTTTTGAAAGGAGCGCCGCTTCCGCTGCCGGCGGACCGGAAACGGTTTTCACCGTCGCAGCTCAGAGAAGGGTATAGGCTGGCATGTCTGGCAAAGCCTGCGCAGGATTGCATCGTGGAAATGGCATTTGAAAAGGAGAAGGAATTTATTCTGACTTCCTCAGCGCTTCCGTCGGATGCACTTTCTTCACAGATGAAGTCACAGGTGCTTCTGCGGGAAGATCCGAAGCAGTATGGAGATACCTTCGTTATTGCAGATCTGGGAACTACGACGATCGTTCTGCAGCTTGTGGAGGCGGAAAGCGGGCGCGTGATCGATACGTATCGGGCACTGAATCCGCAGCGGCAATACGGAAGTGATGTGGTCAGCCGTATGGAACATGCACTTGCCGGAATGGATCATCTGCTGGCTGACTGTGTCCATTATCTGCTGGAGGGCGCAGTGGAAAAGTGGCTGCAGGCAGGATTTTCTCCTTTGTTTGTAGTGCTTGCGGGAAATACAGTCATGGATCATCTGCTGCTGCATATGGATGTGAGCGGGCTTTCCCATGCACCGTTTACACCTGTGACGACCGAGCAGGTTGTCACAGACATTGCAATGCTGAAATGCTACGTGATGCCCGGTATTTCCGCGTTTGTCGGTGGGGATATCATGGCGGGCATGCTTTCCGTACGGGAGCAGATGCGGAAAGAGAAGGCAGAGAAAGCACTTTTGATCGATCTGGGAACAAACGGAGAGATGGCACTGATCGACAAGGATAGGACGGTATGTACGGCGACTGCTGCAGGTCCGGCTTTTGAGGGAGGCGCAAGTGCCAATGTACCGGGAACGGATATGATCGCACTGGTAGCGCGTATGTTATCCTGTGGTATTATTGATGAAACAGGGCTGATCTGCGAGGAATACTTCCATAATGGGGTAACCGTGGATCATGTCTGCATCAGGCAGGAGGATATCCGGGGGCTGCAGATCGCCAAAGCTGCTGTTTATGCAGGTATTCATGTACTGCTTGAAACAGCGGGCTGCAGAATAGAGGAGCTTGAGCGGGTTTATCTCGCAGGCGGTTTTGGATATCTGCTGGACGGAGAAAGTGCGATCCGGATCGGACTATTGCCTGTACAGCTGCGCGGAAAGATCACGGCGGTCGGCAATACAGCGCTTTCCGGTGCTTATGAGTATGGCAGGCTGCTTATGAACGGACGTGCAGAGCAGGAAACGGCCATGATCAAGAAGCAGACAGAAAGTATCAACCTGGCGGAGCAGGATGCTTTCCAGACATGCTATCTGCAGGCAATGTCATTGACGGAAATGGCAGAATAAAGAGAAATACAGAGTTGGAGAAAGGTTATGTTATTTCAGGATTTTTACAAAGGAAGAGCATTTGATGCATATACATATTTTGGTGCACATATAGAGGGAACAGGTGTCTGGTTCCGTGTTTATGCACCGGCGGCAAAAGCTGTTTATGTGATCGGCGATTTTTCAGGCTGGAATAGGATCCGGATGGATCACGGCTACGACGGTGGCGTTTTTACCGCATATGTAGAGGGTGCAAAAGCAGGACAAATGTATAAATATCTGGTGGAAGAACAAAGTGGAGCGGTACGCGAACATTGTGATCCATACGGCTTTGCAATGGAAAAACGCCCGGCATTTGCATCGATCATTACTGATCTGTACAAGTACCGGTTTGCAGATGAGGAATGGATGGCAAAACGGGACAAATGCTATGACAAACCAATGAATATATATGAACTGCATCTGGCATCCTGGAAAAACAAAAAAGCAGTCAGGGAACGCAAAGAGGGAGAAGAAATGTACTTCCCGACGTACGAGGAAATTGCAGGTGAGCTGATCCCATATCTGAAAGAAAACCATTTTAATTATATCGAAATGTTACCGCTTGCAGAGCATCCGGCAGATTGCTCCTGGGGCTATCAGGATACCGGATTTTATGCGCCGACGGCAAGATATGGTGCTCCGGACGGGCTGAAAAAGCTGGTTGACAGCTGCCATAAAAATGACATAGGCGTCATACTTGATTTTGTGCCAATTCATTTTGCAATGGATGATTATGGGCTGAGACGTTTTGACGGAACGGCACTTTATGAATATGATAACAAGGATGTCGGTGAAAGCGAGTGGGGGACATGCAACTTTAATCATTCCCGCGGAGAGGTTGCAAGCTTTTTACAGTCCAATGCCAATTACTGGCTGCAGGAGTTTCATTTTGACGGAATCCGCATGGATGCGATCAGCCGCGCCATTTACTGGATGGGAGACCCGAAGAGAGGGATAAACGACAGAAGTGTCGCATTTATAAAAGAGATGAATGCGGGGCTTCACAGCTTAAACCCGACTGCAATTTTAGTGGCGGAGGATTCAACCAATTTCCTGAAGGTAACAGCACCTGTGGAATATGACGGACTGGGCTTTGATTATAAGTGGGATATGGGATTTATGAATGATACACTGGATTATTTCCGCCTGGAGCCGGTATACAGACCGGCAAATTATGATAAGCTTGCTTTCTCCATGCAGTATTTTTACAATGAATTGTATCTGCTTGCTTTTTCACATGATGAAGTTGTCCATGGAAAAGCAACGATCGTCCAGAAAATGTGGGGCGATTATGAGCAGAAATTCCCGCAGGCAAGAGCCTTATATGCCTATTTTTATACCCATCCGGGCAAGAAACTGAATTTTATGGGCAATGAGATCGGCCAGCTTCGGGAATGGGATGAAAACCGGCAGCAGGACTGGGATATGCTCGGATATCCGATGCACGACAGCTTTTATCACTATTACAGAGAACTTAGCAGGATTTATACCACCTGTCCTGCTTTATATAACGGAGAATACAATCCGAACTGTTTCCGCTGGTTACAGGTGCATGCAGCACAGTTTTCCACCTATGTATATGAAAGACGCGCCGAGGGGCAGTCGGTGATTGTCATGTTAAACTTCTCGGATCAGTACTGGAGCAGTTTTTCTTTTGGATATGACAGGAATGTCACACTGAAAGAACTGATCAACAGTGACTGGGAAGAGTACAGTGGAAAAACAAAACATTCAGATATGAAGGTGCTTGTGCAGGAGCAGGTGTATGATGGAATGCCATATCGCATCAGCACAGATATCGCACCGTTTTCTGCCAGAATATTTTTGGTGAAAAAGGGCTTGTAATTTTCGAACACATGTTTATAATAAGAATATAACTCGAACAAATGTTCTTTATATAAACAGGTGGGAAGATTATGATCGTTTTGGAAGATTTGGAAATTGAAAAGAAGCTGGAGATCTTATCCGATGCGGCGAAATATGATGTGGCTTGTACTTCAAGCGGCGTAGAGCGTAAAGGCAGTCAGGAAGGCATGGGAAATGCGACGCATTGTGGCATCTGTCACAGCTTTGCGGCTGATGGCAGGTGTATTTCTCTATTGAAGGTTCTGATGACCAATGAATGCATCTATGACTGCAAATATTGCATCAACCGCCGCTCTAATGATACAGTCCGTACATCGTTTACGCCGCAGGAGCTTTGCGGGCTGACGATCCAGTTTTATCGGCGCAACTATATCGAGGGGCTCTTTTTGAGCTCGGGGATCAGGCGTTCGCCGGATGAAACGATGGAGCAGATCTACCGGGTTCTTTTTTTGTTGCGCAGGCAGTACCATTTCAACGGCTATATTCATGTGAAGGGCATTCCGGGCGCATCTGCAGAGCTTGTGCAGGCAGTCGGGTATCTGGCAGACCGCATGAGCCTGAATCTCGAGCTGCCGACCGCACAGGGGCTGCAAAAGCTGGCACCGGGCAAGACACGGGAAAAGATCCTGACACCGATGCGTCAGATACAGAATGGTATCAGGGAGCAGAAGCTGCTGTTGACGGATGGCGGCCGGATAGCAAAAAAGCCGGACAATGGCAGCAGTCTGTATCTGCCAGGGGATGGGCAGATATTGCGTGAAAAGAGCAGCTACGGTGTCAGCACAAGCAGTGGAAAGCAGGAGCGTTTTGTGCCGGCGGGACAGAGTACGCAGATGATCGTTGGTGCAACGCAGGAGAATGATTACCAGATTTTGACGATCGCGGAGTCTTTATATCGGAAGTTTGAACTGAAGCGTGTCTTTTACTCTGCTTATGTGGCATTGAATGAAGATAAAGATCTGCCGCAGGTAGGCACAAAGCCTCCTTTGCTCCGTGAGCACCGTCTGTATCAGGCGGATTTTTTACTGCGCTTTTACGGGTTTGCGGCAAAGGAGCTCTTGTCAGAGGAAAAGCCGAATTTTAATGTGTATCTGGATCCGAAGTGTGACTGGGCGATCCGGCATCTGGAATATTTTCCTGTTGAGATCAACCGTGCAGGTTATGAAATGCTGCTCCGCGTTCCGGGGATCGGGGTGAAATCAGCGCAGCGGATCATGCGGGCGCGCAGATCGGCAAAACTGGATTTTGACCAGTTGAAACGGATCGGTGTGGTACTCAAGCGGGCACATTATTTTATTACCTGCAACGGGAAAATGCTCTATCATACAAAGATTGAGGAAGATTATATTACCAGAAGGATCTTGGAGCTCGATCATGCCAAAAACTGGCAGATGGACTATCAGATGACTTATCGGCAGCTTTCTCTTTTCGATGACCGGAAGGAGGGGGTGACGGGATGATCACTTATCTTTGTGAGGATACGCCGGAAGGCATTTTTACGGCGGTCTATGATGCATGGGCGGCAAAGATCCCGGATGACAGGCTTCATCTGATGACGGAGCAGGAAATGAATTTCAGTCTGTTTACGGAATACCGGCAGGTGGAGACGGATCAGGAAAAAGCAGTCAAGGTGGCACGTTCCATCCGGCAGAAGATCGCAAATGAGGCATATATACAGGTGTATTATGCATCCTTGTCAAACGAAGAAGACAAGGTGGATGCAATCTACCATTTTTTAAAACAGGGATTCCGGTATGGAGCGCGCGTTCTGGATATGCATGGTCTTGTGCAGGTATGCAGAGTATATGAGCTGTATCGGTCGGTAAGCAATGAAAATCAGAAATACAGAGGCTTTGTAAGGTTTGCGGAGATTGGCAGGCAGGGGCGTAAGATACTGCTTGCCAGGATCCGCCCGAAGAATCAGCTTCTGCCGCTTTTGGGACAACATTTCGCAGACCGGTTTGGGCAGGAAAATTTTGCGATCATAGATGATGAAAGGGCAATGGGATATTTTCATGGAGAGACGGCCTTTCTCTCCAAGGTGGATATGGCGCAGATAGACAGACTGTGGCAGGGGCAGCGTGATACGTCGTATGAGGAACTGTTTCAGACGTTCTTTCGCAGCATTGCCATCAAGGAGCGGGAAAACTATGTCTGCCAGAGGACGATGTGCCCAATCCGCTACAGGGATTATATGGTGGAGTTTTCCGGGGGAAAGGCAGATGAGGAAACACAGATGGCTGGCGGCAGGTTACAGATTGTGGAAAACAGAACAGAATCAATGGGGACAGGCACAAAACAGATGGGGAGTCATAAGATACAGAGAGAACACAAAGCATAGAGAAGCCTGCTATGGGAAAAAACACAAAATGGAAAAATTATTTCTGGGCAGGTACTCTGGCAGCAGCATTACTTGTCTGTCGGCTCGCACTCTGGCGTCTGCCCGAAAGAACTGTCGCATGGGCAGAAGATACGGTGCCAAAGCGCGTGGCACTTACTTTTGACGACGGTCCTTATCCGAATCTGACGAGACAGCTTTTGGACGGACTGCGGGAACGCGGCGTAAAAGCCAGTTTTTTTGTGGTGGGTGAAAATGCAAAGGCTTATCCGGATGTGATCGAAATGATGTATGAGGACGGACATCTGATCGGGAATCATACCTATCACCATGTACAACTGACTGAGGTCGGAGAAGAGAAGTTTAAAGAAGAGATCCGTATGACAAATGCGGTGCTTTCTGAGATCACCGGAGAGACACCGGCCTTTATCAGACCGCCGTACGGGAGCTGGAATAAAAAGTACGAGGAAGAATTAAATCTTTTTCCTGTTTTGTGGACGGTGGATCCGCTTGACTGGTGCTGTAACAGCAGTCAATGTGTTTATCAAAGAGTAGTGACGACTGTGAAGGAAAATGATATTATATTATTGCATGACTGCTATGAGACATCTGTGACTGCTGCACTTTCAATCGTAGACAGCCTGCAGGCACAGGGCTATGAATTTGTCACAGTAGACGAACTGCTGCTGGAGTAGTGCCGTGAAAATAAATATCATAGCAGGTCATATGATCATTGCACGGAATACGAGCCGGAGTATCAGAGCAGGCAAAACAGAAAGAAGGCATAAAATGGATTTGTTTGAATATATGAGACAGAACACAATGGAAAAGGAGTCACCGCTGGCAGCGCGTATGCGACCGACGACATTGTCGGAAATTGTGGGACAGCGTCATATCTTGGGAGAAGACAAGCTGTTATATCGTGCGATCAAGGCGGACAAGCTCAGTTCCCTGATCTTTTACGGACCGCCGGGAACAGGTAAGACAACGATTGCCAAAGTGATCGCCAATACGACAAGTGCGGACTTTACACAGATCAACGCAACTGTGGCAGGCAAAAAGGATATGGAGGATGTTGTTGCAAAGGCGAAGGATACAATGGGGATGTATCAGAAAAAGACGATCCTTTTTATTGATGAGATCCACCGTTTTAACAAAGGACAGCAGGATTATCTACTTCCGTTTGTGGAGGACGGAACGATCATTCTGATCGGTGCGACAACGGAAAATCCATATTTTGAGGTAAATGGAGCTTTGCTGTCGCGTTCTATCATTTTTGAACTGAAGCCGTTGGAGCAGGAGGATATCAAGGATCTGATCATGCGGGCACTTACAGATGAAAAAAAGGGGCTTGGCAGCTATGGGGCGGAGATGGATGCGGACGCACTGGAATTTTTGGCGGATATGGCAGGCGGTGATGCAAGACATGCACTGAATGCGATCGAGATCGGTGTTCTGACGACGCAGCGCAGCGAGGACGGAAAGATCCATATTACATTGCCGGTTGCTTCCGAATGTATCCAGAAGCGTGTTGTGAAATATGACAAGACAGGAGATAATCATTACGATACGATATCTGCGTTTATCAAGAGTATGCGCGGTTCAGATCCGGATGCAGCAGTTTATTATCTGGCAAAGATGCTGTATGCGGGAGAAAGCGTTACGTTTATAGCGCGCCGTATGATGATTTGTGCGGCGGAAGATGTGGGAATGGCGGATCCGAATGCCATTCAGGTTGCAACCAGTGCAGCACTTGCGGTAGAACGTGTCGGTATGCCTGAAGCGCAGATCATCTTATCGGAAGCAGTGATCTATATTGCGACCGCACCAAAGAGCAACAGTGCCAACAATGCAATTGCTGCAGCTATGGATTGTGTCAGAAAGACCGGAAATCTGAAAGTGCCGACGCATCTGCAGGATTCCCATTATAAGGGAGCTGCAAAGCTGGGACATGGGCTGGGTTATCAGTATGCACATGATTTTGATAAGCATTATGTACAGCAGCAATATCTGCCGGATGAACTGACAGATTCTGTTTTTTATGAACCGTCAACAATGGGCTATGAAAGTAAAGTACAGGAGCATATGAAATGGTTAAAAGAAGAAAAGTAGACCGGCGGATGGTCGTTATTTCGCTGGATGCAGTCGGAGCGAGAGATCTTGCTTATTTAAAAACATTACCGAATTTTCAGAAGCTGCGTGCACAGAGCGGGTATTGTGACCATGTGGAAAGTGTCTATCCATCCATTACGTATCCGGCGCATACGTCGATCGTGACAGGGAAAAAACCGCTGCATCATGGTGTTGTCAACAATCTGCAGCTGCAGCCCGGCAGAAAGAGCCCGGACTGGATGTGGCAGAAGCATTTTATCCATGGGAAGACTTTATATGAAGCTGCGGCAGAAAAAGGATACGTCACAGCATCTATCCTATGGCCGGTGACAGGGAAAAGCGGGATCCGGTATTGCGTACCGGAAATATTTGCCAATCACTGGTGGCAGAGCCAGGTCATGGTATCGGCAACAAATGGACCGGTGCTGTATCAGATCGAGCTGCTAAAGAAGTTCGGACATCTGATGGATGGTATCAAACAGCCACAGCTTGATAACTTTGTTTATGCAGCAGCAGATTATACGATCCGCAAATATGATCCGCAACTGTTTCTGATCCATCTGACGGATGTAGATACCAACAGACATTTGTACGGACTGGATGCACCACAGATCAAGGAAGCATTGGATCGTCACGATGAAAGACTGGGTGGCATTTGCCGGGCACTTGCTGAAACAGGAGACATGGAGAAAACGACAATCGTTGTGCTCGGAGATCATTGCCAGATGGATACCCATACAGTATTATATCCGAATTATTATCTGAAAAAAGCGGGGCTGATCCGGGCGACAGCAGACGGAAAGATCAAAGACTATGATTTTATCGCGCAGCACTGTGACGGCAGTTGTTATATTTATGCCGGAAAGAAACTGAAAAAACAAATGACAATCATGTCGGCAGAGGAAAAGGAAGCAGTGATGAAGCATCTGAGAAGCTGCCTGCAGAAAATACCGCATCTGCATGAGATATTTTCCAGAAAGCATGCAGCTGCTCTGGGGGCGGACGGTGACTGCATCTGTATGTTAGAAGCAGAGCCGGGATATTACTTCCAGAATGGCATGGAAAAACCACAGGAAGACGTCGGTCAGATGCAGGGGGAACGAATGCTGGCAACCCATGGGTATCTGCCGGCATTACCGGAATATGAAACCTTCTTTATGATGAGCGGATATGGTGTCAGTCAGGGAGAAATTCCTAAAATGTATTTATGGGATGAAGGACCGACACTTGCGTCAGTTCTTGGTGTAGACCTGCCTGATACGGATGGCAAAATAATAGAGCAGCTTTTAAAATAGCTGCTCTATCAAAAACTGATATACATCCTGGCTTTTGCGTTCCCATTTTTCACAGATAGACTGGGCAATCGTTTCTGTCGGAACAGAGATCGTCAGATCAAGCAGCGTCACATGCTTTTCTCTGGCAATCAGATGGGCTTTGTATTCGCCGTCGGTGCCTTTGAAGAACTCGCTGCTTAAAGAAGCTTCTTCTTTTAAAGAAATGGATTTTTCCTGCAGGTAAGTCTCGATATCTTTTTTGATCTCTGGTGAAATTCTGTTTTCAAAAAATCCCAGTGTTGTTTTCCCTTCTTCGGTGATCAAAAGCTGTGTCCGGTTACGGATCGTGCGTTCCATGATCATATTGCTGTCCCGCAGCTGTGCCAGAACGGATTGCAGGTTCATATATGTCGTATATTCTTTTTCTAATATAAAGTCCGTGATCTGTGCTTTGGTCAGCGGAAAATCTACGCGATTCAGCATATAAAGCACGATCAATTTATAAAGTGTCAACGGATCCTGTGTCATGGATACCCTTCCTTTCTATAAATGTCATGCATCAAAGATGCATGATGTAGCCCCGTCCCATCTGCGAAGCAGATTTATAATGGGCGGTGGTTCCCGAAATCTTTCCCCTGATAATGCCCGCCTGCTTTTAGTGCTTTATGCAGGCTGTTTAAAACATCACGTTTCTGCAGACTCCAGATAGGTGCGATCAACAGATCTTTTGGCCCATCGCCGGTGACTCTGTGCAGAACAATTGCAGGGTTTAAATGGTCAATGCAGCTGCAGAGCAGATCGATATAAGCTTCTTTTGAAAGACAGGAAAAAACGCCGCGCTCATATTCTGCCGCTAAATCTGTACCGCGCAGGACATGTAAAAGCTGCAGCTTGATCCCAAAGATATTTTTATGACTTAAGTAGTCAATGGTGGCGAGCATATCTGCCCGTGTCTCTCCCGGAAGTCCCAGAATGACATGGACGATCACGGGAACGGACATTGTCTGCAGCGTCTCAAGCGCTTCTTCAAAACAAGAGAGCGGATAGCCGCGGCGGATATAAAGAGCTGTTTTTTCATGGACAGATTGCAGCCCCAGCTCTATCCAGACAAATTTATCCGGAAATTCCATCTGGCATTGTTTTATCACATCGAGGACAGGAGCGGGCAGACAGTCCGGTCTTGTGGCAATAGAGATCCCGATGATCTTCGGATGGGAGAGTGCCATATGATACAAGGCATACAGTCGTTCAGGTGCTGCATACGTACCGGTGTATGCCTGAAAATAGGCAATAAAACGCTGCCCGGTCTGCTTGTTGCCAAAACGGGCAAGTGCCTGTGCGATCTGCGCATCGATCGAACTGTTCTGACGAATAGCAGTGGCGAATTCACCACTGCCGCCTGCAGAGCAGAAGATGCAGCCACGCGTGCCACACGTTCCGTCTCTGTTGGGGCAGGTAAATCCGCCATCCAGTGCAATCTTATATATTTTTTCGCCGTATTTCTTTTTTAAATAGGCATTCAGGCTCTGGTACGGCTTATACAAAGCCTCCTCCCGGAGCTGGCTTTCTATCGGATCAGATGTGTGATTTGACAGCATTTGCAACAACCTCCGCAACACGCGGATCAAAAGCCTGTGGCATAATATTGTCATCACTGAGTTCATCATCGGAAACAAGAGAAGCAATGGCGAGTGCGGCAGCAAGCTTCATATCTTCTGTGATCTGTGTGGCACGACCTTCTAAAGCACCCTTGAAAATACCCGGGAATGCAACAACATTATTGACCTGATTCGGGAAATCGGATCTGCCTGTACCAACGACTCTGGCCCCGGCTGCTTTTGCAACATCAGGCATGATCTCAGGAACCGGATTTGCCATGGCAAATAAGATGGAATCCTGATTCATGGATTTTACCATTTCGGGCGTCACAATATTCGGAGCGGAAACACCGACAAAGATATCTGCACCCTTTAAAGCATCGGCAAGAGATCCTGTTTCATTATTTGGATTGGTTACCTCTGTCATTTTCTGCTGCATCCAGTTGAGGTTTTCGGAATCCTTTGAAATGATACCTGCCTTATCACACATGATCACATTCGGGAAACCATAAGTAAGGAGCAGTTTCGTGATTGCGACACCGGCACTTCCCGCACCGTTGATAACAACCTTGCAATCCTCTTTCTTCTTATTTACAACCTTTAAAGCATTGATAATACCAGCAAGTACGACAATTGCTGTTCCGTGCTGGTCATCATGGAAAACAGGGATGTTCAACGTCTGTTTCAGACGTTCTTCAATCTCAAAACATCTGGGAGCACTGATATCCTCCAGATTGATACCGCCATAGTTTGGCGCAAGGTAAGTGATGGTTTTGATCAACTCTTCCGTATCCTGTGTATCCAGACAGATCGGTACGGCATTGACATTGCCAAATTCCTTGAACAGAACGCATTTTCCCTCCATAACAGGCATGGCGGCGAGCGGGCCTATATTACCAAGGCCGAGAACTGCGCTGCCGTCTGAGATAACGGCGACCGTGTTTGCCTTCATTGTATATTTATAGGCAGCTTCCGGATCTTCTGCGATCACTTTACATGGTTCTGCAACACCGGGGGTATAGGCAAGTGCAAGATCTTCTCTTGATTTGACAGATGCCTTTGCAGTAGTTTCCAGTTTACCGTTCCATTGTTCATGCAGTTTTAACGCCAGCTCTTTTGATGCCATTTTATTATCCTCTTTCTTTGCTGTAATGTGATAATTGATTGATTTACAATTACCTATAATGATATAACATCTTTTTGAGGTCTGCAATCCTTTACCACAAGAAAATGTAAAAAGTACTTTACTATTTAAAGTTATTTGTTATACTATAGAAGCAAATCGTAATGCGGAATGTTCTTTCTTATTTCATATTGTAGATGTGTGCAGTTATATGCAGACGAAATCCCCAATGAGTTTAGAATCGAATATAATATGCAAATAACGGAGCAGATGGTGGGATAAAATCTGGCTGGAACAGGAGGTAATAAAGTTAATGAGAGAAAAGTATGAATCTCTGGCATTAGCGGATTTAAAAGAAATTGCAAAATCCAGAGGAATCAAAGGCGTGTCCACGATGAAAAAAGCGGATGTTGTGGAAGCAATGCTTGCAGAAGATGAAAAAAGCAAAATAAATCCGGAAAAGCTCAGTTCGGATCTGGACAGCGGAATGGAAGTTGGCGGAATCCTGGAGGTAATGCCGGATGGATACGGATTTATCAGAAGTGCAAATTATCTGCCGGGTGAAAATGATGTGTATGTGGCACCGAGCCAGATTCGTAAATTCGGGCTGAAGACCGGTGATATTGTTACCGGCAATACAAGAGTGAAGACGCAGGGAGAAAAGTTCAGTGCATTGTTATATGTCAAAAAGATCAATGGACTGCATCCGGCGGAACTGGAGCACAGGATCAGCTTTGAAGATCTGACGCCGATCTTTCCGGATGAAAGACTGAAGATGGAAACAAAAGGATCTTCCATTGCCATGCGCATCATGGATCTGATCAGTCCGGTCGGTAAAGGACAGCGTGGTATGATCGTATCACCGCCAAAGGCAGGTAAGACAACCCTCTTAAAAGAGGTTGCAAAATCCATTAAGGCAAATAATCCGGATATGCATCTGATCATTCTTCTGATCGATGAAAGACCGGAGGAAGTGACAGATATCAGGGAAGCGATCGAAGGACCGAATGTAGAAGTGATCTACTCTACATTTGACGAATTGCCGGAGCATCATAAGCGTGTATCCGAAATGGTAATTGAGCGTGCAAAGAGACTGGTAGAACTGAAAAAGGATGTCACGATCCTGCTCGACAGCATTACCAGACTGACACGTGCTTACAACCTGACCGTTCCACCGAGCGGCAGAACTTTATCAGGCGGTCTGGATCCGGCAGCTTTGCATATGCCAAAGCGTTTCTTTGGTGCAGCCAGAAATATGAGAGAGGGCGGAAGCCTTACCATACTGGCAACAGCACTTGTAGAGACTGGTTCCAAGATGGATGATGTGGTATACGAGGAATTCAAAGGAACCGGTAATATGGAAATGGTGCTTGACCGTAAGCTTTCCGAAAAACGTGTATTTCCGGCGATCAGCATTCCAAAGTCCGGTACAAGACGTGAGGATCTGCTCCTTTCGGATGAAGAACTGCAGGCGATCAATGTGATCCGTAAAGCACTGAACAGCATGAAGCCGGATGAAGCGGTGGAAAAGGTCATCGATATGTTTGTCAGAACGAGAAATAACGATGAATTTGTCAAGATGATACAGAAAATTAAATTTATTTAATAAAAAAGGCTTGCCATAGCGGAAAGCCTATGCTACAATAATAAAGCTGTTTATGTAGAAACGAAAGTAAATTCATATAGAGAGGTGAAAAAGATGAAAGAAGGAATCCATCCAAACTACTATCAGGCAACTGTAACCTGTAACTGTGGCAATACATTTGTAACAGGTTCAACAAAAGAAGATATCCACGTTGAAATTTGTTCTAAGTGCCATTCATTCTATACAGGCCAGCAGAAATCAGCTAGAACTGATGGACGTATTGATAAGTTTAATAAGAAATACGGCGTTGTTAGTAAATAGTTTGACGTAAAAGGTTGAGATTTCTTATCTCAACCTTTTTTTGTTATGGCATCAATTACCATATTTATTAAGCTGTGCAGCAGGTTGTAGAAGTGAATATCTGCGCATAATGCAGCCCTGAGCATTGCGGAGTGAGTTTGTGCGAAGGGTTTCCGGAAAGAAAATCAAGTGTGGCGAAGCCGTATCGCTGCAGCGCAGCTGGATTTTCGAGAGGAGATATAGAAATGACTAAGAAAAAAACGATCGATCATTACTCCGGTATTGGCGGGCAGGCGGTTTTGGAAGGTGTTATGATGAAAAATCAGGATACCTATGCAGTCGCAGTCCGTAAGCCGGATGGAAAGATAGAAGTCAAGACAGAGGAATACAAGCCAAGGACAGCCAAATGGACAAAGCTTCCGTTCATCCGTGGTGTGTTCGGCTTCTGGGATTCTCTTGTACTTGGCATGAAATGCATGACCTATTCCGCTTCTTTTTATGAGGAAGAAGAGGAGGAAGATACTGCGCTGGATAAACTAGGAGATAAGCTCTTTGGCGAGAAAGCGGAAAATGTGCTGATGGGCATTACCGTTGTATTATCGCTTGTGATCGCGGTTGCACTGTTTATGCTGCTTCCGTATTTCCTGGCGGGCTTTCTGACAAAAGTAGTTGCCAATGAGACATTGCTGGCATTATTTGAAGGACTGATCCGGCTGATCATTTTTCTTTTGTATGTATCTTTGATCTCTCTGATGAAAGATATCAGAAGAGTTTACCAGTATCATGGTGCAGAGCATAAATGCATTAATTGCATCGAAAAGGGAAGAATCCTGAATGTGGAGAATGTCAAGAAAAGCTCCAGACAGCATAAACGCTGCGGTACAAGTTTTCTGCTATTTGTTATGCTGGTCAGTATTATTCTGTTTTTCTTCATTCGTGTGGAGCAGCCGGTTTTACGTGTGGCTCTCCGTATTTTACTGATCCCTGTGATTGCGGGTATTTCTTTTGAGATTATCCGTCTTGCAGGCAGAAGCAACAATATCATCGTACGGATTATTTCGGCTCCGGGGCTCTGGCTGCAGAAACTGACAACGAAAGAGCCGGATGAAGATATGATCGAAGTGGCGATCGCATCAGTAGAGGCTGTATTTGACTGGAAGGCTTATTTTAAGACTGAGTTTGGCTATGATGTAGATGATGCGATGGAGGTAGAAGCTGAGTCAGAGAAGATCACGGAAGAGCTTGCGGCTGAAAACGCAGATGGAGCTATGCAGGATGCAGCTGCAGATGATGTAGAACCCGATACAGAAAACGGGAAAGCAGAGTAAGGATAGGGTGACGAGATGCAGTATGCCAAGCTCTATCAAATCGGAAAAGAACAATTACAAAAAGCAGGCATCACGGATGCAGAGCTCGATGCCAGACTTTTACTGGAATTTATATGTCATACGGATCGAAATGCCTTATATGCGCATGGAGATCAGGAAATAGAAGATGAGAAAATGCATGATTTCCTGCAGCTGATCGAGAAACGGGCAGCGCATATCCCGCTGCAGCATCTGACGGGGGAGCAGAATTTTATGGGGCTGGATTTTCTGGTCAATGAGCATGTGCTGATCCCCAGACAGGATACGGAGATTTTGGTGGAAGAAATCATGCGTGATCTGCATGACGGGATCCGGATTTTGGATATGTGTACGGGTTCCGGCTGTATTTTGTTGAGCCTTCTGCATTATTCCAATGATTGCAGCGGCGTTGGCGTCGAGGTATCTGAGGATGCACTTGCAGTTGCCAGGCAGAATGCAGACAGGCTTGCGGAAAAGCAGGCGGTGTTTATACAGAGTGATCTGTTTGAGAAGGTAGAGGGCAGCTTTGATCTGATCGTTTCCAATCCACCCTATATCAGATCGCAGGAGATCGCAGGGCTGATGCCTGAGGTGCGAGAGCATGAACCGCATCTGGCACTGGATGGCAAGGATGATGGTCTGCATTTTTACAGAGAGATCATAAAAGGGGCAATGCTTCATCTGAAACGAGGCGGTCAGCTCTTTTTTGAAATCGGTTATGACCAGGGAGAGGCTGTACAAGCACTTCTTGCGGCAAACGGATATACAGAGATAGCAGTAGTAAAAGATTATGCCGGGCTCGACAGAGTCGTATATGGCACATTTCTTGGAGGAAGTTCAAATGTTTGATAAGTTAGAGGATTTATTGATCCGATATGAAGAGATCATGGGAGAGCTTAGTTCTCCGGGGATTGCGGATAACCAGGCAAGATTCCGCAAACTGATGAAGGAGCAGAGTGATCTGACACCTATCGTCAACGCCTATAAAGAATATAAAGAATGTAAGGAAACTGTTGCAGATTCGCTTTCCATGCTGGAGGGAGAAAGCGATGAAGAAATGCGCGAAATGCTGAAAGAAGAAATGAATACGGCAAAGAAGCGTATTGAAGAATTAGAGCATGAACTGAAGATCCTGTTACTTCCAAAGGATCCGAATGATGATAAAAACGTTATCGTAGAGATCCGTGCAGGTGCAGGTGGAGATGAAGCAGCCCTGTTTGCTGCAGAGATCTATCGTATGTATGTGCATTATGCGGAAAGCAAGCACTGGAAGGTCGAGACAATGGAAATGGAAGAGATTGGTATTGGCGGTATGAAGTCCGTTACATTCATGGTAACAGGACAGGGTGCTTATTCCGTACTGAAATATGAATCCGGCGTGCATCGTGTACAGCGTGTTCCGGAAACGGAATCCGGCGGACGTATCCATACATCCACGATCACGGTTGCAGTAATGCCGGAAGCAGAGGATGTAGATGTTGTCATTGATGATAAAGATATCAGAATTGATGTCTGCCGTTCTTCGGGAGCAGGTGGACAGTGTGTCAATACAACTGACTCGGCGGTTCGTTTGACACATATTCCGACCGGTATTGTGATCTACAGCCAGACAGAAAAATCACAGATCCAGAATAAAGCAAAGGCATTCCAGCTGCTGCGTACCAAACTGTATGATTTAGAGCAGCAGAAGGCACATGATGCGGAAGCAGAGCTTCGTAAGAGCCAGGTCGGAACAGGAGACCGTTCCGAAAAGATCCGTACTTACAACTTCCCACAGGGACGTGTAACCGATCATCGTATCAACCTGACACTGTACAAGCTGGATAAGATCATGGACGGAGATATCCAGGAGATCATAGATGCCTGCATCGCCGCTGATCAGGCAGCTAAACTCGCAAAGATGAACGAATGAGCTATTCGTGCAAAATAAAAAGGGATATGATATTCTCACTTGTGAAGAATATCATATCCTTTTTTTATTTTATAAGGATGCAAACGTCACCGAGAAGAAGCATAGCGTATTCGAGGTGAACGTTTGCACCAAAAAATCCCCGGTTCTTTTGAACCGGGGATTTGCTATATCCGTGATTAGTTCTGCTCAAGAGCAAGTGTTCTTGTTGTCAGATCACAAACTTCTGAAGGTCCATAATACTGGATAGCACCCGGATATGTGAAAGCTGTTTCAACAGCCCAGACATCTCTGTGTGCTTCGAAGTATTTGAATGGCTTGCCATCAAGCTCAACAAGAGCTTTTCTGATAACTGGCTTATCTTCGCCGTTTCTTCTTTCCATGTTCATCATCTTTGTGATAGGCATACCACCTGCAACCCATTCTTCAGCCGATTTAGACAGGTTAGAAACCTTTGAAAGATATCCTGTGTAGCCATACTGGATCAGCATGAATGCGTTGTAACCAAGTGAGTAGCAGTAGTCTGCATCGAAGTTAGATGGGAATGCACATCTTCCTTCATATCCGAAGAAGTGATGCAGTGCGCTGAACTTGCCGTTGTATGTGCCTGCAGCTTTTCTCTTTGCCAGCTCGTCTTTTACAAGTGCAGAGAAGAGCTTTTCAGATTCGATCAGGGAAACCTGTACGTTTCCGTGAGGATCTCTTTCTAAGAATAACTGCTGCTGGATACCAACAGGAAGCAGATCAAATACTGCGAAGGAAGCAGGTGTCAGACCGTTTTTGATGAATTCATATTTGTCATTCCAGCTTGGAAG
>HF995209.1:50738-52256 GCA_000432915.1 Firmicutes bacterium CAG:194
TGGAAGAGCGTTGAAGGCATCTGTCTTGCTGCCTGCAAGAAGCTCGTTGATCTCAGCGATCAGTACAGAGAATTCAGGAACGAATTCTACGATTCCTTCCGGGATGATCGCAACACCGAAGTTATCTCCGTTAGCTGCTCTCTTTTCTACAGAATCAGCAATGTAGTTTGCGATAGAAGAAAGAGACATTTTCTTTTCTTTTACTTCTTCACCGATTAAGCAGATGTTTGGCTGTGTCTCAAGTGCACATTCCAGAGCAACGTGAGAAGCGGAACGTCCCATAACTTTGATGAAATGCCAGTACTTCTTAGCAGAGTTGGCATCTCTTTCAATGTTACCGATCAGCTCTGAATATGTCTTTGTAGCTGTATCGAAACCGAAAGAAGCTTCGATGTCTTCGTTCTTCAGGTCACCGTCGATTGTCTTAGGACATCCGATTACCTGGATACCTGTGTTGTTTGCTGCCATGTACTCAGCCAGTGTGGCAGCGTTTGTGTTAGAGTCATCACCACCGATGATAACGATAGCTGTCAGACCGTTCTGCTTTGCATTTTCAGCAACGATAGCAAACTGTTCTTTTGTTTCAAGCTTTGTTCTGCCGGAACCAATGATATCAAAACCACCGGTATTTCTGTATGCATCGATGAAAGCGTCATCAAATACAACATAGTCGTTCTTTAACAGTCCGTCCGGGCCGCCCTTGAAGCCGTACAGTACGTTGTCAGGATTTGTAGCCTTTAAGGCATCGTAAAGACCTGTAATAACGTTGTGTCCGCCAGGAGCCTGTCCACCGGAAAGAATAACACCTACAACCTGCTTTTTAGCAGCGGATGTATTCTGACCTTTTTCAAATGTGATCTCCTTTTTACCGTATGTGTTAGGGAAGAGAGCTTTGATCTTATCCTGATCAGCTACGCTCTGTGTGTCAGCGCCTTCCTTAACGCAGATTTCTGCGATACCATTTCTGAGCATGCCCGGAAGCTTTGGGCTATACTCATATCTTGCTTTCTGAAGTGGTGAAAGATTCATGATTGTTCTCCTTTTTTCCTTTATTTTAAATATAGGGCTGCCATAAGGCAGCCCCAATAAAATCAGTTTAGATCTTATAACTGAGGACCAGCTGCTACAAGAGCTTTACCAGCTTCGTTTGTTGTATACTTAACGAAGTTCTTCTGGAATCTTTCAGCAAGGTCTTTTGCTTTTGCTTCCCATTCAGAAGCATCTGCATATGTGTCACGAGGATCAAGAATTCCGGAATCTACTCCAGGAAGTTCTGTAGGAACTTCGAAGTTGAACATAGGAATTGTCTTTGTAGGAGCTGTCTTGATGTCGCCATTTAAGATAGCATCGATAATTCCACGTGTATCTTTGATTGTGATACGTTTTCCTGTTCCGTTCCATCCTGTATTTACAAGATAAGCTTTAGCACCGTTAGCGTTCATCTTCTTAACAAGCTCTTCGCCGTATTTTGTAGGATGCAGCTCTAAGAATGCCTGTCCGAAGCAAGCTGAGAATGTA
>HF995209.1:52289-57667 GCA_000432915.1 Firmicutes bacterium CAG:194
TAGGTGTTGGCTCTGTGATTCCACGCTCTGTACCAGCAAGTTTTGCTGCGAATCCTGATAAGAAGTAGTACTGTGTCTGTTCTGGTGTCAGGATAGATACTGGAGGAAGTACGCCGAACGCATCTGCTGATAAGAAGATTACGTTGTCAGCTGCAGGACCTGCAGATACACCATTTACCTCTGCTGCAATGTTGTTGATGTGAGAGATCGGATAAGAAACACGAGTATTCTCTGTTACGCTCTTATCATTGAAGTCGATCTTTCCGTCTGCTGCAACAGTAACGTTCTCAAGAAGAGCATCTCTTCTGATTGCGTTATAGATATCCGGTTCAGATTCTTTGTCAAGACCGATAACTTTAGCGTAGCATCCACCTTCAAAGTTGAATACACCGTTGTCATCCCAACCGTGCTCATCATCACCGATCAGACGTCTCTTTGGATCTGTAGAAAGTGTTGTCTTACCTGTTCCTGAAAGACCGAAGAAGATAGCTGTATGCTTTCCTTCCATATCGCAGTTAGCAGAGCAGTGCATAGAAGCGATACCCTTAAGTGGTAAGTAGTAGTTCATCATAGAGAACATACCCTTCTTCATTTCTCCGCCGTACCATGTATTGATGATAACCTGTTCTCTGCTTGTGATGTTGAATGCTACACATGTCTCAGAGTTAAGACCAAGCTCTTTGTAGTTTTCAACTTTAGCCTTAGAAGCATTGTATACAACGAAATCAGGCTCGAAGTTCTTTAATTCTTCTTCTGTAGGTTTGATGAACATGTTTGTAACAAAGTGAGCCTGCCAAGCAACCTCAACGATGAAACGAACTGCCATTCTTGTATCAGCGTTTGCGCCACAGAATGCATCAACTACGAATAATCTCTTGTTGCAGAGCTCTTTCTTAGCGATATCTTTTACTGTTGCCCATACGTTTTCTGGCATTGGATGGTTATCATTCTTGTAGGCATCAGATGTCCACCATACTGTGTCTTTAGAGTTCTCATCCATAACGATGTATTTGTCTTTAGGAGAACGGCCTGTATAGATACCTGTCATAACGTTAACAGTATCAAGCTCTGTGTTCTTTCCTACTTCATAACCCTCGAGACCAGCTTTTGTCTCTTCTTCGAAAAGCACTTCGTAAGAAGGGTTGTAGACAACTTCAGTTGTTCCGGTAATACCGTACTTTGTTAAATCGATGTTTGCCATTTTTTTTACCTCTTTCTTTATAGTATTATTGCATCACCTGCAGAGCAGGTAATAAGCCTTTTTATAGAGAAGCTGCAGTTATGCGCTCTCCGCTTCTTATTATACATTATAAACGCGTAAAATCAATAAAAATATTTGAAATTATAGGAGAATTTGGCATAACTAACAATTAAGAATAAAAGGCTGTGAAAAACGGTAAACGGAATGTAAATATTCTGTAAAGCAGGTTGCAAATGAAAAAAGGCGGTGTTATACTGCTTTCGTATTCAAAAAACAGGAGGTGACAGGCATGGACAGCCCTGACGGTAATAGTCGAAGTACGAAATACGGTGTAAGTTCTGAAAAAGAATACAGATGGCTGCGTATGTCTGATCTGCAGCTGTTTTTGGATCATGGGAAATTCAGAAAAATTTCCTGTTATTTGTCATGTTGAAATTGAGGTAATGACAGAATATTGTATCTTTTTCCCTGCACCGTATGAATTGTTCTATGGTGCATTATTTTTTTAATAAGGAGGAAGATACGATGACGAAGTATGTAGAAGAACTGATCCGGATCATCCGCAGCAATCTTTCCAAGGAAGAACTGGCTGACCGGTTATCCGATTACCATGATAATGATATTGCAGAAAGTCTGGAGTCTCTGACCGAGCAGGAACGTAAAAAACTGTATGCGGCACTTGGCATGGAACGCATGGCAGAGATATTTGCGTATGTAGACGATGCGGAGCCGTATTTAAAGGAATTGTCACTGGAAAGCGTGGCAAGACTTGTTTCCGAAATGGATTCCGACGATGCGGTTGATATGCTCGAAGAGCTGGACGAAGAAGAAAAGAGCAAGATCCTTGCCATGCTGGACGAAGAAGCGGGAGAGGATGTCAAGCTGCTTTTGTCTTATGAGGACGATGAAATCGGTAGTCTGATGACGACAAATTTCATCGTGATCCATAAGGATCTGACTGTCAGACAGGCAATGCGTGAGCTTGTCAAGCAGGCGGGAGAAAACGATAACATTTCCACGATCTATGTAACAGACAGGGAAGGCAAGTTTTACGGAGCCATTGAACTGCAGGATCTGATCATTGCCAGGGAATATACCGAGCTTGACGATCTGATCAGTAAATCCTATCCGTATGTCATGGATCATGAAAAGATCGGTGACTGTATCGAAAAGATCAAGGATTATGCGGAGGATTCCATTCCTGTTCTTTTGGAAGATCACAGTATTGCAGGTATTATCACAGCGCAGGATATCATTGAGGTTGTCGATGACGAAATGGGTGATGATTATGCAAAGCTCGCCGGTTTGACTGCAGAAGAGGATCTGCATGAGACGACAAAGGAAAGCATGAAAAAAAGACTGCCATGGCTGATCATCCTGCTGTTTCTCGGAATGGTGGTATCGACTGTGGTCGGTGCGTTTGAAACGGTTGTTGCGGTCTTACCGATCGCCATGTGTTTCCAGTCCCTGATCCTGGATATGGCGGGAAATGTCGGAACGCAGTCACTTGCCGTAACGATCCGTGTGCTCATGGACGAAAATCTGACAACAAAACAGAAGTTCCTTTTAATAGGAAAAGAGTGCAAGATCGGATTTTTCAACGGGGCATTCCTTGGTATTCTGGCATTGATCTTTTTAGGACTGTATATCTTCCTATTTAAACACTACAGCATTGCATTCTCCTTTTTTATCTCCGGTTGTGTCGGTGCATCCCTGATCGGTGCAATGGTGGTGTCCAGCCTTGTCGGTACGATCGTTCCGATGCTGTTTAAAAAGATAGGAGTTGATCCTGCAGTTGCTTCCGGCCCATTGATCACAACGATCAATGACCTGGTTGCGATTGTGGTATATTACGGACTGGTCATGCTCATACTCATTGATATGCTGCATCTGGCAGGGTAGGAAGAACGTGAAAATTTAGCAACATATTGCTATAATTATAATATAGAAGGAAAGGATCACGTGGATCATGGGAGAGTACGAAACACTTACACATACATTTGAGCCGGTTTACAATGCGGATTCGGAAATATTGATCCTTGGCACTTTCCCATCTGTAAAATCCAGACAGCAGCATTTTTATTACGGACATCCGCAAAATCGTTTCTGGAAAGTGCTTGCTGCGGTTACAGGAGATGTGCTGCCCACCACGATCGAAGAAAAGAAAGCATTCCTGCTTCGGAATCATATTGCAGTCTGGGACGTGATCAAAAGCTGCAGCATCATTGGTTCCAGTGACAGCAGTATCAAGGATGTTGTACCGAATGACATTGCAGGGCTGCTGAAAAAAACGAAGATCCGCATCATAGCCGGGAATGGAAATAAAGCGTGTGAGCTGTATGAGAAGTATTGTCAGGAACATACAAAAGCTGAGATCAGACGCCTGCCATCAACAAGTCCCGCGAATGCCGCATGGGATTTTGACAGATTATGTGCCAGTTACAGACAGCTATTTGTGCAAAATATTGCTTTACAAGAATTATGAGGATACGTATAATACAACTTATATGATGAATGCATGGCAGACTACAGGGATCGGAATTTACTGATCTGTAGGAAGCAGACGTTAACTAAGAGAAAAAGGAGAAAAGGTTCACATGAAAAAAGAAACCGTGATCGTGTTAGATTTTGGTGGACAGTATAATCAGCTTGTGGCAAGACGTGTCCGTGAGTGCAATGTGTACTGTGAGATTTATTCTTATCGAACAGACATTGCAAAGATTAAGGAAATGAACCCGAAGGGTATTATCTTAACAGGAGGGCCAAACAGTTGTTATGAGCCGGATTCTCCTACGTATTCCAAGGAACTTTTCGAGCTTGGTATTCCGGTACTCGGACTTTGCTACGGTGCACAGCTTATGATGCATGTGCTGGGAGGAAAGGTCATCACACCGGAAGTCGGTGAGTATGGCAAGACAGAGATCAACTATATGGAAAATGCGGTTCTGTTTAAAGGGCTTCCTTCCAAGTCCATTTGCTGGATGAGCCATTTTGACCGTATTTCAGAGCTTGCTCCGGGATTTGAGGTTGCTGCTTATACAGCAGACTGCCCGATCGCCGCAGCACAGAATGTAGAGAAAAATCTGTATGCGATCCAGTTCCATCCGGAAGTTTTGCATACGGTAAACGGTACAGAGATGATCAAAAACTTTGTACGCGGTGTCTGTGGCTGCGTCGGCGACTGGAAGATGGATACTTTCGTAGAGCATACGATCCAAGATGTGCGTGAAAAAGTCGGAGACGGCAAGGTGCTTTTAGCACTTTCCGGTGGTGTGGATTCTTCCGTACTGGCAGCACTTCTGGCAAAAGCAGTTGGTTCACAGCTTACCTGTGTATTTGTAGATCACGGTCTTCTCAGAAAAAATGAAGGCGACGAGGTTGAAGCCGTATTCGGAAAAGGCGGCAGCTTTGATATCAACTTCATCCGTGTCAATGCACAGCAGCGTTACTATGATAAATTAGCCGGTGTCACAGAACCGGAGCAGAAGAGAAAGATCATCGGAGAAGAATTCATCCGTGTATTTGAAGAAGAAGCAAAGAAGATCGGTGCGGTAGATTTCCTGGCACAGGGAACCATCTATCCGGACGTAGTAGAATCAGGACTTGGCGGGGAATCCGCAGTCATTAAGTCCCACCACAATGTGGGTGGCCTTCCTGATTTCGTAGATTTTAAAGATATTGTAGAACCGCTTCGTAACCTGTTTAAGGACGAAGTCAGAAAGGTAGGTCTGGAGCTCGGCCTTCCGGAATACCTTGTGTACCGCCAGCCATTCCCGGGACCGGGACTTGGCATCCGCATCATCGGTGAAGTCACAGCGGAAAAGGTGCGTATCGTGCAGGATGCAGATGCGATCTACCGCGAAGAAATAGACAAGGCGGCAGCATCCTACAAGGCAGAAAACGGCAAAGAAGCACCCTGGATGCCAAACCAGTACTTCGCAGCCCTTACCAATATGCGTTCTGTCGGTGTTATGGGTGATGAGCGTACTTACGACTACGCCGTTGCAGTCCGTGCAGTCCGCACGGTAGACTTCATGACAGCGGAAGCCGCAGAAATCCCGTTTGCAGTCCTGCAGACCGTAATGAGCCGGATCATCAATGAAGTAAAGGGAGTCAACAGAGTATTCTACGACCTGACGAGTAAACCGCCGGGAACGATTGAGTTTGAATAACGGAC
>HF995210.1 GCA_000432915.1 Firmicutes bacterium CAG:194
CAGGAACAGTGGGACAATATCTGGGGTTCTGGAAATGATGCATCAGATGTTTTTTATTATTATGATGAAGACTTGGGTAAAAATATCTCAATTCCTTTTACCCTGCACTGTAACTCCTCAGAATCGGCTCCATCCGCATCACCAAGTCCGAAGTCAAGTGAGCAACCATCCGTAGCACCATCTGCAACCCCGAGTGAGAAGCCGAGTGCAGCACCATCTGCAGCTCCAAGCGTAACACCAAGCGAGCAGCCAAGTGCAAAACCATCTGCAGCCCCTTCCAAGACGCCGGAAGCAGATGTGCCTGCGGCTGGAACAACGCTGAAAGAGAAAACCGGCAGAGAATATAAGGTAACAAAATCCGATTCTTCCAAAGGGAAACCATCAGTAACGCTTACAAAGCTGTCTGCCAAGGAGAAAAAGGCAAAGAAGGTTACAATTCCGAAAACCGTTACAGTTGATAATGTGGAATACCAGGTAACAGGCATTGCAGCAAAGGCATTCAAGAACAGCAAGAAGCTGCAGAGCATTGTTATCCCGGATACGATCACAGAAATCGGAGCCAGCAGTTTTGAAGGCTGTAAAAACTTAAAGAGTGTTACGATTGGAAAGAATGTAACCTCTATCGGAAAGAATGCCTTTAAGAATTGCAAAAACCTCAAGAAGATTACTGTGAAGAGTACAAAATTAAAGAAAGTCGGAAAAGGTGCTCTCACAGGCATCAACAGAAAATGCGTTATTAAAGTACCGAAGAAAAAGCTGAAGTCTTACAAGAGCCTGTTCAAGGGAAAAGGGCAGAAGAAATCTGTGAAGATTAAAAAATAGGCAATAGAAGAAACCAAAAGAAATTGCTAAGTTGTAAAATCAAGTGCGACAAGGGTTAATAACTCTATC
>HF995211.1 GCA_000432915.1 Firmicutes bacterium CAG:194
TTTGAACCCTCGCGCCGCTATTAACGACCTACTCCCTTTCCAGGGGAGCCCCTTCAGCCTCTTGGGTACTTCTCCAAACAGCTGAATAAGTTACTATCTTAAATTACCTCTGCGGGATAATTCCCGACCGGAGAGGGTGGGATTCGAACCCACGCGCCCTTGCGGACAAACGGTTTTCAAGACCGCCTCGTTATGACCACTTCGATACCTCTCCATTCGCTTACCTCTCGGTCAGCGCAAGGATTATTCTAGCAAACGAATCTCAAAGTGTCAACATCTTTTTTCACTTTTTTTGATTTTTTTTAAATTGCTTTTGTTTTACGACATTTTTGTATTGTATACAGTTTTTTCGACAGGATCTATTCCCTCAAATAGCTTTCGCACACGATCATATCCTCCGGTGTCGTCAGTTTGATATTGCGATAACTACCTTCTACCAGCTTTACTTTTTGGGAAGTCATCCGTTCTACGACCATGGCATCATCCGTAATGGATACCCCTGCCTGCAGCAGCTTATTTTCTTGCTCCAGCAGTTTTTCATACGCATCCAGCACAAGCGGATAAGAGAACGACTGCGGCGTCTGTACCGCCCATACTCTTTTCCGGTCCGGCGTTGTGGCACAGAAGCCCTCTTCATCTGCGATCTTGATCGTATCCTTTACAAGCGTTCCCGTTACACAGGCATGATATACCTTTGTTTCTGCGATCATCTGCCGAATCATCTCTTCCGTCACAAAAGGTCTTGCGCCGTCATGGATCAATACAATATCACAACCGCTCTGCTTAAGTGCCCTAAGTCCGCAGGCAACAGAATGATACCGCTCTTTTCCGCCCGGAATGATCTGTGTCACCTTGCGGAAACCGTAATGTTCCACGATCTCTGCCCGGCAATAATCGATCTCATCCGCTCCCGTTACCAGTATGATCTCATCTACCTCACTTTTTTCAAACGCTGCCAACGCATAATATAGAACAGGCCTGCCACCCAGCAGCATAAACTGCTTTGGCTGACCCGCCTGCATTCGTTTTCCCTGTCCTGCAGCCAGTACAATGGCTGCTGTTTTTCCAATATTCACTTACCGCTCCCCCAGCTTCAGATTCGGAACTGCATTCAGATCCCATCCGCTTCTCGTGCCTTTACAATATTCATAATAGCCTGCCACTGCGATCATAGCCGCATTGTCGGTACAGAAAATAGGCGATGGACGATAAAAGGTAATATGCCGTTTTGCACAGGCTTCTTCCATTGCAGCGCGCAGGGCGGAATTGGATGCAACACCACCTGCGATGGCAAATTTCTTGAAGCCATATTGTTCGCAGGCATGCATGGCATGTTCTACCAGTACATCCGTGACTGCCTTCTGGAAAGAAGCTGCCACATCCGCCGTGTTGACAGACTCTCCCTTCATCTCACAGGCATTCAGATAGTTCAGCACAGCAGACTTTAAGCCGCTGAAACTGAAATCATATGCATTTTCGCCCACTTTGGCACGCGGAAAATGAATTGCCTCCGGGTTACCTTCTTTTGCCACCTTATCGATCTTAGGACCGCCCGGATAACCGAGCCCTATCGCTCTTGCCACCTTGTCAAATGCCTCTCCTGCCGCATCATCACAGGTTTTACCGATGATCTCATATTCTCCGTAATCTTTTACGACAACAAGATGCGTATGTCCGCCCGATACCACAAGGCAGGCAAACGGCGGCTCCAATTCTTGATGTTCAATAAAATTGGCGCTGATATGTCCTTCGATATGATGCACTCCGACAAGTGGCTTATCCGCTGCAAATGCGATCGCTTTTGCTTCCGCTACCCCGACAAGAAGTGCACCAACCAGCCCCGGTCCATATGTAACTGCAATGGCAGTCATATCATCCAGTGTCACGTCAGCATCCGTAAGTGCCTGTGTGACCACCTGATTGATCCGTTCAATATGCTTTCTGGACGCGATCTCCGGTACAACACCGCCATACAGTGTATGCAGATCGATCTGTGACGAGATCACATTGGATAATACCGTTCGACCATTTCTGACAACAGAGGCCGCCGTTTCATCACAGGAGCTTTCAATCCCAAGAATCAGAATATCATCTCCCTTTGCTTCCATCTGCTTTATTTCCGTTTCCAATTCCATTTTCTTCATTTCCATATCTAGTTATCCTTTTGTACCAGTTTCCATCCGTAGATTTTATAATGAGAATTCTCATCTTTTTTCAGAATAAACACAATATTGGAATTATACAGAAGTCCATCCTGCTTGATCCCATATATACAATAAAGGCGCGCCCAGTCATAACCGTCTTTCGTGAAGGTTTCCACATCTACGCTGGAAGACGGTACATAACTGACGATCGTCCTCTTTTTCTCCTTAAATTCTTCAATATCCTTTTTCAGTGCAGAAAGATACCGTTCCTCATCCTGATTTGCTATAAGCGCTTCATCGTACAGCTCCATTATCTTATGTCCGAGCTGCTCGATTTCTTCCTCTGTATTGTCCTCATTGTAAAAGCATTGTGTGATCTGGCTGAAATATTTTATGACCTCTCTTGGTGTCGGCGGATAATTTGTCTCCAGATCTCTTGTCAGCACTTCCTGCGTAGCCGTCAGCGTCTGCAGTTCGCGATCCGCATCCTCAGCCTGGGAAACATTCCGGTTGGAGAGATAATAATAATAGCCCACGATCAGAAGCAGCATGACAACAGCTAAAATAATGCCTTTGATATTATGCGATTTTTTCATAAACTATCTCTCCTTTCTCGCGGTTCCTATCATCCGTGTCATTTCGTTTTCTCATCTTTATCGTCTTTTCCAGACTGTTCTCTTATCTGAAAAGCAGTCTGATTTTCCTCTTCAAAATCAAGTTCTATTGTCTGACCGTCCTTTGCCGTGATCGCATTTGGAAAAATCTTTGTCACCTGCGGCAGATATTGATCCGGCCATGGCAGGGACGGGCTGTAATGTGTCAGCCACATCTGTGATACCTCTGCCGCTTTTGCCAGATTCGCGGCTTCATAAAAGGTCATATGCTTGTGTTCTCTTGCCTTTTGCTGTTTGTCAGGTTCGCCGTACATGCCTTCGCAGATAAACAGATCGGCATGTGCTGCGTTTTCTTCAATGGATCTGGTCGGTCTGGTATCCGTGCAGTAGGTCACTTTGATTCCCTTACGCGGACTGCCCATCACCATATCCGGTGTATAGGTTTTTCCTTCAAATTCTACAACATTTCCTTTTTGGAGCGGATTCCAGAGCTGTACCGGCAAGCCGAGTGCTTTTGCCTTTTCCACCTGAAATCTGCCGGCTCTTTCCACGATCAGGTTATAGCCGTAGCAGATCACATTGTGATTCACACGGAATGCCTCGATCCGGTAATCCCCCATATCAATCTGCTCAAACGGCTGTGAAAGCTCATGGAATCTGAGTTCAAACGGGAGCTCCGGCGCGATCATCCGCAGCGCACCGACAACCTTTTCCAGCCCTTTTGGTCCAATGATCAGAAGCGGCTCTGTCCGTTCTGCATTTCCCATTGTCAGGAGCATGCCCGGCAGTCCGCTGATATGGTCTGCATGAAAGTGCGTAAAACAGATCACATCAATCGGCTTTGGGCTCCAGCCCTTCTGCTTCATTGCGATCTGCGTACCCTCTCCGCAGTCGATCAGTATACTCTTTCCGTTATAGCGCGCCATCATTGCTGTCAGATAGCGGTAAGGAAGTGGCATCATTCCGCCCGTTCCCAGCAAACAAACATCTATCATCTCTTATCCTCAACTCTTATTCTGCCTGCCACTCAAATTCTTCCTTCTCCGTCACAGGGATCGCAAAAGTCCCTATCAGCTTATCATAGCAGGCTTCACACAGATCAAAGCTGTGTGTCACACCATCTTTATGCGAAAAATATCCAAAGTTCTGCCGTCCTTCATACGCAGCTTCCATCAGCATTCCGTTTTCCGTCCTGAGCTGTCTGCCGCATTGGTTGCAAAACATTTTTTTGAGTTTTTTGTTTTCATCGTATATCTTCATTTTTTGTTCCTCCAAGATTTCTTCTGTTTTCTTCATTTTATCTTGAACAAAAAAGAATAACCACCGGTAATTATTGTTAGTATTGGCTAACGTTTCCACATGATATACGCATCTTCTTTCGGCTTGTCATAAAAGCCTTTTCTGGTACCTTCGATCTGAAATCCGCAGGATTCATACAGCCGGATCGCAGCCGTATTTGACACCCGCACTTCTAAAGTAAACGCACGAACGCCTCTTTTTTCACTTTCCTGCATAAAATCCTGCAAAAGTCTTGCAGCGATCCCCCGCCTGCGGTAAGCCTCATGCACCGCAACCTGATTGATATCTCCCTCGCCCATGATACAGTACTGCCCGCAGTAAGCAACAATTCTGCCATCTGCCATATCCTCCGCAACCATATAAAAGGTTTGGTCTCCGGCTGCTGCCTCAGACAGTGCCTGCTTACTCCATGGCATTGAAAAATAAGCCTCTTCCATGGCGGAGATCTGTTCCACATCCGAAAGCATCATTTCACGAAATACGATCACTTCTGCATCTTCTCCATTCGTTCTCTCTCTGCCTGGGACAATCTCAGATAATCCGGTCTGTGTTCCGCGGCCGTGACATATTCGCCTCGTTCATAATAGCTTTTGGCAAGCACGGCAAGTGCGGCTGCATTCTGTCTGTTACAGTTAGCAGGCGCAAACACATATGGCACCTTTGACTGTTCTTTGATGAGCGTTTCATAAGCTGTGGCACCATCGCCGAGATAGACAACCTGCTGTCCTCTTTCGTTGATCTTTTTTATGATCTCTTCCACGCCTGTTGCACACTGCGGCTCTATTACCTGAAACTCCGTTCCCTGCTCTATGGAACTGAAAGCGTAAAGTCCCGTATAAACCTGCTGCCTTCTGGCATCCATCATCGGGCAGATCAGAGACATACCATACAGCTGATAAGCAAGGGCATCCACAGTCGGCACTTCTATGATCGGTTTTCCCAGCGCAAGTCCAAGCCCTTTTGCTGTTGCCGAACCGATCCGCAGCCCCGTGAAAGAACCGGGTCCCTTTGCCACTGCGATCGCATCAATGGTCGTTTTATCAAATTCTGTCATTTGCATGATTTCCTGCAACATCGGAAGCAGTGTCTGCGAATGTGTTTTTTTATAATTCACGCTGTACGTTGCAAGAATACTGTCATTTTCGAGGATCGCCACACTGGCAACCAGCCCCGAACTGTCTATTGCTACGATTCTCATACTGCACCGCCTTCTTCTACTGTGATCCTTCTGTAGGCAAAGCCTTTTTCCGGATCCTTTTCGATTGTGATCCATTTGGTATTTACAGGCATCAGTTCTTTGATAAGCCCTGCCCATTCCACAAGACAGACACCGTCTCCGTAGAAATAATCCTCATAGCCGATCTCATCCATCTCTTCCGGATCACCGATCCTGTATACATCAAAATGATAAAGTGGCAGTCTGCCTTCTTCATAGATCTGTACGATCGTAAAAGTCGGGCTGCACACAGATTCCGTGATCCCCAGTCCTTTTGCAAGCCCCTTGGTAAAAACGGTTTTGCCTACGCCAAGGTCACCGCAAAGTGCGTAAATCTCGCCCGGTACCGCTTTTTTTCCGAGTTCTTCACCAAAGGAAAAGGTATCCTCTTCTTTATAACTATTGATTATCATATTTTCACCTTATCTGATTGAAAATCAGTCTTTTACAAAGCTATAGTATACCACAATTTACTACATCTGTATATGCCGTCGTGGCAGACATTCCGATCTTTACTGACGGATCTTTACCTTTTTCGGATCCATATAACGGCAGATCAGCTCGATCACCGTTACTGTATTTTCCGCAAGATCCGCACGCGGGAATATAGAGGCATTGACCTTGGATGTATATATGATAATGCTTTTTCCGGTTGCAACAGCCTGATGCATATTCTCCCAGTGCTGCATTTCCACCTGATCCCCCTGTGAAACATAAATGCCTTCTTTTGTAAATATATAATGAAGCGGCTTTTTAAATGCCTCATTTGTAAGCGCCTGCCTTTTGGCACTTAAATAAAGATTCCACGGCAGATATAAAATGATCACAATACCTGCGATCAGATATAAAACGCCTGCATTTTTCATTGCAAAGAGAATGGCAAATACGCCAATGATCGTAGCGATCAGTCCACCCGGACTTGTATAAGTATGACGCAGCATATAATCGTAGAGAACGGAAGTATTCATATGCACGTCCACTTCATATAAAATATCTTCCTTTGCCGGCATGGAAATCTTCGGTCTTTCCGCATTTTCCGTCCCTTCTGCCGCAGACTCTGTCACTGCCTCTGCATTCTCCGGTGCGTTATTTTGCAATAAATCTTTCATTTCTTCTGCCATGAAAGCACTCCTTTCCGTCTGGCTTTGTTTCTTTTCTGCTACATCATAGTATAGACCGAACAAAAGTGCAAGCAAATACGCCTGCACTTTTTATAAAGAAATCATGAACTTTTTTCGTTTATTCGTGTCTGA
Organism: Firmicutes bacterium CAG:194; assembly: GCA_000432915.1. Taxonomy (GTDB): domain Bacteria; phylum Bacillota; class Clostridia; order Lachnospirales; family Lachnospiraceae; genus CAG-194. The sequence continues at coordinate 6,527 of HF995211.1, forward strand.
GTGCTTCGATCGGACTCAGTTTTGCTGCCTTCTTTGCCGGATAAATACCGAAGAACAGACCAACGCCCGAAGAAAACAGCGTTGTGACAAGTACTGTCAGCGGTGATACAGATGCTGTAAATCCCATGATTCCACAGACAACATTGGCGCCAAGCACGCCCAGGATAATACCGATCACACCACCCAGCAACGTGATGATCGCAGATTCTGACAGAAACTGCAGCATGATCGAACCGGTTCTGGCACCCAGTGATTTACGGATACCGATTTCTCTGGTACGCTCCGTTACCGATACAAGCATGATGTTCATAACACCGATACCGCCTACCAACAGGGAAATTGCCGCCACAAATACGACGAATATCGTAATATAGGAAAGAACCTGTGTGATGCTGCTCATCGAGTCATTGAAATTCTGCATCTGGATGCTGTTGGAATCAGAGGCTACATGATGCGCAGAGCGCAGCAGCCGCAGGATTGCTCCCGCCGCCTCTGCTGCATATTCCGGTCCGTCGGTAAATACGTAAAAGCCTTGGAAGGTATCCACATAATAACCAAAGGCAGCTCCCATTGTCGTCAATGGGACTTCCATTTCCACCTGATCAAAACTCATCAGCATGGAGCTGATCGCAGAGGATGCACTATCCTGCCTGATCCCGACGATCGTGGATTCCATCGTGATACCGTCTATTGTCACTTCAAAAGTTCTGCCCAGCACATCTGTTGTACCAAACATGGCGACCGCGCTGTTTTCCCGGATCACACAGACCTTATTGGCAGATTCATAATCTGCTTTTGTAAAATATCTTCCTTTGACGATCGGATCATTATACAAATACTGCTGCGCTACCGTACCGCCATACAGGTACGCATCAAACGCTCCTTTTGGTCCCTGCGCCGTTCCATAGGTCTGGTAATTCGGACTGACCCCTTTTACATGATCGATCTTCTCCTCGATCAGATCAAAATCTTCTGTGGTAAATTCCACTGCTTCCTCGTTGCTTGCCTGCGTATCACCCATAGAGCCTCCGGAATAGAAGTATAGCTGTCCGCCTGCCAGATTGTTCAGCTCATCACTGACCTGGGAAGACAATCCGTTACCGATGGAAATGACCATGATCACAGAAGAAATACCGATAATAATGCCAAGCATGGTCAGGATCGATCTTCCCTTATTGCTTCTGATATTCATCAGAGCCATTTTTATGTATTCAAAAAGCTGTGCCATACTAGCCTCCCATTACTCTGCCTGCTTTGCTTTCTGCGCATCTGCCTCGTCTGCACTGACCGCTGTCACAGCCATGCCCTCTGTCATATCGCCGGTCACATCCGTAATGACTGCATCCCCCTCGGAAAGCCCTGACAGGATCTGTACATATTCATCACTGCTGATACCGGTTTCCACCTCTTTGCGCACAAGCACACCATTTTCCGCCACATAACAGAATACACCGTCACTGGCGTAGTTCACTGCTGCGATCGGTACAAGCAGTACATTCTTCTCTTCTGCTGTTTTGATGGAAACCTTTGCTTCCACACCAAGCACGATATTGTCGTCCGGATTGTCAATATGGATATCCGTATCGATCACGACTGCACCTGCATTGTTCGTAGATGCTACCTTACTGATATTGCTTACTTCCCCTGTATAAGATTTTCCATTGATCGTAATATCTGCTTTCTGGCCGATCGCCAGCTTTTCGATATCATATTTGGAAACAGCAAGGGAAACCTTGAGGGCATCCGCATTCTGGATCGTAAAAAGCTCAGCTCCTTCTACCGTTGTCTGTCCCTGCACAGCTGCCACATTTGTTACAATTCCGTTAAAGTCTGCTGTTACACCGGCTTTTGCTTTTTCCAGATCTGTCTTTGCCCTATCTTCTGTCAGCTGTGCGGATTCCTTGACGACTGCCTGCTGCTTCTTCTGCAGTCCGGCTGTCGGATCCTGTTCTTTTGCCGCATCATACTGCTCTTTTAACGCCTTGTATTCTGCCAGATCTCCCTGACAGGTTTCCAGCGCGGACTGTAAATTACTGACATCGTAATCTGCCAGTTTTTTCTCTATTTTTTCCAGTTCTTTCGTTTTCTTCTTTAATACTTTGGCAGATTCTTGATCTGTATCATCCTTCTCCACCTTAGCTGTCAGTTCCTTGATCTCTGCCTGCAGCGCAGCTTCATCCGCCTGCAATGCATTTGCTTTGTTCAGCTGATCTGTCAGCTGTCCGACACACTCTGTATAATGGGCGATATATTTTAAAGAATCATCATAATCTGTCTGTGCCTGTGCTGCCTTCTGCTGTGCATGATCCACAGATGCCACTGTGATATCCGCACCGTATGCACTGACCTGCGCTTCCAGCTCCGTCTGCTTCAGTGCCTGTTCCAGATCTGCGGTATCATAGCTTAAGAGCAGATCTCCTGTCTTTACACTGTCACCTGCTTTGACATGCAGTTCTCCGATCGTTGCTCCCACCTGTGCGAAGTATGTTTTACTTTCCTCAGACTCCACAGAGCCGGAGGTATCTACCGTCTGGGTGATATCACCCTTCAGTACCTGCACGGTCGTTACCGGTGTTCCGGCTGCTGCAGCTCCCATGGACTGTTTTACGATGTTTACCAGTAAAGCCAGCAAGATCACAGCAAACACAGCCGTTACGATCTGCCATGTCTTAATCTTCTTTTTTCCCGTTTTTGTTTCCTGTTTTTCTTTTTTACTCATTTTCATAATCCCTTTCTATCTTTCCATCCTTGATACGGATCACTCTTTTTGCCTGCTTTGCAATATCATTATCATGCGTGATCAGAATCACGGTTCTGTTCTCCGCATGGAGCTGCTTTAAAATGTCCAGGATTTCCATACTGGAGGCTGAATCCAGATTACCGGTCGGCTCATCTGCCAAAATAACAGGTGGTGCCTGCGCGATCGCTCTGGCAATCGCCACTCTCTGCTGCTGTCCGCCTGACATTTCAGACGGTCTGTGATCCATTCTGTGTGCAAGCCCTACTTTCTTAAGCGCTGCCACGGAAAGCTCATGCCTCTCCTTCTTTGGAACGCCCCTGTAGATCAGCGGCAGTTCCACATTTTCCTGTGCAGTCAGATTGGCGATCAGATTAAAGCCCTGAAAGATAAATCCGATCTCCTGATTTCTGATATCTGACAATTCATTATCAGACAACTTCGACACATTCTGCCCATTTAATATGTAAGTTCCCTCGGTCGGCACATCCAGACAGCCGATCATATTCATCAGTGTCGATTTTCCGGAACCGGACTGTCCGATGATCGCCACAAATTCGCCCTTCTGAATGGTCAGACTGATATGATCCAGTGCCCTGACTTCATTTTCACCGGGATTGTAGATCTTGCTGATATCCTGAATTTCCACTAACGCACTCATATTTTTCCCTTTCTTCCTCACAATAAAAGAGGTTGTCTGTATTATTCATTTAGTACAATAATACAAACAACCTCTCTTGTCAACTTACATTTCCGTAAGAAATGGCTCTTATTTTGTGAAGATTTTCTTAAGAAAAATCTCTTATCGGTTTCCTTTAATGATCGGAGAAATCCGTTTATAGATCAGGAAGGTTACAAGCACATCCAGAAGTCCCTTTACAAACGTAAACGGCATATTAAAGATCACAAGCGCCTGCAGCAGATTTTTGGTACCCGGATAAATTGCCTGATAAGCAGCTATGATTGCTTCCATCGGCATAAAGTTCGTATAGAACGGATACACCAGAAAATAATTGGAGATCACACTGATCACCGCCATGGCAAGAGCTCCCACGAAAGAACCTATCAGTGCACCTTTTCTGTTTTTGTGCAGCTTATAAATAAGACCTGCCACAAATACAAAGACCGCACCCAGAATAAAGTTGCTGAGTTCTCCCACGCCGCCTGTCGATGTCCGCATTAAGTGGATCAGGTTTTTGAACAGGCAGATCAGAACACCTTCTACCGGTCCCATGGCAAATGCTCCGATCAGCGCCGGAAGCTCGGACAGATCCAGCTTGATAAAGCTTGGCATGATGGGAATGGAAAATTCCAGAAACATCAGGATAAAGGAAATGGCGGAAAGCATTCCGATCATTGCCATGTTGCGTGGTGAAAATCTTTTGTTGTTCATTTTGTCCTCCTTTTTGTGGAGTCCTTCTTTTTTTCCTGTAACAGTTTGATACCAACTTCACGCAAGTGCGCATCTTTGGCTATCTTTGTATCATGGATTTATCCATGATATAAAGATAGCCCCGTATCAAGAGATACGGGGCTTGTTGTACAAGAAAAACACGGCATCTGCCGTTTTCATTTCTTCTTTCATCCAGACTTTACTGTCGGTTTTGGATTCGCACCAAATCAGCCGGTTATGCACCGGGTCGTGGACTCGCACTATGGCATCACCACCGGTAGGGAATTGCACCCAACCCCGAAGAACTTCACATTTATATATTTTATTTTTGGCTTTCGCCTTCGCACATTAGTATAGCCATAAACTGCCTTTGCGTCAACCCCTTGTTTTTCCGCAGACCATTTTTCTGAATCTGTCACTTATTTATGCTTACCGGATAGCTTCATAGTAAGCTGGATTCTCTTTTTCGGGATATCTACACTCATGACCTCAACATCTACCACATCACCGACGCTGACAGCCTCCAGCGGATGCTTGATATATTTATCCGTCATCTGGGAAATGTGTACCAGTCCGTCCTGATGCACACCGATATCAACAAACGCACCAAAGTCAATAACATTGCGGACAGTTCCTTTTAATACCATGCCCGGCTTCAGATCTTTCAGATCCATAACGTCACTGCGCAGCAGCGGACGCGGCATATCCTCACGCGGATCTCGTGCCGGTTTTTCCAGCTCCTTCAGGATATCGTCCAGTGTCAGTTCACCGATGCCCAGTTCCTTTGCCAGCGCTTTCTTATCCCCAACCTTCTGCATCAGAACAGAAGTCGTTGCCCGGGACTGTTTATTTTCTTTTTTATCCTCTGCCAGTGTGACAGAGCCCATTGCCTGTGCCAGTGCTCTTCCCATGGCGGTACCGGTATTGCGGATCACAACCTTCTTTTCCTTCTTCACCGGCTGTTTCTTTACCGTCTGTTTTACTTTTTCCTGTTCTTTCGCAGACTGTCTGATCTCTTCCATCGTAAGTCCCGTTTTGGTCAGAAGCTGTTCTACCGCACCATAGGATTCCGGATGCACACTTGTTGCATCCAGCGGATTGTCCCCGCCCTGAATCCGCATAAAGCCCGCACACTGCTCATATGCTTTCGGACCGAGCTTGGCAACCTTTAAAAGCTGTTTACGGTTTGTAAATCTGCCGTTTGTTTCTCTGTAATCCACAATATTTTTGGCAACCACCTTGGAAATACCGGAGATATAAGAAAGCAGCGGTGCAGAAGCCGTGTTCAGATCAACACCGACTTTATTCACACAGTCCTCTACAACACCCGTCAGTGTTTCAGACAGCTTTTTCTGGTTCATATCATGCTGGTACTGTCCGACACCGATCGACTGCGGATCGATCTTCACAAGCTCTGCCAGCGGATCCTGTAATCTTCTGGCAATGGACGCTGCACTTCTTTGTCCCACATCAAACTGCGGAAACTCTTCCGTTGCCAGCTTGGAAGCCGAATAAACAGATGCGCCCGCCTCATTGACGATCACATATTCCACCTTGGTATCCAGCTCCTTCAAAAGCTCTGCGATCACCTGCTCGGATTCTCTTGAAGCAGTTCCGTTTCCGACAGAGATCAGGGATACGTGATATTTTTTGATCAGCTTTTTCAAAATTTCTTTGGATTCTTTTACTTTGTTCTGTGGCTCTGTCGGGAAAATAACCGTTGTATCCAGTACCTTTCCGGTCTCATCCACAACAGCCAGCTTACAGCCGGTACGGAATGCCGGGTCCCAGCCCAGCACAACTCTGCCTGCGATCGGAGGCTGCATCAGAAGCTGCTCCAGATTTTTGCCAAAGACAGTGATCGCACCGTCCTCCGCCTTCTCTGTCAGCTCATTTCGGATCTCACGCTCGATCGCCGGTGCGATCAGTCTTGTATATGCATCTGCAATAACCTCTGTCAGAACCGGTGTTGTCACAGGATTACCCGCTGTAATGACCTGTTTTTCCAGATAACGCAGGATACGGTCTGTCGGTGCTTCTATCTTTACGATCAGCATCTTTTCCTTCTCGCCGCGGTTGAGTGCCAGAATACGATGACCGACCACTTTTTTGATTGGCTCCTCATAGGCATAATAATTTTCGTATACGCTCTGTTCTTTTTCATCCTTGGCAGTGCTGACAATCTTTCCTTCTTCAAAGGTCAGATTACGGATGTAAATACGGTAATCCGCTTCATCGGATATCTGCTCCGCAATGATATCTTTGGCGCCATCGATCGCTTCTTTGGCGTCTGCAACGCCTTTTTCCGCATCCACGTAAGCCTGTGCTGTCTCTGTCAGCGGTGCGGCCGCATTCTGCTCCAGAATATAGGCTGCAAGCGGCTCCAGACCCTTTTCCTTCGCAACGGAAGCTCTGGTTTTACGCTTCTGTTTATAAGGGCGGTACAGATCTTCCAATACTACAAGTGTTTCTGCCGCTTCAATCCTTGCTTTCAGTTCTTCCGTCAGCTTGCCCTGTTCCTCGATACTGCCCAGAACACTCTGCTTTTTATCCTCCAGATTGCGGAGGTAAGTAAGACGCTCATAGAGATTACGCAATATCTCGTCATTTAATGCGCCTGTCACTTCTTTCCGGTATCTGGCAATGAAAGGAATTGTATTCCCCTCATCGATCAGTTTGATCGTTGCCTCTGCCTGACTTTTTTTGATATTTAATTCTTCTGCTAGTTTTGCACTGATATCCATTTTATTTCTCCATCTTTATTTCATAATACCCGCAAGCAGATAGATCAGCGGTGAATTCCAATAGATCGTTACCTCGTTGCAGGAATAGCTCTGTTCATTATCTGCATAGCATTTTGCTGCTGCCTGTCCCTTCAGGGTCGCTTTTGCATACGGATCTTCCAGATTGGAATCCGGTCCGCCGACAAGCATGCCTTTCATAGTTTCTCCCAATGCCTGGGATGGTCTGTGATGTGTATGCTCCGGTGACAGTGATCCATAGCCGGTCACAAAGCAGTAGCTGTTCGCATTTGTACCCAGCAGATAAGAAAGCTGACGCTGTGCATTGGAAAGATTTACACCATTTGACTGCTTCATCTTTGTACCGAGCTGCTCCATCATCAGATACAGCATACCATTGTTGGCGATCGTCATATTTGACCCCCACGGATATGCGCCCTTAATAGTAGATCCGTAAGCATCTGCATCCAGTGCTTCCTGCATATTATCCAGTGCAAAGGAAAATTTCTTCATAAGCTTACCCGCAAAATCCGCATCTGTCTGTTCACAGGTCAGATACGTATACATACCATAAAAATCTACATTTGCCCAGCCCAGTCCGCCGGTCGCACCGACACTGCCAAACTGCTTCAGATGATCTTCATAGCTCTTATCCCCTGTTGTTTTGTAGAGTTCTGCAAGTGCCCAAAAATATTCATCCTTTACAACTGTATCCGGGTATTCGCCGGTCACGATCTCCTGTGGATTCTTGAAGCCTTCTCTGTCTGCATCCGCATTGGCATCCATATAGTCAAGTGCTTTCTCTGCTGCCTTTAAGCAGGTATCGGCAAAAGCTGCATCGACATCTTTGTAAATTCTGCCAGCCATTGCCATGACTGCTGCGAAATCTCCTGTCGCTGCAGTCGAGATTGGGGAAAGAATGAGCTGTTCCGTTTCTTCCTGTGGCATCACGGTGCTTGGGAAGTTAGCGCAGGTTACCTTATGATACACACCGCCGCTTGCACTGTCCTGCATCTTCAGCATCCAGTCAAGTTCATAACGTGCTTCATCCAGCACATCCGGTGTTCCGTTCCCGCTCTCCGGGATATCCATATCATCCCCGAATACATCCGGATAATTTTCATAGGCAAGTAAGATATCGGCAACTGCTTTTGCACCGGATACCACATATCTGCCATAGTCACCTGCATCATGCCAGCCGCCTGTTACATCCTTCTTCTCATCCGTTCCGTAAACAACCGCTTCTCCCGTATGACATGCAGGATGTGCAAAATCACCTGCCTGTTTTTCGGAAAGTTCTTCGCCGCATCGCTGCAGATACAGCATTCTGACAGCATCCTTTAACAGATCCTGATACACATCATCACCGATCTTAAATTCATAAGATTCTCCACAGGCATCGTTTTTGATCTGGTACGTGCCCGGCTGGATCACAGAAGAAAAATCTCCTGTTGCACAGGTTTCTCTCGAAGAAACATTTTTCTCGGCTTTGTTGATCTGTCCGGTAAATATACTCTTGCCTGTTGTGGTATCGATCACTTCAAAGCTGTCACCGGTCTCATCACCGCGGAAGGTTGCGATCTTGATGTCACCCGGCTGATAGCCGACCTGATTGATATTGATGTCAGGTGTCTCGACCTCTTCCGCTTCTGCCGCTCTGTTGGAAGCATCCGTGATCTCCAGATCCACATTATCCAGTGTCACGATGTGCTCACCAAGATCTCCGTCTTCCTCATAAGTACCGAGGTTAAAGCAAAGACGCGGAGAAGGATCACTGACTTCTTCCATTGTCAGCTCATATTCATAATGCTGCATTTCCTCTGTTGCAGCGATCGTGTCCGTAAAATATGCATGATAGTCACCACCATTGATCTGCAGGCGCCACACGACCGTTCTTGGTTTGCTGACAGCAAGATCAAATGCAAACTTATAGGTAACCCCCGTATCCAGACGGAAACCATCATAGTAAAGCTGCACGCTGTAATCCAGATTGCCGACATCTGTGACATCGACCTCAAGCTGTTCGTCATCATTGGTACGGAGCGTTGCCTCTCCGCCGTTCTTATAGGTATTCCATCTATCTGTTCCGCTCTTGAAATCGCCGTTTTTGATCATATTGCCGACCGGAAGCTCATCCTCCTTGCTTTCTTCCTTTTCCGGCTCCTTTGCGGCTTCGTCCGTTGCCTCCTCCGGCTCATCGGACACCGTATCTGTCTCTTCCGCGCTCTCTGTCTGCACGGTTTCTTCCGCAGTCTCCTGCTTTCCGCACGCCAGAAGCGATACAGTCAGCGATGCACACAGCAACGCCATCATCAGTTTTCTTTTCATGCTTCCTCCATACCTTTCCGGGAAAGACTCCTTCCGATCCGTAACCCGCCAGACTGCTTTCCCTCCATCAAGTATAATAAAAAAAAGTGCTTTATTCAATGAATTTTTCGTGTTATGATGAGGAAAAGTATATTGATCTTTAGCAGGAGTTATCATTATGGAAGAAATGCAAAATCAGCCTGTGCCAGAGCCGGGCAAAACCTATTCCTCTAAAAACAACAGTTTTACCATATTATCTCTCTGCTTTGGTATGATCGCAATTGCGACCTGCTCTATGTTTTTCATTGCATTACCGGCGGGCGGTCTCAGTATTTTATTTGCCATTCTTTCCAAGGGAAAGGAACGCAAAATGCAGGCGATCTGCAAAGCAGGCATCATCACTTCGGCAATCGGGATCTTCCTGTCTTTCCTCATCACGGGAGCAGCATTCTATCTGGTGTTCTCCAATCCGGATTACAGGCAGCAGCTCAATGATATGTCACAGCAGATGTACGGTGAAACATTTGATGATATGTTAAAAGAAAGGGGACTGGATCTATGAGTATGACGATCGGTGCTTCTCAATCATATGGCGGTTATTACGGGATACAGCCACAGACGGGCTCTATCAAAAATCCGGGTGAGTCTGAAGTAACCGCTCCGGGGCGTAAATCCTCCCCCGCAGAGTGCGAAACCTGCAAGGAGCGCAAATATCAGGATGGATCCGACGAGATGGTATCTTACAAATCCGCCTCACATATTTCGCCTTCCGCTTCCGCATCGGCTGTCCGTGCACATGAACAGGAACATGTTTCCAATGCATTTAAGAAAGCAGCCACGGATGGTGGCAAAGTGCTGCAGGCAAGCGTCAGCTTAAAAACGGCGATCTGCCCGGAATGCGGTACAAGCTATGTCGCCGGTGGGGAAACAACCACCAAAATTTCCTATACAAATGAAGAAAATCCATATCAGAAGCAGAAAAAAATCCAGGACAGCCTGCGTTATACAGGACAGAACCTTGATCTTGCCTGCTAATTATTTGGGGAGACAATACAGAAATGAAACAGATAAAATCTTCTGCTGCTTTAAAGGCAGATGCCAGACAGCAGCTTCTCGGAAAATATAAAACAGTGATCCTTGCCTATCTGATCATGCAGTTCCTTATATCCGGCTGTATGAATCTTGCACAGGCACAGGTCAATTTAAACACAGGCGCAGGCATGGGCATTTATTACCTGATCTATTTTATCCTGTTGCTGCTATCCGCGATCTTCATCACCGGACAGAACCAGCTCTATAAGAATATTGCCCGCGGTCTTCCCTATTATGTCAAAGATATGTGGGTCGGCTTTCACGGACTGGCAGACCATGCGATTCTGGTACATCTGATCATCTTTGGTCTGTGTCTTCTGGCAGGCATTCCGTTTATCCTTTCATGTGCGTTCATGGCATACACGAAAAATTATTACCTGTCCCTGCTTGTTGCAGCAACCGGTATTTTCTTTCTTGTGATGTCCATCCTTTTATCGATCTGGTATTCTCAGGCTCTTTATCTGATCACAGATTATCCGGATGAATCAGCACTGCAGCTGTTAAAACACAGCCGTACACTTATGAAAGGACACGCCGGCAGTTATTTCTACCTGCTGGTCAGCTTTATCGGAATCGGACTTCTCGTTGTACTGACATTTGGGATCGGTATTCTTTGGGCGTATCCTTATTTTACAGCAACAAAGACCAATTATTATCTGGAGCTGACAGCTCCAAATCCGGAAGAGATCTAAAGCCATGCTTTTTCCAGCAGTCCCATTCCTTCTTCTATCCCGGAGAGGGAAAGGGATGCATAACCAAGCATGACACGATGGGTCTCTTTTTTTATAATCTGATAATCGGAAAGTCCATACACTTTGCAGCCCTGCTGCCGTGCTTTCTGTATGAGCATCTGTTCCGTCACATCTTTATCCTTTGGCATAAGCAATATATGCAATCCTGCCTCTTCGCCCGCGATCGTAAACCGATCCCGAAACGGTTCCAGACACTCCAGCATTTTTTCCTGCTTCTGGCGATATACCTTTCGCATCTTATTCAGATATCGTTCAAAATACCCTTCTGCGATGAACCGGTTTAAAACCGCCTGATCGATCCGCGATACCGTAGAAGACAAAAAGCTGCAGTTCTGCTCATAAAGCGTCAGCAGGCGCCTTGGCAGAACCAGATAACTGACACGGATTGCAGGCGCGATTGACTTGGAAAAGGTTCCCATATAAATAACCTTCTCCCGGCGATCCAGCGACTGCAGCGCAGGAATCGGTTTTCCCTTATACCGGAACTCACTGTCATAATCATCCTCGATCAGGTATCTGTTTTCCTTCTCCTTTGCCCAGCCAAGCAGCTCCAGCCTTCTTCCAACAGGCATCACGGCACCGGTCGGGAACTGGTGGGCAGGCATCACATAAGCAAGGTCTGCCTCCGTCCGTTCCAGTGCGGAAGCACACATTCCTTTTTCATCCATGTCCGTCACACAGATACGGTATGCATTGCTGCAAAAGATCCGGTAAGCGCGCAGATATGTTTCATTTTCCATTGCAACTGTCCGCACATCTCCAAACAGCTTTTGCAGCAAAAGCAGCAGATAATCATTTCCTGCACCGATGATGATCTGTTCCGGGCTGCAGTCCACCCCACGGGAGGCATGCAGATAGTGTACGATCGTCCGGCGGAGTCTTTCATCCCCCTTCGGATCTCCCTTATGCAGTACATTCTCCTGTTCGTCCAGAAGCACCTGCCTGTGGATCCTCTTCCAGGTTGAAAACGGAAAATAAGACATATCGATCGTATTCGGGGAAAAATCACACAGAAAACTGTCTTCTGTCTGTTGCTTCTGTATCTCTTTCTGTTCTTTCTTCTGCATATCATCATTCTCACGGATGATATGATACAGTTCTTCCACATGACTGACAAAATATCCCTGACATGGTTTCGCTTCCAGATACCCCTCTGATACAAGCTGCCCATATGCCAGATCTACGGTCGATCTTGAAATCTGAAGCTGCTGTGCCAATAAACGAGCGGAGGGAAGCCGTTCTCCATAGCACAGCTTCCCTTCTCTGATTTCTTTTTTGATATGATCATATATTTGTTCGTATAAATGTTTCTTGTTGTCCGGATCTAACACAATCAGCAGATTATCCATTTTTCTGTTCCTTCATCTTTTTCCTCAGATCGTCCTTCAGATCTCTGGCTCTGTCTTTAATCCTCTTATTTGCAGCCTGTGATACCAAAATGCCGGACAAAAGCTTTGCCGCCATATCATAATGTTCAAATTCCATGGACAATACTGCGATCAGGTAATCCACTGTCAGCTCATCCATTCCGCAGATTGGAAATGATTCCGACTGTCTCGCAGCCAGAAATCCCTCCAGTGCACTCTGGCGGTATTCCCTCTCTTCCTGCAATAGCTCCGGCTTTGGATCTGTTTCTGCCATCTCATCCAGCATACCATGCAGAAGCCAGGATGATTTCAGACAAATGTACGCTTTTTCACTTGCTTTCGCTTTCTTGACGATCGCATTTGCCAGTGTCAGCTTATAACGTTCCAGTGCCTGCTCATATGTATAAATCTCACCGTCCATCTGTACCGGTTTATAATGGGCACAGATTCCCACACGGATCATTTTTGCCTGCATGCTGGAAGTCAGCTCATAATAACGACCGAGTGCAGCATAGCCACAATGCGGGCATACGATTGGATCATATTTGACTACATCTATCCCTTCATATCTGGGACGCAGATCCTGATCTGTCCCCAGTCTTCTCGCCTTGCCTGCACGGATCGTCTTCGTTTTAAACTCTGCCTCACAGATCGGGCAGACGTATTTTTTATCAAACAGTATATCAGCTTCTTTTACTACAGGAGCATCTGCATCCTTTTTGATTTCTTTAGGATCCGGCTTCTCATATAAAGAAGCATTTTCCAATTCTCCCAGTCCGAATTGTTTCAGCCCTGATAAGATACCCATTTTTTCTCCTCCATTATGCCTTTGGCAGCTTGAAGGAACTCTTCAAAGAAACAATTCTGTTAAATACCAGCGCATCTTCTTTGGAATCTTTATAGTCCACACAGAAGAAACCGTTTCTTACAAACTGAAAACTCTCGTAAGCTTTTGCGCCTGCGATCGCCGGTTCTATATAGCAGTTCTTCAGAACAGTCAGGGAATTTGGATTCAGATTCAGACTACCGTCTTCCTTGTTATAAACGCCCTTCTCTTCATCTACCAGATTTTCATATAAGCGCACCTCTGCTTTTACCGCTTCCTTTGCAGGAACCCAGTGAATAGTGCCTTTTACTTTACGTTCGGTAAAACCGGAACCTGCCTTTGTTGCAGGATCATACGTACAATGAACCACTGTGACATTTCCGTTTTCATCTTTTTCAAAGCTTGTGCATTTTACAAAATAAGCATGCATCAGTCTGACTTCATTGCCCGGAAACAGACGGAAATATTTCTTCGGCGGTTCTTCCATGAAGTCATCCCGTTCAATATATAATTCTCTGCCGAACGGTACCTGATGGGAACCAAGCTCCGGATTTTCCATATTATTGGCAGCTTCCAGCATTTCTGTCTGCCCTTCTGGATAGTTATCAATAACTAACTTGATTGGATCCAGCACAGCCATCATACGCGGGCGTTTCAGTTTCAGATCTTCTCTGACGCAGTACTCCAGCATTGCATACTCTGCTGATGAGTTAGCTTTGGAAACACCACAAAGCTCCACGAATTTCTTAATGGACTCCGGTGTAAAACCGCGTCTTCTGAGCGCTGCGATCGATACCAGACGCGGATCATCCCAGCCGTCTACAATCTTATCTTCTACCAGCTTTTTAATATAACGCTTACCGGTCACAACGTTTGTCAGATACATCTTTGCAAATTCGATCTGTCTCGGCGGATGCGGATACTCCAGTTCTCTGACTACCCAGTCATATAACGGGCGGTGATCCTCAAATTCCAGTGTACAGATAGAATGGGTGATTCCTTCGATTGCATCCTCGATCGGATGTGCAAAATCGTACATCGGATAGATGCACCACTTGTCACCCGTATTATGGTGTGTCATATGTGCCACACGATACAGGATCGGATCACGCATATTGATATTCGGGGATGCCATATCAATATGGGCACGCAGTACCTTTGCACCATCCTCGTACATGCCGTTTTTCATATTTTCAAACAGCTCCAGATTTTCTTCAATGCTTCTGTCACTGTATGGATCTTTCTTACCCGGCTCTGTCAGTGTTCCTCTGTAGGCGCGGATCTCATCTGCGCTCAGATCGGATACATATGCTTTGCCCTTTTTGATCAGTTTTACTGCGCCTTCATACATCTGATCAAAATAATCGGATGCAAAGAAGAGACGATCTTCCCAGTCAGCCCCAAGCCATTTGATATCAGCCTTGATGGACTCTACGAATTCTGACTTTTCCTTCGTCGGGTTCGTATCATCAAAACGCATGTTGAACTTTCCGCCGTATTCCTGTGCCAGTCCATAGTTTAAAAGAATACTCTTGGCATGTCCGATATGCAGATATCCGTTCGGTTCCGGCGGGAATCTGGTGTGTACCGTATCATAAACACCCTCTGCAAGATCTTTATCAATTTCCTGTTCAATAAAATTTCTGGAAACAACTTCTTTTTCTTCTGTCTTTTCTGTCATCTCGTTATTTTCCATAATTTCCTCCTCGTGTCAAATCCTCTGCCGCTTTTCTTCGTCATTTCTCCTTATGATAGCATAAATACGGCTTAAGTTAAATATATTTCTTATCAAAATCCTTCCGGGTCATCGGGCGGTCAAAATAGTAGCCCTGCACAAGCCGCACCTTCATACCTTCCAGTACTTTATACTGTTCTCTCGTCTCTATTCCCTCGATACAGATGCTGACACCGATCGCTCCCGCCAGCTCCGCAACCATCTTGATAAATGACTGTGAATAAGAATCTTCTGTCAGATCCGATACAAAGCTCTGATCTACTTTAATCACATCCAGCGGGATCTCCCGGATATGGTTTAGGGAAGAATAGCCTGTTCCGAAATCATCCAGCGCGATCCTCGCGCCCAGTCCCCTGATCTGGTTCAGTATCTTTTTCATACGCTCCATATCGTTGATCGCAAGACTTTCCGTTACTTCCAGTGTCAGATTGTGCGGATTGATCCCCGACCGGCGGATCGTTTCTTCTATTGTCTCTACGATATCCGTCTGCAGCAACTGTACGACAGACAGATTGACATTAACCTTAAACTCTGGATGTCCGTGTGTATTCCAGTATTGACATGCCTTGCATGCCTCTTTCATTACATGGTTTCCAATCGGATTAATGAGCCCGAGATACTCTGCCAGCGGAATAAAATCAGACGGTGGAATAAAGCCGAGTGTTGCGGAATTCCATCTGACCAGCGCTTCCGCACCGACACATGGGGTTCCTTCCTTCTGGATATCAATGATCGGCTGATAATATACCTCGAACTCCTTGTAATCACCTGCCGTAGCATCACGCATATTTTTTTCCATATCCAGTCGTTTATTGGAAGTGGAGCTGATATTATCGGAATATACCGCCACTCTGTTTTTGCCACTCTTTTTGGCTTCGTACATGGCGATATCCGCTTTCTTGATCAGATCCTGTACACTGCTGCCATCCTCCGGGAAATAGCAGATCCCCATACTCATCGTGCAGTAATAATCTGCATTTTTTAAAAACCATGGTTTGGAAAAGATCTCCTTGATCTCTTCCACGATCCCATCGAACCTTGCAATGCTCTCCGGCGGTACAACAATGACAAATTCATCGCCGCCCATACGGTAGCATGTATTATGGATCTCAGGGATCCGCTGCAGACTGTGCGAAATGGATTTCAGCAGTACATCCCCATACTGGTGTCCAAGTCCGTCATTGATATGTTTGAAATCATCCAGATCCAGATAAAGCAGTCCGCCTTTGCCGCCTTCTGCCTCTGCTTTTTGAATATACTGCGCCAGATCCCGTTCACAACACATACGGTTGTACAATCCTGTCAGGAAATCCGTATATGCCTGTTGCTCGATCTTACGCTGATATATTTTTTTATCCGTAATATCATACAAGGCACTAAAGGATACTTTCCTGCCATCTACCCAGTCAATCTCTGTCTGATGCAGATCATACCAGTGCTTTCTGGAGGGATGCTTCAGTTCATAATAACCTTGCTTCACAAGGGCACTTTCTGCCTGCTCCAACAGTCTGTTGATCGTGCCCTGCTTCAACTCCTGTTCAAATTCGTGCTGCATCAGATCATTACAAAACAGTACATGCCCGGTTTCCTTATCTCTGACATAAATACAGCTTCCCACCGTGTTTAAAATCTGGGTCAGAGACTGGTAAGAGCTTACAATGGAATTGTGCGCGATCCTGTTATCCAGTATGCTCTGCAGTATCTTCGCCATATCCGTTGTATACCTGATCTCATCATCGGACCACGTATGCTCCCGTTCTGTTATAAGTGCGCAGAGATACATACTGATCGTACCACGTATACTGATCGGAACCGTGATCAAAGAAGTGATCTCCGTTGTTTTTAATAAATCCGTTATCTGCCCATCCGCATTCTCAGCACCGGATATGATCACTGTTTCGCTGCCGCATACCGGCTCCGGTTTTACCTTTTCTCGGCCTGCTGCCTGTAATAGGGACGGATGTGCTGCAGTCTCTGCTATAACAGAAACTGCTTTCCCGTCTTTGGAAAGCTTTAACAGCTGCATATTGCTGACCGCCAGTTTTTCCTTCATCAGCTGCAAGAGCTGCCCTGCCAGCTGCTCAAACGGGCTTTGGTCCAGAAGCAGCTTTACGATCCTGCCCAGTCCCCCTTTTTCTGCCTGCTCTTTTTCTTCTTCCGTCAGCCACATGCGGAGCAGATCAAGTGCCTGCATAAATGCGCTTTCACTCGTCACACGTAAAAAGCCGTCCGCATAATGCCCCCGCTTTGTAAATTTCTTTTCTAAAACGCAATAAGCAAGCCAACACATGGTTGGCCTGCCTTCCTTTCTTACCGTAACAGCTGCTGTTTTAACATTCCCATAGGAGGTATCTTCTATGATCTGATCTTCCAGAGAAGATCTGCACAGCCTGTTATACAAAGCTTCTATATTTTCTTTCCCGATCAGCCGGAGTAATCTCTCTCCTTCTTTCGGTTCACCTGACAACTTTGTAACAGCGTTTCCGTCCGCATCCACACAGTACAGATATATTCCTGCAAGTTCTGCTATCCCATCCTGTATTTTCTGTAACTTTTCATGATCTAACGCCTGCATGAACCTAACCCCGCCTTATAGTATTCTTTTTGCGCTTCTTACTGTTCTACGCTGTAGTTTGGTGCCTCTTTTGTAATATGAATATCATGTGGATGACTTTCTTTTAAGGCTGCTGCAGAAATTTTCACAAATCTGCCTCTCTCCTGCAGTTCAGGGATAGAAGGCGTACCACAATATCCCATACCGGAACGGATACCACCAACTAACTGGAATACGGTGTCTTCTACGCTTCCTTTATATGCAACACGGCCTTCCACACCTTCCGGTACCAGTTTCTTTGCATCTGACTGGAAATAACGGTCTTTGCTTCCGTTTTCCATTGCTGCAATAGAACCCATGCCACGATATACTTTGTATTTTCTGCCCTGGAACAGTTCAAAAGTACCCGGCGCTTCATCACATCCCGCAAAAATACTACCCATCATACAGATGCTGCCGCCTGCTGCGAGAGCCTTTGTCATATCACCTGAATATTTGATACCACCATCCGCGATGATCGGAACACCATATTCTTTTGCTACAGAATATGCATCCATAATAGCTGTGATCTGC
Source organism: Firmicutes bacterium CAG:194 (assembly GCA_000432915.1). Classification (GTDB taxonomy): domain Bacteria; phylum Bacillota; class Clostridia; order Lachnospirales; family Lachnospiraceae; genus CAG-194. The sequence continues at coordinate 24,604 of HF995211.1, forward strand.
GGTACACCAATACCGGATACGATTCTTGTTGTACAGATGGAACCCGGTCCGATACCTACTTTTACTGCATCTGCTCCGGCTTCGATCAGTGCTTTCGTACCTTCTGCTGTTGCCACATTACCTGCAATAACCGGAAGATCCGGATAATTCTCTTTGATCATGCGCAGACATCTGAGTACGTTTTCTGAATGTCCGTGTGCACTGTCAAGAACAACTACATCAACCTTGGATTCAACAAGTGCTGCCACTCTGTCAAGTACATTTGCTGTAATACCGACACCGGCACCGCAGAGCAGTCTGCCCTGTTTATCCTTTGCTGCAAGCGGATATTTGATCGTCTTTTCAATATCCTTAATTGTAATAAGACCTTTCAGATTAAAATTGTCATCCACGATCGGAAGCTTTTCTTTTCTTGCCTTTGCCAGAATTGCCTTTGCTTCTTCCAATGTAATGCCTTCCTTTGCTGTAACCAGTCCCTCGGAAGTCATGGACTCTTTGATCTTTTTACTGAAATCTGTTTCAAATTTCAGATCACGGTTTGTAATGATACCGACAAGTTTACGGCCTTCCGTGATCGGAACACCGGAAATACGGAATTTAGCCATTAGCTCATCTGCATCCTTTAATGTATGCTCAGGAGTCAGAGAAAATGGATCTGTAATGACACCGTTTTCAGAACGTTTTACCTTATCAACCTCTTCAGCCTGTGCCTCAATCGACATATTCTTATGGATGATTCCGATACCACCCTGTCTCGCCATTGCGATCGCCATGCGGTGCTCTGTAACCGTGTCCATACCTGCACTCATCATCGGAATGTTCAGTTTGATCGTCTTTGTCAGGTTCGTACTTAAATCCACCTGATTTGGAATCACCTGAGAATAACCCGGTACTAAAAGAACATCGTCAAATGTAATGCCGTCACCAATAATCTGTGCCATTTTTCTTTTCCTCCATGATCTCGTGTTAGTTTTTTCTTATGGGCAAGTTTATCAAACTTGAATCGCTTCGTCAATCCCGGAAAGTAACGCGGGGTGCAACCTTTCTGATCTGCTCAAAGAGTTCATCATTTACTTCAAGCAATACTCTTTGCAGCTGATTATTTACCTTAATGATCAGGGCATATGGGCTGCTGTCCTTTTCCCCTGTGGAATAATCTGCCGTTTTGATATCATTTCTCCCCTGATATGCAGCCATTCTGCCAGATGATGCAGGGGCAAACAATTCTGTTGTTGTCAGATCATATTCTGCCACCGTCTTTCTTCTGGACTGATTCTGGATCCTGTCGATCGTCAGATGCTTGTCCAGAAACAGATATTCATATTCGATTATTTTGTTGAAATTTACCAGATATGCCAGTCCCAGTAAGATTGCACCGGCTAAAAACAGTACAATGCTTCCGGTCAGTAAAAACGCTGCCAAAAGTGCAAGTACTCCTGCCACGATCAAAAGATTACGAAGAAGCACCGGCAAAATGCTGTGCTTTTTCCTGATCAGTAATTCTACATAAGTATCATTCATTTTTATCACCTGCTGTTTTATTTTTGTTCTATTCTATATTAGTACAAAAAAGACTGAAAAGCTATAGGAAATTATAAAGAATCTCTGCCCCAGTCATGAAAAGAATGTGAAATATCATTCTGCTTCGTTGACACTTTACATGGCTGCCAGTATCATAAGAAAGATGAAAACGGTTAAATCGCAGCAGATACTGCCGCATAGAAGGAGACGATAACTTATGATGAAAGATGAGATCCGTGCCCAAAAGGAACGGGTAAAACAGATGTCCCGCTGGGAGCGATTTAAATATTTCTGGTATTACCAGTGGAAATGGGTTGCGCTTGCTGTCGCGGTCATCGCTTTTCTCTGCTACCTTGGATTTACGATTTACAAAAATTCCTTTGAGGAATATGTCTATGTCGCGCTCGTCAACTGCGATATCACCAAATCGCAGCAAAGTCAGGAGCTTATGGAAGGTTACGCCGCCAGCAGAAATGTGGATACATCTCAGACACCTGTCTCCATCAATACCAAGCTGTCTATTCCTGAAGAAGCAACCGGAGCACTCTCCGTTGCCAATTCGCAGACGCTGCAGGCTTATATTGAAACAGGAGATTATGATGTGCTGATCGGCAATACATGGATCATCGATGGTTTTGCTTCACAAGGCTACCTATGTGATCTGAAAGCACAGCTTCCGGCTGATCTGTACGAGAAGGTCAAAGACCGGCTTTATGAGTTTACCTATGACAACGGCGAAACATATGCCATCGGTTTTTATGCGGATGATCTGCCGGCGATCACATCCTTGTATACAGAAGATTCCCGTCCGATCATCGCACTGCCTGCTTCTTCCAAGTCACTGGATGTAGGAATTGATTTTATAAGATATCTGTATGAGCTGGCGGATAATAAAACAGAAAGCTGAGAAGCATAAACTCCCGGGCTGAGGTTCAAAGGCACTATCGATTGCTTAAGATATCTCAGCCCGGGAGTTTTCATATGCACTTCTTTTTTACAGCAGTTCCTTCAGGATCTTGTTTACCATGCCCGGATCGGCTTTGCCGTGCATTGCTTTCATCGTCTGTCCAACCAGGAAGCCGATCGCCTTTTCTTTTCCGTTGTGGTAATCTTCCACTGACTGCGGGTTAGCTGCGATCACATCATCAATCGTCTTACGGAGTGTGCCTTCATCGTTGACGGTTTTCAGTCCGTTTTCTTCCACATATTTTTCCGGATCGATATCTCCCGCAAACATCTTCTCAAAAACAGTCTTTGCCACGCTGGAATTGATGGCTTTGTCATCTACAAGCTTGATCAGGGAAGCCAGATGCTCCGGTGAGAAACGGATGTCTTCAGGATCCATGCTGTTCTCCTTCAGAAGCTGCATTGTCTGTACCATCAGCCAGTTGCTGACCTTCTTCGGCTGGTTGCAGATCGCGGTCGTTTCCTCAAACAGATCCGCCATTTTCTTAGTGCCTGTCAGGATTTCGATATCATAGTCCGGCAGATCAAATTCTTCTTTGTAGCGCTGCATCTTCTCCGGTCTGAATTCCGGTTCTTCTGCTTTGATCTGTGCAAGCCATTCATCCGAAACAACGATCGGTGTCAGGTCCGGATCTGGGAAGTAACGGTAATCCTGTGCATCTTCTTTGCTTCGCATTGCATAAGATTCACCCTTTGTATCATCCCAGCGTCTTGTTTCCTGTACGACCGCCTTGCCTGCTTCGATCAGATCGATCTGTCTTGCCTGTTCACCTTCAATGGCATGTGCGATCGCCTTAAAGGAGTTCAGGTTCTTCATTTCTGTACGAGTTCCGAATTCTTTCTGCCCGACTTCCCGTACGGAAAGGTTGACATCTGCACGCATACTGCCTTCCTGAAGTTTACAGTCGGAAGCACCGAGGTACTGGATCAGCATACGAAGCTTCTCCAGATAAGCAATGACTTCCTCTGCGCTGCGCATATCAGGCTCTGATACAATCTCGATCAACGGAACGCCGGAACGGTTATAGTCTACCAGTGTGCAGTCTTCCCATTCATCGTGGATCAGCTTTCCTGCATCTTCTTCCATATGGATCTCATGAATCCCTACCTTCTTGCTGCCGGCTTCTGTTTCAATCTCCACATAACCATTGCGACAGATCGGCAGATACAACTGGGAGATCTGGTAGTTTTGCGGGTTATCCGGGTAAAAATAATTTTTCCGGTCAAACTTGGCATATCTTGTAATATCGCAGTTCATTGCCATACCGACTGCGACCGCATATTTTAATACCTGCTTATTTAAAACAGGCAAAGAACCGGGCATTCCGCTGCAGACAGGACACACATGGGTATTCGGTGCGCCGCCGAAAGCGGTGGAACAGCCACAGAAAATTTTTGTTTTGGTCGCCAGCTCTACATGAACCTCCAGACCGATGACGGTTTCATATTGCTTTGCCATTTATGCGTCCTCCCTTCCGAATTTGCCTCTTGCCTGCTCATAAGTATAAGCAGCCCGGATCAACTTCTTCTCTGCGAAGCAGTCTCCGATCAGTTGCAGACCGATCGGCAGTCCCTGTGCATCTGTTCCGCACGGAACGCTGATACCGGGCAGTCCTGCAAGATTGACTGAAATCGTATAAATATCACCAAGATACATCTTGATCGGATCGGAAAGACTCTGTCCGAGCTTTGGTGCTGTTGTCGGTGCAACAGGACCCAGGATCATATCATATTTTGCAAAGGCTTCATCAAACGCTTTTTTGATCAGCGCTTTTACCTTTAATGCTTTCAGATAGTATGCGTCATAATAACCGGAGCTGAGAACGAAGGAACCGAGCATGATCCTTCTCTTGACTTCCGGTCCGAAGCCCTCTGAACGTGTCTGCTTGTACATAGCGTGCAGTTCCTCTGCGGATTCAGCACGATATCCGTATTTCACGCCGTCGAAACGTTCCAGATTGGAGCTTGCCTCCGCATCTGCGATCGTATAATAGGTTGGAATCGCATATTTCACAAGTGCCAGATCAAACTCCTCAATAACCGCACCCTTTTCTTTTAAAAGGTTAGCTGCTGCTAATACTTTTTCTTTTACTTCCGGATCCAGACCTTCTCCGAAATAATCTTTCGGAATACCGATCTTCATGCCTTTCACATCGTTTACCAGTGCTTTTGTAAAATCTGTATCTTCCCGCTTCTGGCTGGTGGAATCTTTTTCATCATAGCTTGCGATTGCTTCCAAAATAGTCGCACAATCTGTTACATCCTTTGCCAGCGGGCCGATCTGATCCAGAGAAGAACCATAGGCGATCAGTCCGTAACGGGATACGGTTCCGTAAGTTGGTTTCATACCGACAACGCCGCAATAAGACGCCGGCTGACGGATGGAGCCGCCTGTATCGGAGCCAAGTGCAAAGAAACATTCATCCGCTGCTACCGCTGCTGCGGAGCCACCGGAAGATCCGCCCGGTACATGCTCTGTATTCCATGGATTCTTCGTTGCTCCATAGGCAGAAGTTTCTGTTGTGGAACCCATGGCAAACTCATCCATGTTCGTTTTACCGATCACAACAGCACCTGCTTTCTGCAGGTTCAGAACTGCCTCGGAAGAATAAGTCGGAATAAAGTTGCCAAGGATTTTGGAAGAACAGGTTGTCAGCATACCTTCTGTGCACATATTGTCCTTGATTGCAACCGGAACACCGGCAAGCGGCCCTGTCAGTTCACCCTTTTCGATCTTCTCCTGTACTTCTTTTGCCTGTAAAAGTGCGCCCTCTTTATCTAATGTCACATAGCAGTGCAGGTCATCTTCCTTTTCTGCAATCTGCGCAAAAACAGCTTCTACCGCATCCACTGCCGTGAGCTCGCCCGCCTTGATCTTCGTGGAAAGCTCCACAGCCGTTAATTTTAAAATATCCTTCATTTCGGAGCCTCCTTAAAATGTTCTCGGTACCAGATACATACCGTCTTTTTCCTGTGGTGCATTTTTCAGCATATTCTCGCTGTCGTCTCCGTTCGTGACCACGTCCTCACGGAATACATTACAAGTATCAAAAATATGACTCATCGGCTCTACGCCTTCTGTATCCAGCTCACCAAGCTGATCAATATAATCAAGCATATCTGCCATATCCTTTTTTGCCTGCTCCTTTTCCTCATCGGATAGTGCAAGTTTTGCCAGAATGCCTACATATTCGATTGTTTCGTCACTGATCACGTTTGCCATCAGATTACCTCCACTCTTAATCTCTTACCTTGATGTGTACTTCTCTAAGCTGCTGTTCTGTGACATCATTCGGTGCACCACACATCAGATCCTGTGCAGATCCGCTCATTGGGAATGCAATAACTTCACGGATATTTTCTTCGTTGCAAAGCAGCATGATCATACGGTCTACACCCGGTGCCATACCTGCGTGCGGCGGTGCTCCGAACTGGAATGCGTTGTATAATGCGCCAAATTTGTTTTTCAGTGTTTCTTCATCATAGCCTGCAATTTCAAATGCTTTGACCATGATCTCCATATCGTGGTTGCGGACAGCGCCGGAAGAAAGCTCCACACCGTTACATACAATATCGTACTGATATGCCAGAATCGTAAGCGGATCCTGTGTTTTTAATGCTTCCAGTCCACCCTGTGGCATAGAGAACGGGTTGTGTGTAAAGCCGATCTGCTTTGTTTCCTCATCCAGCTCAAACATCGGGAAATCGTTGATATAGCAGAAACGGTATGCGTTCTTCTCGATCAGATCAAGTTTTTCACCAAGCTCGGTTCTGATCTGTCCTGCATAAAGGTTAGCGCGTGCTTCCTTATCAGCGATAAAGAAAATGGTATCTCCGGCGGAAAGTCCTGCCAGTTCTTTCATTTCAACTTTCATATCATCCGGAATAAATTTATCGATCGGTCCCTTGTAGCTCATATCTTCCATTACCTCAAGATAACCAAGTCCACCCATTCCGATAGACTGTGCAAACTTCAGAAGCTTTTCATGGAAGCCCTTGGACATCTGCCGGTTTACTTTGATGGCTCTGACGGTTCTTCCCTTAAATGGCTTGAAGGTACATCTCTGGAAGAACTCTGTCACATCGATGATACGAAGCGGGTTACGAAGATCCGGTTTGTCGGTACCAAACTCCAGCATAGCCTGTTTGTAGCTGATGATCGGATATGGCGCCTGTGTAACGGAATAGCCTTCCGGTGCAAATTTCTCAAAGGTAGCGGAGAGCACTTCTTCTCCGACTGCAAATACATCTTCCTGTGTTGCAAAGCTCATTTCAAAATCGAGCTGGTAAAATTCGCCCGGTGAACGGTCAGCTCTTGCATCCTCGTCTCTGAAACAAGGGGCGATCTGGAAATATTTATCAAAGCCGGATACCATCAGAAGCTGTTTATACTGCTGTGGTGCCTGTGGCAGTGCATAAAATTTACCTTTGTATTTTCTGCTCGGTACAATATAGTCACGTGCGCCTTCCGGTGAGGAAGCACACAGGATCGGGGTCTGGATTTCTAAAAATCCCATTTCTGTCATTTTCTGACGCAGGAAGCTGATCACCTGGCTACGGAAAACGATGTTGTCTTTTACCTTCTGGTTTCTCAGATCCAGATAACGGTATTTTAAACGAAGATCTTCACGGATTTCCTTGGATGTCATCACTTCAAACGGAAGCAGTTTATATACCTTGCCAAGGATCTGGATCGTCTTTGCTTCCAGCTCGATCGTTCCTGTCGCGATCTTCGGGTTATAAGTTTCTTCATCACGCTTTTCAATCAAACCGGTAATGGATACGCAGTCCTCTTTTACAATGCCGGTAAGCAGGGAGGTATCACGCAGGACAACCTGCAGGACACCATACATATCCCTGAGATCGATAAAGGATACACCGCCGTGATCTCTGATGTTTTCTACCCATCCGCTGACCTTCAGGGTCTGACCAATTTGCTCTTCCGTGATGTCTTTTAAATAGACATCTCTGTACATGTTTGCTTTCATGTTGCTCCTCCTGTCTTTCCTTCTGTAGTGTCCCGGCTTTGATGTATCACACAACTAAAAAGTCCCGGGACAAATCATTGTCCCGGGACGGATATTCTAAATCCGCGGTACCACCCGCATTGAGAAGACTTCAGCCGAATACCTTTTCCTAGATCTTCTCCACTCTTCCACTTAACGCGTGTCACGTATTACCCTAGCTCTATATCTTATCATAGAGGTTCGAATAATCTGCTCCGGAGTGTTCCCTTTATCAGTTCCCGCGCGGATGCTTTCAGTCGGTGGCATCACTTTCCTGTCGTTTTTCCTGACAAGAGTCTCCTTCTCTGCATTTCTTGGTTCAGATTTTAGCACCCTGAAAAATGGATTGCAAGTATTTTTTTCGATTCTGGGTGTATTTCCTGTATGGTGTATCTTTTGTGCGTGATGGTGTTTATTTCATCGATCAGCGTAAGCTTTGTCTATAACAGCAATTTTACAAACCGGATAATGTTCTCATGACTAAGTCCACATCCTTATTTTCCAGCTCCTGTATAATATGCAGATATGTTTTTTGTGTAGTTGTCATACTGGCGTGCCCCAGACGTCTTGCAACACTGGCAATCGAAACACCTGCGAATAATAAAAGAGAAGCATGTGTATGTCTGAGACCATGAATTGAAATCACGGATATCCCACATTCTCTGCAATGCCTCGAAAGAACGTCATTAACTGTTGAATTATATATTTTGTCCTCTCCTACAAATATCGGCTTATCCTCGGGCAAATTTTTAACCAGTTCCGAAAACTTCACAACAATCTGCCAGTCTATCTGGATTTTTCTAACAGACGATTTATTTTTTGTAGGCAGAAATCCTCCCTCTCCTTTATAATCCCATGTTTTGCTTACAGATAAAGTCTGTCTTGCAAAATCAAAGTCCGCCGGTGTAATTGCAAGTGCTTCCGAGAATCTCATTCCTGTTTTTGCAACCAATAATATAAACCAGTCCCAGTTGGGTTTCTCCCTAATATCCAGATGTGCAATTAACGTATGTAACTCAAATTGATTTAAATATTTTATCTTCTTTACCTTGGGAGTTTTTCCTTTGATAATAGCTTTTCTGGTCGGATCCCTATCTATCAGTCCTTCATCCACTGCATCAAGAATGGCACCTTTCAACTGATGGTGGAAATCAAGTGTCGTCTGTCTTTCATGCTCCTTTGCATAATCATTAAGAAGCTGCTGATACACTGTCCTTGTTAAATCAGATACCTTCAGTCTGGGAACCAGTTTTTCAACCCATTTCTGCGTCATCAGATATTTTGCCATCGTCGCTTCTCTTATGGCGTCCTTCTTGTATACTTCAATCCACTGCTTATAATAATTACAAAATAATTCTGTTCCATCCATATCGTTTCGCATAAGCTACCTCCATTTTATTTGTGCTTACGCTGATATGAATAGTAAAGACTATTTTCTCCCGCAAATCAATGTGCCTAATTATTGATCAGAGGTTTTATTTCCTCTTCCAGTGTCTTCTTCAAAGCTGAAAGAAGCTGTGTATAATATTTGAACTTTGGTATTGCTTTCTCTTGCGCAGCCTTATATCCGGCAAAATCGGATGTTATCTTAATTGCATTTTCATTTGGGATTTCTCCATTTCTGTAATGAGTTGCCGCATACATAATATCGTCTTTAGACGCATACCATGTCAGGCAAAAATCCTTAACAACTTTCTCAATGCAATCCCGTTTCATATTTTCAACAATATTCAAAATTGACTGCCCCTTATATTTATCCTTGTCAAGCTCTATTTCATACACAAGGCTGTCCATGATATCAGCAACCTGAAAATTATCTTTCCGCAGATCCTCAATATATTGCTTCACTTCTTCAATCTGTTTCTTTCTTTGTTCCGGTGTTACTTCCGAATCATCATCAGGCGTTACAATATTCTGGATCAGATTGATAATATACTCATAATCTATTTTTGTATGACTGTATGCCATTAACTCATAATCCTGATCTATCTCCGGGGTTTCCGGATCTGTTGGATCATCTGATCCTGACTGAATCTCTGCTTTCACATTAAAATAATGTCCCGCATAATCCTCGTATTCATCTTCCGTAATGCCATAGCTTTCCAACATACTGTCATCATACTGTGAAAATGCCTTCAGTTGTGCGAACAGCTTATCAAAATTCTGAAACATTTTTATAAATACAATCTTTTCTTTGCGTGACATCCCCGGAATTTCTGATGGCTTTTCTGCAGATGCCCGAAGTGCCTTCAATGATTTCCGAAAAGCAGGTTCTATTTCTTTCCATTCAGCCACAAGTGCCGTTCCCGTGCTTCCCGCAGAATACAATTTCACAGCATTATCAACACTTTCCTTAAAGAGCTTCGGCGCCTGAAAAGTTACGATCTGTCCATATGCCTTATTATTATCAAATATTCGATTTGTCCTTGAAAATGCTTGGATCAAGTCGTGCGGTCCCATTGGCTGTCTGTCAATAAACATAGTAGACATACATGGTGCATCAAAGCCTGTCAGGAGACGATCTACCACAATTACAAGATCCAATTGCTCGCTTCTACTTTTAAATTTGGGGTCTTTTCTCGCCAAACGCTTATTTAAATTACCATTATAAGTCTGTATCTGTGACAGATCATATTTCGTATTGAACATGCTATTATAATCATCTAATGACTCACGCATTTTCTGTTGGTTCAAATGGGAACTTTCGTCATTTTCTGTTACAGAATATGTAATCGCAAACTTGGGGAAATCCGGCAATACCTGTCTGATCCTTTCATCTATCTGTAGAGATGTCTCACCATTTTTCACTCTTTTCAATAATTCATAATACTTCTGTGCTAATTGGATTGAACTGGTTGTTAATAACCCCTCGTAAGTTTTTCCCTTACCATTTTGGAATCCCAGCTTATGATAGGACTTGTTCAAAATCACATCCAGCACTTTCAACATATGTGTTTCATTCTCGTAAATTCGGCTGTCCGTTTCGTCTACCATGTTTTTGGGTCCATCATGCTCTACCTGAAACCCTAATACAGCATTGTCTTTAATCGCATTTTGAATGGTATACTCATGCAGTCGCTTTCCATATAATTCTTCTGTTGTCCGAGGCAAATCACCTAACTTCGGATATGGATTTTCTGCAAAACGAGGTGTTCCCGTAAATCCATACCACAAGGATTTTCCGAAAAATCTTTCCAGCTCCCTCTTCGTCCCCGGTGTTACAGCTCTATGACACTCTGCTCGTGTCAAGTAAGAAACAAAAAAAAATTAATTTTTTTTATCAATGGGGA
>HF995212.1 GCA_000432915.1 Firmicutes bacterium CAG:194
GCCATCTATTTTATACAGGGTAAAACCCCAGACGGGGCTGCATATCTCGTTGCTTGGTATGGGATTTTACAGGCTGCTGCGTAAATGCTTTCTGCCCATCTGGGTCTGTTGCGGTGCAGGCGTGGGAATGCTGCTTCTATATGGTAAAATGGTCGGTGTGGGCAGCTCTGTATTCCGTGCCTGCGGGATGTGTATGATACTGCTTTTCGCACAGCTGCTTGGCAGAAGCTATGATCTGTTGACCGCCATGGCAGTGACGGCGCTCCTTCTGGTCTTGCAAAAGCCTGACAGTGTGCAGCAGGCAGGTTTTCTTCTCTCTTATGGGGCAGTGCTTGGCTTGACGCTTTTTCTGCCGGTCTTTCAGACAGAAACGGAATATCGGATACAGAAAATACTGCAGGAAAAGCTGCTGCCCGGTATCGGGATATTGTTAGTGACACTGCCGGTGCAGCTCTGGTTCTTTTATGAGCTTCCTGTCTATGCCATGCTGCTGAATCTGCTCGTGATCCCGCTGATGCCTGTTCTGCTGCCGGTTGCAATTTTGGCCTATCTGCTGCGTTTTCCCCTGCTTTTGCAGATTCCGGAATACATTCTGACATTTTACAGATGGCTGTGCATAAAGGCGGAAGGTCTGCCAGGCAGTATACAGATTTTCGGAAGACCACGTATCTGGCAGATGATTGTTTATTATATGCTTCTGTTTTTTTCGCTGGTGCTTTTATATCATAGCAAAAACAGAAACAAGCAGGAGAAGCAAAGGGAAAAACAGCAAGAAAACAGAGAGTGTCAGATAACAGGAGAGAATGCGGAACAAGATAGAAGAAAGACCGGAAAGAACAGGATAAGAAAGAACAAAAGAGATAGTAAAAGAACCGGAATCATTCTGATTATAGTTAGCATATGCTTACTAATATTGCCCCCGCATACAGAAAACAGGATCACAATGCTGTCGATCGGGCAGGGGGACTGTATCTTGCTGCAGGAGAAGGGCGGACACGTTTTTCTGGTAGACGGTGGCAGCAGTGATGTAAAGGAGGCGGGCAAGTACAGACTGATCCCGTACCTGAAATATCATGGGATCCGATATATAGACGGGATTTTTATCTCACACGCACATGAGGATCATTATTCTGCAAGTCTGGAGCTGCTGCAAAGCTCATGTGGGATTTCGGTCGGAACGGTATTTTTCAGTGAAATGGCGGAGGAAAATGAAGCGTATGATGTGCTGCGGAAGGCTGCTTACAGGTCGGGCAGCAGGATTACCTATATCCGGCAGAGAGACAGGATCCGGGCAGGAGATCTTTCGCTTTTCTGTCTGTATCCATCCGGTAAGCTGACGATAACGGACGAAAATGAGGCTTCCATGGTTTTATATGCCACGCTCCGGGGCTATACCATGCTGCTGACCGGAGACAGTACCGAAACCTGTGATGCAGCGGTCGTGCAGGCAATGAAGCAGAATGGAATGAGAGAGGTGGATTGTCTGAAGGTTGCCCATCACGGTGCAAAGACATCAAGCTCTGCCAGTCTGCTGACCTACATCAGCCCCAAGCTTGCCCTGATCTCCTGCGGCAGAGATAACTCTTACGGACATCCGCACAGGGAAACGCTGGACAGGCTGGCTGACTGTGGCAGTCAGGTAGTCCGTACAGATGAGGCAGGGGAAATTGCTGTACAAATCAGAAAAAAGAAAGTACAGCTTTCCATTTTCCCGGAATATTGTTATACTGAATATAACTGCACAGCACCATAAAACAGCAGGGGCGGTATGCTAAATACGTGTATGGTTATTCTGCGGTATTTACAAAAAAACGATCGGTGTATAGAGGCAGAACAGGATAATAGGAATGGATAAATTTATTAAAAAAGGAAGCGAATAGAATGGCAGCAGTCAAAGAAAAAAGAGTAGAGGATTCCATGATCGAACAGGTGCATAAGTTAAGACCGACGCATATGAACGGTATGGGACGGTTGTTTGGCGGACAGCTCATGTCCTGGATCGATGAGGTGGCGTGCCTGGTCGGCAACAGACATTCACAGGCGAATGTGATCACAGCTTCTGTGGATAACCTACGGTTTATCCGTGGTGCTTATGTAAATGAACTGATCGTGATGATCGCAAAGATGACATATGTGGGGCATACTTCCATGGAAGTGCGTGTAGATACGTATGTAGAATCAATGGATGGCATGCGGAGACCGATCAACAGGGCATACCTGACGATTGTTGCGGTGGATGAAAACGGAAAACCATGTGAGGTACCGGGGCTGATCATAGAGACAGAGGCAGAGAAGGCAGAATGGCAGGCCGGTCAGAAACGAAGAGAAATGCGTATGGTGCGCAGAAAAGAAGGCTTTTAAAAGACGGCGGTAAAAGGAAAGAATGCAGAAATTAGCAAGAGACATTAAGGAACGGGATTTTAAAAATGTATATCTTCTGACAGGCGAAGAGGATTATCTGCGTAAGCAGTATCGGGACAGACTGGCAGGAGCCATGGCAGATGTGCATGACACGATGAACTATCATTATTTTGAAGGCAAAAACACCATACCGGAGAAACTTATAGATCTGGCGGAGACGATGCCCTTTCTGGCAGAGCGCCGTGTGATCGTGGTGGAGAACAGCGGCTTTTTCAAATCAGCCCAGGATAAGCTGGCGGATTATTTAAAGCAGCTTCCCGAGACATCGTTTTTCATCTTTGTGGAGCCGCAGGTCGATAAGCGCGGTAAGCTGTATAAAGCGTGTAAGGATGTCGGGTATATAGCGGAGTTTAACATACAGGATGAGCAGACGCTACGCAGATGGATACTGGGCAGGCTGAATAAAGAGCAGAAGCTGATCACGGAACGTGCACTTGCCGTATTTATGGAGCGTACGGGAAGCGACATGGAAAATATCGCATCGGAGCTGGAAAAACTGCTCTGTTATACGCTGGAAAAGCCGGATATCACAGAGGCAGATGTGGATGCAATCTGTACCAGGCAGATCAACAACCGTATTTTTGATATGATCGAAGCAGTGGCTTCAAAGCGGCAGGAGGCGGCACTGGAGCTGTATTATGATCTGCTGGCACTGAAGGAACCACCGATGCGTATCCTTTTTCTGATCGCCAGACAGTATAACCTGCTGTATCAGACAAAGCTGTTAAAGGGAAAAGGCTATGATAATAAGTCGATCGCATCAAAGCTGGGGTTATCCCCGTTTATTGCGGGTAAATACGTGACACAGGCATCCAGATTTGAAAAGGAAACACTCAGAAAAAGTCTGGAACAGTGCGTGGAAGCGGAAGAAAATGTAAAAACAGGCAAGATGGCGGACAATCTGAGTGTAGAGCTTTTGATCGTACAGTTCAGCAGTAAAAAGAGCCAGAGGAAGGAGGCATAAGCCAAATGGAAGTGATTATATTTTTGATCGTGTTATGCTTTTTATTTTCCAGTCAGAAAAAGAAAAGCCAGAAGGTGGGAAAAAAAGAGACACCGGTGCAAAACAGACCGGTGACAGACTATCGTCCGCAGACACAGAGCAGACCGGTAAATAGCACACAGAGCAGTATGCAGAGAAGTAATATACAGGGCAGACAGGCCGCTGTCAGAACAGCCGGGGGTGCAGCAGGCAGTATGACACCGGGAAATGGATCTTCAGTCAGCAGAACAGTAGAAAAGAAGACGACAGTCAGCCGGCAGGCAAAGTCTACAACGGAGATGTTGGAAGAAAAAGCAAGACAGGATGCGATGGAGCATCAGGAAGAGAAAAGAAGACAGCTTGCAGAGGAACGCCGCATTCATGGGCAGCTGCGTTATGCGGAACGTTATCTGCCGGGAGATATGATACCGCAGGGCAGACGACTGGTTTGCTGCGGCTATTGCAATGCAGAAAATCTGATCCCGGAGCGTGATAATCCAAAGCGTTATAACTGCTATTTCTGCAGAGAGACTTTGTAAAACAGACATTGTATGGGAATAAAAGACAAATAGCAGGAAATCCTAAAGAAAAGAAAGGTGGTATAAAAATGAGCGTAGTAGAAATTACAACGGAAAATTTTGATACAGAAGTATTACAGGCAGATAAGCCGGTACTGGTAGACTTCTGGGCATCCTGGTGTGCACCGTGCAGAATGCTTTCACCGGTTGTGGATGCATTTGCGCAAAAGCATGACGAGGTAAAGGTCGGCAAGATCAATGTGGATGAGCAGGCAGCTCTGGCTGCAAAATATAAAGTTATGAGCATTCCGACCCTGATCGTATTCCAAAAAGGCGAGGTATACCGGAAATCTGTCGGTGTGATCTCCGAAGAAGAGATCGCAGCACTGCTGCCATAGGCTTAAAGCAACGGTAAAAGTGCGCATACGAAGTGCTGGCAGTTAGCGGCAGCAGACTCATCATAATCTTCCTGATGAACGAGTGTATTGGATAAGCTGCGCAGACTCAGCAGTGGGATATCATAAGAATGGCAGAGCTGTGCAACCGCAGCAGTTTCCATGTCTTCCCCACAGCTGTGAAATGTCGTATGCATAAAATGAATATAATCAAGACGGTTCAGCCATGCATCACAGCTTGCGATCGTTCCGGTTTTTATGGAAATACCGGACAGCGCAGAAATCTGATGTGTGGCTGAAAGTTTTTGTGCGGTTGTGAGCAGCATTTTATCGCTGTGATAGAAGGTATATTTTTTGCCTGCATCTTTCACGCGCAATGATTCACAGCCGATCTGTATACAGCCATGCAGCGGATTTTCATCCGGGGAATCCGAAAAACGCAGATTGGAATTATTGAAGATCGTCTCGCCAAGGATCATGTCTCCGCGGTGCAGAGCGGGATCGTGTCCGCCACAGACACCCTGATTAATGATACAGCGGGGCATAAAGTGTGAAATGGCAAGGACAGTGGCAGCACCGGCATTGACCATTCCCTGAAAGGTTTTGGAAACGATCACCTTCTGCCCGCAGAGTCTGCCTATATAAAAAGGGAACTGCATCAGCTCTGTTTTTTGGACATCTTCCATGTGGGAGAGCAGATCACAGATTTCACAATCCATGGCACCCTGTATTAAGATTGCATTTTTATAGTTATCCGGGACAATTGCAGCAAAACATTGATCAGACATAAGTAACTCCATTCGATGATGATTGTTTTTTGTGTATCGTGCTTGTTGTTATGGTAAATTGTATTTTTATCATAAAGAAACGGCGGAGACTTGTCAATCCGTGATCTGCTGTCGGATACGCTCTTGCATAACATCTGTTTTTTTCGTATAATGCATACGTCAAGCGAAGTCTGTCATGCTCGAATGCATGTCATGTGAAGGAGGATATCACGATGGAAAAAATAGCAAGTTTTACAATAGACCATATCAAATTACAGCCGGGTATTTATGTATCCAGAAAGGATCAGATCGGGCAGGAGGTCGTTACGACATTTGACCTGCGTATGACTTCACCGAATGAGGAGCCTGTCATGAATACTGCTGAGGTGCACACGATAGAACATCTGGGTGCAACTTATCTCAGAAATAAAGAAGAGATCAGGGATAAAGTGATCTATTTCGGACCGATGGGCTGCAGAACAGGATTTTATCTGCTGCTGGCAGGTGACTATGCTTCTAAAGATATTGTAGCACTTGTAACGGAAATGTTTGAATTTATCAGAGATTACCGCGGAGAGGTACCGGGCGCAAGTCCGAAGGACTGTGGCAACTATCTGGATATGAATCTTGGCATGGCGAATTATCTGGCAGACCGTTATCTGGAAAAAACATTGTATGGGATCGATGATGCGCATCTGATCTATCCGCAATAAGCTGCCTGACGGAAAGGAACTATTATGCTGAATCAGTTTTCAAGGACGCAGCTTCTGCTGGGACCGGAAGCAATGGAAAAATTAAAAAATGCGAGAGTCGCCGTATTTGGGATCGGCGGTGTCGGTGGTTATGTCTGTGAAGCACTTGTCAGAAGCGGCGTCGGTGCTTTTGATCTTGTGGATGATGACAAGGTCTGTCTGACCAATTTAAACAGACAGATCATTGCCACAAGAAAGACAGTCGGCAAATATAAAACGGATGTGATGAAGGAACGTATCCTGGAGATCAATCCGGATGCGGAGGTGACAGTACACAAATGCTTTTTCCTGCCGGAAAATGCAGATACCTTCCCATTTGAAGAATATGACTATGTGGTAGATGCGGTAGATACGGTTACTGCCAAGATCGCACTTGTCATGAAGTCGCAGGAAGTGGGTGTACCGATCATCAGCAGCATGGGAGCAGGCAATAAGCTGGATGCATCTGCATTCCGTGTGGCGGATATTTATAAAACAAAGGTCTGTCCGCTGGCGAAGGTCATGCGGCGGGAGCTCAAAAAAAGAGGCGTGAAAAAGCTGAAGGTGGTCTATTCCGAGGAACAGCCGGTAAGACCGCTGGAAGATATGTCGATCAGCTGCAGAACGCATTGTATCTGCCCACCCGGGGCTGCGCGCAAATGCACGGAAAGAAGAGATATTCCGGGCAGTACAGCGTTTGTACCATCGGTAGCAGGGCTGATCATAGCAGGCGAGGTCGTAAAGGATCTGTGCAAATAAACAAAAATCTTGTATAAACAGATCTGCGGAAAAGAGGAAAGACAGATGCAGAACCATACAATCGTAACGCTGAAAAAAGGAGAGGGCAGAACCATTAAAGCAGGTGGTATGTGGATCTTCGATAACGAAATAGATACGATCACCGGCAGTTTTCATAACGGGGATGTTGTGACGGTACATGATTTTGACGGGTATCCGATGGGCAGAGGATTCATCAACCAGAATTCCAAGATCAGGATCCGTCTTATGACGAGAAAAACAGAGCAGGAGATCGACAGGGATTTTTTACGGATGCGTGTGAAAAATGCATGGGAGTACCGTAAGACAACTGTAGACACCTCCTCCTGCCGAGTTATCTTCGGAGAGGCGGATTTTCTGCCGGGGCTTGTTGTGGACAAATATGAAGATGTGCTTGTTGTGGAATGTCTGGCACTTGGCATGGAACAGTTTAAGGAAACTATCGTGGAGCTTTTAAAGGAAGTTCTGGCAGAGGATGGGATCCGTGTCCGCGGCGTATACGAACGCAGTGATGCCAGTGAACGGAAAAAAGAAGGTTTGCCGAAGGTAAAGGATTTTATCGGTGAGCCGTTTGATACGAATGTAGAGATTGTGGAAAATGGTGTCCATTATATGGTAGATGTGGTAAACGGACAGAAGACGGGATTTTTCCTCGATCAGAAATACAACCGCCTTGCCATGCAGCGTATCTGTAAGGGGAAAAGAGTGCTGGACTGCTTTACCCATATGGGCACCTTTGCACTCAACGCGGGAATCGCCGGAGCTTTGGACGTGACCGGGCTGGATATTTCAGAGTACGCCGTTTCGCAGGCAACAGAAAATGCCCGTCGGAATGGTCTGGAGGATACGGTGCATTTTCGCTGCGCAAATGTGCTGGATGAACTGCCGCGCCTTGCAGCAGTCGGGGAGAAGTATGATGTGGTCATTCTGGATCCACCGGCTTTCACAAAGTCACGCGAGGCGACCAAGAATGCCATTAAGGGTTATCGTGAAATCAATATGAAAGGGTTAAAACTTGTTAAAGACGGTGGCTATCTTGCAACCTGTTCCTGCTCTCATTTCATGACGCAGGAGCTTCTTGCAAAAACGGTCAAGGAAGCAGCAAAGGCAATGCACAAGCGGCTCCGTCAGGTAGAGTTCCGCACCCAGGCACCGGACCATCCGATCCTGTGGGCAAATTCGGCGAATGTACCGGAGAGTTATTATTTGAAGTTTTTCATTTTTCAGGTGGTGGATGAAAAGTAAGTGGCTGAAAGTGGTAAGAAAAATGGTAAGTCTGAGTGGTAAGCACCTGAAATGTAACGAATGGTAAGTTTATGGGGAAAACGGTATGTTCTATTTGAATGATAACGAGAAACTAACAAAAGGCTAACCATGGACTAACAAAGAACTAACCACACGTATCTTTCTTTTTTGAATAAGAGTTGATATTATTATCATGGAAGTAATGAACAGAGA
>HF995213.1:0-31254 GCA_000432915.1 Firmicutes bacterium CAG:194
TAATCAAAAAAGAAATTTTGGTCTATCAAAATGCTTTTACATTGTCCATTTTAGCCGTGTCAAAAGTATTTTACAGTGCGTAAAATTCAAATTCTCCACACTTCCGTACAAACCTCATTCTCAAATATTAATTGAATGTGTTTATCCGGTGTTCCGATTTTGACATATATTTCATTCTTTTCTTTTCCTAAGCATGCGTCTCTCCAAAAATATAATTCATTCAATTCAGAATATACATTGGAATTGTGTATATAACTGAAATAAAACTGCTCGCTCTTCTCACGTAATTCAAGTATCTTTTCTATCTGTTCCAAATACTTACCTCTGTCCTTATCAAAGATATAGTACAATTCCTCTGAAATTTTATAGTACCAATCATTTGCCCCATCTGTTTGATGCGCAATATAACTTTCCGAATATGAATCATAACCAAGCCTGACAAAATGCATCCTATCGATCTTCTCATTTAATAACTTCATACTTTTTCTCCATCTGACAAATTCATGTGTGCATTCACTCAAAATTTCATATAGTAATCTAAGACCTCTAATAGCTCATTGCCAAGCTTATCATCAAACTCCCAACTATCAGCAATTCCTCGTGGATAATAAGGCATAAATTGCCTCATATCCCTTATTCGGTTCATATTATCTAGTTCTTTAAGCGTCATTTCTAACTGTTCAACACTCATGTACCAAGGTAGCTCTGCTGGTGTTTTATTCATTTTTTCTATAGTAATCTTAACACCTTCTACCATTTTACTAAAATTATCCATTTTGCTCCTTTGTCATGTATTCATCTAACTGTAAGCTTCAAATTTTCGCTCTCATCGAATACACCGATTATATCACGAAATATACAGTTTTTCTGCATGCTTTTTTACCTATGCAGTATGTTGCGTTCCCCTGACATCATTCTCAATCAGTCTCTTTATCTTGTCCTTCATGGTTTCCTTTGCATCCTCATTGAAATGCACTCTCACAACATACATTGTGCCACCTATCTGCTTCCTGAGTGCTACCGGTATGTGTGATTTTGTATTCTCCATTTTGTGTTCTCCTTTTCCCTGAATTTCTTTTTCTCCTCCATGGGAACCTCCTCTTAATTTTTATAAAGTGGTCATTTCAGTACAAAATAAACTATTCAGATCATATCGGCCTTTTGTGTGCAGATTTGGAAATTTCTGTGTAAAATCCATGATTTTCTGTTTGACATTTCTGATCTTTTGTGCAAGAATGGCTTCGGATTAAAAAGCTCGTAAAAAAAAAGAACCTCTGTTAAACGATTAAGTAAGGTTCCTGGGAGCTGTCATGAAGGAATTAACAAAAGGTAATCCGACAAAACTACTATTATTATTTTCTCTTCCCATTCTTCTGGGAAATATCCTGCAGCAATTTTATAATCTAGGCGATACGATCATTGTAGGACGGACACTCGGTATTTCCGAACTGGCTGCGGTCGGTTCCACGACTGCCATCGTCTCTCTGCTGTTCAGCATGATCAATGGATTTTGCATCGGGTTTTCTATTCTGACTGCCAATGCATTTGGAGCCAAAGATGAAAACAGGATCAAAGAAACGATCGCAAAAAGTATCGTTTTGATGTTTCTGATCACAATTACCATGACCGTTCTGGGTCTTATCTTTATCAGACCGCTTCTGACCGTTTTACATACCCCGGCGGATATTATGGAAGATTCCATTGCTTATATCCAGGTGATCTTCCTCGGCCTGATCGTAACTGCTGCTTATAACCTGATCAGCAATATGCTGCGCGCCCTCGGAGACAGTGTTTTTCCGCTGATCGCACTTGCGATCTCCTCCACCTTAAATCTGGGGCTTGACCTGTTCTGCATCAAGGGGCTTGGACTTGGCATCCGCGGTGCAAGCATTGCAACCGTCATCGCCCAGCTCATTTCTGTGATTGTCTGCCTTGTCTATGTCATCCGGAAAATTCCGTATATGCATATCAGACCGGAGCATTTCAAATGGAACGGAAAGACTGTTACGGATCTTCTGACCTCAGGCGCCGGAATGGCTCTCATGTATTCGATCGTCGATATCGGATCCATTATCCTGCAGAGTGGTATCAACTCCCTTGGTACGGAGATCATAGCCGCACATACTGCTGCCCGTAAGGTCTTCTCCTTCTCCATTCTGCCGATCTCCACGCTGGCTGCTTCTCTGGTTACCTTTACCAGCCAGAATACAGGCGCCGGAAAACCGGAAAGAGTCCGTGCAGGCATAAAATCAGCGACCATCCTCGGATTCGTCTGGTCGCTTGTTGCATTTTTCTTATTATATTTTGGTGGTGCAGCGCTTGTCCGCATGATCACGGATTCCGATACCTTCGTCATCGGAACTGCTGTAAAATACCTGCGGATCAACGTACCGTTTTACGCATTCCTCTGTATTCTCTGCTTTTTCCGCTCTACTCTGCAGGGACTCGGACAGAAGATCATTCCCGTGATCGCCAGCATCATTGAATTATCCGGCAAAGCCATCATCGTATTTGTACTCGTACCGCGCATGGGCTACCTCGCCGTCTGCATCTGTGAACCGATCCTCTGGATCCTGTCAGGTATTCTGGTATCTGTTCCGATGTATCGGTTTTTAAAAATTACGCATTCTCCTGATTCAGCACAAACGTGTCAATAACCTTGACAATGCCATCCTCGTCATTGGAATCTGTAATAAAATCGGCTGATTTCTTGACTTCTTCCTGTGCATTTGCCATGGCAACACCGACACCTGCGTATTTTATCATCGAAATATCATTGAAGCCATCTCCGCAGCAGATCGCATCTTCTCTTGTCAGTCCCACTGTCTCGAGCATGCGGTCAAGTGAGGTGGCTTTATCTACGTTCTTAGGCATTACTTCGATAAAGAAAGGCTCTGAACGGTAAATGCTCAAAATGTCGCCATACAGCTCATTCAGCTTTTCCACATGGCGTGCAGCCGCCTCCGGTTCTGCAGTCATCAGGCATTTATTCAGGTTGTATTCACCGTAAGCTGCAAAGTTTTTGACAGCCTTGCATGGCATCGCGTTGATCCGCGATTCCAGATCAATATATTCATCCATTCTTCTGCCGACCAGAATATCATCCCCCATATAGGTAATGATACCCATATCATGTTTGCAGGCATATTGGTAAAGCCCGGAAATGACATGCGGCGGAAGGGTACGCTGGTATACGATCTCACCGGTTTTACAGTTGATGATCCTGCCTCCGTTAAAGGAAAGCAGATAGCCGCCGTAAGCAGCCAGCTCCAACTCATCCGCATAGCGGCGCATGCCCGGTGTCGGTCTGCCCGATGCAAGGATCACTTTATGTCCGCGCTCCATAATATGGATAATGCCGCGCTTTGTTTCCGGCGTGATCTCCTTCTTGGAATTTGTCAGTGTTCCGTCAATATCCAGTACCAGTACTTTTGTTTTCATTTTGTATCCTCTGTTTTCTTTTTTGTCATACCTCTATCTTCTGCACGATATCACATAATATTTGTAATCAGTCAGCTCTTCAAATTATATACATTCTATGATTGCTTGTCAAAAAGTGCAAGAAAATCCCACTTTATCTCTTTTCCGGCAAAGCGGCGTATGCTATCATATTACTATATACACTCACAAAAACAGGAGGTTTAGAACATGAAATTCCACTTTAGTGGTCAGATTTTATCCGAAAACGGAGAACTGAAAATAAATATACCGTTTAACGTATGGGAGGTCTGCGACAGCCAGGGTGTCCTTATGATCTCCGTCAATGCCATGGGGCTTTCCTGGGAATGTAATCTGACACCGCTCGGCAAGGGCTATTACACCATTCCGGTGACAGAGCAGCAGGCAGAAGGACATATGGGGGAAACGTTCCCGGTTGTCTTTGAAATCTTAAACCGCAGCCCGCATTACCGCGGCGATTCTCCTTATTCTGCTGCACAGCCGATCCGAAAGATCGATTCCGTAAAGCTGATCACACAGCCAAACGACGGTTTATGCGGACAGACCTGTATCGCCATGCTAGCAGGGGTTACACTTGATGAAGCCTGTGAGATCATGCACTGCAGAGACTGGCAGGCAAGCATGGGCAAAATGGTCGACACGCTCGATTATCTCGGACTGCAGCATGAAAATGTGATCTACTATACACAGGGGGCAGAGGTCACACTTCCGAAATGTGCGATCTTAATGGAAAAGATGGGACGCTACAGCCATTATCTGCTCTGCTATGACGGTACCTATTACGATCCGACCATGGGTATTTTAGACAGCTTCGATCAGAA
The DNA here is from genome assembly GCA_000432915.1 of Firmicutes bacterium CAG:194. Taxonomy (GTDB): domain Bacteria; phylum Bacillota; class Clostridia; order Lachnospirales; family Lachnospiraceae; genus CAG-194. The sequence continues at coordinate 4,281 of HF995213.1, forward strand.
GAATCTTGTTGGGTATCTGGAAATTAAAACTGCATAAATAACGTGTTATAATTGGGGGACTTTATGAAACGTAAATATGGTATTTTCTTTCTTTTTCTGGGACTGGTCCTGCTGATCTGTCCTTCTTTATCTGTCAACGCCGCAGGGAAAAGCATGACTTTGCTGAAAGGGGAAACAGCCACCTTTTCTGCAGGCAGCGGTTATACCTATACCTCTTCCGCTCCGTCTGTCGTCCGTGTCAATCAGAAAACCGGGCGCATGAAGGCAAAAAGCGGCGGAAAAGCTGTGATCACTGCAAAATCAGGTAAGAAAAGAATAACCCGCACTGTAACTGTAAGGGATAAGGTTGACATTATCGTCTTTGCAGGGTAGAGCAATATGACAGGTGTCGGAAATACAGCCCTGGCACCAAAGCTCAAGGATCATGCAGGCTATGCATACAATTATGTAACTGCAAAAAACAAATTTTCTGATCTGAAAGAACCTTTTGGCAGAGGACAGGATGATGAAAATCTCCAAAACTATGATTATGCCAGGGGTTCTATGGTGACAGCCTTTGTCAATGCCTATTATCAGAAGACAAAGACGCCCGTGATCGCCGTTCCCGCTTCCGCAGTCGGAACCGGCTCTGTTTCCTGGGCGGATTTCCGATATAAGTCCGTGGTCACCAGAGTCAATGCGGCAAAAAAGCTCGCACAGAAAAAGGGGCTGACTGTCAGGCATACGTATCTGATATGGATGCAGGGGGAAAACGATGCATTTGCCGGTATGTCCGCAAAACAACATACTTCCAACCTGAAATCCATGTATCAGAAAATAAAAAAGAAGACCAAGATGGAGCAGTGCTTCATCATCGGTCTTCCAAAATACTATAATGATCCGGAAATAGCCAACGGCTATACAAGAATACGAAATGCACAGACACGTCTTTGTAAAAGCAGCAGTTCCTTTACGATGGGTTCTGCGAAAGCCGCAACACTTTCTGCTGCTTATCTGCAAGGAGATGGTCTTCACCTGACGCAGAAGGCACTGAACCTGATCGGAACAGATGCAGGCAGAAATGTCGGTAATTATGCAAACTCTAACTGATATATTTCATTTAACCAGCTGACAGCTTCCTCCTTGCCCTCCGGGGTAAGGGGGAATTCTTTTTGTATTTTTTTCTCCGGCGCTGTTTTGGAAAAGCAGAACGGCTCCGGCCATGCATACGCGGTCAGTACCGTGTCTTCGTCCCTGCTTTCTTTCCGCAGCATATAGCGCATTCCCTGATAACCACCCGTATATTCCAGTTTTTTGATAAAGTTCAGTGATATTTTTGAAGAATCAATCATGTTCTTCCTCCCATTTCGCATAATAGAGCGCGCAATCTACCGCACGCTTCCAGCTTCTGACAAGCTCCTGTCTCTTTTCCTGTGGCATGGAAGCGGTAAACACCCGGTCAAGCTGCCAGTTTTCTTTGATCTCCTCCGTATCCTTCCAGTAACCGACTGCCAGACCTGCCAGATAAGCCGCACCAAGTGCGGTCGTCTCAATACAACGCGGACGCTGCACATCCACACCAAGCAGATCTGCCTGAAACTGCATCAGAAAATCATTGGCACTTGCACCGCCGTCCACCTTCAGCTTCAGCAGGGAAAGCTCCGCATCCGCACGCATGGCAGTGAGCACATCCATCGTCTGGAATGCGATTGACTCCATAATAGCACGTATAAAGTGCTCTTTCTGACAGCCTCTCGTCAGCCCCGTTACCATACCTCTGGCATATGGATTCCAATAAGGCGCTCCCATTCCCGTGAAAGCAGGAACGATCATCGTGCCTGCGGTATCTTCTACCGATTCGCAGATCTTCTGTGTCTGCGGCGCCTGCTCGATCAGATGCATTCCGTCCCTGAGCCACTGGATCGCAGCACCTGCCACAAAAACACTGCCTTCGAGTGCATATTCTGCTGTTCCGTCCGCGGATGCGGCGATCGTTGTCAAAAGCCCTGCTCGTGACTTCACAGCCCTGTCACCTGTATGCATCAGCATAAAACAGCCCGTTCCGTATGTATTTTTTACCTCGCCCTGTGTAAAACAGCATTGCCCGAACAGCGCTGCCTGCTGGTCGCCCGCTGCACCGGCGATCGGAATACTTTCTCCCAAAGAACCCAGATTTGCATAACCATAAACATGGCTGCTCGGCTTTACCTGAGGAAGCATGGAAGCGGGGATCCGGAAATAATCCAGTATTTTCTGATCCCAGCACAGCGCATGAATATCAAACAGCATCGTCCTGGATGCATTTGTATAATCTGTCACATGTACTTTTCCTCTGGTCAGATTCCAGATCAGCCATGTATCAACCGTTCCAAACAGCAGATTTCCGGCGTCTGCTTCCTGTCTTGCATTTTCGACATGATCGAGGATCCATGCAATCTTGGAAGCGGAAAAATACGGATCCGGCAGAAGCCCTGTCTTTTCCGTGATATAGGCAGAAAGCGCCGGCTCTTCTTCCTTTAGGCGGTCGATCTCCTTTGCCGTTCTTCTGCACTGCCAGACAATGGCATTGTAGACGGGCTCGCCTGTCTGCTTATTCCAGACGATCGTTGTCTCACGCTGGTTCGTGATCCCGATACCGGCAATACACTCATCCTCACCCAGCATTGTCAGTGCTTCCGTCATGACCGAATACTGGGAAGACCAGATATCCTTCGGATTGTGCTCTACCCAGCCCTCCTGCGGATAGATCTGTGCAAATTCCTTCTGTGCTTTTGCACGGATATTCCCCATTTTATCAAACAGAATACATCTGGAGCTTGTCGTACCCTGATCGAGTGCCATCATATATTCTTTCATACCGTTCTCCTTGTACTAATAGACATTATGCATACTCAATTTTAAAAACCAGCTGAATGATAAAATACTGTCCATCATTCATGACTTCTACACTTCCACCCATGGATTTCATGATCTTTTCCACAATTTTCAGCCCGATCTTCGTGCTTTCCACCTTGGAGGTATCCTGTCTGATACCGTTCTGCACCATTAAAAGCAGTTCTCCCGGCTGCAGTGTATAGCTGATATTGACAGGAACCGTATTATCTCCGTATTTGCGCAGATTATGGAATATATTGTCAAAAATTCTGGCAAATTCCTCCGGATTGATCAGCATGCGGAAAGCTTCTGTAATCGGTGAAAAAGAAACAACAAAGCCCTGGCTGTTGATATAGGCGATCTGTTCCTTCAAGACGGAATTCAGCAACGCTTTGCCATCTACCTCGGACTGCTGCGCTTCCTGCTGCTGCCCGCCAAATGCAAGGAAATACCGGAACAGCTTGTCTGTTGTATCCTTCATGATAAATGCATTGCTTCTCGCCTTCTGGATATAATCAAACAGTTCCTCTTCCTGTGTAAATTTGCGCCGGTACAAAATCTCCAGATAACCGATCTGCTTTGTCAGAGGTGTCCGCAGGTCATGCGACATCGCCGTGATCAGCTCATGGTTTGCCGTAATGGCATCTCTCTCTGTCTGAATCTTATGCAATACATTCCGCCGCAGATTATTGATGCCCTCTCCGATCTGCGACAGTTCATCATTTCCGCTTACTGTGACCTCGTGATCCAGATCTCCCGCTTCAAGCAGGCGCAGATCATCCCGCAGATCTACCACATAAGATAATCTTTTTTTCATACACAGCATCAGCAGAAAGATAAAAAATAACGTCGAGATCAGCACAGAAATAACAAGTGCGGCCGTCGTATACCGTTCTGTCATTCTGTCGAGAACCGGTTCGCACAGGACAACCGCATCCTTGAAACGCACCTCGTACGGCTGTATCTCCTGCGATCTTTGATAAATCGAAATGACGGAATTGTTATATTTTGCCTGCAGTGTTTCAAGCTCACGGATCGTATCTTTTGTGCCCAAAAAGGAAATTGTCACGCCCTTTTTCTTTTCCCACTGCAGGATCTCCTTTTTGTTGATCGTGGAAAGTCCCCGCTGGGAAACAAAAGCCTGTAGCTCCGCCATAACCTGATCCTTCTGCGTCTGCTGTACATTCCTGTTTTCCATATGACGATAAATAATGCTCCTGCTGCCAAAGAAAAGCAGCGCAAGCAGCAAAACAGAACCCGTTGCTGCCCCCATACAGCAGAGAGACAGCTTTTTCCAGAGCTTTGTCTTAAATACAGAGGTATAGATTTCTTTTTGCTTCTTTTCCTTACTCAATATAGTAGCCTCTTCCCCACTTATTCTTGATCAGCTCGCCCTGTCCTTCTTCCTGCTTGAGTTTTTCCCGCAGATTTCTGATATGTACCATGACTGTGTTGCTTGCAGAAGGTAGAAAAGTATCCTTCCAGACTGCTTCATAAATCTCCTGCAGGGAGAATACCTTACCCTTGTTTTCGGAAAGCAGCAGTAAAATACCATATTCTGTATTTGTGAGCTCCACGTTTTTACCGTTTTTCGTCACGGAAACCTGATCCTTGTCGATGACGAGATCGCTGATAAAGACCTGCTTTTCCTTCTGAGGATCGGACTGCCCGCCATATTGTCTGTATCTGCGCATCAGACCGCCCACTCTGGCGATCAGCTCTGTGTAAGAAAACGGCTTCTGCATATAATCGTCGCCGCCTGCCAGAAAGCCCTCCACCAGATCGGTCTCTCTGTTCTTCGCTGTCAGAAACAGGACCGGAACCTGCGAGATCTCACGGATCTGTTTGCAGACACTGTATCCGTCCATATCGGGCATCATGATATCCAGAATGATCACATCCGGTATAAATGTCTTTTCCGTCAGCATTGTCAATGCCTGCATTCCGTCTGCCACGGTTTCTACCGTGTATCCTTCACTCGAAAGAAGTACCTGTACGATCTCACGGATCTCCGCATCATCGTCTATGACCAAGATATTGCCTGTTTTCATGCATTTTCCTCCTTTTGCATCACAAATTCCTTGTTTCCCGTAAAAGCCACTGCTTTTCTTCTTCTGTTAAATAAGGTGCCAGTGTTTCATATACCTGTTTCTGGTAACCTTCAAACAACTCTTTATCCCGCCCGGTCAACATTTCCAGGTCGACCGCCTCCGGATCAAAAGGTACAAACGTAAGCGGCTCAAACTGCATAAACTGTCCGTATTCTGTCTTTTCCGCATGCACGCACAGGATCAGGTTTTCCAGACGGATCCCATACGCACCTTCTATATAAAGCCCCGGTTCATCAGAGGTGATCATTCCCTGCTTGAATACGCCCTCCTCCGCCACGCGGCTTCGGATCGCATTCGGACCTTCATGCACATTCAGCAGATAACCGACACCATGTCCCGTTCCATGCTTGAAATCCAGCCCCATTCTGTATAAGGGCTCTCTCGCCAGATAATCCAGATGTGCTCCGCTCAGTCCGTAACGGAATTTTGCATCCATCAGACGTAAGTTACCCATAAGTACCGCGGTATAATGCTGCTTTTGCAATTTTGTGACCGGTCCCATGACAATTGTCCTTGTAATATCTGTCGTTCCCTCCAGATAATGCCCGCCCGTATCTGCCAGAAGAAAACTTTCATTCCCAAGCGGGATATCCGTTCCTTCTGTCGGCTCATAATGTACGATAGCACCGTGACTACCATAGGCTATGATCGGTGCAAAGCTCTGTCCCAGATAATGAGGCATCTGCTTCCTGTAGCCTTCCAGCTTTTCTGCCGCGGAAAGCTCTGTAGCCTCTTCCTTCCCGGTTCTGACCTCTGTCTTCAGCCAGCGGATAAAACGTGTCACCGCAACGCCGTCCCGGATGTGCGCCAGTCTTTCATTTTCTATTTCCGTATGATTTTTCACTGCCTTTTCCAATGCGATCGGGCTCTTGGCGGTCATAATCTTGTATTTGCCCTCCAGGAGACTTACAATTTTGTAATTTACCGTATCTGCATCCAGCCAGATCCTGCTTCCCGCCGGAAACGATTTAAGATCCTGATAAAAGTCCTCATATGCCCTGACATCGACTGCCTCCTCAAATACCGGTAAGGATTCCCTGTTACGGACATATAAGGTTGCTCTTGTCCCCGAAAGCACCAGATAAGAAAGAAAGACCGGATTATAGGCAATATCATTCCCGCGCAGGTTCATGATCCAGGCGATCTCATCCAGCGAAGTCAGGATCAGGTAATCAACGCCCTGCTCCTGCATCCTGATCTGTGCAGCCTTCAGTTTGATGTCTCTGCCTGCCCCGGCATAGGAAAGCGAAAGCTCCCAGATCGGCTCTTTGGAAAGTGCAGGTCTTTCTGCGCCCCAGATCTCACCTGCCAGATCCTTTCCGTCCTCTATCTGCGCCTTCTGGCCACACGATTTTTCAATTTCCTGCTGCAGCGTTTCCACATAAGCAGCACTGACGATCCTGCCATCAAAGCCGATCCGCAGCGTTTTTCCTGCCTGCTTACATTCTTGTAAATAGCCGGCAATATATGCAGTTCCCGTCGGAACATCAGCTTCTCCCATTTTCATTAAACGGATACCCGTTCCCTCAAGCTGCTCCTCTGCCTGCAGAAAGTATCTGCCGTCTGTCCATAAAAAGCTTTCCGATTCAGTCACAAGAAGCGTGGCAGCAGATCCTGTAAATCCGCTAAACCACGCGATCGTTTTAAAATATTCGCCAATATATTCCGAACCGTGAAAATCATTCATCGGGATCAGATATGCACGCAGATCTTCCTGCTGCATCCTGCTTCTCAGCTGATTCGTCCTGACTGCATAGATATTTTCGCTCATTTCCGATACACTTCCTTTATAAAGTCACAGGTCTCATAAGGCAGATCAAAATAGGTTGCACCTGCTGCATAGGGCGCAAGCAGATATTCATTCGATACGATCGTCATGCCATCTTCTGTCAGATACCAGGAATCCTCTGTCAGCACATCCGGAATATATGTTTCATATTCTTCAAAGAAGATACCATATCCGTCTTCCTGCATGGATTTTTCCTGCATCTCCTGCGCTTTCTCAAGCAGGATCTGATCAACCTCAGCTTTTCCGTCTTCTTCATTTTCCATCAGATCGGCAAGCTGGATCCTCTGCCCTGTTTTGGCATCAAAGGTAACACCCGCCACTATATTGTTACCATGTGCACCTCCTGTATAGGTTGAGGACTGCTCCTGAAAACTGATCACTGTATCGTCCTGCCGCATTATCGTGTAATCACAACTACTATAATAGCCAAAGGTATCTTCCGTCGGTCCCTCCGTTCCGTTTTCCTTCGCGTCATCCACTCTGATCTGATAATCCTCTTTTGCCCACTCGTAATATTCGTTACAATCTGCCATCAGCTCTTCCTGACGCTGTACAAAATAGCTGTTGATCTGCTCTGCTGCTTCCGGATTATCCGCACTGGTTACCTTTGGCATATTGAATTCATACTGCAGATAGGAAATCGAGCCATCGTCTGATTTCATCTCGCCCGTTTCTTTTTCAAAGGAAATCTCAAAGGATGCTGCTTTACCGGATACATTTTCCTGAGCAGCGGATGACGCATCATCCTCCGGCTCTGCGATTTCCGTCTCATCATCTGTCGTATCTGTATCAGACGCCTGTCCGTCTTCCTCCTGTGTATCCTCCGCAGAAATATCGGAAGCCTCCTGCGTCTTATCTGCTGTCGCTGCTTCCTGCGTCTGACAGCCTGCCAGCAGGCTGATGGAAAGAAGCAGTCCACATAGGATCAAGGTTCTTTTTTTCATTTTTATCCTCCTACGACTTCTTAAAATTTATCTCATTACATACTATAACCTGTTTCACAGGTTATTTGGTCGCACATTTTAGTCGCACATTTTAGTCGCACATTTTAGTCGCACATTTGCTCCGCAAATATGTGACAAGCTCCGCAAATATGTGACAAGCTCCGCAAATATGTGACATGGTTCATGACATTTATTACAATAATTTTATTTTCTGTAAAATGCGGACCAGAGTCGCTCCTTTTGGCATGTTCAGGATCTCATCCTTCGTCAGCCCGCCTGCCCAGATCACAAGCGCAAAGTATACAAAAACCGCAACTAAGATCGCAACGCAAAGTGCAACCACGTTGATCTTCAGCAGCATATAGATGCCCTGATAGATCAGATATGCCAGAACGCCCATGATCAGGGAAGCAAGCCCCGGGACCACAAAAGTACGCAGCCATTCCTGCTTGTAATGCAGGGACTTTCTGACCGCTATATTATTGAGTACACACATCAATAGCGAATATGTGATCATCGCAATCGCCAGTGCATATAAGGAAAGCTTTGTAAACAGCAGAAGCGGTACTAAAACAACCGTCTGCACAACAAGAGCAAGCGCCGCATTAATGACCGGAACATTGACTTTTCCGATTCCCTGTAATACCGCATTTGTCAATGTAGACAGCGCATAAAAGACAACTGTGACACTGATCGCCCGAAGCAGGGAAGATGCCAGTGCAAGGGAAGATCTCTGCGGGAATAATAGCTGTGTAACAGGCTGTGCCAGTGCAAATAAACCTGCTGCACACGGAATGGAGATCAGCATGGTTGTTTTAATTGCCGCTGCCACCTGATGACGCGCCTTTTTCAGGTCTCCCTGCGCATAAGAGCCGGAAATGCTTGGGATCATGGCAGAAGACATCGCAGATGCGATCGCGATCGGAATATTGGCTATGACAACTGCTTTTCCTCCGAACACACCATAATTGGTCGCAATCTCTTTTTCCGTAATGCCAAGCACATATTTCATGATCTTTGTGTAAACAGTCTGGTTTAATGAGGTGGAAAAATTGTAAATAAATGTACTCAGGATAAACGGCGTTACCATGCTGAAAATAATGCTGAATATCTGGGAGTAACTCAGTTCCATATGATTTCTGTCACGGTCTGCCCTGCGCAGGATAAATTTCTGGTTCAGCTTGTACACAAGCCACATAAAAAGAAGTGCGATCAAAACACCGCTGCCCGTACCCATGGCACTTCCCATGGCTCCGTAGATCGCCTGCGTTGTTTCATCCTTTCCGGAAACAGTTTTGATCAGCAGATAGGCGGCTCCAAGACTGACCACTGCATTTAAGATCTGCTCGATGATCTGGGAAAAGGATGTCTGCAGCATTGTCCGATGCGCCTGGAAATAGCCGCGAAGTACACCTAAAAAACCGGATAAAAAGATAGTCGGCGCAAACACACGAAGTACGATCGTGGAATTCGTCTCCACAAGCCAGGGCGCAGCAAAAAAGGCAACCAGACTGGCAACTCCGCCCACAATAAACACATACAGGATCGAACAGCGGAAGATCTTATGGGCATTCCGATATTCGCGAAGTGCCAGCCGCTGTGCGATCACCTTGGAGATTGCAGAGGGAATGCTGTAAGATGAGATCAGCAGAATGATCGTATATATATTGTATGCACTTGTATAATAGCCGTTTCCTTCATCCCCTATGATGCCTGTAAGCGGCGCACGGTATAAGATTCCAATGACACGGACTAAAATACCGGTGATCGCCAGAATACCGGCCTGCATGATAAATCCATCATTTTTCTTTTCCTGACTCATTGATAACTCCTGTCATATCATGTAATAAATATACCCTGTTAAATGGGATCGAGAAGTAATAACCATCTGCAAAATCTGCCGCAAGTGCCATCATTTCCCTTGCAATTGCGCAGCCGGCCGCTTCTCCCTCACTGCGGCTCATGCCATCCGCAAAACGTGCCACGATCTCATCCGTCACACACATGCCTGTCATCTCATTTTTGATGAACAGCGCATTTTTGCGGCTGACAAGCGGCATAATACCACAGAGAATCCGCGCACCTGTCTCTTCCTTGATACGTCGGATCTTATCAATCTCCTCTTTTGTAAAAACAGGCTGTGTCATGAAAAAAGTTGCTCCATGTTCCATTTTCCGTTTCACACGGTTGATCTCTACATCAAGTCTGAGCCTGTTCTGGTTGATCGCACCACCTACAAAAAACGGATCGGATGCAAATTCCTCCCTGTTCATCTCCTGAACCAGCTTCATAAGACCGACAGAATCGAAATTAAATACACTTCTGACATCTTCTCTTGCCATACTTGGCACAGGATCTCCCGTGATCACCAGTGCATTTCTTATATCGCTTAAATATGCGCCCAGAAGCTGCGAACGGATCGCGATCGCGTTTTTGTCCCTGCAGCAGATATGCGGCATAACACAAAGATCTGTTTCCCGCGCTACCTTTGCCGCCATTAAAATGGAATCCGCTCTTGTCCGCCCGGATGGGGAATCCGGGAAAGTGACTGTATCTACATGCATGGCAGAAAGCAGATGTGCTGCTTCTAACAGCTTCTGATCGTTCGCAGAAGGCGGCGGTGAAAGCTCGACTGCGATCAGCTTTCCGCTTTTTCCCGCATAAAAGCTATGATCCTCTGCCTGCTCTGTCCTTTCCTTTACGGTGATATGCACCGGAGACGGCTTTTCTGCCCGCAGATGCTTTTCTCCGAGTGCTTTTACCAGCCTTCTGATGTAGTCCGGATTGGTACCGCAGCAGCCACCAATGATAGAAGCACCCAGATCTGCAATCTCCACCATCTTGTCCGAAAAATAATCCATATTTTCCAGAAATACAAGCCTGTCCTGTACGACCTTCGGATAACTTGCATTTGGAAGCACGGATAAATATTTACCGCTCAGGCTGCTTACCTGCTTGATGATATTGTACATATGCCCCGGACCGACGCCACAGTTTAAGCCCGCCGCATCGATCTCTGTTACCTGCCCGGCTTCCTCGAGCAGGCTTCTTGCGCTGATGCCCGCCACACTGTAGCCAAGCTGGTTGACCGCAAACTGCACCAGAATAAAGATCGGTGATTCCTTGCGGATCTGCCGGATCACAGGCAGGATCTGATCCGGATTCGGGAATGTCTCAAATACCAGAAGATCTGCTCCAAGTGCCACAAATTTCCGCGCGATCTGTAAATATTCCTCTGTGATCTGCTCTTCCTGCTCCTGTCTGCCACCGGGGATCGGTCCGATATCACCTGCCAGAAAGACCGGATGCTTTTGTCTGTAAGGCTCTGCTGCCTCTTTGGCAATCGTAAAGCCCGCTTCTATCGTTTCCAGCACCTCATCCAGTCCCATATCCAGCGTTTTCGTATTCGCTGCAAATGTATTCGTACGGATCAGCTGTGCGCCGGCTGAAAGGTAAGCCTCGTGCACCTGTTTTACCAGTGCAGGCGCCTGTGTATTGGCACGCTCCGGGAAAATGCCGTTCTGGCAGATGCTGCTAAAATACGTACCAAATGCACCATCTGTGATCAGCTTCTGTGTATGCAGAAAAGCACGGATGTCTTTCTTTGCAAATACCTTTTTTGCCATGGCAGGAAGCTCCTGTACGGACCGGATCGCGTAAACTGCCTGCGGTACTTTGCCAAAACCGTACGCTGCGTGGATAAATGGAAGGCCCGCCTGTGTAGCGGAAATGAAATCGCCTTCAATATCTCCTACATAAACTGCCTGCTCCAGATCCTGTCTGCCCAGAAGGATCGCGATCGAATCTCCCTTGCAGCGCTTCGTGCGTCCATAGCATTCCGTATCTTTAAAGTATTTTCCAAGCTTATGGTATGACAGGAAGGCTTCGATATAGCCAAGCTGGCAGTTGCTGACGATAAAGAGGTCATATTTTTCCGACAACTCCTTCAGCACCTCTTCCAACCCCGGAAATAAAACACCGCCATGCTGCTCAATATATGCGTTTTCATGATCCATACAGATCTGCAGGATCTCAAGTGCCCTTTCTTTGCTGACTGTATTAAAGTAAGTATATGCAATATCATCCATTGTCTTACCCATAAGCTGACACATGTCTTCATTCGTGATCAGCTTATGAAAGTCCGGTAAGGTTTCGATGATCTCATTCCAGGAGTCTACGACAGCCTGCGCGCTGTCCCATAATGTTCCGTCTAAATCAAAAAGTATGCCTTGTTTCATGTTGAGTTCCTTTTTATTCTTTTCTATTGTAAATTTTCTCCTCCGGATTTACTCGCAAACCCGCACCTCCGGTGCTCTCTGTCTGCTTCGCAGACTGTTTGCTCTTCCTTCTCCTCCGGATTCACTCGCAAACACGCACCTCCGGTGCTCTCTGTCTGCTTCGCAGACCGTTTGCTCGTTAATAAACGCAAGAAAACAAATAACACCTTCGGTGTTGCTTGTTTTCTTTTTGCGTTTATTACATTATATCATATTGCGTACTCTGAAATATATAAAGAATATATAATTTTCTCTTGCGTTTTTAGGGAATTGCATATATGATGGTACAGTATTGATACGGTTTTTCAACTGTTGATTTTCGGGGTGTGGCTCAGTTTGGTTAGAGCGCCGTCTTAGGGAGGCGGAGGTCGCAAGTTCGAATCTTGTCACTCCGATTTTTTATAAAGCGGAATTTTTACAATATGAGAAATATGGCAGACTATAATCGATTGGGGGATTGATTATATGGATATCATTCGGAAATTTTACGATATGGACTTAAAGAAAGTCATGCAGATCTGGTACGATTGTAACTGTGAGGTGCATGACTTTATTCCTATCTCCTACTGGGACAGGAGCTTTGGCTATGTTTCCAGGCTGATTCCGAAATCAGAAGTTTATGTATATGAGATAAACGGTCTGATCGTCGGTTTTATTGGTGTGGATGAAGGCTATATTGAAGGGCTTTTTGTCCATAAGGATTACCGCGGGCTTGGTGTCGGAACAAAGCTGATCGCCTATGTCCTGCAATACTATGACTTCATTGAGCTGGATGTCTTTGAAAAAAATTACGGAGCTGTCTGTTTTTACGAAAACCGTAATTTCCAGAAGCTCCGCTCTCTTCCGCACGAGGATCTCGGCGAAATAGAATATAGAATGTGTTACCGGAAGAAAAAAGAAGAATGATCATACATATACAATTTCAATCTCTCCGAAGCTGACACTTCCCTTCAGATAGCAGATCGGCCCATTGGAATCTCCACAACGCTTTTCATCGACACTTGCTGCAAATACGCTGACCTTCTGCACTACATTCCACTCTTTCGGTATAAATAAAGTAAGCTGCCCGAAACTGTTGGATACTTCGATCGTCACGCTATCCCCTGCCATATGTGCCTGATCCAGATACACCTTCATTTCCCCAAAAGAATTCTGAAAATGTCCACGTTTTAAATCAGACATATTAACATATTTTGTTGTCTCACCAAATGAATTGGAGCATTCCACAAAACCGTCTCCTTCTTCCTCAGTTACCTTCTGGTACTTTGTGTAATCGGATCTCCTTGCATGTGGATCATCCTGATCTCCATGGCTTCTGTGCTTATGCGGAAACAAAAAATTGAATCCGACCGTCATAAATACAACGATGATCACCACATTCCAAAAACCGACTTTGGGAAGCCCCAGCACTTCGGCAAATGTCAGCCAGGCAAGCCCCAGAGAGAAGAATATCCCGCCAAAGCTTCTGTCTGCAATGCTGCTGACAAGGAGTGCCACGCATAAAATACCGATCAATGCGCTCCATACACTGATCTGTGCTGTGATCAGATGCATCTGGCTCAATACCAGAAATACCGCTGCTGTGATAAATCCAAGTCCCCAAAATATTCTGCTTGTTTTTTTCATCTTTCCAACCTCTTTTCTTCTAATCTTTCCTTTAATACTTTTATGTATGCTCTTGAAACATAAATCTGTTTGTGCGTTCCCTGAAAAGAAATCTCCGAGGACGCTGCCAGATTCCGCCGGATCGCATAAATCCGGTTCAGATTTACGATCGCGGACTTGGAGATCCGCAGAAAATCCGATCCCAGCATATCCTCCAGCTCATACAGCTTTTTCCTTGCTTCAAATATTTCCGTTTCCGTATGCGCCAGCACCTGCGAGCCTTCTGTTTCAAAAAACAGGATCCTGTCTGTTTCCAGGTAATACTCGGCGTCGTTTTGATACAATATGATCTGACCGGTGCTTTTGATCTGCTTCGCCAACAACTGCTGAAGCTTCACGACCTCCGGTGTCAGCTCCCTGCAATGGAGCACGATTTCTTCTTCCGGTGCTTCCGGATCTATTTCCACTCGTATCTTCACCTGACCACCTCCTGTTGTTGTCATTATACGGTATCTAAAATAAATGTAAATGCCTTTTCGGTAAGCGGTCGAAATACGCCGGTAAGTGGCAGAAAATAACCTGTATACATAAAAATTCCCGAAAGTAATGGGATATACTTCCGGGAATTTTGGTTATAGTTTTACAATAATAATTTATCGTAAGTCGATAATTTATTATTGACATTCATATAACCTTGTATTATGATCTGGATAAATCAAGGAAAGAAAGATGAGGAATTACCATGAATCTGAAATTGACTAAAATTACAAAATTTTTATTGGATTTTATGTATTTTGCGGGCATGCTTGTATGCCTGACACTGCCATTTACATTCAAATGGTACGGATCCTACAACAATCTGTTTGTTATCTACTACTGGCCGCTTGTCGTGATCTTTTTCCTGTCCGGCGTTCTGGCAATTTTGCTGATCGGAGAATTACGGAAAATGTTTGATACGGTTCTTGCGGACAACTGTTTTGTCAGGGAAAATGTGAAAAGCCTGCATAAAATGGGTACATACAGCTTTCTGATCGCACTTTTGACAGCTTTCCGCCTGTTTCTTTACTTAACACCCGCTGTATTGATCATTATTCTCGTTTTTGTGATCGCAGGACTGTTCAGTAAAGTGCTCGCCGGTGTATTTGGCCGCGCTGTCAGCTACAAAGAAGAAAATGATCTGACGATCTGATCAACCAATTCGGAAGCATTCTATCATTTAGAAAAGAAAGACGAGGAAATATACGATGGCAATCATTATCAATCTGGATGTCATGATGGCGAAACGAAAAAAGGGCCTGACTGAATTATCCAAAGAAGTAGATATTACAATGGCAAACCTGTCTGTTTTAAAGAATAATAAGGCAAAGGCAATCCGCCTGCAGACTCTTGATGCGATCTGCAGAGCTCTCGATTGTCAGCCCGGCGATATTTTAGCGTATGAGCCGGATGAAAACAGTACCGAAAATGAGTAAGAAAGAAGGGAAGTAAAATGAATATTACAAATCAGAATCAGCAGGATCCGGAAAATTATACTGCGGATCAAAATAAACAGGACACAAATAATACTGGGCTGTCTCCCAATATGAGTCCTGTAACTTACAAAAAAGAAGAACCACTACTTGTAAGAGCTGTGGTGGACAATTTCTCTGCCTTCGGCGTTGGCAGTATTTTATACGGTTTGTTTTTCTGTTTTTGTATTTACCAGAATTTTATGGCAGTTACCTCTGTCTTACTTTGCGCCGCCACGATCGGTTATGTACTATTCTGTTTTAAAAAGCTCTCTATCAAAACAGACAATAAGAGATGGTTTTTTATTATTTCCATCTGCCTTTTAGGACTTTCCAATATGCTGACAGACAGTGTAGTTCTTGCCTTTTTAAATTATGTAGGTATTATACTCTTATTCTTCTGCTTTTTGCTGCGCCATTTTTACGATACAAAGGAATGGGATTTTTCCAAATTCTGCAGCGCACTTTCCCGGACGATTATCTGCTCCGTCGGCCGATTCAACTATCCGTTTAAGAGCCTGCAGCAGTATTTAAAAGAACACCGGAAAAGAAAAAACACCAAGATTTATTATGTTTTTTTAGGCATTTTGATCGCAATCCCTTTGCTTTTGGTTGTCTGCTCCTTACTGTTAAGTGCGGATGTCGTATTCCGATCCTTTTCAGACCGCCTGTTTTCCGGCCTTTTTGAAAACATTGACTTTGGTACGATTTTTGCAGTTGTATTTACCATCTGTTTTGGTATGTTTTCTTCTTATTGTATCCTGATCGAGCTTGCTTTTCAGGATATAAACCCTGTCATGGAAAATAAAAAGACAATGGAACCGATCATTGCCATTACTTTTTCTTCTATTTTAACGGTGATCTATCTGTGCTTCAGTATCATTCAGATTGCTTATTTGTTTATCGGTAACATGAAGTTACCTGACGGTTACACCTATGCAGCATATGCCAGACAAGGCTTTTTCCAACTCCTGTTTGTCTGCCTGATCAATCTTGTGCTCGTCCTGTTCTGCCAGAAGCATTATCGGGAAAATAAGGTGCTTAAAACGATCCTGACCATTATCTGTGGATGCACTTATATTATGATCGCCTCCAGTACAATGCGGATGCTTTTGTATATTGCATCTTACCAATTGACCTTTTTACGGATTTTTGTACTGGTGTCGCTTCTTACACTTGCCATCTGCCTGACCGGTGTTGTTATATCCATCTACAAAAGCAGTTTCCCACTGTTCTTTTTCATGACAGTAACTGTTACCG
The DNA here is from genome assembly GCA_000432915.1 of Firmicutes bacterium CAG:194. GTDB lineage: Bacteria > Bacillota > Clostridia > Lachnospirales > Lachnospiraceae > CAG-194. The sequence continues at coordinate 20,628 of HF995213.1, forward strand.
TCTGCTACCTGCTGTTCTCTCTGGCAAGACCGGATGCGATCACCGCAGCATATAACTGTCAGCGGGAAAATGTGGATGCTTATTATTTAAGTGATCTTAGTCTGGACGCAGTTCCCGCTATGGAACGAGCCGGTGTGTTTGATGCAGACGGTCCATTAAATGGAGAAGCATATAACCAAATCCTGGAAAATTTCAGGGAGGCTTCCCATAAAAAATCAGGAAATATGAGCCCCCGGAAATTTAATTTATCCGTTTACAGAGCTGACCGGATATTGAATAAATAATACTATTTACTGCTTTTCTTCTGTGGAAAAAGCAGCCGGAATATCAGCCTTACAAAAGGACCACAATAAAATATTTGGTACAAAATCGCCATTGGGAAATTCATTCCCCATGTCTGCACCCATGTACCAAATGTTTTTGTTTCTTTAAATAATAATGTGGCAAACAGGCTCATAACCGGACACATAATGCAGCAAATACAAATAGAAATGGCATAAGTGATAAACTGTGGTCTGTCATCCGGTCTCATTACTGTAAATGCAAGCATTTTTGCGAGCTTTCCTACTACAAAAAACTCCAGTACAAACGCAATCGGAACCATGATCGGCATTTCATGAAAAGCTGCCAGAAAGGTAGTACCGGAAACGCCTCCGGTATTTAAAGCTACATTGTATACGATCATCCCGTACACCATGATAGTTGCCATAATGGCAGTGAAAATGACATCCTGAAACTTATTTTGGGGCATAAAAAATCCTCCTTCTGATAATGAATAAACATGAATCTGTGTTGTTCGTTATCATCCGGGAGGATTGTGCGTTTCCAATTTATACCTATATTCAATTAATTGTAATGCTTTGCCAGAATAACATACTTTTTTGAAAAATGTAAGTAGCAATTTTTTTTATTTAAACTATTTTTAAACTTCCATCAGACTCGTTAATTAAGTCAGAAAACTTCCGAAAAGAAAATATGCTTTGCAACAGCTATACCATTGTTGCAAAGCATTGACAATAAAATTTCTCTCAGTATATTGTATGAAATACCATCATTAATAATTAATTCCTGTAACGCCCAGCTTTCCGTCCTGTACACTAAAGGTCAGGCTTGCACTTGCGTCATTGCTGTATAAATTAAATCCAGCCATACTCGGACTTAAAACATCCTCGCTCTCATCTGCATTTGCAACAGCATTAAGCAGATCATCTGTAAATAATTCAGAAGCATCAAGCTTCATAAAATCTTCCTTTGTATCCACAGTCTGTCCTTCATCTTTAAAACCAATATAGACCGGATAATTTACAAGATCAGCCAGAGCCTCCTGATCCTTTGCAGCTACAGCACTTTTAATCTTTTCTGCAAAATCGACTGCTGCTTCATGACTTACCGCAAAATTGTCTTCATAATTTCCATCTCCCGGATCTGCAGCTTCCTGCTGCGAATCTGTTGCTTCATTTGCAGTCTCGCCGGAATTGGAATCCGTTTCTTCTGTATCTGTTTCATCAGATGAAGCCTCATCTGTCGTTTCTGTACTTGTACTAACCTCAGTCTGTGAATCTGCATTCTTTGTATTTGATCCACACCCCGCGATCATCATAGTTGTCAGTGCTAAAAGTATTGCAATTTGTTTTGCTTTCATTTATTTTCATCCTTTCTTTCTCTTTCGATACCGTCATTTATACATAATAAATGTGTCTTTTTTATGTCTTTTTACCCGTAAAAAACTTAAGAATTATGAAAGTTCCTCATGCTCTCTTTTCTTTTTCTCCCGGAAGGTCTGCATCATCTCTCTGGTAAGACTGAGTCCTTCCGGATCATCCGGAACATCCTTGTAATCTATCCATTCTGCAAGGGAAAGCTCCGTTTCATCCAGTTCTATCTTATGTTCCTCTGCAAGTTCGCAAAAATAACCAAGCAGAAGATCACTGTCATATCCCCATGGCTGGCTTTTGTAATAACGGATATTTTTGACATGAAGTCCTACCTCTTCCATGACTTCCCGCTCTACCGTCTGCTCCGCTGTCTCTCCGATCTCCGTAAAACCTGCGATCAGCGCATATTTTTTATATTCCCTGCCCGCATATTTTGTCATCAGGATCTTATCTCCGTTTGTTACACCTACAATAACCGCCGGCGCAATCTTCGGAAAAACCATGTTGCCACAGGATGGACATTTCATCATCCGGAGGTGTTCATCATGCACAAGCTTTTTGGCACATCTGCCACAAAACTGATTATCGCGATACCATACGTATAAATGCCAGCCCGTCGCTGCTGCAAGCACATACTCCTTTGGATAAAGTCGTCTGGTTTCAAACATTCTGTGGTACGTGAAATCCTCAAACATCTGATCCTGCAGATCCATCAAAAAGAAATCTTCCCGATCTATGGAAAATAAATAAGTATATACCGGAAGCTTTGATTTTTCTTTTTCCTGTATGAAATGTGCTTCTACCTGCTTAAATGTGAGAAATTCCATTTCTCCGTCTTTTTCCTTATAAAGTATCTTTCCATCGGAAAAACTCAAGATCCGGCTGTTTGCCGATGGCTTTTTTGCTGCAAACTGGTTATAAAACTTCTTTGGTGCAATGTCCTGTATCACGCTATTATACCTTCCTTAATAGAAATGTGCCGTATGATCTTATTATATTATATACTTCCTGTCAAACTTAGCATATAAAACAACTGCCCGGCGAACCGGGCAGTCATCAAATAGGGAATGAAAATATATCATTGCAGACCCTGAAAGGATCTGAAAATGATCAAAGATATAAAAATCCTGTCGCTACAGCGACAATGATCAGAATACTGCCACCGATTGCATAAGCACCGGTTTTCTGGCTGTATCCTAAACGATATCCGCCAATCAGACCAAGTAATACTGCTATGATGCAGACAACTGTCAAAATACCAAGTTCATAAATAGAACGAAGCTGCATCATACCAAGTGCAATACCGGTCAGAAGTGTATAAAATCCAACTTGCAGGCAAAGGCTTATGAAAATACGGATCAGATATTTTCCATCATGTCTGCTTTCCACAATACCTTCATTTTTCCATGCATTCTTCAGCATTTTTATGGCAAATGCCACAAATATAACCATGCTGATCAATGGATTTAAGGCTTCTCCTTTATCTGCCAGATAAGAACCTCTGAGCCAGATTGTCAGTGCATATCCAACCAGCAGTACGATCAGCTGGTAGACACCACAGACCAAAAGTCCAAGTGCTAATTTTGCTTTATCAATACGGGAGAGCAAAGCTCCCTGGCAGACTGCCTTAGCATATAAATCAAAGCCCAATCCTAAAGCAATTCCGATTACTAATAATAAACCGGTATCCATGCTTTGCACCTCCCCATTTCATTACTCTGCTTTTACGCCTTCTGTTTTGATAATGAACTTCACACTACTACTCTTACCGTCAGCCACACCACTGAAGTTGTTATAATCTTTTCCTGCATCCATGACTGCATTTACTCTGTCAAGTAATGAACTGATGTCACCATCAAATGCATCTGTCAGCTTCCGGATACCTTCTTCGTTAAATTCGATCATACCTTCATTTAACTTATTAGCACCTTCATCCAGTGTATTTACACCATCTGCAAGCTGCTTACCTGCATCTACGATCTTAGCAGATCCGTCTACTAGTGCTCCTGAGTTTCCTGTCAGCTTTGTAGCACCTTCATCCAGTTTTGCCGCACCTTCATTTAATTTGATGACACCTGCTGCCAGTGTAGCACTCTTGGAATCCAGAGTCACAAGACCTGTCTTTAACTGTTTCAGACCTTTTGCAAGCGCCTTTGTACCACCGTAAAGACCTGTTACTTTTTCTCCCTTGGCATTCGTATAACCGTTAATACCTTTGTTTAAAGCATCTGCACCATTAGATAATGCACTTGCACCTGCGGAAAGCTGCGTTGTACCGCTTGCTAATGTTGTGATACCTGTCTGTAACTGTTTAGATCCATCATATAAACTGTTGATACCCTGATTCAGCGCTGCAGAACCATCTGCTAACTGCTTAACACTGGCTTTTAAGGTATCGATCTGAGGAGCAAAGCCGCTGATCTGCTGACTTGCAAGATCTACAGCCTTGGAAGCACCGGCTTTTCCTGCAATACCTGCTGCTGTTGTTGCAATGTTTGGTGCTACACTGCCAACTGCATTTGTTACCTGATTTGTTACCTCTTTTGTAACAGTCGTATCACTTGCAAGACTTGTTGCAACACCAGCGCCAAGGCTTGCTCCAATACTATCTCCGACTGCGGTTATAACATCTGCTGCATTACCGCTGACTGTCATCTTTCCTGCCTGAATCTGCTGCACCATAGCCTGCTGTACTGCTGTACCAAGAGACTGCTTGATTGCTGCAGATACCGCACTTGTAACTGCTGCTTTAATTGCATCTGCATCAACTGCTGATCCTGCTGTACTTGCTGCTTTTGCAAGTGCCTGCTGTGCTTCCGGTGTTGACATAGCTGCTGTAACTGCAGCTGTAATTGCTTTCTCCTGTGCTGCTGCCTGTTCCGGTGTTGTTGATGCAGAACCCGGAAGTGAAATATTCTGTACTGCCTGATTTAACTGGGAAAGTCCGCCTGCGATCTGGCTTGCTGCACTTGCTGCGCCCGGATTTGCTGCTGTTCCGTCTCCTGCGTAACCTGCAACAATCTGATCTGCTCCGGCTTTTAACTGCTGTGCACCCTGATCTGCTGTTGCCATACTCTTATCTAATGTCTTAGCACCCTTTGCCAGCGTTTTTGCACCGCTTGCTGCACCTGCTGATTTATCTGTTCCTGCATAACCTGCAACTAACTGATCTGCACCCTTTTTAGCGGATACAGCACCATTCTTTAACTGTTTTACTCCTTTAGTCAGCTGTGGAACACCTGCTGCTAACTGGTTTGTACCGGATTTCAGTTCTCCGATACCGGATGCAAGCTGTGCTGTACCTGCTGTATACTGTCCGATACCATTATCTAATGTTCTCAGTCCTTCGTTAAATTCGCCGACTTTTTCTTTTAAAGTTCCTGTACCGTCTGCAAGCTGCTTTGTACCATCTAGTAACTGGTCTGTTGCATCTGTCAGCTGATCCATGCTGTCTGTCAGTTCGCTTGTATCAATATCATCGCTGTTGAATGACAGGTCATCTAAGATATCACTCAGAACCATGGACATTGTCATATCCAGTGAGAAATCTGTTGCATCTGCTGTGATCTCTACATATTCAGGAACATTTACCTTATCTGTATCAAGATCCTTGGAATTGATCTGTAAGCTGTCCTTCAGTCCGGGCATTGCAATACCGGCGATAATGGAATTATTACCTTCGGAGATCAGTTTACCATTGGTAACTTCAATATTTTTGAAATTGTCGTTTGATAATACCAAACCGCTCAGTACAACAAATGGAACATGGATCGTTTCTGTCTTACCGTTGACTTCAACTTCCTGTGTTTCATTATTTGTATAGTCGAAACGGATCTTTACTTTACCGCTCTTACCGGCAATTTCTTCCGGTGTAACTTCCTTATCATCTAAGTAATAAGTAAGCTTGATGCTGACCGGAGACTGCTTTGTAGATGTACCCTGATAATAAATATCGCTGCCATCCGCATTCCATGTGATCTTATCTCCGCTGCCATCAAAGGTTTCATCACCTTTGACATTTTCGATGTCCTTCAGATCGGATGAATCTTCGATCGTTTTTGCACCGGTCTTATTCTTTAACCAGTCACTGACTAAGATATGATCTGTATTACCGTTGGCATCTGTAAAAACGTATACGGTTTCTTCCTTATCTACATCTGAAGTATTGCTTGAAGAAAACTGGGAATTTAATGTATCTGTCAGTGTTTCCTCCTGCTCACTCAGCTCCTGATCAGTTTCTTTTTCCGCTAATGCCTGATCTGTAAAGATCGTTGTGGTCAAAAGTGCTGTTGCACATGCCAGTGCAATTACTTTTGCTGATTTTTTCATAATGCTTCCTCCTTATTTTTCTTAGAACGCTTTCCAATTCCGATACTTGTTACACAGATCAGCTTATCAAAGATGATCAGCATGGATGGAAGTACCAGTAAAACTGTAACCATACTGATGATCGCACCACGTGCCATCAGGGTACATAACTGACTGATCATATCGATATCGGAATAAACACCTACACCAAAAGTGGCTGCGAAGAAACTCATGGCACTGACAAAGATTGACCGGATTGATGTCTGGTGTGCGATCGTAACCGCTTCCTTCTTATCCTTGCCATTATTTCTTTCTACTTTATATCTTGTCGTCATCAGGATCGCATAATCGACTGTGGAACCTAACTGGATCGTTCCGATTACGATAGATGCGATAAACGGGATAACGGATCCTGTATAATACGGAATACCCATGTTGACAAAGATTGCAAATTCAATCGTTATAACGAGGATGACCGGTAACGAGATTGACTTAAATACGACCGCGATGATCAGGAAGATAACACCGATAGAAACTGCACTGACTGTCTTAAAGTCCTTATCTGTGATCTTGATCAGATCTCTTGTACAAGGTGCTTCACCGATCAGCATTCCGCTGTCATCATAGCTCTTTATGATCTCTTCCAGCTTATTACACTGTTCGTTGACTTCATCGGATGCAACCTTATATTCCGACATGACAAGCATCATTTCACGACCACTTTGTATCAGCTCGCTCTTGATGTCATCCGGGATCAGTTCATCCGGAATTGCCGGTCCGACAAGTGCATCCAGACCAAGTACGGTTTTAACACCGTCTACATTCTTCATGTCATTTGCCAGCTGCATTTTTTGCTTTGCGGAAAGGTTTGTATCCACAAGAACGATCTCCATTGTATTCATGGCGAATTTATCATTCAGTATATTATTTGCCTGAATACTTGGCAGGCTTTCCGGTAATGTGGAATCCAGATTGTAATATACGCTTGTTCTGTTATAACCGAAAACTGCCGGAATCCAGAGCACTACGAAGACTATTGCAATGATAATGTAATGCTTTGCCACAAATTTTGAAATCCGGAATTCCGGAAGCAGTGGTTTATGCTTTGTCTTTTCAATAATGCCGTCAAAGATCAGGATCAATGACGGAAGAACTGTTACACAGGCAATTACACCGATCAGAACACCCTTTGCCATGACAATACCAAGGTCAAGACCAAGTGTGAAGCTCATGAAGCAAAGTGCGATAAATCCGGCAATTGTTGTAATACTACTGCCGACTACGGAAGAGAATGTAGCGCTGATGGCCTTTGCCATTGCTTCTTTCTTATCTCCGCCGCATAACTCCTGCTGTTCTTCGTAGCTGTGCCACAGGAAGATGGAGTAGTCAAGCGTAACACCCAGCTGCAATACCGCAGCGAGCGCCTTCGTAATATAGGAAATCTGTCCCATAAAGACATTGGAACCTAAGTTATATACAATCGCCATTCCGATACTTAATAAGAAGAAAAGCGGAATGATGTAGGAATCCATTGTCAGGGAAAGAATGATACTACAAAGAATAACGGCGATCAGTACATAGATCGGTGTTTCTTTGTTGGATAAGTTCTTTGTATCCGTTACAACTGCCGACATACCACTGACAAAGCACTGGTTCTGTGTCACATCACGGATCTCTTCGATCGCATCCATTGTTTCATCCGCACTTGTTGTCGTATCAAACATGGCGATCATCAGAGTCGCATCTCCTTTTGCAAATGCATCCTGCAGCTCCTGTGGAAGAAGCTCTGTCGGAATGGAGATATCTGCGAAGCTGTCATACCAGATTACTTTTTTTACATGGTCAACATCTTCTACCTTTTCTTTCAGTTTGGAGACATCCTTATAGGGGAGCCCCTCGGTAACGATCATTGTAAAGGCACCGGTTCCAAAATCATCCATCAGAACGTCCTGACCTACCATTGTTTCAATATCCTTTGGCAGGTAAGAGAGGACATCGTAATTGACTCTTGTGCTTATGTATCCAAAAAAGGACGGGATCAGAAGCACCAGACTGATGATGAAAATGACAAAACGGCTTTTTACAATACCTCTGCTAAATTTGTCCATAACTTTCCTCATCTCTTTCTTTGATCTGAAATCAATATTTCTCTTACTCTGCAATGCAGTATAAAAAAAAGAACTGCATTTAGGAAGATGCAATTCTTTTTCTTTGTTTTTATTTGATATACAAATTGATCGATCTGTATATCAGGTTATTACATTTTTAAAAAATTGTTAGGTGTAACTTACTCCTTTAACTCGTCTATAATATCCTGCATGGATCTTGTAATGATATAATCATAAACCTCTGCGATCTCCTTTGGAGACAGAAGCATTCCGCTCTGGATCCAGTTCATGACAACAAATGTCATAGACTGCGCATAATATTTGGCGATCATTGCCGGCGTCAGCCACCTGTCCTTCACAACCTTTTCTCCTGTTTTGGAGATCATGAATTCCAGAAGCAGCTCCTCTACACATTTCCTGACAATTTCTTCAAAGCTGTTCTGCCCTGTTGTTTTTGCCAGTTTTGTATAAAATTCTTTCTCTTTTTGCAGATTGCTAAAGATCAGGATCATGGATTCATCGATCATATCATTCTGCAAAAGGGGACGGATCGGCTGCAGGATCTCATCTTTTATGATGCGTTCGACCACTTCATATTTATCCTGAAAATGGTTATAAAAGGTCGGACGGATCACCTGCGCCTTATCTGTAATTTCTTTAATTGTGATTTTTTCAAGAGGTATTACAAGTACAAGCTCTTTCAAAGACTGCATGAGCATCTGCTCTACGTCCGGTTTCGTCTGCATGTCTTTCCTCCAATTTTCTAATTAAGTTCCTCTACCTGTTTGATAAAGTTCCGAATACCCTGAAAGGATTTTTTGCTGATAAAATGCATCATTTTTCTGGCATCGTCTTCTGCTGTTTCCTGATCCACATCTGCTGTCATCATCAGAAACTGTGTCAGGGTTTCCTGTTTTTCCACAAGATCCTTTGCGATCTTATTGCCTTCCTTTGTAAGGACCAGTTCTCCCTTTTCACCGACTTCCAGATACCCTTCTGCCTTGAGCTTACCCATTGCACGGCTGACACTCGGCTTGGAAAAACCAAGTGCTTTTGCCACGTCAATAGATTTTACGCGTCCGTTTTCTCTTTTCAGTAAATAAATCGTTTCCAGATAGGTCTGTCCTGACTGTTGCATGTTAAATTCCTCTCTTATCTTTCGATTTTGTTTCCCGTACTTATCTTTTCACTCACTAGGAAAGAATCTGATTTTTAATCTCTTCCAGTTCTTCCTGAGAAGGACTGCCCGGATTCCATCCGATCTTCTGTCCGTCCTCTTTATAACGCGGGATTAGATGCATATGGAAATGAAATACTGTCTGACCTGCCACTTCTCCGTTGTTCTGTACCAGATTAAAGCCGTCACAGCCAAGCTTTTCTGTCATTTTAGCTGCCATTTTTTTTGCCAGGACGATCACATCCTTTGCTTCTTCTTCCGGCAGTTCATACAAATTTGCAAAATGATCCTTTGGCAGGATCAGTGCATGTCCCTTTGTCGCCGGTCCCAGATCCAGGATCACACGGAACTTCTCGTCCTCATATAATGTCTTGGATGGAATTTCCCCATTTGCAATCTTACAAAAAATACATGAATCGTTTTTCATACTATATCTTCCTTTCTTTCTATTGAACTTCTGATATAACCTGCATGATAAATCTCTTTGTCTGTTTACCGGAATATAAACATTTCATCCAGCATACGGAACAGACCGAAATCACCCTTCATTTTAATATTGCCTGTCATAAACGCCTTTTGGAACGTTTCCTGTCCCTGTATGATCTTCTGCAGTACTTCTTCCGTAAGTGTCATCTCAATATCGGGTTTTGTCCCTGTTTCCTCTAAGATCTCCAGCTCATGCTGCTCTATTTTTATATAGAAGACATCCTCTCTGTCTGTCAGCTCTATTTTATACAAACCTTTCTGTCCGGGCAAGGGATGAAAATGCGTTTCAAACGGTGCATAAATCTGCTGTATCTGCGCCCCCTCATGTTTGCCGAGCATACCCTTAAATAAGGCTGATAACTCCTGGATATCTTCTTTCTGCTTCTGTACATAAATCTCATCCGAAGCATATTTGGAAAGCTGTTCCGATTCCTGTGGTGTCAGTTCCATACCTTTATTGAGTGCCACACTTTGACTGACTGCCTGATTACTTGCCGGAAGGCTTTTTATCTTCTGGTGGATCGTCCGGTAAAGATCCTCTGCTTTCTTTTCAATAATTGTCACATAATCTTTATTTTGTTCAAACTCATAAACATCCTTGACATATCCGCAGATACCGCTCGCCGGAAGACCACCTAAGATCTCCCATGCATTACTCAAATTCAGTTTCGCCTCCTGCTCGCCATAAGTTGTACTCATGACAACCGGACACATATAGATCTGGTGGATCTTATCTTTATCTCCATACATCCAGATTGCATCTAAAAAGCTCTGCATATATCCGCCAATACCGAACCATTCTACAGTAGTTGCCAAAATAATACCGTCTGCCGCCTTGAGTGTCAGCGGAAGCGTCGTCAGTGCATTTTTCATTTCATACAAGTTGAACCGCT
>HF995213.1:31287-39452 GCA_000432915.1 Firmicutes bacterium CAG:194
GCTCTACAGAAACATTCAATTCCTCTAAAACCGCCTGCATCTTATCCAGCACAACGATCGTCGGATCCTCTACCAGTCCTCTGCCGCCATAATAAATATTGATCTTCATCTGTTTCCTTCTCTCTGTCTCTATCCGTTTCTGCTTTCCTGCGGTTTTTTGCGTTTCTTTCTATATAAAAGAATCGCCAGAATAAAACCGCTGAATAAACCGCCTACATGTGCTGCATTATCAATATTACTTCCCGTAAATCCTGAAAATAAGGAATAACTGATCAAAAACAGGATCTTCGGAACTGTCATGATCTCCAGCTTTCCTCTGTTCCGCAGAAGAACCCACAAAAGCCCGCCGATCATACCAAAGATCGCCCCGCTTGCACCAAGGGAACTTCTGTCATCCATAAAATAATACGAAAATGCCATGGATGCAAAGCTTCCCGCAATTCCGCTTCCCAGATACAAAAGCAGATATTTAAAATGTCCGAGTGCCCGCTCTACAATATCCCCTAAGAAATAAAGCAGCATCATATTACCGACCAGATGCGTGATATCCGCATGCAAAAACATACAGGTCAGGATTCTGTACCACTGTCCGCTGTTATACACCAGATCGCGGTTCAATACGCCTCTGTCATACAGAAAATCCCCTGTCAGGATACAGGCTGTAAATACAAGCGCATTGATAATAAAGATTGCATGATTGACAAGTGGTCTTTCTTTGATGCTTTTATAAAACTGCTGCCCTCTGGCGTCATAAATGACCGGATCCTCCAGTCTGCCCTTTGGTGCATACGGCTTTTCCAGACATTTTGTCAAAAGCTCCTTCATACCATAAAAATCTTCTGCTCTGCCCTCCGGGATCAGAAGCCTGTTTTCCTGCTCCAGGATCAGCCAGCAGAAAGCATCATCACCGGACAACCGCATTGCGGCATTTTCATCATCTGTCAGGATCAGAGATAACATATGTACATCCAGACAGCCACCGTCTACAAAACGCCAGCTGATCTTCTTTGTGATCTGCTCATATTGCTCTGCGGTAATTTCCGGATGGTCTGTCTGATCGATCAGACAGACTGCATTCGCATATCTGTTTTCCATAATAAAATAAACCGCAAAGCCGGGAACAAATTCCATCAGCTTTTTAAAGCCCTGCTCTATAAAAAAATCTTCCAGTTTCTCATTCATACAGTTACCCTTTTCTATCTTTAAAAGGGTAACATTTCTTGCCTTTGATGTCAATGTTAGCAGTGGCTAATGCGACCTCCGATACAGATAAAAAATTGCATTTCCAAGAATTCCGCAGCAACAGAAAAAAATGGGAAAAACCATCGTCATAACAGAATTTCTGCCTGTATATATACAATAACCGATAAAAATCAGACTTAAGAATATCACACCGGTAAAAAAGAACGGAACCAGAACTTTTTTATTTTTCATATTTTCTTCTGATTCATCCTCTGTATACTTTTTCTGTATCTCTTTTTTCTCTTTCTCTGTTTCCTCCGGTTGTTTTCTTTCTTCCGGGAAATAATCCGCAGCATTTTCTTTTTCCCTCGGTTTTTCTATGATCTGCGTCAGAATTGCTTCCAGTCCGAGACTGTCTTCGCGCACCAGCTTGTAAAACCGATAAGCATAGGTAACTGCAAATTCATCCTCCTGATCGATCATGCTCAAAAGCTCCTGCGCCAGATTCGTGGTCTTATCCTGTAAAGCGGCTGAAACAGAAGGATCATAACAGAAATAAAAGGATCCCTCATAAAAATAGATCATTTCCGGGGAAAGTAATAAACCATCTGCAGGCAGGAAATATTCCTGCAGCTTTAATAAAACCAGATAAAGAGCTGTAAAAAATGTCTGTATGTCTGTTGCCGTCAGAGCCTGTCTTTTTGCAAATGTCTCCAGACTGCTCCCACAGACTGCATAGGAAAGTCTCTTTTCTCCGTTAAAATTCTGCAGACTGCATGGAAAAAGTCCCGATATCTCATTTTCTGCCAGCATCTGCAGGAAAAATGCAGATGCCTGCTCCATTTCCCCCAAAATCAGAAAACTGCCCTGTGCCTGTTTTTGATATTCTATTTTCATGATCTGTCCTCTCTTTTTGCATGATTACTGATCTGCCGGATCCGGTGCGATTCCCAGATCACTTTCGATGGGTTCAAGCGTTTTATCTTTTTTTCAACCTGTCCGGAAAATACCCCTGCCCGAAACCCCATCCCCCGAAAAAAGGAAAGCAGGGGACTTTTTCGCTCCAGTCTGATCTGTGCTTTGATCTCCCATAAAGAAACCGAAACGGAATAATCCACATTAGTCAGAAAAACCAGCCTCTTTTTCCCCATTTTCTGCATTTCCTTCAGGATCTTATCCTCTGTTTCGCGCCTTCCCGCATGCTCCATCTGCGCACCGTGGATTACTGCCTGCCCTGCCAGATCCACTGCTGCTGCCCGGTTATAAAAGAAAATGGCCGTTTCTGTCAGAAGCATAAAAAGAGCCAGAAGAAGTGGCAGAAGAAATGCTGCCTCTACGGTCGCACTACCCTTTCTGTCGTATTTTTCTGTCCGTATTCTTTTTATTTTTCTGCTTTCTATCACGCCCATTTTCATTTTCTGTTCCATTTTTATATATCTTCCTGTTTTCATCTCTAATTTAATGAGTCGTTTTATGACCTGTCGACACTTACATTTTAATATTAAAATCTTATCCTTTAGAAATTACTAACCAAATAGATCAGATAAGAAAACGTAAGAAACGGCAGATACGGTATTTCCGTCTTTCTGTTTCCTTTCCGCACCAAAATAAGAAAGATCCCTGCAATACCTGCCATAAAAAGCCCTGCCACAAAAATAAAAAAAACCGGATAAAAGGGCAGATAGCAGGCACACAGCAAAACCGCAAATGCATCTCCCTTTCCGATCGCTTCCTTTGTCAGAATGGAAAGAACAAACAAAAGGATACTGAACAAAAAACCCGGTACTTCTGCCCGTAAAAACCCATCCGGCATTTGATAAAATGCAAGTACAAATCCCGGTAAAAGGAAAGCAATATTTACCTTTTTTTCTCTGATATCCCGCACAGATAACAAAAGCAGAAAAAGAAAACCGATCCATTCCCGTTTCATTCTATTCCCTGCAGCAGTCCTTACACGCTGCTCTCCCTTCTGCCTGCGACAGCAATACAACCCGCAGACTCCGTTTCAGATCCGGACAGTTGATCTCTGTATGATACTTTACCCCATAATCTGTGATGAACACGGTCGTCCGCTTCAGTTCTTCTTTTGTCAGTTTCAGACATTTTTTGCATGTATCATAAATTTTTCTATCCTTGTTTCTTTTTGCACCGACATCTTTGCCACTGACAGGTAAAATATCGATATTTAAGTGCTTACAGCTTCTTTTTCTGTGATAAACAGATCCATGCTCCGTCAGAAAAACATAAATTGCACTTTCTCCTGTCACATCTCCGTTTGTCGCATCATAGCCGTTAAATTTATGGACAATACAGTGATTTTCCAAAAGGATCGTCCGTATGCCCGGACATTTCGGTGTCAGAGAAGCTGAATAAACACGGCGCAGACGGATCATATCACTCTGACTGCCCTGTACACCGGCTGCCAAAACCGCCGTTTCTCTGGCTGTCTTATGCAGTTTCAGCTGCCGGTCCATATAATTTTGGGTTATCGTGACAATTGATAATAACATAAGACATCCGATCAAAAAGAGCGGAACAACAAGTGCGGCTTCTACGGTCATGCTTCCCTGATCCATACACCATATACGGAAGAAGAGTACAGAAAATGGTCTCTGGCAGATCTTTTTTGGGAGATTGTTGTTCGATTGAACGGGATAATAAAACTGTGTCTGGAGTATTTTTCCTTTCTGTCTTTTGATTTTATGTATGCCAGAGGCCATCTTCTGTACCCTCCTTTCCTGATAGCACTTAATAGTAAAAAGTTCTTTCTAATTCTTTGCTGTAGCCATATTTACTTCCGACCTCCGCCTGTATGCTGAGATAGTCCACACAATCTGCCAGATAAAAGGATGCATCTTCTGTCTGCAGATGCATTTCCACAATGTCCATCATACGCAGCACCTTTTTCTCTTCTCCTTCCGCTGCCAGAAACAGACGCAGATATTCCTGATAAGATAATTCTCCGGGCTTTTTCTCCTGTGTATCTTTAACTGACGTATCTCCTTCGTATTGCAGCATTCCTTCCAGGCTGTAATGCCAGTTCTGTGCTGTTTTCAACAAAGACACACCACCGCCTGCCAGAAGTGTTCTGACATCATACACCGCCTCTGCATAAGCCCACGCAAATAATAAGGAAATCTTGATCGGCTCAATTAGTACGGGAACACCTGCTGCCGTAGCGACTGCAAAAGCCATCGCCGCTGCTTCTGCCATTTTTGCGCCGTCAGAAAACAAGTAGGTAACATTACTGACTTCCCGGATCAAAAGTAACCTGTGGACAACATATTTCAGATTTTCTATATCACTGTTTTTTCCGCCCAGAATATATTCCAGCTGATAGGACAATTCTCCTGCATCTTTTTCCTCATCCGGAAAACAGCTGCATTTTTCCATAATATAACTGTCAAACAACAGCTTTTCCGCTGTTTTTACCTGCTCCCGGGAAGTAAGTCCGATTCCCTCCTGCTTTCCTTCTCTGTGAGAGCTGAAGCGGGCAGGGTTGATCGACTGTTCCGAAATATGCTGCTTCTGATCTGTTACAAGCAGGAGAACACCTTTTGCCCTGCTTCCATTCACCTGATCCGCCGGATTTTCCAGCTCTGTTTCTTCCAAAACAGGATTTCCTTCCGCATCCACCTTTCCGGTGTCTTTTTTCGGAAGCTCCGTTTCTTCTATGATACGCTGGTTCTGCTGTCTTTCCGCCGTCACATCTCTTGTCAATAATCCACTCTCCTTAGCAGCGATAAGTTCATTTTTCAGCTCCGCCACATAGGACAGCCCATATTTCTGCTCCATATACCGGATCGCCTGTTTTTCAAAAACAGCTCCCTTCTGATCCGTTGCATACGCATACGCCGGAAAAGAAACATCCGACAAAAAACATTTTGTCAGATCTGCCGTAGCTGCCGTCTGACCCTGCATCAGATTTTCATTTGCATAGTAACTGAAATGCTTTTTGGCACGCGCAAGAGAACCTGTTTTTTCTCCATAGGAGGTATCTATAAAAAGAAGATCATATGCATCAAAAAGTGCCCGGTTATACTCTGCAAACACAGAATACACTGCCAGATCCACAGCGGTTTCTGCCTGTATGCTGATCGCTCTTTGTCTGGCACCTTCTATGACCGTCACAAACAAAGACAGTAACACCGCCAGCATCCATGTCATATAGACAGTAACAGATCCTTTTTTCATTTGATACCTCCCTTCGCAAAGCTCAGACTTTGCCGCTTTCTGTTGAAATGGTCTTGAAAATATTATTGACGATTGTTGTAAGCTGCTTTTTAAAGATCAGAACAAGTCCGATCAAAACAACCAGAATCAGGATCATTTCCACTGTTCCGATTCCTTTTTCATCACGCCAGATTTCTTTGATCACCTGCATCTTCTCACCCCCTTTCCGGATTTAAACAGGTTATATGCCTCACACTTTCGCACCCGAGCGGATACGTAGCATGATCTATATTTCAGACATTTTCTGATGCAGACTACCATGCATATGTCGGAAAACGTCAGGAAACTGAAAACGATAAAAATGCCGGAATCATGATAAGCAGCATAACAAGCAGTAAAAGCAGTACCATGGGAAACAAAAGCTTCGTCCCTGCTTCTTCTCCCGCTTTTTTTACCTGCTGCTTTTGCAGAAGAAAGGCAGAAGCCGCTTCTTCCCGGAGCATAGGCAGAAAATCCTTTGTTCCTTTTTTTACATTCTGGATCAGCAGAGCGCAAAATTTCAGATAAAGAGCACTTCCACATCGTTTTCCGAATTTGTCCAACGCCGGTTCCAGCATCTCATTTTTCATATCCCGGCAAAAAAGCTTTAGTTCCATGGCAAGATAAGGATTTTTCTCTTCTTTTTCCATTGTCTGAAAAATAAAAGGAACCGTCATGCCTGCACCTGCAAGCAACGTAAATTTGCTGACAAATGACGGATAGGAAAGTACAAGCTCCCTGCTTCTTTTCTCTGTTTCCTTCTCCAGATCCCGATCCTTTGCGAGGAAAAGCAGGAGAAACACAGCAGGGAGGAAGAGAAAAGCGATCAGAACTGTATTTTGATCCGAAAGATGATAGCTGACAGTCTGTCCCTGTACTTCTTTGGGAAGCTGCATTACTTCTTCTGTTTTCTGCTTCTCATCTGCATCCTGCAGAATATCTGTCAGTACTTCTTCCTGCTGCTTTTCCTTGGAAACATAAGGATATACCATCACAGAAAAACTGTGTTCCCAGATCTGTTCCTGACAGGACATGATCGCAGTCAGAAGCACAGCTTTTGGCTCTTTGAGTTCCTCTGTATTTACACTGCCATCACTGTCGATCAGTGTATAATCATCACTTTCCCAATCGATCCGGAACGGATAGCCTTCATATTCTTTCTGTAAGTTCAGATCTTCCGTCACATGAGCAAAAGATGTATTATTTCCAAGCAATATGGTTTCAAAAGCTTTTATCAACTGCTCCCGTTTTTCGGTAAGTTCCTGTTTGGTAAATTGTCTGCTTTGCAGCGCATAGACCAGATTTTTTTCTTCCCTGCCATTGGATATGACAAGTGCAACCTCTCTCGGATCTTCCAGATACTGTCCGCGCCTGAGCTCATAACCGTTCTGCAGAACGGATTCTGTTTTCTCTTTTCCGTACAAAAGCAGAAGAAAACAGATCCCTACCAGCAGAACAGGCAGCAGATCCGCGGTTTTCCTTGCATAATATGTCCGCAAAGCTTCCTGTTTTTCCATCGTGGGATGCAAAATCCTTAAATGTTCTTTTACCTTTGGCTGATACAATTTTTGAAAAACAGAATACCCAAATAGCCGGTAACAAAATTCATAAACTAATTTTTTCATATATGGATCTCCATGATCTTTTCAGATAACAGATAAGCTGTGGCATAAAGAAGGAGACAGGCGGACATGATCAGAATACCCATTGGATTTTGATACAGAGGCATAAAATAACCGGGGGAAGTCAGGGAAATATATCCCATGATAAAAAGTGGGATCAGAAGCATGATCCGCTGTTCCATTTTCTTTCCGGTCAGCATGACATCTATTTCCGCGAGCAGTTCTATTTTCTGACCGATCACATCTGCTGTATTGGCAATCATGGCGTTCAGATCTCCGCCGCTCTTTTTGGCTGTGGCGAATACCTTTGCAAAATCCATGATATCCGTCATCCGGCTTCGTTCTCCCAGATCATTCAAAAGCGCTTCCAGAGAAATGTGGTTTTCCATCTGTCGTTTCATGCTCTGACATTCCTGCAGAATATCCGCAGATGCATCATATAAATAAGTCAGATCTCTGCAGGCTTCCAGAAAGGCATTTTCAATGGAATAACCCGCCTTCAGAGAAGCACCAAAGGAAAGGATCAGATCCTTAAACTCTTTTACAAGCTGCTTTTTCCGCTTTTCCAAAAGCTGTTTCTTTTTCTTTTTCCATAAAAAAGGAAAAAAAACAATACAGAGACCGCCTGCCAAAAATGTTCCGAAAAAAAGCTTTCCGATCAGTAAAAACAGAACTGTAACAGCAATCAGAAACGAAATCATCTCCCGCCGTCTGAATGTATATTTGTCATAATTCATAGTGTAATACCCGCCTGCTGCAGTTTTTCCGTATGAACAAGCGATCCTGTCTTTTTCCATATGCCCTGCACATTGCCATTCCTTTCTCCTGTTTCCTGAAATTCATACAAAACAGAAAGCAGAACTTCCCCCTGCTCATAACCAACAACCTCTGATACGGACAATACCCTTCTGCTCTTGTCCCGCAGTCTTCCCAGATGAACGATCAGATCCACACCACCGGCGATCTGCCTGCGGATCGCTGCAAGCGGAAGCTCCATCCCCATGAGTACCATTGTTTCCAGACGGGCTATCATATCTGCTGCACTGTTGGCATGTCCCGTGCTCAGACTTCCGTCATGACCGGTATTTAAGGCCTTTATATGGACTCCCTATGTTCCCATCATGCAGAAATACAATATCTGTACTTAAT
>HF995214.1 GCA_000432915.1 Firmicutes bacterium CAG:194
CATTATCAAGAGGTGAGTGCTAATTTTTTGTGAAAATTTTGTGAACACTACGAGCTGTGCATGACGTTTCCTGTCCACCATCATCCGGCCCTTATATTGCTTTTTTGTGCAGTATATGCTACCCTTAGATTTATCTTGTAAAGAGGGAGTTTAATTATAATGAATCATTCAAATGACAAAAAAAGAAGCACTTTTTCCGGGAAAATCGGTTTTGTACTGTCCGCAGCAGGCGCATCCGTCGGGCTTGGAAACATCTGGCGTTTTCCCTATCTGGCTGCGAAATACGGTGGCGGTATTTTTCTGCTGATCTATATTCTGCTGGCACTCACCTTCGGTTATACGATGATCGTAGCGGAAAGCTCTCTTGGCCGTATGACGCGGCGGAGCCCTGTCGGTGCTTTCCAGTCTTTTGGCAAAACACGCCTTCGCTCCTGTGGCGGCTGGCTCAATGCCATCATCCCACTTCTGATCGTTCCTTATTATTCAGTAATCGGTGGATGGGTCATTAAATATCTGTTCAGTTATCTGACCGGAAGCGGGCAGAAGCTTGCAGAGGACGGTTATTTTTCTTCGTTTATTTCGGATGGTGTATCTACAGAAATCTGTTTTATCCTGTTTGCTTTCTTTACACTTGCGATCATCTTTGCAGGTGTACGCAACGGCATTGAACGTGTCTCCAAATTTATGATGCCTGTACTTGTTATTTTATCTGTCATCATTACGGTTTATTCCGTTACAAGACCCGGAGCACTCAAAGGTGTTTCCTATTTTCTTGTACCCAATATCCGCAATTTTTCCTGGATGACCGTTGTAACGGCCATGGGACAGATGTTTTATTCTCTTTCTATTTCAATGGGTATTCTGATCACATTTGGTTCTTATATGAAAAAAAACGTTTCTATCGAAGAATCTACAGAGCATGTAGAGATATTTGATACGGCGATCGCCATGATCGCCGGACTGATGATCATTCCTGCGGTATTTGCTTTTTCGGGCGGAGAACCGGATACGCTGCAGGCAGGTCCTTCCCTGATGTTCATTACACTGCCAAAGGTATTTGCCAGCATGGGGTTTGGCTCCGCTGCAGGTGTTTTATTCTTTCTGCTTGTGCTCTTTGCCGCAATCACCAGCTCCATTGCACTGACAGAGAGTGTTGTATCCACTTTTGAAGATGAATTTGGCTGGTCCAGAAAAAAAGGAACCGTTTTACTTGGCATTATCATGCTGCTGCTTGGCAGTCTTTCCTGCCTTGGCTATGGTCCGCTCAGCAGTGTAAAGATCCTTGGCATGCAGTTCCTTGATTTCTTTGATTTTCTGACAAACTCCGTCATGATGCCAATCGCGGCAGTCACAACCTGTCTCTTTATTACAAAGGTTGTCGGGCTGAAACGCATCGAAGAAGAGGTAACAGAAAACGGCGGAAAATTCCGCCGCAAAAAAGTATTTTATGTCATGATCCAGTATCTGTGTCCGATCTTTGCTGTGATCATTTTGATCAGCTCCATTGCCAATGCATTTGGCTGGATCTCCATGTAAGAAAAAAGCTGTGTCCTGTCTTATTCAGAAGGGCGCAGCTTTTTTCTCCGTTTTCTTGTGCTTCTGCGTGGTTTCTGGTGATTTGCTGCCCGGAAGGCATTGATCTCTTCGAGTATGGTCGTATAGTCCCGCTCAAACAATTCCTGACTGATCAACTGCTGCAAAACGGGCGCAGGCACCTTCTCGATGATCTTTTCCCTGACAAATGCTTTGCTGCGCTCTTTATAGGCCGGCATCTGTGTCTGCTGCTGAATATGCACAAGCTCAGGACGCCACAAAAGCTCCAGTTTTTTTCCCATCTCCATTTTAATATTCAGATGCGGTTTCCGCAGTACATAAAAATCGATTTCCTCGTCCACCGGCTCTACCGTGATGATCCCCCAATGCGCCGGTACATGCTCCTCAATGTGCGCTGCATGGGTGGAACCGACCACTACATAATTATAATCGAAATACCTGTCATAGTCCTTTGTCTGCCCGGCAAGTCGTGCATAGGTATCCGCATCACTCTTGATCTCGATCCCCACAACGCCATCGGGCAGCACCATGATAATATCCGCACGCGACTTTGTAATGCGGATCTCCTCTAAGATCCGCATCTTTCCGTACTGCTGCTCCAGAAAGGAAAACAGCGGTTCTCTGATATCCTTATCGTAAAGTATGATGTTCTCTTGCATATTTTTCCTTTGTAGCCATACCACCTCTGATGTGACGCTCCGACTTGTTGACGTCAAGCACCTTTCTTGCTTCCCCTGCAAGTGCGTGGTTAATGGCGGGCAACCTTTCTGTTACATCCTTATGTACCGTGGATTTGCTCACGCCGAACGCTTTGGCTGTCTGTCTGACGGTTGCATTGTGCTCCACGATATAATTTGCAATACTGATCGCTCTTTCTTCAATATATTCTTTCAAAGGAAATCCCCTTAAACTTTTTTACAGTTTATGCGTAGGATTTCACAAGTATGTCTCAGATCCGGCTCTTTGGCATCACTTTCCGAAACTGCACAATAAAGTAGGCAATCTCCGCGATCGCAGTCAGCGTCCAGGAGAACGGATACAGCAGATACAAGGATGGGATCGTATGGAAATGGGCAAATATCGTATATACCCAGATGATACGGAATACACAGGAGCCCAGCATGACGATGATCATCGGGCCGATGCTCTTTCCCAGCCCGCGGGAGGCTGCAATGGTGCAATCCATAAAGGCGGAAATACTGTATGCAAATGCCATGATCTTAATCCGC
Organism: Firmicutes bacterium CAG:194; assembly: GCA_000432915.1. Classification (GTDB taxonomy): domain Bacteria; phylum Bacillota; class Clostridia; order Lachnospirales; family Lachnospiraceae; genus CAG-194. Next base: position 2,784 of record HF995214.1, read on the forward strand.
TCCATGCCCGCATCGATCACCGCACGGTCAGTCGCAAACGCCCGCAGGAAATATCTGCCGCCAAAGAACAGACATGCACCAAGGAAAAGTCCGATCAGGAAGGAGTAAGTCAGTGCTACCAGATAGCTTTTCTTCATCCGTTCCCTGTTGCCTGCACCGCGGTTCTGGCTCACAAAGCTGGCGCAGCCCGTGTAAAAGGCAGACATGACATTGAAGATGATTGCATCTGCATTCGTTGCTGCTGCATTGCCCGAAACCATGATCGTGTAGAAATAGTTGACACCGCGCTGTACAAATAAGTTAGCCAGTGCAAATATTGCATTCTGCATTCCCGTCGGAATACCCATGAGTAAAATGCCCTTTGCCACATCCTGATGGAACTGTATTTTGGAAATCTGCAGTCTGCAGACATCCCTGCGTTTTAAAAGATTGCGCATCACAAGCAGCATGGAAACATACTGCGCAATCGCACTTGCAATGGCTACACCCGCCGCTGCCAGATGAAAGCCGATGACAAAGATCAGGTTTAAAATAATATTCAGTACACCGGCGACCGCCAGATAGATCAATGGGCTCTTCGTATCTCCCTTTGCACTCAGCACGCCATTACCGAAGTTGTAAACAGCCATGGCGGGCATACCCAGCGCGTAAATCTTCAGATACAGAACCGCCGCATCGATCAGATCGCTTTTTGTATGCAGTGCCTGCAGCATCGGATGTGCAAACAGAATACAGAAAACACCGATCATAATACCGATCGCCGCACAGATCAAAAATGCTGTATGGATTGTCTTTTCTACCGTTTTATCATCCTTTGCTCCAAGTCCGAGTGCCACCTGTACATTGACACCGCTTCCCATTCCGATCAGAAAGCCGGTAAATAATGTTACAAGTATGGTCGTCGATCCGACTGCCCCCAGTGCTCTGTAATCCGCAAACTGCCCTACAACCGCCACATCGCTTAAATTGAACATAACCTCCAGAAGCTGTGCCAGTACCAGAGGCATACTGAACAGAAATATATTTTTCCACAGGCTTCCCTGTGTCATATCCAATGTCCTCGTCTTTTGCTTTTCCATTTCTTCTTACTTCCATATCATGTGCTAATCCAGCAGCACCATCTTGAGCCATCCGAAAAATTCCCGCAGCATATTATTGGCAAGATATTTTCCCGACGAAGGAGCTGCAATTCCAACTGCCTGCACCAGCCCCTGCCTTTTTGCGATCTGCATGGCACGATATAAATGAAAATTATTTGTGACAACACCCAAAGAAGCACCCTCCGGAATCAGCTTCCTGGAAAACTCCATATTCTGCTGCGTTGTTTTCGACTGATCTTCCAGCAGAATTCTTTCTGCCGCAATCCCATTCTGCTCCAGATACCGAGCCATTCCTTCTGCTTCCGTCATCGGCTCATTATAGCCCTGCCCGCCCGAAACAATGCAGATCGTCTCCGGATTTTCCTTTAGATAGCCGATCGCAGTATCCAGTCTGTACTGCAGCACCAGACTCGGTCCGTCTGCATATACCTGCGATCCTAACACAAGCAGATAAGAAAGTCCCTTTTCTCCTTTTTCATGAAAGCTGCCAAGGATCATCCCTTCCACAACAAGGAAAAGGATCACGCCTGCTGCCAGCAGACCTCCAAACACGATGCGCCATATACATGGAAGTCTCTGCAGCACACCTTTTCGCAGCAGGGTTCCCACAATAAGCAGGCAGATACCACCCAGGATCCACACCATAAAAAATGCAGTTCCTGAGCCTGCTGCCCTGACAAAAATACCGTATACGATACAAATGATGGCAAGTATGGAACATACCGCCATCATAATCTTTCCTTTTTTCATATTGTCTGCCTCCATCCGAAATACCAGACCGTTATTTCCCGGTTTCTGTTCCGGCAAGTACAAATTCTACTTCGCCCTTCAAATACAACTCTTTTCGCTTGTCCAATGGGAGCGTATCTGCCATCGTATAATCCAGCTGCCATGCAAAATCACCCGGCTCACTGACTTCTTCCTGCTCTTTGGATGCCATATTCCATTCTTTTCTGCGTTTTTCCGCTTCTTCCCTTGTAATAAGCTCCCGCAGCTGCACCTCATGATTTTCCACCGGTATGTAGGCCACTTTATCTTTCCGGTAAACACTGCGCAGCACATAATATCCGAGCTCCTGTTTATTTTTTGTTGCAAGACGGGCAATGTCTTCTATAAAACATACACCCATCTCTTCATCATAGATATAAGTCTTTTTTTCAAACATCTATTTCCCTCTGTTATGTAACAAACTCTCTGATTCCCGCGTCTTCCGTATCCCATTTTCCACTCTACGATACGCGTCTGACTGATAAAATGGTACGATAGGTCGCATAACCATATGTAATGCCGGTTCTTTCCGTGCTGGCATGTACAATCTGTCCATTCCCCAGATATAAAGCAACATGTCCTGCATAGCAGATGATATCACCCGGCTGTGCATTGGCATAAGAGACTTCTGTTCCACAGCTTCTCTGGCTGTAGGAATCACGCGGCAGCGAAATACCGAAGTGCGCATAAACAGCCTGCGTAAAACCGGAGCAGTCTGTTCCGTTTGTCAGGGAAGTACCGCCGAACTTATACGGATTGCCAACGAAATTGCACGCATAATTTGCAGCCTGCTGCCCGACACCGGAGCCCCCGGTCACAGCTCCCGCACCTGCATTCATGCTGTCTGTTCCCTTGCCGGTATTTCCGGTATCTACCGTTCCCGGATCTGTCGTCTGCGCATCATCACCTGTATCCACCTGCGCGGGATCGCCTCCTGTGGTCTGCTGCGCCCCGTTTCCTGTATCTATCGTCTGTGTCTGGTTTGCCTGCTGCTGTTGTTTTCTTTCCTGTTCCTGTTTCTTTCTTGCTTCTTCTTCCTTTTTCTTCTTTGCAGCAGCCTCTTCCTCCAGCTTTTTGATCTGTGCTGTCTGGTCTTCCAGCTGCTGCTTGTAAGAAGCAGCTTTTTTCTTAGCAGATGCAAGCTGTGCATCAAAATTGGCTACTGTCTTTTTCTGCTCATCCACCAGTGTCTGCAATGCAGCTTCTTCCTGCTGCAGTTCATAATTGGATGCTTCCAGATCCGCTTCTTCATCCTCCAGTCTGCCTTTCAGCTCCGCTACCTGATTTTTGCTTTCCACATAACCGGCCAAAAGCTGCTTATCGTATTCATACAGACTTTCAATGTAATCTGCCTTGTTTACCATATCCGCATAATTCTGCGATTCCAAAAGCACCTGCAGATAAGCACTGTCTCCCTGCTCATACATAAACTGGATCCGTTTTTTCATGGAAGCATACTGATCCTCTTCTTTTTTCCGGGCATCCTCATAATCTTTTTTTGCCTGCTCGATCTCTTTTTCCTTCACTGCGATCTCATCCTGACAGATATCAATACTGGTCAGGATGTCCACAAGCTGATCGCTGAGCTGATCCAGTTCCTCCTGCGCCTGTGCCTGATCGCTCTGGATCGCCGTGATCTGCTGGTTCACACTGTTCAGATTATTCTGGGTCTTCTGTTGTTCTTTTTTTACACCCGAAATAGTAGTTGCCCTGACGGGAACTACTATTTCCATAAGCATTATAAAACTAAGCAGGATACAGCATACTCTCTTTTGCATCTTTTCACCAATTTTCTATGAATATTTATTCTTCTGTTTCAGCTTCAATCTCCGTTCCAGCGATATCTGTCACTGCAGCATCTTCTCCCGAAACGCTTTCTTCTTCCTGCAGTTCTTCTTCCACATCTTCCTCTGCGGTATCCGCTGCTGCAGAATCCGTCTCTGTAATGGAAATCGGATCATTTTCTACGATTGTTACCTGATCGATCAGATATTCGTTTACCTTGTCGGAAAGTACATAATCATAATAAGCACCCTGTCCGATGGCAGAAAGAAGTGCATCCGCAGAATCATATCCGTAATCACTGTATTCTGTTTCAGCCGCTGCCTTGACATCATCATCTGAAAGACTGATGCCAGCCTTCTTTGCGATCGCTGCGATTGCCAGCTTCTCTTTTGCGGATTCTGCAGCAGATTCCGCTGTCTGTTTTTCGTATTCTTCTTCTGTCAGCCCCATATAATTTGTAATAAAGGTTGCCAGATCTACCTTATAATAATCTGCATAGTACTGTGCATTTGCAGCAATACGTGTCTTGATATCGTCCACAAGCTCCTGCGGTGCATCAGATACTTCACAGGTCGCATAAACCGCATTCCATACAGCACTCTTCTTTGCGTCACTGTTTTTTTCATCACAGGCGTTTTTCAGATAGTCTTCCACATTCTGTCTGCAGGCATCAACCGTATCATATCCCAGATTCAGGCTTGCGATCAGTGCATCATTGATCTCCGGCAGCTTTCCTTCGTCAATGGAATTGATCTTTACTTCAAAAACGACTGCAGCGCCTGCCAGATCCGCATTGGAATAGTTTTCCGGGAATGTCAGATCCAGATTCACTGTTTCTCCTACCGCATGTCCGATCAGTCCGTCTTCAAATCCATCGATAAATCTGCCGGAACCAATCTTCAGATGCGCCCCCTGTGCTGTACCGCCGTCAAATGCAACCCCATCCTTTGTTCCCGTGTAGTCGATGTTGACTGTATCTCCTGTTTCTACGGTCTGCTTGTCTGTTGCTGTATAGTCATAAGCATCCATATACTCCACATAGTAATTGATCTCTTTGTCAAACTGGGCATCCACATCTGCATCGGTGTAAGTGTAAACATCTGTATTAACCGTAATACCTTCATAATCACCAAGCTTCACATAATCATCCGGATCATAGTCCTTTGTAGAAATGATTCCGTTTCCGGAAACCTCCGTTGTATCCTGGCTCTGTCCTTCTTCCTTAGAAGAACCACAGGCGGTCAAAGCTGTCACCATACAGGCTGCCAGCATGAGTGTTAAAATTTTCTTTTTCATAATTTTTCTCCTTTTCTGCACTACGCAGTTATTATTTTATCACATTTTGAGAATCGGGGAAACTCTACACCAAAAATTCATAAAGAATTCATATCTTACACGGGGCTATTGCGCTGAAAGCAAAAGAATGTTACAATATTTTCTAGTTTTTAGCACCCTAAGGAGGATAAGATGAGCACATTTAGTATTGTACTTCTGGTCATTCTTGCGGTTCTGATCATAGTCATCGCTGTTCTCTATTTTCTGGGCAAAAAAGCGCAGAAAAAACAGGCAGCGCAGCAGGAGCAGATGGAAGCTGCCAAGCAGACCGTTTCCATGCTGATCATTGATAAGAAGCGTATGAAGATTAAAGATTCAGGGCTCCCACAGATGGTGATCGATCAGACCCCCAAGCTTATGCGCGGCTCCAAACTGCCGATCGTAAAAGCCAAGATTGGTCCACAGATCATGTCACTTGTATGTGATGAAAAGATTTTCGACAAGGTTCCGGTCAAGAAAGAGGTAAAAGCATCAGTCAGCGGTATTTACATTCTTGATGTGAAAGGACTCCGTGGAAACAAGCAGGCTGAGCCACCGAAGAAGCAGGGCGTATTCAAACGTGCCTGGGCCAAGGCAAAAGAAAAAGCCGGCGTGAAACCGGTGAAATAAAAAAGCTAAAATAAATGGGATATATGATATCATATATCCCATTTATCTTTTCATGTTCAATTTGAATTAAGCGTTTACTAAATCCTTTAAAGCCTTGCCAGCTTTGAACTTAGGAGCTTTAGAAGCAGCGATCTTCATAACTTCACCGCTCTGAGGATTTCTTCCTTCTCTTGCAGCTCTTTCAGATACTTCGAAAGTACCGAAACCAACTAACTGAACCTTTCCACCATTCTTTAATTCGTCAGAAACAACATCTGTGAATGCCTTTAAAGCTGCTTCTGCGTCTTTCTTAGATAATCCAGCCTGTTCAGCCATAGCTGCTACTAATTCTGCTTTGTTCATTTGAACTCCTCCTCCTACTGAGTATTGTTTTTTGTTTCATTTGACTTTTCTCTCAGAAAATGCCTAATACTATTTATATCCTTTTTTATATTCTTTGTCAAGGCGAAAATGCCCTTTTTCAGCCATTTCCAAAGATTTTACAAGCTGAGGAGCCGGTCAAGTATCCGCACCAGTTTTTTCCTCCGTTTTTTGCGGCGCGGATCCTCCTGATACGTCATCTGTTGTTTTTCCCATGCCTTGATCTGCCCCCACTCCTTCAAAGGCTGTCCGTCCGATGCGGTGACTGTCTCACCAAACACATGCGGATGACGGCGTATCATTTTCCGGCTGATATCCTCCACCACATCTTCGACCGTAAAATATCCTTCTTCTTCTGCCAGCCTGGACTGCAGCATCACCTGCAGAAGCAGATCTCCCAGTTCTTCCCGCAGTCCGTCCGGATTCTGCTCCCTTTCCAGAAGCCCGATCGCATCTACTGTTTCTGCCGCTTCCTCCAGTACACAGATCCGCATGCTGCCATGTGTCTGCTTTCTGTCCCATGGGCAGCCATCCTCCGAACGGAGTGCTGCCACGATCTCCTTAAGGTCCTCAAAATCTCTTTTTCCCTTATCTAAATAGTCCGGTCGTTCCTTCAGCATATCCTTCTCCTTTTTCGCCATGCATGCTCCGTTCTCATTGCATACCCGCCAGTGCAGCCTCCGCCGCAGCTGCTGATGCATCTATCGCCGCAGTGGATGACTCCAGCTCAGAGAAAGAATAGTGTACATCCTTCTCACTGTCATCCACCTGCAGGGAATAGCTTCTGGTGATATAACCGCTTTTCCGGATGGATACCGTATAAGAACCGCTCTTTTTATCAAAGCTGGTCGGAATCAGGCCGATGTATTTACCGTCCACGTAAAGTTCTCCACCCTGTGGTGCATCAATATAAACCTGATAGCCGCTGCTGCTTGCAGTAACGGTATTACTGCTGACAGAAGAGGCATCTGTATCATCGGATCCTGCTTCCATCTCGATATTGATATTTGCCATTTCGTCTCCGACCTTGATATATTGTGTGATCGTCTTATAGCCTTCTGCTTTGCAGGTCATCTGGTGGATCCCATATGGCAGATATACGACTTCGCTGTAATCCGTATCCGTTCCGTCGATCGTCAGATATGCCGATGATGGAGAAATGGTAAATACGATCCCGCCCTTTTTATTCTCTTCTACCTGGGCAAGATCCGATACATCAACCTGCACTTCTTCATTTGCCTGTACTTCCACCTGCTTTGTTCCCACATTACTGCCATGGGAGATCAACATATCATAACTGCCCTCCGGGATGACCAGCAGCATGTCCTTTTCCACTTTTTTAATGATGGATTGTCCAAATTCCACCCATCCGCCTTCAAAAGCTTCTGCTCCAAGCAGTCTGACATAACCGTGACCGTTTGTGATCACAATACTTTCTATGCTATGGTCAACACGTGTTACTCGCAGCGTATCCACAGTATTGATATCCATCAGCGTCAGAACCTTTCCCTGTGATAATACCGCGCAGCCATCGGGAAGTGTATATTGCTCACCGCCGATCTCCATAGTATGTGCTGCATGATTGATACTGAAATTCCTGACCTGCTCTGTCACCGCTGCTGTATCATCCAGCCAGATATTTTTGCACTTTTTAGTATCCTTCTGAAACGTAACCTGTACCAGATCACCGCTCTGCAGCTGTCCTGCGACAAGTTCCTCTCCATGCCGGCTCTTGATCCCTGTTGCATGATCATAGCTGAGCGTATAGCTCTTTTGTACCGTACTGTTCCAGAAGGTGATATAGCCGCCTTCCTGATCCACTTTTTCTACCACCGCCGTATCCAGACTGTCTGCCAGATCTGCATAAGCATTATCCGCACTGACAGCCTCCGTTGTCACCTGCTCTGTTGTTCCTGTCTGCGTAGCTGCATTTCCACAGCCGCAAAGCAAGAAAAGCAGCAGGATACTTGCTGCTTTTTGTATTTTTTTCATCGCTTGTTCCTCTTGCATTCTGATACTGTTTATATTCCATGTCATGCGCAGCTCCACACGACGCACTTCTCTGTCTGTGTCTGCGCAATTACAGTATAGCACATTTTATCTGCACCTTTCCAGCCATTTGTTCAGGAACAGCTGCCTTTCCTCCTCCCGTTGTTCAAAGGTAACCAGTTTTTCCTTCTGTCTGTGCGGCGGAAGTGATTTTCTTCTGTTCAGATACCCATTGGCAACTTTCCAGAATTTTTCAGGATAGAGAAATCTTGCATACAAATAACAATATTCCGCATGCTCCACCGGCGTTATTGCCGCATAAGATTCTATCATTTGATCCGCCAGCGCTACTGACCAATGATTTTTCTCCAATATCTTCCGCATAAAGAAATACACATCTTTCATCTGCAGATGTGCTCCCAGCTTTTCAAAATTGCGGAAAGTCATTACTTTTCCCTGCAGCATGATAATATTATGCTGGTTCATGTCCCCATGCACATACATTTCTTCCGTCAGTTGTTTCCGTTCCAAAGCCTGCAGACATGCTGCATCCAGAAAAGACTGCGCCAGCTTGGTCTGCTGCCAGTAACGCTCGTAAGCCCGCAAAAACATAAGTGTAAATTCATCCTTTCTGGAAAGACGCCGCATGAAATTGCGCGCTCTTACAAGCTCCGCATCTTTGCGTTTAAAATCATCCAGGAGCCGGTCAGCCTGATAGGGCTGCTGGGTCTGCAAATGCCGCATAGCCATATGCAGCTTTGCCATACACTGCATGGCTTCTATGCACTGCCGCTCCTGCAAAACATTACATTCAAATCCATCCAGATATTGTTTTGCAATGTAATTCTGCCCCTCATAATCGCTGCAGTATAGCTCTCCCTCCGTGGTTGGCAGAATATGATCCAGCTTTCCGTCAAATTTCTGCGCGATCTGTTCCATCTTTTCGCGTACAAAAAGAAGACGATCCACTGATCCCGCATACTCCGTCAATGCAATCTCGCCATGTGGCGTTGTCGCAATGAGCATGCCCCGTCCCTTTCTCGTCTTCTCTATTTCCAGATCATATTTTTCAAATAATGTAACCGCTCTGTCGTTCACGCTTTTTCCCTCCATAAGACGATGCTGTGCATCTGCCCTTACCTATCTTATGAAGGCGATATTTAAAAAATGCCCTTTGAAACAATATCCAGCAGTTTTTCTTTCGTATTGAGCTGCGGCTCCTCCAGTACCCTGTCCAAAAGATCCGAAAGTGTCTGCCCGACCGCAGGCCCCGGCGTAATACCGGCGGCGATCAGATCCTTGCCGGATACGGCAAGCTGTTTTAAAGAAAAGCAGTTGTCCGCCGCCTTGATCTCTTCATAAACCTCACGCAGCCTGACAAGCTCCTCCAGTTTTTCTTCTCTCCGGCAGGTGCTCTGTGCCATGACATCCGCATGCTTTACTTCCAGTAAGCGCAGGAAGATCTCCTCTCCGAGATCACAAAGAGCTCTTCTGACATATTTTGCATGCGGTATGATCTTTCTGTCATGATTTTTAACAAGCTTCGTTACTTTCCCGATCGTGTCATTATCAAATTTCAGTCGCTGCAGGATCTCCTTTGCCATTTTGGCGGATAGCTCCGCATGACCGTGGAAATGATCAATCCCTTCCGCATCTGTTGTCTTTTTAGCGGGTTTTCCCATATCATGAAACAGCATTGTAAGGCGCAGTACCTTATCCGCCGGTACTTCTTCCATGGCACGTATCGTATGCATCCCTACAGAATAAAGGTGATGTGGGTTATTCTGCTCCGTCTCCATCATCCTGTCAAATTCGGGCAGGATCACCTTTGTAATACCTGTTTCATACAGTATCTTCATATGCCCCGGATGGTCGCTGACAAGCAGTTTGACAAGCTCCACCTGGATCCGTTCCGCACTGATCTTTGTCAGCGTATCTGACAGGCGGCGCATTGCAGCTTCTGTTTCTTCCTCGATCGTATAGCCCAGCTGCGCTGCAAACCGGACTGCCCGCATGATCCTGAGCGCATCCTCCGAAAAACGCTTCTCCGGTTCTCCGACTGCGCGGATCACACCTTTTTGCAGATCCTGCTGCCCTTCAAAGGCATCCACCAGTCCCCTGCTGTCATTATACGCCATGGCATTGATCGTAAAATCACGTCTTTTCAGATCTTCGATCAGACTCGGAGTAAATACCACCTGCTTCGGATGTCTGCCGTCCTCATATTCGCCGTCGATCCGATAAGTTGTCACCTCATAACCGACATGGTGACACATGACCGTAACCGTCCCATGCTTGATCCCTGTATCGATCGTATGTGGAAAAAGCGCCTTTACCTGCTCCGGTAATGCGCTTGTCGTAATATCCCAGTCATTGGGTGTTCTCGAAAGCAGGCTGTCTCTGATACAGCCGCCTACTGCGAATGCTTCAAATCCTGCTTTTTCAATTTTATGGATAATAAATGCCACATCCTGTGGTAATGCGATCATATGCTTTCCTTTTCTATAATTCCAGTGTATGTCCGTTCTCCTTCAGCCACTTTCGCTGCTGTTTATAATCGGGCATCAGCGATTCCACAAGTGCCCAGAACCGCGGTGAATGGTTCATCTCCCTGAGGTGACAGATTTCATGCACCACGACATAATCAAGCACCTTCGGCGGTGCCAGCATCAGCTTCCAGTTAAAAGACAACGTCTTATTGGATGAACAACTTCCCCACCTTGTTTTCTGACCGGCAATACGGATCCTGTCATAGGAAACGCCCAGAAGATAAGCATAATACGCAGCTCTTTTGGGAAAATACTCTTTTGCCGCTTCTCTGTAACGTTTTTCCAGCGCGCTTCTCTGCTCCGGCGTATAACATTTATCTCTCTGCGCCTCTTTTTTCTGCGCTTCCTCCATCCTTTGCCGCTGCATCAGCACCTTTTCGATGATCCAGCCACGTTTTTCTTCTGCCATTCGGGCTGCATCCCTTACGCTTCCTGAAAGTGGCAGATGCAGCATCACTTCGCCCGTCGCTTCTATCGAAATACCATAGCTTCTGCGGTCAGACCATTTCAGCGTACACACGATATCTTCCTTGTGCGGATATGGCTCACGCAGGTGATAATGCAGTGTATATGTCTGTTTCAGATCCTTCATGTTTTACCATCTCCCGACTTATGCGCGCTTTACGCAAATGCCGTTACCTCATTCCTTTTGTTTGGCATATCATGTCATTTTTGGGGCGGGTTACTTTGCTCCCGTGCACGCTTGTACATCTCATCATACTGCCTGTACATTTTCTGGACGCCGTTCTCCAGCAGGTAATAATGCATGATGTATGGAACAAGCAATACAAGCAGTGCAATAAACAAGACCACAAGCCCCGGCTGAAACGCAAATACCAATGCAAAAAAAGTAGCAAATGCTAACAGTGCAAAGGTCAGTGTCACCAGAAGGTGCACAAGCCGCTCATGCATAAAGAAAGTTAGCTGCAGCTTATGCTCCTCCATGATCTTTTCATAATCTTCTTCATTTTTGCCTGCATCATCCGCTAAAAGCTGATCGATGTAAGCCATATAATTTAAAATCCGCTCTTTCACAAAACCGCCTCCCGGCCGAATACCACATGATGTATGCTATGATCCATCCTGCAGCACAAAGGTATGCTCTCCCGCATTCCATCATTATTTTACAAGTCGTGCTGTTTCTCTTGCAATAGCAAGCTCTTCATCCGTCGGTACAACATATACCTTTGTTGTGCTGTCCGGTGTAGAGATCTCTACTTCTTCGCCACGCTTCTTGTTTGCTTCTGCATTTATAGTTACCCCAAGATAACCTAAGTAGCTGCAGACCTCAGCTCTGGCATCCACATTGTTTTCACCGACACCGGCTGTAAAAGCGATCACATCAACACCGTTCATGGCTGCTGCATAAGCACCTACATATTTTGCGACATGATATGCCCATGTCTTCAGTGCGATATCTGCCTTTTCATTGCCATCCGCTGCTGCCTGTGCCAGATCACGGAAATCGCTTGAAACACCGCCTGACAGACCAAGTACACCTGACTTCTTATTACAGATGTTAATGATCTCATCGGCTGTTTTTCCTTCTTTATCTGCCAGAAAACTTACGATCGCCGGATCAATGTCACCACTTCTTGTACCCATGATCAGACCTTCAAGTGGTGTCAGACCCATGGAAGTATCCACACATTTTCCGTTCTTTACTGCTGAAACAGATGCACCATTTCCCAGATGGCAAACAATGATCTTCAAATCTTCGCGTTTCCTGCCCATGATCTCTGCCACACGGTTGCTGACAAAATCATGGCTTGTACCATGGAAGCCATAGCGTCTCACTTTGTATTTTTCATAATATTCATATGGAAGACCGTATAAATAGGCTTTCTTAGGCATTGTCTGGTGGAAAGCAGTATCAAAAACCGCTACCATCGGTACATCCGGCATAATTTCCTTGCAGGAATTGATACCGATCAGGTTTGCCGGATTGTGAAGCGGTGCCAGATCATTACAATCCTCAATGGCTTTCATGACCTCTGCATCGATCACTACACTGCTTGCAAACTTCTCACCGCCATGTACGATACGGTGTCCGACTGCATCGATCTCTGCCAGAGATTTTACGACGCCAAGCTTCTCGTCTGTCAGCTTTTCGATCACTGCCGCAACTGCCTGTGTATGTGTCGGCATTGCGATCTCAGTCTTTACTTTCTCTCCGCCCTTCGGCTGATGTGTAATACAGCTTCCGTCAATTCCGATTCTCTCACAAAGTCCTTTTGCAAGTACTTCTTCGCTTTCGCTGTTGATGAGCTGATATTTCAGTGATGAGCTGCCACAGTTGATGACTAAAATGTTCATTTTTCTATCTCCCTTTTGTTTTAGTATGCACGTCCCCAGTAAACCATCTTTGTAGCAGGTTTGCCGCAGCATACGCAGGTATCTGCAATATGTTCCTGCTCAAATGGCATACAACGGCTTGTTACACTCAGTTTTTCCTTGATCGCATCTTCACATGCCTGATCGCCGCACCACATGGCTTTTACAAAACCGGATTTTTCTGCAAAGAGTTTTTCAAACTCTTCCATATTTTTAGCGGTATAAGTATGTGCATCACGATGTGCTCTTGCATGCTCCAGCATATCCTTCTGGATCTGCTCAAGCAGCTCTGCAACCTTTGTTTCCAGATCATCTAAAGAGCACTCGATCTTTTCTCTTGTATCACGGCGGACCAGAACACACTTATTTGCTTCCATATCCTTTGGACCGATCTCAACACGAACCGGAATACCTCTCATTTCACATTCAGCAAATTTCCAGCCTGGGCTCTTATCTGTATCATCTACTTTCACACGGAAGTTAGATTTCAGACGGTCACGCAGTTCATATGCCTTATCCAGGACACCTTCTGCCTGCTGGCGGATCGGAATGATGCAAACCTGTGTCGGAGCAACTCTCGGCGGAAGCACCAGTCCGTTGTCGTCTCCATGTACCATGATGATCGCGCCGATCAGTCTTGTTGTCATACCCCAGGATGTCTGATGTACATACTGAAGCTGGTTATTTTTATCTGTATACTGGATACCAAAGGCTCTTGCAAAGCCATCACCAAAGTTATGGCTTGTACCGGACTGCAGCGCTTTTCCGTCGTGCATCAATGCTTCAATTGTATAAGTAGCTGTTGCACCGGCAAATTTTTCCTTATCTGTCTTACGTCCCTTAATGACCGGAATTGCCAGTACCTGCTCACAAAAGTCTGCATATACATTCAGCATCTGGATCGTTCTTGCTTCTGCTTCTTCCTCTGTTGCATGTGCGGTATGGCCTTCCTGCCATAAGAACTCACGGCTTCTCAGGAACGGTCTTGTTTCCTTTTCCCAACGTACAACGGAACACCACTGGTTATATACCTTTGGCAGATCACGATAAGAATGGATCTCATTTTTATAGAAATCACAGAATAAAGTTTCGGATGTCGGTCTGACGCACAGTCTTTCCTGCAGTGGCTGCAGTCCACCATGGGTTACCCATGCAACTTCCGGTGCAAAGCCTTCTACATGATCTTTTTCCTTCTGTAATAAGCTCTCCGGAATAAACATCGGAAGATATACATTTTCTACACCTGTTTCCTTGAATTTTGCATCCAGCTGGCTCTGGATCAGCTCCCAGATCGCATATCCTGCCGGTTTGATCACCATACATCCTTTTACGCTTGTGTAGTCGATCAGTTCTGCTTTCTTTACTACATCTGTGTACCACTGCGCAAAATCCACATCCATCGCAGTGATCGCTTCTACCATTTTCTTGTCTGCCATTTTTCTTTTCCTTTCTTTTTTCCACATTCATAAGGGGTGGTACGCCTCTTCCGTCCCATAGGGACCGGAATTCCGGCGGTACCACCCCACTTAGTGTCTGACACTCTGCTTTTTTACCCATAACGCCGGGCTGCGCCTGCTTTCACAGGAAGCTCCAAGGCAGGTTCCGCTCTGCTGCGTAAGGATCTCTCACCAATGATCCTCTCTCTTTGACGTGCGCTGACCGTACTAATCCTCTTCTCAGCCTGATAAAATCTTTATTTCTCCTGCATTTTGCAGAACAATTCTAAACTGATTTTAGGAAACTGGACGAGCTTTGTCAAGTGCTGGCTTTACATTTTTCAGTTTCTACTACAAGAATGCACGAACATATTCTTACGATCAGTCCAGATAAAGTATGTATTATACATAAAAACCCGGTCATTCCGACCGGGTTTACTTTTACTTAATCACATGTATATGGCATCAATGCTACGTGACGTGCTCTCTTAATAGCAACTGTAAGAGCTCTCTGATGCTTTGCACAGTTTCCTGTGATACGGCGAGGAAGAATCTTTCCTCTTTCAGATACATATCTTTTTAATTTATTGACATCTTTGTAATCGATTGTGTTATCTTTCCCGCAAAATACGCAAACTTTTTTTCTTCTGCGCATGCCGCCTCTTCTCTTCATTGGAGAATCAGCTTTATCTGCCTTATTATAAGCCATGATATTACCTCCATTTGTCTGTTACATTCTAACTAAATGGCAGTTCTTCAATTCCGTCCGGGATATTCATGAAACCATCATCAGCAGGCATCGGAGCAGGTGAAGCACTCTGACCGGCGTTGGCATATCCGCCGTTACCCTGTGCATTTTTACTCTCTGCAAACTCCTGATTCTCTACAACAACTTCTGTTGTATAAACCTTCACGCCATCCTTATTGGTATAGCTTCCGGTCTGGATTCTGCCTTCTGCGAGGATTTTGGTTCCTTTATGAAGATATTTCTCTGCAAACTCACCATTTCTGCCAAAAGCAACACAGTTGATAAAATCAGCTGTCTGTCCATCCTGACTGTTACGATTAAATCTGCGGTCTACAGCGAGAGAATATCTGGCGATTGCCATTGGCTGCTCTCCCTGTGAATATCTGACTTCCGGATCTCTTGTTAAACGCCCCATTAGAATAACTTTATTCATATTTTTCCTACTTTCTTTTTATGCCTCGTCCTGTCTTACGCACAAAAATCTAACGATGTTTTCCATAATACGAATGTTATCTTCGATTTCTGCTGGAGCAGCTGGCTCTGCGTCGAACTGGATGAAATAGTAGAAAGCTTCTTTCATATGCTGAACTTCGTAAGCAAGTCTTCTCTTACCCCATTCATCAATGTTAGTAATCTGTCCACCGAATCTTTCGACATAAGCTTTTACTTTATCAATAGTAGCAGCTCTTTCATCGTCTTCGATTTTCGCACTCACAGCAACGGCTAATTCATATTTGTTCATGCTAGTTTACCTCCTTTTGGTCTCTGGCCTCTGCCCGAAGCAGAAGCAAGGAATTATTTTATATCACAGAACCCTATAATACCATAAGAAGGAAGGCTTTTCAAGCCTTTTTTTGCAGGTCTTTCGTGTTTTTTTCAACCAGTTTTCGCGCTATCATGATCTGATGTCCGCATCCCTGACACTTTAACCTGAAATCCGCACCCACTCTCAGGATTTCCCATTGTCTGGAACCACAGGGGTGCTGTTTTTTCAATGTAACAATATCGCCTACCTGATATTCCATGTTTTACTCCATTCCCGTCTCGGTCTGATCTGTTTCAGTTATATAACAGCAGCATTTTTATTTTATCTTACCTGTATCCCGGAAAGTACCTCTCCGATACTGTCTGTAATGATCAGATCTGCCAGCGAGTCACGCGAGGTTTCGCTTTTATTGATCAGAACCAGCTTGTTTCCATTGTAATAGTCGATCAGTCCTGCTGCAGGATAGACTACGAGTGAAGTTCCGCCAATGATGAGCATATCCGCTTCCCGGATCGCCTGCACTGATTTTTCGATCGTTTCCTGATCCAGCCCTTCCTCATATAACACGACATCCGGCTTGATCACACCACCACATTCACACTTCGGAACGCCCGTACTGTTTAAAATATACTCCGCAGTATAGAATTTTCCGCATTTCTGGCAATAGTTCCGTAAAACGCTGCCATGCAACTCATATACCTTCCGACTCCCCGCAGCCTGATGCAGTCCATCTATATTCTGCGTAATGACCGCCGTCAGCTTTCCCGCCTTTTCCAGCTCTGCCAGTTTTTTATGTGCAGCATTCGGCTTTGCAGAAAGGCAAAGCATTTTATCCCTGTAAAACCGATAAAACTCCTCCGGCTTTCTCATAAAAAAGGTATGGCTGAGTATCGTCTCCGGCGGATAATCATATTTTTGATGATAAAGCCCGTCCACGCTTCTGAAATCCGGGATTCCGCTTTCTGTTGAAACACCTGCTCCGCCAAAAAACACAATTTTTTCACTTTCATCGATCATCTGCTGCAATACTTCTATTTTGTCCACTTAAATCGCCTCTGTTTCCTTTTTCAGAACATTGCTTCGTTTATGACGTTTTTCAATATAAAGGTCGACATCTGCCTTATCCATCAGATCCTGCAGATTCACCTGATCAGAACACTTAAATTCACATGCGCCGACACTCATGCTGATATAGTATGGCTTTCCGTTCTTTTCATTCTCTTCCTTTGTAATCTCCGCTATGCGCGCCCGGATCTTCTCGGCTGCATCTTTATCATCCGTGAATGTGAATGCTGCGAATTCATCTCCACCAAATCTGCCTACGATTCCACTGTCTCCAAATGTATCTTTCAGAATATTTGCCAGCGTCTTCAGGGAGAAGTCACCTTCTTCATGTCCGAACTGATCATTAATAACCTTCAGATTATTCATATCCGCATAAATAATGATCGCCTGTTTATCCAGATTTGCCGGATGCATTACCTGATGCTGCACCGTAGTCAGGAAGCCTCTTCTGTTGTAAATCTGTGTCAGTTCATCTGATTTTGACATTTCGTCCAAAATCGCGTTACTTTCCTTGATCTGCACCAGACTTTTCTCAAGCTGTGCAGTAATGTCCTCTTTATTTTTCAGAAGCTCCAGTGTCTTAACAGCGGAACTGATCTGATAGCTGATCGGTGTTGTATAATGCATATATGCTTCTTCGATCTCGCTGATCAGCAGTCCATACTGCTCTAACGTTGAGAACAGCAGTGTCACAATAACGGTAGAACGATGCTCCTGCCCTTCAAAGAAGTGTGTGATCAGATTTTTCATTGGGAATTTCTGCCTGCCCGCTTCCTGACAGACAGCCTCCCCATCATGCATATATGCTTTTAATAATATATTTTCCGGCATTTTAAAGTTTTGATTCTGCCGGTAGACAACTTCGTTTTCAAACAGGCACAGATACGCAGTCTTGAAATATAACCGTTCCAGCTTATCCATGATCGTGAAATAAGCTCTGTCATCGCCGATCTCATAATCCAGCATATCTCTTGTGAATGTTGTCGATATATAATTCAGCAAAAGGACATCGATCTTATCCGCATCTGCCTTCTTCTGGATATATTCCGTTGTATCCTGATAGACGCCAAAATATGTTTCACATAAGCTGCGCATGATATCCGGATCCGTAATCACATATTTCATGCAATCGTAAACATAATCAAGAACATGAAACATTTTCGATACTGACGTATAAGGCTGCAGTTCCATTCTGCACAATCCGCGCATTTTTCTTGCCAGTTCTTCGAGATCTTCCTCTGATGCCCCATTATCCGAAATATGATCCTGAATAAAAGAAATATATTCCTGCAATTTTACTTTTATTTGATGTACACCTGTTGTCTGATCTTTTTTTTCAAATAGGTATCTGTACAGATTATTTAACAGATCCTGCGTCTCCATCGGATTAAAAATATTTTTCTCATCCACTGCAAAGCCTGTAAAATCTTTTCGTCTGCATCCACAGGACTCTCTGTAAATCGGTGAGGACTCCACCGTCACATCATGCACTTTTCCAGACAGAATATCCTGATAATTCATAACTGCCTGATAACCAAGCTGCATCGGATCAGCATTTACAGTCGAAAGATTAGGTTCGAGCGTCAGGGCACAGGCCGAATTATCAAATCCCATAACAGAAATATCTCGTCCGACACGAAGCCCCATTTCCCTAAATACCTTATATCCACCAATTGCCATCATGTCATTCGCAAATACAACCGCATCCAGATCCGGATTTCGACGCATCAGATCTCTCACTATTTCCTGACTGTACTCAGTGAAATTGCCATATACTACGCGGCCTTCCTGGTATGTGATCCCATGATCACGCAGGCATTTTCGATATGTATCCAAACGCTGCATTGCATCATCACTGGTCATTGCGCCACTGACAAATCCGATCCTTCTGCACTTATGTGCCTCAATCAGATGAGAAATACCTTTATAAAATCCGAAGCTATTATCAAAGCATACACTCGGATATCCCTCTATTTTAGCTGAGATAGTAATGATATTGTCACCTTTGAACTGTCTCAGAAATTCTACCTTTGTTTCCAAGTCCACATTTCCTGCAATGGTACCCATGGAAATCAATATTACATCATATTCGGAAGCTGTGGCATAGGAAAAGAGACTGTTAAAATGGTAATCATATTTCGTGCGATACAAATCGTAATTATGTGCTTCCAAATATCGCCCGGGAAATATAAATAAATTCGCATCTAATTCCTTGGCAGCCGAAACTGCACCTTCACACAAAGAACGCGTATATCCATCCTCAAATTCGCTGACAAGCAATGCAATATTTAACCTCTTTTTATCCATTCTGCCACCTCTATACTTCTCACACGAGTTTACATGTAGTATAATTATAATACAATAAACGACTTTCTTCAACAAAATCTATACACTTTGAACGATAAATTGTATACAAAATTCGAAAAGGAGACCTATGCATACCAATCGTCAGATCATTCTTGCCTCTGCTTCACCCCGCAGAAAAGAACTACTAAAAAACATATTCCCGGTTTTTCAGATTATACCTTCATCCAAAGAGGAAGAAACTGTATTTCATACTCCTGAAGCGTTTGTCATGGATCTTTCCCATACAAAGGCAGAAGACATCATGCAACAACATATCTCGCACAGCACTGATATTTCTTTGGAAATGCCTTCTTTGACTGCAGCTCCTATCTCTCCCTGTCTGGTAATCGGTTCAGATACAATTGTCTGTTTCCGTGATCAATTATTAGGGAAACCGGCAGATGTGGATGCAGCGAGAGCCATGTTGTCGGATTTGTCCGGGCATACACATCAGGTCTACACAGGTGTAACGCTCTTTTGGAATATAGATGAGCAAGTAATCCATCATTCCTTTGTTTCCTGTACCCACGTTACATTTGATGTGATTTCTCCCGCAGAATTAACAGCTTATCTCACAACTCCTGATCCTTCCGGAAAATATCCGTGGGCAGATAAAGCCGGTGGATATGGCATTCAAGAGCCTTTTGGTTCTAAATTTATTCAAAAAATCGAAGGAGATTACTTTAATGTAGTGGGCCTTCCGGTACACGACCTGTATATGGTATTAAAAAAATTTGATTTACTTTAAATGCTTTTCTTTTTCGCGCGAATGCGCATTCCCGCGGAGCATTTTGTGTAATAGGAACAAAGTTTCCTCGTCACCACAACAAAAAAACAGCCCACAGGCTGTTAAAAAAGGCGCCAACCAGATTCGAACTGGTGATAGAGGTGTTGCAGACCTTTGCCTTACCACTTGGCTATGGCGCCATATTTATTTTCCTATAAATAAAAAAATGACTCCGACGGGAATCGAACCCGTGTTACC
>HF995215.1 GCA_000432915.1 Firmicutes bacterium CAG:194
CATAGTGTCCTTGACAAAGGGTACACTTTACAATATAGCAATTCGAATACATCAATGAGTGGCAAAATTTAATTTTGACACTCATATCATAACATACAGAAATAAAAAGGCTGTATACATTTACAGCTTTTTTAAATAACAGGAGGCAGATGGAGTGAGTAATGTATTATTGGAGATGAAAGATATCACAAAAACATTTCCCGGCGTGCATGCACTGGATCATTTTTCTTTTAATCTATGTGCGGGCGAGGTGCACGCACTGGTAGGGGAAAATGGTGCAGGAAAATCTACATTAATGAAAATTCTTTATGGTGTGTATGCACCTGATGAAGGAGAAATTTTTATTGAAGGTCAGAAGGTTGCCATTAAAAGTCCGTCAGAAGCACTTCAGCTGGGTATTGGTGAGGTATTTCAGGAATTAAATGTCTGTATGCAGATGGATGTGACAAACAATATCTTTATCGGAAATCTGAAAACAAAAAAACATCTGATCGATGATAAAACTTTAAGAAAAGAAGCAGAAAAGATTCTACAGGATACAGTCGGATTATATGTGGATCCGACATTACCTGTCAGATCATTAAGTATAGCAGAACAGCAGATGGTTGAGATTGCTAAGGTAATATCGCGCGGCGGAAAGGTTATTGTATTCGATGAACCTACAACGTCACTTACAAAGGAAGAAACTAACCATCTGTATAAGATAATCGAGAAATTAAAAAAACAGGGAATGGGTATTGTTTACATTACGCACAGATTTGAAGAACTGGAAATCCTTGCCGACAGAGTAACAGTCATGCGTGATGGAAAATTTATCCGCACCATGAACTATGCGGATACAACAAATGAAGAACTTGTAAACCTGATGGTAGGGCGGGAGATGACAGAAAAATATCCTGACTATAAGAGAAAAATAGGGGAAGTGGTTCTTCATGCAAAAGGAATAAAAAATAAAAGTGGCATAAAGGTGGATGAAATTGTCGTCCATAAGGGTGAAATAGTTGGAATGGCCGGTCTTGTCGGAGCCGGGAGAACAGAGTCCATGCGTATATTGATTGGAGCTGACAAGGGAAAAATAGATGAACTTACATTATTTGACAAGCAGGTTAAGCAGTTTAAAAATGTGCACAGTTCAATAGAAAACGGCGTCGTATATATGACAGAAGACCGTAAGGCAGACGGTCTGGCTTTGTCATTAAATGTTGAAAAAAATATCAGTATTGCCTCTCTGAAAAAATTATCCAGAAGGGGACTGGTAAGTGAAAAAAAAGCGGAAGAAAATGCGAACACTTATGTAGAAAAGCTGCAGATTAAGATTTCGGGTCTGGAACAGCAGACAAAACTGTTGAGTGGAGGAAACCAGCAGAAGGTAATTCTTGCAAAATGGATGTCGTGTAATCCAAGGATTCTGATATTTGATGAACCAACCAAAGGAATTGATGTAGGTGCTAAATTTGAGATCTATAAGCTGATGAACCAATTATCAGATGCCGGTCTTGGTATTATTCTGATCTCTTCTGATCTGTCGGAAGTGATTGGAATGAGTGATAGAGTATATGTATACCGGGAAGGACATACGGTAGGTGAATTAAGTCATGCGGAGATTGAAGCATCCAATATTATGCAGTATGCAACCGGAATAAAAAAACAGGAAGGGCGATGACCAAATATGAAAAAAAATGAGTTAAAAAATGTAAACAAGTTAAGTGCATTTAAAAAAAGCAGCATATTGGGACCGATCACAATTCTGATTGTGATTATGTTATTTCTTTTTATTACAACACCTCCGTTCAGACAGGCATATAATATCACATCCCTTATGCTTTCTGCTGCTGTCTATGTCATGGTTGCAATGGGAGCAAGCATTGTTATCATTGGAGGCGGTATTGATTTATCACTGGGTTCTATCGTTGGATTGACAGGAGCAGCCTGCTGTCTGTTTATCAGAATGAATGTTCCGCTGATTCCGAGTATAATCGGCGCCGTTCTGGTTGGCGGACTTTGCGGGGCAATGAACGGATTTATGGTTACAGTCATGGGGCTGATCCCTTTTATTGCAACACTCGGAGGCATGTGGATATACAGGGGAATTCTGATGATTCTGACCAATGGACAGACTATTGCGGTTCGGGCTTATGCTTCAGAAGAAGTTCTTAACAGTTTTGTAAAATTCGGAAGCGGCTCTATTCTGGGAATTCCGATCCCGGCCTATGTATTTATTGTAGTAGCATTATTATTGTCTTTCATTCTGAAAAAGACCGTATTTGGAAGAAATATCTATTTTATAGGAAGTAACCCGGATGCAGCAGCTATGTCCGGTATCAATGTACCTAAAGTAAAATTTATTGCCTACATCATAACAGGAATGCTCGGAGGTCTGGCAGGAGCCATGCTTGCAGGACGGCTTGTATCCATGCCGACTAATGGTGGAAATGGCTATGAGTTTGAAGGTATCTTTGCATCTGTACTGGGAGGCATCAGTATGGTAGGTGGCGAAGGTGGAATGCTTGGTGCTGTTGTTGGTGCGATCATTGTTGCATGTATCAGAAACGGACTGAATCTGAACGGAATTGATGCATTCTGGCAGCAGGTTATTTTGGGTATTATTATCGTTATGGCTGTATTTTATGATACAGTACGTACGAAAAAAGCAAGAAATGCCAAATCATAACAATGCGAGAAATGAAGAAGGAGAGAATACTGGATCGATGAAAAATGTAGATGTTGTGGCATTAGGAGATCTGATTCTGAACATGGTATACAGAGGAAAGACAGAAGCAGGCTTCAATTTATATGAAAGACAGCCGGCAGGAGCTACAGGAAATCTGTTGTCCCAGATTGTCCGGCTGGGTGGTACGAGTGCACTTATCACTACGGTCGGAGATGATGATCATGGCAAATTCTTATATGAGTATGCAAAGGAAAGTGGAATTGATGTATCCGGTGTGGTAATAAGCGATAAAGTGGAAACTCGTATGATGTTTGTGCATTTTGATGAAAAAAATGACAGACATTTTCTGAAGTATGAAAGCAGAAGAACGGATGTGGAGACGGGTGTAGATGCAGTGGATTTCGATATGATCAGATCCAGCAGGGCTTTTGTGATACCTATGTGGTTTTATAAAAAGGAAAAACCGATTTATGCAGCCTGTCAGAAGATCATAGAAGTTGTCAGGGAGCAAAACGGACTGTTGGGATTAGATTGTAACTGGCGGGGAAACACGCACACACAGGAAGAAATGACAAGTATTTGTGATGCAGCATTAACGAGTGATATTGTTAAGCTTACAGATGTAGAATTAGAGCATTTCTTTGGCGAGAAAGATATTCTGAAAGGCAGTGAAAGGCTTGTCAGGGAAAAAAATAAACTGGTTGCGGTAACACTTGGAGAAGATGGCTGTCTTTTAAGAAATCGTAACGGATATGTCTATCAGCCTACTTATGCGGTAGATGTTGTGGATACAACCGGAGCAGGAGATTCTTTTATGGGGGCTTTATTATTTCAGGCAACAAGAAAAGGCTTTTCCATAGATCAACTGAGTGTAGATGAGCTGAAAAGTATAGCAGGCTTTGCCAATGCGTGTTCAGCCGGCTCTACAAGAAAATACGGCTCCATGGATGTGATGACAACAATGGAAGATGCCAGATGGATCATGGAGAATATCCCCCTGAAACAGCCGACATACGATTTCTAAAATACGGGAAACCATTCCGGCACAAATATGACATATAAGTAAGGAGATGAATAAATAATGCGGTCAAAACGCAGATATGAAATATGGACAGGCGTTAAGGGTGATGATAAACATGGTGGCATATATCTTTACAAGTATGAAGCGGATGAAAATAAATTACTTCTGGTAAGACAGGAGGTGCAATTACGTGGGTTTACCCATATTGCCATGAGCAGTGATAAGAATACGCTGCTTGTAACAGGTAAAACAGATGCAGATCAGGACGTATTGCAAAGTTATCGGATAGTAGATCAGAACGGAAGTCTCATATTTATGAACGAAACAGTGTTGCATACAGCCGGCGATGTCTGTCATCTATCGATCAGTCCGGATGAAAAAATAATAGCGGTTACTGACTTTGCGGATGGTGCAGTTCATTTTTATGAAATGGATAAAGAAGGAAAGATCGGTGCTTTTATACAGAGACTGGAATTTAAAGGGAGCAGCATCAGTTACAGGCAGGATCGTGCACATCCACATTCGGCTTTTTTTACAGCAGACAGTAAGTATTGTTATGTGGCAGATTTTGGATCTGATAAGGTGTGGATACTAGAGCATAAAAATAATGAAAAAACATTTGATATCACGGGCAGCTGGTCAGCACCGGCGGGTTCAGGACCAAGACATATTGCATTTCATGAAAAAAATGGATATACTTATACTATTATGGAGATGAGTGCGCAAATTGCTGCATGGAAGGCAACAAAATGTGCAGAGACGGAAGAATTACAGATTATCAATATTGCAAATCACGAACTCCCCGGGAATTTTGGGGAAGTTGGAGAAGATGGACTGCCTCAGCATTATATGGCAGCGGGTGATATAGCAATATCAAAAACCGGCGAGTTTATTGCAGCATCTGTCCGCGGACATTATGAGATTGTAATTTTAAGAGTATTACCGGACGGAAGGATGGAAATTGCATCGAGACTTCCGGTCAGAGGGGCTGTCAGGACGATCCGTTTTAATAAAGAAGGGGACATTCTTTTTACTTTGGGCGAGAGAATGGGACACTCTACGGGAATTATGGAAATCTTTAAACGGAAGGAAGATGATCCGGCTCTGTTTAAATCAGTGAATCAGATCGATATTCCCGATGCATTTGTATGCAGTATAAAAGAACTGGCATAGACTGTTCTTAATGAAGTGAAAGGAATGATAAAAGCATGAGGGTTGGAATAAAACAGGTGGCAGAAAGAGCAGGTGTATCTGCAACAACGGTTTCTCATGTGGTGAATAAGACAAGATATGTGTCTCCTGAAGTTGAAAAACGGGTAAATGATGCGATAAAAGAGTTGAATTATACACCGAATATTATGGCAAGAGGGCTGCGGACGAATACTGTGAAAACAGTTGCTGTAATTGTACAGGAAGCATCTACGCCATTCTTCTCGAGGGTTGTGGACGAGATTTCTGATGTTTTATATAAAGAGGGTTATTCACTGCTTTTATGTACGACGAGAAGTAAGGTAAACGACGAATTAAATGTTGTCCGCAGCATGTTACAGCAGCAGGTATGCGGCATTATTCTGGCGCCCCGGCAGATGGATTTTGATTATCGGACGCTCTGTCCTTCCAAAGATTTTCCACTGGTTTTTATTGATTGTAAAACAAAGTTCGTGCCATGTAATGCGGTAACGTGTGATAATTATCAGGCATCCTATAATGCGATAAAAGCATTAATTCAAAAAGGGCATACTAATATTGGCTATATTTACAGCAGCAGAAATTATGAGTTATCCACAGGAAGAGATAGATTTCAGGGATATTTGGATGCTCTTGCTGACAGTGGACTCGCACGTGACGGGGAAATTATAGTAGGAAGAGAACAACAGACATTTGAAAATGGGTATGATGCAATGAAACAACTATTGCAGGAAAAAAAGGCGACTGCTTGTTTTGTCGCTGAGAATCCGATGGCACAGGGAGTTTTTAAATGTCTTATGGATTATAAGAAGCGTATACCGGAAGAAATGGCTATGATATGCTATGATGACTTTGAATGGTCACAGCTGACAGTTCCGACGATATCAGCAATTCGTCAGCCAATGAAGGAAATGGGAAGAAAAGCAGTGGAATTACTGCTTAAGAAAATTGGAGATCCGGATGCCCGATGTGAAAATATCATTTTAAAATCCGAATTTATTTTGAGAGAATCGTGCTGAGCAGATAAGGTATCTCAGCACAGATAAAACAAACAGAAGATTATCTGCCAAAAACAGATGGTCTTCTGTTTTTTGATTGTATTTCACAGGTTGACTTGACCTGTCGGAAACTATAGGATAAACATAATGGTATAATACAGACTATATTTTGTGACAGTGAGGAAGAATATGGAAGAAAAAGTACACAAGCGCCGTGTCCGCTACGCGGGCAGGTATCCGAAGAAGTTTGAAGAAAAATATAAAGAACATGATCCTGAAAAATATGCCGATACAGTGGCACATGTGATCGAAAAGGGTTCGACGCCTGCGGGCATGCATATTTCCATTATGGTAAAGGAGATACTGGATTTTCTGGAAATAAGACCGGGGCAGCAGGGGCTGGACTGTACGCTGGGCTATGGCGGACACAGTCGCAAAATGCTGGAAAAGCTGGAAGGAGAAGGCAGGCTCGTCGGACTCGATATTGATCCGATCGAATCGGAAAAGACGGTCAAAAGGCTGCGCGCGGCAGGTTTTTCCGAGGATAACTTTCAGTTTAGGCTGATGAATTTTGCAAATATCGACAAGGTGGCGGAGGAATTCGGACAGTTTGATTTTGTATTGGCGGATCTCGGCGTTTCTTCCATGCAGATCGACGATCCGAAGCGCGGTTTTTCTTATAAAACAGAAGGTCCTCTGGATCTGCGGCTGGATCCTATGCATGGCGACAGTGCGGCAGATCGGCTTTTACAGGTTACGCAGAAGGAATTTGAAGGAATGCTCATTGAAAATTCCGATGAACCGTATGCGGCGGAAATTGCAGCCAGCGTATTTGGCAGATTAAAGAACGGGAAAAAGATAGAAACGACAACAGATTTGAGAAATGCTGTGGAAGCAGCTCTTGTCCGTCTGCCAAAAGCAGAACGGGAGGAAGCAGTCAAAAAATCCTGTGCCCGTACATTTCAGGCACTGCGTATTGATGTGAACAGTGAATTCGAGGTACTTTACAGCTTTTTGGAAAAGCTCGATGGTATTTTAAAGCCCGGTGGAAGAGTGGCAATTCTGACTTTTCATTCAGGAGAAGACCGCCTGGTCAAAAAAGCCTTCAAGGAATTGAAAAAAGCAGGCGTTTACGCAGAAATCTCGGCTGATGTCATAAGACCATCCGCTGAAGAATGCCGCCTGAACCCGCGCGCCCGCTCAACCAAGATGCGTTGGGCGGTGAAAGCGGAGTAACGGTTTTAAAACTGCATACAAACTATCCTTTACGGGGAGTCTGGTTTTTCATGAACGCCAGATAAAGGTTATACAGCACTGCGCAGACCGGAACGCTGAAAAGCATTCCCAGGATACCAAATGCTTCACCGCCAACAGTGACTGCCATCAGTACAAGCAGCCCGGGAAGACCAACGGATTTCCCAACAACTTTTGGATATATCAGATTGCCTTCCACCTGTTGCAGAAGCAGCAGATAAATAATGAACCACACAGCTTTGATGGGATCTGCCAACAGGATCAGAAACGCACCGAGACCTCCGCCGAGCCATGCACCAAAGACCGGTATCAATGCGGTAAACGCAACAAATGTTGAGATGGCACCGGCGTAGGGAAGCTTCAGAATCAGCATTCCCAGAAAACAGAGAATTCCAATAATGACAGCCTCTGTAAGCTGCCCGCTGACAAAGCTGGAAAAAGTATGATTTGTCAGTGAGGCGATGCTCAGAAGTTGTTTTGCCTTCTTTTGCGGAAGTATCGTTACGATCAGCTTCTTTAAGTGGGCTGCGACCACTTCTTTTTTTGCCAGAAGGTA
This sequence comes from Firmicutes bacterium CAG:194, assembly GCA_000432915.1. GTDB lineage: Bacteria > Bacillota > Clostridia > Lachnospirales > Lachnospiraceae > CAG-194. The sequence goes on from HF995215.1 coordinate 7,689, forward strand.
TAAAGCAAAGATAAATGCCAAAAGCACATCGATCAGACCGGAAAGGACGGAGGTAGCTGCATCCCATGTTATCGAAATGATTCCGCTTCCTTTGTCGTTGATCAGAGCCGTAATTTTCCGGATCAGCAGGTCGGAGTCGATGGCATATTCCGGAAGGACGATATTGTACTTTGCCGCAAAGCGGACAGTATCCATCCACCAATGTCTGATTTCTTCAACGTAAATCGGGATATTTTGAATAAACTCATCGACTGATTTCCATAGACTCGGAATCATCATAAATATTACAGCGAACAAGATTCCCAGCACAAGAACAGAGCTCAGCGTGAGACAGACCGGTCTTGTCAGCTTTGCCGGGGCTTTTTTGCATACTTTATTCCAGCAGCGTTCAAGTGGATTTAGGACAACATTGATCAGAAAAGCAATACCACCGCCAATCAGAAACGGAGAGAACAGCGAAATTACTTTGTTAAAAAATTTCATTATGATATCAAAGTTCATTAATGCCCAGGCAAATAAAATAACCGCAAGCAGTGAACAAACGACAGATCGGATCATATTTTTATTCATCGGTCTGTTTTCCGGTGGTACGGAACTATTGTGTTGAGTAGTGTCGGTATCCTGTATTTTTTTCTGCATATTCCCTCCAGGCTGTTATGGATGTAACTATACGATTTGCAATATAATCCTCAATTATACTTTCGTTATGGCATTTTTGCAATATAGAAGCGGTAAAGAAGTACCGGGCGTTTATTTGTTGCTTAACAAGGATTGGAGAATAATCGAATAATCCTGCATGTTTTTCCACATACTAACTCCAAATCTAATATATAGCAAAAAGAGTGGTGAAGCGCTCTGGCTAAAATAGGAAATTGGAGGAAAAGGTATTGAAAGCGACAGGTATAGTACGAAGAATAGATGATCTGGGGCGCATTGTCATTCCAAAGGAGATCCGCAGGACTTTGCGGATCCGCGAAAGTGACCCGTTGGAAATTTTTACTGATCGCGAAGGCGAGATCATTCTGAAAAAATATTCACCGATCGGTGAAATGACAGCGTTTGCCAAACAGTATGCGGAAAGTCTTGCGCAGGTGTCCGGCAAGATCGCACTCATTGCAGACAGAGATCAGTTTATTGCTGCAGCGGGCGGGTTGAAAAATCTGCTTGGGAAATCGATCAGCCATAGGATGGAAGAAAAGCTGAATGACAGGGAGATCCTGCTTCTGTCAAAAGCGGATAAGAACTTTGTTGAGATTGCCAATGAACCGTTACCGGATCTTACACAGTATGTGTCCGCCCCAATCCTGGCAGAAGGGGATGTGATCGGTGCTGTCATTCTTGCCACAAACAATGAGAAGGAAAAACTTGGTGAAGTAGAAAAGAAGCTCGTATTGTCCGCCGCAGGTTTTCTGGGCAGACAGATGGAACAGTAGAGGCGGATGGAATGAGAAAGTCCCCGGTGCTTTGCACCGGGGATTTTGTATGTCATGTTATGGTTTGCAAATTCCGCAAGGACTGTAGCCTTGTGCAATGATATCCTCTCTGGAGGCAGAGGAGGGAAGCTTGTTCCATTCATTCATTTGTGAAACGCCTCTGCAATCAGGATAGTGAAACTTTTTCGTATTTGTATTCAATATATAACGGGTGGTAGATGGGGTAACATTTGTATTCGGATCCGTTGGCGATACAGATGGCTGTGACGGAGTATAGGAAGGAGCCGGCGTGGGAGATGTATGATCTCCGGAATCTGATGCCCTTTGGACAATGACTTTAATGGTCTTCCGAATCTTTTTCGGTTTGTAGAAATCAGTCCCTTTTGCATAGATCAGTACTTTAACTTTGTAAGTGCCCGGTTTCGTTCCTTTTTTGACAGTTATCTTTCCATTGCGACTGACAAAAATTTTCTGACTGCCGGAAGATATGCCATATGTGATCTTACCGGGAGCTTTACAACCTATTTTAAAAGACTGTTTTTTCTTTTTCACCGTTGCAGCATCAAAAGTTTTCGTATAGGTACCATTTATGATATACTGACTGATCCGCTTATTTCCTTTTGTAACACCGCCCGCGAGATAGTCGATCTTATAGCCGGGTTTTACATTATAGACAAAGACATTGAAGCATATACCTTTACCGTTATCCTCTACAGAATATGCCTCCATTTGTACCCCTGAGGCAACCAGATTTTTGGAAAGATACACAGGTGTTACACGATAGAGAACATGATGATCTGTTTTCCTGACATAATCTGCCACAAGGTTTTCAAAGGGTAACATGCCGGATTCATTAAAATAGTGTGTTCCGGTGATCAGATTCTTTTCATTTGCATTTTCTCCGGCAAGCTGAAAGCCAATCAGATGGCAGCGTTCCCATTTCATGCCGGATCGCCAGCCAGAAGGATGGATTATAAAAATATCTTCCCGCGGTGATGTGGGCATAAGCTCTTTGCAAATGTTAGCATAGGCTACACCGCATCTGCCGAGTGAATCCAGATCACTGTAGGTCTCAAATGCAGTTGTATTCTGCTTTTCTGTTTCTGTGAATGCAGGGATATTATTGTTTATGATCTTATATGGCTGATTGGTGTAAGACTTGATATCCTTTTTGGTGACCTGTGCCTGACATTCGTAAGCCTGAGGCATTGCTAATGGCATACAGAAAGTCATGGCAAAGACAAATAAGAAAATACTTAGTTTCTGTTTTAGTTTCAACTCAAATTCCCCCTTTTAATTATCAATCATGAAAAGTTACTCTTAGCTTATTTTACAACCCGCATTTATATATGGCAAGGGGCAAAAACTTTTGACATTGAGCCTGAAATATGGTATTTTACCACTTGAGCGTTATTCGAAAGAAAATGCATCAAGAAGAAAAATATCTTACATATCATATATGAAATATGGAGCAGGCGCAGTGGAAGAAGGTATTTCCGGTGGAGTCTGTGAAGTAATCAGGATGTTTTCCGTTGTATGCGCGGAGCGTTCCTCATGATAAGAGATGACCTTATGGCATCTACTTGCAAGGTAGTGACAATTCTGTTTGGTGTATCTGCCGGGCTTCCCGGACTTTTCCCTATAACACTTATTCCCCAAAATAAAATAATTCTGAAAGGCAGGGGACAGTAGCCGCTTTATCAGAGAAAAAGGAGATTTGTTATGACACAGAAAAAGAACTTTGACACGAAATTTATGGTGGAGCTTGCATTGATGATCGCGATTATTATCATCATGTCGCTGACACCGCTTGGCTATATCCGTACACCCGGATTATCCATCACACTTCTGACGGTACCTGTTGCTGTCGGTGCGGTGCTGCTTGGACCGACCGGTGGTGCGATCTGCGGACTGGCATTTGGTCTGACAAGCTTTTATATGGCACTGACTGGCGAATCCGCATTCTCTTCCATGCTTTTAAGTATCAGTCCGATTGGAACCGTTGTGACATGTATCCTGCCGCGCGTCCTGGAAGGATGGCTTTCAGGTCTGCTTTTTAAGGCAATGTACAAGGGTGGTGTATCCAGAAAGTTTTCTTATTTTGCAGCAAGCCTTGCCTGCCCGCTTTTAAATACATTGCTTTTCATGTCTTCTTTATGTATCTTTTTCTACAATACAGAGTACATTCAGGGCATGGTAAGTACGATGGGGGTAAGCAATCCGTTTTTATTTGTCATCGCATTTGTTGGTATGCAGGGGCTCATTGAAGCGGTGCTCTGCTTTGTTGTGGCATCTGTAGTCTCACGTGCCCTCTTTGCAGCCCTCAAACGATAAATGTCATGCATCCGAAGGATGCATGATGTAGCCTCAGCCCATCACCGAAGGTGATTATGCATGGGCTGAGGTTCTCGTTAAATGTCAAAGGAGAATCAATTTATGACGGACAACAGGGAAATTCAGGTAACAGACATAAAAGGCATTTCCATCGGACATGCCAGTAATCAGGATGCAGGAACAGGCGTGACTGTTCTGTATTTTCCAAATGGTGCAAAGGCAGGCTGTGACATCAGCGGCGGCGGTCCTGCGTCCAGAGAAACACCACTGACAAGTCCTTTGACAGCAGATAACCCGATCAATGCGATCGTATTGTCAGGCGGTTCCGCCTATGGACTTGCAGCTTCAGATGGCGTTATGACCTGCCTGGAAGAGCACGGAATCGGATATCCGACAGGACTAGCGCTGGTTCCGCTTGTCTGTCAGTCCTGTATTTATGATCTGGGCTATAAAAGTGCAAAGATTAGGCCGGATGCAGCGATGGGAAGAGAAGCAACAGAAAATGCACTTGCCGGCTGTGATACAAGAATGGGAAATATTGGAGCAGGCTGCGGCGCAACGGTAGGCAAGCTGTATGGCATGGGACAGTCCACGAAAGCAGGGCTGGGACTGCATTGTATCCAGATTGGCAGTTTTCAGATCGGAGCGATCGTTGTTGTAAACGCAGCGGGAGATATTTATGAGGCCGGAACAGGAAAGAGATTGGCAGGGCTTCTGAGTGCAGACAGAAAACAGCCGCTTGACAGTGTGGCCGAAATGTGCAAATGTCTGGTGCCACACGACCAGTTTACCGGAAACACTACGATTGGGGCAGTCTTTACAAATGCCGCTTTTTCCAAGGCTGAGCTGAATAAGATTGCAAGTATGACAAGAAATGCATATGCGAGAAGTATCAGTCCCGTTGGAACCATGGCGGACGGCGACAGCATTTATGCAGTTTCTATTGGCTCAGAAAAGGTTGATATCAACGTCGCCGGAACACTTGCTGCTTCTGTTATGCAGGAAGCAATCAGAAAAGCTGTGGAAAGTGCCCGGATCCCGGAAGAAGAGTTTGTTGCTGCTGTGCAGAATCTGTAGAAGGACGAGAGAGGACATTCTTAACAGTCGGTTATAAGAAATAGATATGGATTTTTAGTGGTTGGCATAAAAATTCGCCCGGAAGATAAAAAATGTTGTATATGGACGAAACGAAATTTTCCTGTCGGATAAAACTTCATCCCAAGACGCATCATATATGTTATTTGGATGAAAAAACTGAGGAAATGAGACGGGATTTCAGGATATATTTGTTAGTTCAAGAAAAACAACATGAATAATTCATACGAAACCATGAATTATCTGATAAAAAGACGAAAAACATTTGAACAAGGAAAATTACATTCGCCCTATAAGGACAGATTTGTTCTTATAGGGCGAAAATAATTTACTGGTATTCTAGATTTCGTCTATATTGAAAGATTGCACCTATTTGGTATGAAAATTAGATAAAATCTACTCTTCAAAATATTTCCGGAACTTTCCATTGTCCGCATCAAAGAAGCAGATACCTACAATACCACGGCCTGTGTGTGCACCGATCGCACAGCCGACAGTTGTGATCAGGTAATCCTTCGGACTACATTCCTTATTCAGAAGCTCTTTGACGAAGCCGAGAGCAGCTTCATCCTCACCGTGACAGACCGCGATCGTCTGCTTTGACGGATCGTAAGCATTTTCCTTCACATATTCAACAAGTGCCTTAAAGGACTTTTTCTGCCCACGTACCTTCTGGATCACAGTCAGGGCACCGTTTTTGTCCACGATCAGGATTGGCTTGATATCCAGTGTTTCTCCGATTGTTCCTGAGAACTTGGATAATCTGCCGCCCTTGATCAGGTAGTTTAAAGTACGGACCGTAAATACGTGATGGATATGATCAATAAAATAATCTGCGGCTTCGATGATTTCTTCCTTGGAAGCACCCTTTTCCAGCATGGTAACAAGCTTGGAAACAAGGAGCCCGAAACCGATGGATGCACACTTGGAATCAATGATCGTCAGATCAAAGTCCGGGTAGTTTTCCAGTACGTTGTTTCTGGCAATGTTTGCGGCATTAAAAGTACCGGCGATTCCTGTGGAGAAGCACAGATAAATGACACTGTCGCCTGCCTCTGCATAAGGTGTAAAGGCATTTTCAAACATTTCCGGATTGATATGATAGGTGCGGACATCACGATTCATGTCATCTAAAATGTCATAAAACTCTTTTGTCTGGATCGTGGCACCGTCAAAATAGTCAACTTCATCAATAACGACCGGGGTCGGGATCACATGCAGATGATGTGCCTGTATATAATCTTTGGGCAGATCCGTAGCGGAATCAGTAATAATTTTCAGCATAGCAGTTACCTCTTTCGTCTTATTTATTCTGCACTCATCTGATCAAGGAGTGAAATCTTGATATCATACAGCTTTGCGGAAAGATCCACATATACCTTATGCGGATTGACAAGTCTTCTTGTTTCCGGCCAGAGCGTTTCCAGCTCTTTCTTGCAGTAAGCCTGAATATCCATTACCTTTGGAGATTCATAAACACATTCGCCGTTTAAGAAAACCGGAACCATCAGCTCACGCAGCGTATAACTGCCTGCAGGAAGCTTTGTCTTTTTCCATGGTTCTAACGGATCAAATAAAAGCATTGGCTCATTTTCGTCAAATACTTCATCGGCAAGACAGATGAGATCTGCTTTGATTTTACCACTTTCTTTTTCATAAATCCGATAAATTTTCTTATTACCGGGATTTGTCACCTTTTCGGTATTTTCGGAAAGCTTGATCTTCGGAATGAAGTTACCGTCTTTTCCCATGACAGCTGCCAGTTTGTAAACACCGCCGAAGGACGGGCAGTCCTTGCTTGTGATCAGATGCGTACCAACACCCCAGGAGGTAATGGCTGCACCCTGTACCTTCAGGCTGTCGATCAGAAACTCATCCAGATCGTTGGAAGCGGAAATGATCGCATCCGGGAAACCGGCTTCATCCAGCATCTTACGGGCTTTTTTGGAAAGGTAAGCAAGATCACCGCTGTCGAGACGGATTCCGTATTTGGTAAGCGGAATGCCAGCTTCTTTCATTTCCTGAAAGACGCGGATCGCATTCGGAACGCCTGATTTTAACGTATCATAGGTATCTACCAGAAGCAGGCAGGCATTTGGATAAATATCCGCATATGCTTTGAAAGCCGTGTATTCGTCCGGGAAGCTCATGATCCAGCTATGTGCATGCGTTCCGCTGACCGGAACGTCAAAAAGCTGTCCTGCCAGTACGTTGGAAGTACCGACACAGCCACCGATCATGGCAGCTCTTGCACCGTAAGTACCTGCATCCGGACCCTGTGCACGGCGAAGCCCGAATTCCATGATTCCGTCTCCTCTGGCTGCGAAGCAGACGCGGGACGTCTTGGTTGCGATCAGACTCTGGTGGTTGATGATGTTCAGGATGGCAGTTTCTACAAGCTGTGCCTGCATGATCGGTGCAATGACTTTGATCATCGGTTCACGCGGAAACATGATGCTGCCTTCCGGAATCGCATAAATATCACCGGTAAATTTAAAATCCTTCAGATAGTCCAGAAAATCCTGCTGGAAAATGCAGAGGCTTGCAAGATAATCAATGTCCTGCTGTTCAAATTTCAACTCCTTGATATACTGGATGACCTGCTCAAGACCAGCCATGATGGAATAGCCGCTGTCCATAGGGTTGTTTCTGAAAAATGCATCAAAGATAACGGTTTCGTTACGATCCTTGTGTTTGAAGTAGCCCTGCATCATCGTCAATTCGTATAAATCGGTCAGAAGGGTCAAATTTTGTCTGTCCATGTTATTTCTCCTCTGTTTAAGCTAATTTTTCTGATTTTTGGATCAGTATAAAACCGATCAAAAATAAGACGATCAGTGCAAGCACACCATAGCTGGAGCTATGGAAAATGAGAGCACACAGGGAAATGATCAGAGGTCCGAAGAAGTCTGCGAATTTCCCAAATATATCAAAAAATCCAAAATACTCACTGGATTCTTTTTTGGGGATCAGCTTACCGAAGTAAGAACGGGAAAGAGCCTGAATACCACCCTGACACATACCGACGAGAACTGCAAGGATCCAGAAGTCGAGTGCACTGTCGAGCAGATAGCCATAAAAGCAGATGCCGCAGTAGATCAGAATAAATATCTTGATAATACGGATAGATCCAAAACGCTCGGCAAGCTTCCCACTCCAGATCGCGCATGGAAAAGCAACGATCTGTGTCAGAAGAAGTGCCAGGATCATCTGGGTAGAGTCAATGCCTACCTCGCCGCCGTAGCTGGTTGCCATGGAGATGATCGTGTAGACACCGTCAATATAAAAGAAGTAGCCTAATATATAATAAAGAAGTCTTTTATTCTTTTTCAATTTCATAAAAGTAACATATAACCTGCGGAAGCTGTGTTTGACGATATTTTTCTTCGGACGCAGGTAATGTGTCTGCTTCACATTTTTCAGAAGCGGTATCGCCAGTAAAAACCACCATACGATCGTGATCACAAAGGAAATCTGTGTCGCAAGGAGTGTAGTCAGTCCGAACGGCTTTACAAGGATCAGGATAATGCCGGCGATAAACGGAATACAGCTTCCGATGTATCCGAATGCATAACCGAAGGATGAAATCTGATCCATCCGTTCGTCCGTTGTGACATCGACCAGCATGGCATCATAGAAAACATTGCAGGCGGTATAACCGATCCGTGAGACAATGAAAAACAAAAGGAAGGTGATCCAGTTCGGCGCGATCGTAAAGGCGATACCACCGCCGATACCGATGGCAAGAAAGATCATGAAAATCCGTTTTTTCATATTCTGGTAATCTGCGAGTGCGCCAAGGATCGGAGAAAGCAGTGCCAGGATCAGAATGGCGATCGAGGTACAGGTTCCCCAGATGGAGGTTGCGTGTGTGGCACTGATACCTGCTTCCGTTGCCAGTGCGCGGAAATAGATCGGAATCGTGGCAGTCAGTGTCATGATAAATGCGGAATTTGCAACGTCATACAAAATCCAGCTTTTTTCCTCTTTTGTCATTTTCTGTTTTTCCATGTGTTCTCCTTTATGTCGCAAGGCAACCTATAATGCAGCCCCGGCAAACGGTCACTGTCTTGTCAGTGATTATTAGATAAAGTGTATGCTTTTTTGGGCTTTCTGTCAATGAAATACGTCTCCGGGAGCACCTAAAATTGTATCAGGTTTTAAGGACACACTTGTGCAACGGTACAAAAATCCATGTAAAAATTCCTGCGACAAATTTGTTGACAGCAAAAAGCAGGGATGTTAAACTCGCGACATAGCGTATATGATATCGGAAGAAAAATCCGGGAGAGATTATGCAGGCTTCCATTTCGCCGGAAAGCTGCTGCATAGCGCCGAAGGGGCAGTCGCAACAAACTCTCAGGCAGAAGGACCGGATTGGGACGATACTCTGGAGAGCAATGGTGCACCGAAGAAGTAAAATCTTTCAGGTTAAGAAGACAGAGGCGTATCTGTATCAGAACATCTGATATGGATGCGCCTTTATGTATGTGATAGGAATTTCCTATCACATACATAAAGGATGCTCCGCAGGATGCGCACTCGCGCGAAGAGGAAGTATGTCGCAAGCGACCGCGCTCGGCGCGAGAATGTGCTATGGCACATTCTTTATTTAAAAACCATGCAAGGAGGGACGTCTATGAAAACAGACATTGAAATCGCACAGGAAGCG
>HF995216.1 GCA_000432915.1 Firmicutes bacterium CAG:194
TCGTTTGTCAACATCTTTTTTATTTTCTTTTGAGATTTTTCAATCTCATCTTCACCACTTTTTCGCGGCGAATTTTATAATAGCACTGCCTTTTCCATTTGTCAACACGCTTTTCCCTATTTTTTCATAATTCTTTTTCTTTTTTTGTCAGCTTGTAGGAAGTGTGTTTTACAGACACTATATGCTGTGGTCATTCTCTGCTCCAATCCCTTCTTTATGTCTTTCTACTATATAATGATGCCAGGGTCTAAAGGTCTAAACCCACGCGAGCTCGCTCATAGGTGGGCACAGCTCTGCCATATCACGTACATCAGAAAATAGGCAGCATATCCTGGATCATACGCAAAATACCGACCAGCAGAAGTCCATAGGCAGCGCCCACCACGAAACCAAGCAGTTTATTCAGTCCTTTTATAATAGGAAGCCCTGTCAGGATCCGCAGGGAAAGGATGATTGTTTTTAGTACCAGAAACAAAATAATATATAAAACAACGCAGAGCAGCACTCTGACAATTATAACCTGATGGTCGACCAGCAGGGTCGGGACAAGCTGTGCAAACGCCCATGTATTGAGCAGGTAAACGAGCAGAAGAGACAGAATGCCCGCACATAATCTGCCCAGGGTAACGACAAAGCCTCTTCTGCCACCCTTAAGTGCTGCAGCCACTATGATCACAATTCCTATGATATCAAACAATTCCATTATCTTAATTTTATCAGCTGAATGCTGTCTTCCAATACAACAAGCAGTTTTGTATCGGAAGAAGTCGGTACGATTGCCCGGATCGTTCCACCCAGCTCTCCTTCGTATTTTTTCACGCCGTTCAATCCGTATATAACCAGCTGATTCTGGTTATATACAAGAATCCTGTCATTCTCGACGATCAGATCCGTATATTCAAAATCGATCGTTTCCGTCATTTTTTTCCGTCCGTTCATATCATATACCCGGATGCTGTAACCGCCATCCTGTTCTGTATTGCGGAAAACAAGCGCAAAATTGGTTCCGTTATAAAACACAGACTGCACCTCATCATCCAGCTCTATTTCCGTCTGAAGTGTCGGCTTCTGTTTTCCTTTCAGGATCAGGACACGCTTATCTCCCACTGCAAGGGCATTATCTTCATTTGGATAAAACAGAAGCGGAAACAGTTCTCCTGCATAATCATAGCCACTGACCAGATTGTCCGTTTCGTTCTGACCGACATCGCCAAAATTGTAAAACGCCAGACTGGTGTTGATCTTGCCGCCCTCTGCCTTCAGATAGGATACACCCACCTTGATATTATCCGGTGAAATAGAAAACGCCAATGGATAGCCGCTCTTCTGCATGGATGTTTTGATCTCTGAGATCACATCACCTGTCGCCGAAAACATTCTGAGGTAGATCGTAGCATCATCCTGCAGTGCAGCGACCGCAATACCGGAGGAAGATACGTCCAGATCCAGAATCGGCAGATTGGTCTCCACCGTTGTTGCATTTCCGCTTGGTCCGATCAGATACAGAACACTGCCCTTATAATCTGCAACCGCCACATACCCACCTCTGGATACCACGATCGGTTCCTGCATTTCATAAGTCTGGTTCCAGAGCTGTTTGCCATCCTTATCATAGGCAGAAATACCATCCTTGCTGTATGTCAGCAGGTTATCCTGATATTTCCGGAATACACCGTCCGATGTGCCTACCTTGTCGATCGTTTTGATCATTTCAAATTTAGTATATACCTGATTTGCCAGATAAATTTTGACAGCAGCAGCTATTGCTGCCACAAGCACGATCACCAGAAGTACTCTATAGACGATTGTCAGCTTATGATGAAAGATTTTATCTTTATAATCTGTCTTACTCTTTCTGATCTGTTTCATTCCATTCTCCTTTGTACAGCCCGTCTCAGTACCGTCTGTTACACGGTAATAATATATGATGCCAGGGTCAAAAGGTCTAAAACCACATGAGCTTGCTCATAAGTGGTTGAAAGACCTTGGGCCCAGCCCCGATATGAGCATAAAAGTGGGATGTTAATCCCACGATATGCGAATATTGGGCAGGATTGTGGGAGTGCAGAGCACGGAACAATCCGTAGACATCAAAGCCCGGGCTTTTGACCCCGATATCAATATATTATAGCATACTTTTTACGGAAGAACTATTTTTTGTCCATAGTAGATGCTATCTTTGTTTTCGATCTGATTTCTTTCACAAACTTCCCCCATTTTGGAAAGACTGCCATAGTACTGCATACAGATCTTTGCCAACGTGTCTCCCTGCTTGATCATATAAACCGTCTCCTGCGATGCGTTTGTCTGTGATGTACTTGCCTGCTCTGCTGTTTCATCCACAGTCTGAGAAGCATCTGTACCGCTGTTTTCTGTCGCATCTGTGTCTGCTGCATCCATATCCGTTGCAGTCGATGTCTCTGCAGACGGCTTGTCTGATATTTCTGTTGCTGCATTCGGATCCGCCGTCTGTCCATCACCCGCTTGTCCGTTATCCGCCTGGTTCTCTGCTGTCATGTTTTCATCAGCTGTCTGCTCTGCTGATGCCTGCCCGTCCGTTGTCTGCTCTGCCATCGCCGGATCTGCCTGCTCTGCTGCGCTCACATCTACTGCCGCATCTGTCCCGGCGGTCTGCGCAGCTTCCATTGTATCTGCCGCCTGTGGCAGTTCCTGTACACCTGCTGCCATTTCTGCCGTCTGGTCTGCTGCCTGCGCATTTTCTGCCAGCAGTGCATCCTGCACCGCCTGATCCTGCATCGCATCCGCATCCGCTGCCACTTCCGTTGCATCATCCATCTTCCCGGAAATCTGGTACAGCACGCGTTCCATGCTCTGCATCTTTTCATAATTATTCAGCATCGTAATACCGATCACCAGTATCGCCATAACAAGAAGCAGACTGACACAGGTTGCAAATGCAGAGCTTCTCTTTTTGTGTAGATCCTGTTTCTTTTCCTGACACACTTCCCGGAACTGCCGCGCCGCATGGTCTGCATTCATTTCCTCCGGATGACGTTCTCTTGTCCGCAGGGAAACCATGTAGTTTTGCATACATTCATTTCTTTCATAATATATGTAATAACCGCTGAGCATGTTCCGTTTTCCCTTTTCATGCAGATATAGTGCCTCTGTCTTGTCACTTGTTATGTACTCAAAGTACAGCTTCTGATCCGGTCTGAAAAACTGCCGCTGTGTCCGCATGATCTGTTCTTCCAGATCCTCCGTGGAATCCTCTCTGGTGATCGCCCAGCCCATGACCGTCAGATCCGGAAAAAATTTTTCTGCCATCTCATTGACCTTTTTCCACGATTCCTCATCAATGATCGTCTTTTCCATGAAGAAGTCATGCTGCGCTTCCACCGCCCCATTGACAAACCAGTAAAGCTCGTCCTCTATCATTTCCTTGTGTCCGTACAGAATCATGACGCGCATATTCTCATCCGAAGTTAAGATCTGCCTCAGGTACGTGATCACATAATCCTCCAGATATATTTTCTGGTTTCCGCTAATCTGTCCGATCTGTCTGATATTTTTTGGCAGCATGCCTTCTTTTCCTTGTTCCGCCATTTCTTTTTCCTCCTTATACCATTCTAAACAGGCAGCATTTTGCATATCCTGTATGATCATCCTGTTTCAGAATAGCATTTAAAGTTGGCAGATTTTAGCAAAAAAAGCCGCCTTTTTTCCTGTTTCATCCGACATTACCGCGCAAAAAAAGAGACGAGCTCTTTTATCTCGTCTCTTTCTCTCATATTCCGGCATTATTTTTTCGGAAATCCGTTCTTATTTCAGCCTTTTCTGCGATATTTATTCGTCTGTTTTTTCTGTTGCGTCCTGCTCTGTCTCATCTTTTGTATGTTCTTTTTCTTCCGCCTGCACTTCTTCCTGCGTATCACGCATCGGATCGTAATAATCCTTTTTGATCAGACGAACCAGTGCTTTAAGTGCAATATAAAATCCAATCACTGCAAACAGTACTGCAAATACAATACTGATCACACGCATTTTGGTATCAGTCGGCAGCGGAATGACAAGCGAGTATGCCAGATATATCAGATAACCGCCGATACACAGACGCAGCGTCAATATGCCCGCTGTTGTTTTTCCAGACATCTTTTTTTCCTTCTTTCATGCTACTATACAGCCAGCCATTGCAGTTTTGTATAGCTCTGGCTAGTTAACAAATTTGTAGATCGTTGTAGATGTAAACGGCTTTTCAGGTGTGACAACCGGTTTGATAAAGCCTTCCTGTCTTGCGCAGTTCGGGAAGAACTGTGTTTCCAGGCAGATACCGCCACGACATGGATACAGCGCATCACCCTTTCCAAGCTCTGAAACCATGTTATTGCCTGTATAAAGCTGTACGCCCGGCAGATCTGTATACACTTCCATGCTTCTTAATGCTTTTTCATCTACCACTTCTGCGATCTTCTGTACCTTTCCTGCTTCATAGTCATCGATCACAAAGTTATGGTCGTAGCCTTTTACAAGCGCAAGCTGTGCATTCTCCGCATCAATATCCTGAGAAATCTGCTTCATGGTTGTAAAGTCAAACGGCGTTCCTTTTACGGATGCGATCTCGCCCGTCGGAATGGCACCATGGCGGATCTTGGTATAATGAGAAGCCTTCAGCCATACTTTGACATCTTCCACAGTTGTTTCGCTGTCATTTCCCTTCAAATTAAAATAAGAATGATTTGTCATATTGACAAGTGTATCCTTGTCCGTAGATGCAAAATAGTGGATCTCCAGTGCATTGTCTTCTGTCAGCTTGTACGTCACGGCGAATTTACGGTTTCCCGGAAATCCCAGCAGACCGTCCTTGCAGGAAACAGAGAATGTCACTGCATTTTCCGTCTCCTTCTTTTCCGCCTGCCACATCGTCTTATGCAGTCCCGCATTTCCATCACTGTGCAGATTATTGTCGTTGTCATTGATGATCAGATTGTATATAGTGCCGTCCAGTTCAAACTGTCCTTTTGCTGTGCGGTTTGCAACCGGTCCGATCGTAGAGCCGAAGCAGCTTCCGTTTACAAAGTAATCTTTTGCTCTGTCATAACCGAGTACAACATCCTTTACTTCTCCGTTTTTGTCCGGTACAAACAGATTTACAAGGATCGCGCCGAAATTCATGACATCAGCCTGCATCCCATTCTTATTTTTCAGACTATACAGTACGATGTCTTCTCCTGCGATCGTTCTGCCAAATTTTCTTTCTTCTATCATGCTTTTCCTCCATTACAGATATCACTCCCTCTGTTATTTCTCCGACAGAGAGCATATCTTTTTCTACTTTTTATTACACATTACTTTCCTCTCCAGGTATCGACAGCAACAATTTTCCGCTGTCCCGGACATCTGCTGATACCGGTTACAGTTCCGTACGACCTTCCAGCGCACGCAAAAGTGTTACCTCATCAATGTATTCCAGGTCGCCGCCGACCGGAACACCACTGGCGATCCTTGTTACCTTAATGCCGGTAGGCTTGATCAGCTTGCTGATATACATCGCCGTTGTTTCGCCTTCCAGACTGGAATTGGTCGCAATGATGACTTCCTTCACTTCGTCCGTCTGCAATCTGGTGATCAATTCCTTCAGCCTGATATCCGAAGGTCCGATCCCGAGCATCGGTGAGATCGCACCATGCAGCACATGGTAAACACCATCAAACTTACCGGTTTTTTCATAAGCCGCCAGATCACGCGTATTCTCCACTACCATGATCGTGCTGTGATCCCGTTTGGGGTTGCTGCAGATCGGGCAGATCTCCTGATCTGTCAGTGTACAGCAGATCTTGCAGTAGCAGACATTATTTCTGGCATCTACAACCGTCTTTGCAAAACGCTCTACCTGCTCCTTTGGCATATTGACCATATGAAAAGCAAGTCTCTGCGCCGATTTATTGCCAATACCGGGCAGTGAAGCAAATTGTTCAATTAACTGATTGATATAACCGCTGTACAGATCCATTAGAACGGAAGTCCTCCGAGATTCAGACCGCCTGTCATGGATGACATTGCTGCAGTACTTGCTTCATCTGCTTTTCCCAGTGCTTCATTTGTGGCTGCCATGATCAGATCTTCCAGCATTTCCACATCATCCGGGTCTACTGCATCTTTATCCAGTTTTACCTTAGTCACTACTTTCTTGCCGGACACTGTCACTTCTACAGCTCCGCCGCCTGCTGTTGCGGAAAATTCCTTCTCCTCCAGTGCTTTCTGGTTTTCCTCCATCTGACGCTGCATTCTCTGCGCCTGCTTCATCAGATTGTTCATGTTACCAGGCATTCCTCCGCCCGGAAAACCACCTCTTTTTGCCATATTTCATTTCCTCCTGTTTTATTCTTCTTCTATTTCCATATGAACGATCTGGCTCAGATCAATATAAGAACGTTCAAATGACTGTTCCTTTGCAAGCGGTCTGACCTCGACCTGAATCTCTTTCCCGATCACCTGTCCGATCAGATCCTGCAGGCTGTCTTTATTTTCCGGATGTTTGATAAAATAATCGGACTGCAGTCCGTCCGGTAATACAATAAGAAGTCTGTTCTCACCGCCCAGACTCAGCTTGCTGCCTGAAAGATATGTCCGCATGGGCTGTCCTGTCTTCTGGACGATCTCGCCCCAGCGCCCGACAACCTGCTGTATATCTTCCGGAACCGCCTTTGGGAGCTGCGGTCTTTCCTGCAGCTCTTCTGCCGGTGCATCTTGCGCAGCTACTGCCACCGTACTCTGCGGCGCAGCAAAATTTCCTGTTTCCAGTTTATGCTCCAGATCACGGATTCTTTCTAATAAAGCATCATTTTTTGTCTCCATAGACGGTCTGCAGATCTTGATAAGCGTCATTTCGATCATGATACGTTTGCCGACCGCATATCGAAGCTGCCCTGACAGCTCCGAAAAAATACGGATATACCGCATCAGTGCATTTTCACTGACAAGCTCTGCCTCTTCCTGCATCAGAGAAAGATTATCCGTGGAAACATCCACCACATCTTCAATATTCTCCGAGGTTTTGAGCAGTAAGAGATTGCGCAGATACCAGATAAAATCCGTTACGAACTGTGTGAGCTCCCTGCCCTGCAATATGATCTCTTCCAGAAGAGAAAGAGAGCCCTGCACATTTTTATCCGCAAGCCGGCGCAGCATTTTGCCAAATACCTGTGTATCAACCGCACCCAGTACATCCAGTACCATATCATAGGTCAGTATTTCGCCATAGTGGAATGCGATACACTGATCCAGCAGGCTTAGTGCATCACGCATGGAACCGTCTGCTGCCTTTGCCACATAACGGAGTGCCTTATCCTCGACCTCTACCTTTTCCTGCTGCATCAGATCCTGCAGTCTCTGTGTGATCGTATCGATCGTGATGCGCTTAAAATCATAACGCTGGCAGCGGGATAAAATCGTGATCGGGATTTTATGTGCTTCTGTCGTTGCCAGAATGAAGATCACGTAAGACGGCGGTTCTTCCAGTGTCTTTAACAGTGCATTAAAAGCACCGATGGAGAGCATATGCACCTCATCGATGATATACACCTTATACTTTCCTTCCGCCGGAGAAAAAGAAACCTCATCCACGATCTCTCTGATATTATCCACGCCGTTGTTGGACGCTGCATCGATCTCGATCACATTCATGCTCGCGCCGGCTGTGATCGCCCTGCACATCCTGCAGTTTCCGCATGGATTACCATCCTGCGGATTCTCGCAGTTTACGGCTTTTGCAAGGATTTTTGCAACCGTTGTTTTACCGGTACCGCGCGTTCCGCAGAACAGATAGGCATGTCCGACTCTGTCCGCTTTTATTTGATTTTGCAATGTTGTTACAATATGCTCCTGCCCTTTGACATCCGCAAAATTGTCCGGACGGAACTTTCTGTATAGTGCCTGATATGACATGATCAGTCTCCGAAGCAGATGCCAAGCATTTTAGCTTCCTGTACAATAGAAGCATCCGGTGATACCATTTTCAGCTTGCCTGCTACCTCTTCCAGCGGTACTTTAATGATCTCACGGTTTTTGATCCCTACCATAAAGCCATATTCGCCGTTTAAAATGAGCTTGCCTGCCTCTGAACCGAGACGGGAAGCAAATACACGGTCATACGGACACGGGCTTCCGCCTCTCTGGGTATGTCCCGGAACCGTAACACGTACATCATAGCCGCCTTTTTCCCGAATCTGCTGTGCAAGTTCATATGATACAGAAGGGAATGGATAGTTTTTCATTTTTTCTTTGTATTCTTTCTTAGAAAGCTTTGCATCTTCCTTTGAAATAGCTCCTTCTGCCACAGCAAGTATCGTAAAACGGCTTCCGTTCTGTATTCTTTCATCGATCTTATTGATAATGCTGTCAATGCTGTATGGGATTTCCGGGATCAGGATGATATCTGCACCACTTGCCATACCTGCATTTAATGTCAGCCAGCCAACTTTGTGTCCCATAACTTCCACGATAAATACTCTGCCATGGGAAGCTGCTGTTGTATGGATACAGTCAATGGCTTCCGTTGCAATATTAACCGCACTCTGAAAACCGAATGTCATATCTGTTCCCCAGAGGTCATTATCGATCGTCTTTGGCAGTGTCACAATATTGAGTCCTTCTTCTCTTAACAGGTTTGCTGTTTTATGCGTTCCGTTTCCGCCAAGGATCACCAGACAGTCAAGCTGCAGCTTATAGTAATTCTGCTTCATTGCTTCTACCTTGTCCAGTCCGTTCTCATCCGGTTCGCGCATCAGCTTGAAAGGAGTACGGCTGCTGCCAAGGATCGTTCCGCCCTTTGTTAAAATACCGGAGAAATCATGCCCGGTCAGCATACGGAAATTTCCATAGATCAGACCTTTGTAACCATCCAAAAAGCCGTAGATCTCTACATCACTCTCCGCATTCAGTATACTTTTTACCACACCACGCATGGCAGCATTTAATGCCTGACAGTCGCCACCGCTTGTCAACATACCAATTCTTTTCATTACGTGATTTCCTCCCATTTCGGATCAAAGATTTATGAAGCAGTCTGCTATGCCCATATGAGAATATTATAGCTCATTTTGTATTTTATCTCAACGGCTAATTGTAAGATGATAGACATATAAAATAGACATATAAAAGCACCGGAAATAATATTGCCGGAATCACGTTTGACTACCCTGCGATTTGCCAGAACATATTTTGCACGAGCTCCGGCCACCAAAACGCGTGGTGGCCTCTCCGCTCGGCAAATGTCAGGCAAATCTCAGTCGTCGGCACTATCGATTCCATCAATATCATTTCCGGTGCTTGTAAAGTAAATGCATCTGTTGCGCACTTCGCGCGGCATCTGCAGATCATCAGGGCTCCTTTTTAAAGCAGACGGATGTGATCCACTTCTCCCGTTTCCTGGAAAATTGCCCAGTTTGCTATATTGACCGCATGATCTCCGATCTTCTCCAGATATTTTGCAAACATCATCACATCGATGCAGTCATCAGGATCTTTTGCTTCTGACCTGAGATGTGCGATCACATCGTTTTTGACCTGATTGAACAGATCATCGACTGTATCATCTCCTGTCACAACATGCTGTGCGCTTTCTGCGTTGCGGTCTACAAATGCATTGATCGCTTCTGTCAACTGCTTGCCCGTTTCCTCGATCATCTGCGGAATATGAGCGGAAAACTCCTGCAGATCCTTAAAATGCATCCGCTTTACCAGCTCTGCGATATCACTGCACTGATCTCCGATCCTGCTGATATCCGTTACTACCTTCAATGATGCACTGACCTGACGCAGATCCCTGGCGATCGGCTGCTGCTTTGTGATAAGGTTCAGACAGCTTCCTTCAATCCTTCTCTGCAGGGTATGTGTACTTTGGTCACTTGCAATGATCTCTTCGATCACGCTTTCCTTCTGCTGCTGCAGCGCTGAAAACAGTCTGGCATATGTAGCACGCACGCCCATTCCCATTTCTTCAACGCTTTCCTGCAATTGTTTTAATTCTTCTTCATATAATCTTCTTGGTGACATTTCCTTCTCCTTTTCTGCTCTCCATCAACCGAATCTACCGGTAATGTAATCCTCTGTCTTCTTCTGGGACGGATGCTTGAAGATTGTATCCGTTGTATCAAACTCGATCAGCTCACCAAGCAGGAAGAATGCTGTATAGTCAGACACACGTGCTGCCTGCTGCATGTTATGGGTTACAACTACAACTGTATATTTCTTTTTCAGATCCTCCATTAGATCCTCTACCTTTAAGGTAGAGATCGGATCAAGCGCCGAAGTTGGTTCATCCATCAGAAGGATTTCGGGTTCTACCGCAAGTGCTCTTGCGATACAGAGTCTCTGCTGTTGTCCGCCTGATAATCCAAGTGCGGATTTTTTCAATCTGTCTTTCACTTCTTCAAAAATGGCAGCATCTCTCAGCGAACGCTCCACAATATCATCGAGCTTTGCTTTTGCTGTAATACCATGGATACGCGGACCATATGCGATATTATCGTATATGCTCATCGGAAATGGATTCGGCTGCTGGAATACCATGCCTACTTTTTTCCTGAGCAGGGTTGTATCAACCTTTGGGCTGTAAATATCTTCTCCGTCAATTGTTACCGTTCCATCAATCTTTACACAGTCTACCAGATCATTCATACGATTTAAGCACTTCAGGAATGTAGACTTTCCGCATCCGCTGGGACCGATAAATGCAGTGACTGCATTTTGCGCAATATTCATATTGATATCTTTGAGTGCATGATTCTCACCATAATGCAGGTTCAGATGCTGCACAACGATTTTGGAAGGGTTTGTTTCCTTTTTCATTCTTTGTCTCTCTTTCTATCTATGTAATGCTGTTACGCTGTTATTTTTTGTCTACCTGCAGCTTCTTTGCCATTCCTCTGGCCAGCATATTGATCAAAAATACGATCACAAGAAGTACAAGCGCAATGCCAAATGCTACATCATACTGGGCTTTTGCCATTGACAGATACAGCTGGATCGTAAGCGTTCCACCTGATTCCATGATCTTTTTCAGGTAACCAACCGCCGTTTTCGGAAGTACAAAGCCACTGCCGGCTGTAAACAAAAGCGCTGCGGACTCACCGACAATACGACCGATTGCCAGAAGTACCCCCGTTAAAATACCGGGCATTGCAGACGGAAGGAGGATCGTACGGATCATATACCATTTTGTGGCACCCATACCAAGCGCTCCGCTCCTGTAGCTTTCAGGAACGCTCCTGAGCGCTTCCTGTGTATTTCTCGTGATCAGTGGCAGGATCATGATCGTCAAGGTGAACGCGCCTGTCAGAATCGAATAACCAAATCCGCAGGCTGTTCCAAAGAACACCATACCAAACAGACCGAATATGATCGACGGAATTCCGGAAAGCGTTTCTGTCGTAAATTCGATCAGACGTACAAGTTTTCCACCCTTTGCATATTCATTCAGATAAATCGCAGATCCGATTCCGATCGGTGTTGCGATCAATAATGTCAGAACAACAATGTAAAGTGTATTTACAATGTTTCCCGCAATGCCTGTTGTCTGCCTGATCGCGCTTGTAACGGTTGTCAGGAAAGTCAGATTCACATTTCTGATACCACGGATCACAACATATCCGATGATACATACCAGCACAAGTACAGAGAAAAGTGCTGACAGATAGATCAGAAAAAGAAGGATGTGATCTTTTAATTTATGGGTCTTATGCATAATACTGCCGGTCATTTATTTTTCCTCCTTCTCTTTTAAAATACCTGTCAGTACCAGGTTAATGATCATAATGAATACGAAAAGGACAAGACCGATCGTAAACAGCACCTGTCTGTGCAGTCCCGACGCATATCCCATCTCGCTGACGATCGCTGTTGTCAGGAATCTGACCGAATTAAACGGAAGCGGTGCATTGACGCTGCTGCCTGAAACGAGGGTGATCGCCATAGCTTCTCCGATCGCTCTTCCCACGCCTAGAACAATGGCAGAAATAATACCGGATTTTGCTGCAGGTATCACTACCTTGAATATTGTTTCGATCTTGGATGCGCCCAGTGCAAGAGAAGCACTTCTTAAGTGATCCGGTACTGCATGGAGTGCTGATTCACTGATATTGATCACTGTTGGCAGGATCATGATCGCCAGAACCAGGATCGCAGACAGCATATTGGAACCGCCTGTATATTGATGCGTGGAAGATCCTGCAAATACAGCTTTTTCCAGTTTATACATCAGCGGATTTAATATCAGGATTCCCAAAAGTCCGTAGATAACGGAGGGAATACCTGCCAAAAGGGTAACTGCAGGTCTTACAATGTCCGCCAGCTTCTTTGGTGCAACTTCAGCCAGAAATACCGCAGTCAGAAGTGCAACCGGAACACCTAACAGGATTGCGGCAAATGTACCGACAATAGAGGTCAGGATCACATATAAAATACCAAAATGCGGTTCCGCTGCCGCAGGTGCCCATTTTGTATTGAATAAAATTTCCCTGATCCCTACTTTAAAAAGTGCCGGCGATCCGTTTATGATCATATAAGCAGTAATGGCGAAGACCGCCATTACTGCTACCAGTGCACATACCATAAAGATGATGTGTGCGATGATTTCCACTATAGATTTATTCTTATGATTTGCAAAGATTGATGTATGCATATATTTAGTCCACCGTGATAAGTCCTACGCTCTGGATCAGCTGTTTTCCTTCATCAGATTTTAAGTAGTCAAACAGTGCCTGTACAGGCTCGCTCTGTGCGCTTACTTCGCCCATTGTTGCCATAACGAATGGTCTTGAAAGGATATAGCTGCCTGCTTTGATATTTTCTTCTGTCGGCTCAACACCATTCAGTTTTGCCGCGATAATTGTGTCATCTACTGCATCAAGAGAAGCATATCCGATCGCACCCGGTGTAGAAGCTACTTTTGCGATAACAGCTCCTGTGGAATCCAGCTCATTTGCATACTGGCATACATCTTCCAGACCAAGCAATTCTTCAAAAGCACCTCTTGTACCGGAACCTGCTTCACGGCCTACTACGACGATCGGTTCATCTGATCCGCCGAGATCTTTCCAGTTTGTTACTTCACCTTTGTAGATCTGCACGAGCTGATCCTGTGTCAGATCTGTTACTGTGTTTGCAGGATCAAGTACAACTGCAATACCGTCGATCGCTACGATGTTCTCTACACAGCCTGCTGCCTTTTCTTCATCCTTTAAACTTCTGGATGAGTTACCGATATCTACGCTGCCACCTTCCAGAGATTCAATACCTGCTGAAGATCCTGTAAATTCTGCTGTTACGCTGACACCCGGATATTTTTCCATAAAAGCTTCTGCAACCGCATTAGCAAGCTTTTCCATAGATGTGGATCCTGCCATTGCAATGCTTCCTGAAAGATCTGCGTTTGTATCTGTTGCTGCTGCGTCTGCAGCTTCATCTGTTGCTGCATCTGTAGCTGCGTCTGTTGCTTCATCTGTGGCTGTGTCCGTTGCTGTTGCATCTGCTGTTGTATCTGCTGCATTGCTGCCACATCCTGTTAATAAGCCTGCTGCAACAGTTGCAGCCATAAGTACTGTCATAAGTTTGTTCTTTTTCATTTTCTTTCTCCTCCACTATGAGTCTCTTGTTTTTCGTGCGGCTTTCTTCCGTACGATACAATAAAAAAGAGGTATTCGCATGTTTTCTCTTCCTTATTACAGGAACGAGTGTAACACCGGATACCTCTTACATAAAATCATGTTTCCGTAAGAAATTTGTAAGTTTCATGTAAAATGATCTATTGTCTGTTTTCTCACATTGCTTCTATTCTTTTGCGGAGTGCCAGCATCTTTTTATCAATCCTTGCGATCTCCTGCGCATAGGAAAGTAGTTCCCTGCGCACCTGCTCCGTCTCCTGGGGCGTGCTCTTTTCCTGCTTATAGCAGAGCTGGTGATCAAGCTTTGCCCAATAATTCATTGCCACAGTCCTGATCTGTATTTCTGCACGTACTGTTTCGTTTTCCTCTCCGTACGGATATGGCATACCGACGATCAGATGCACACTCTGATAACCGCTCGCCTTTGGTTTTTTGATATAATCCTTTGTTTTGATGATCGTAAGCTGCGGATGCTCTATCAGATACTCTGCCACCTGATATACTTCATCCCGGAAAGAACAAACGATCCGGACACCTGCCAGATCGTTCAACCTTTGCACCGCCTGTTCATATGAAATTTCATACCCTTTCCGTTCCAGCTTTTCCGCTGCACTTGCCGCCGTTTTGATCCGCTCCGACACGGAATCGATCACCTTATGCTTCGCGCCTTTCCGCTGCTCATATTGCCGAATCAGGCTTTCCACCGTAGCGATCGCATACGATTGTTTCCTTATGTATTCCGGCTCTGCGAATGCTTTTGTCAGTTCTGCAAGCCCCTCCCTGTTTTGTTTCGCATTTTTGCTTTTACCCATACTTCTCTGCTTATTCCTTTCTCACATACCATATCACGAAAATAAGCCCTGCCACGATCGCCACAACCGATGCAGCTGTCTCCGGGCTCACTAATAATTCTATGCCACCATATAAGAAAGTATTCCATATAAAATAAGCAAAGCAGAACACGAGGATCATCCCCCAGATCCAGATGATCTTGATCAGCGGATCTTCCCCGTTCTGCCTTGCCTGTTTTAACCATTCCTGTATCCTTCCCATATCTGCTTACCTCCGTCTGATATCTATCTCTTTCCATACAACTCTGTTTACATGATTATCATCCGATAAGTAGTGTTTTCCTTCTATCACACATGGGAAAAATTATTGTAAAATGAATGTAAATTATTTCTCTTCCCGCTCTTCGAGCTTTTCTTCGAGCTTTTCTTTGATCTTCTCCTTTACTTCAGCCTTAAATTCCGGCCATGTTTCGTTCCTGAATTCCGCAAAAGCCAGCTTGTATTTGCCGGAAGTTGCGCCCGGGTTACGACGCAGAAGCTGCAGCTTATCCTTTGTAAGATAAGATCTGTCTTTTCCTTTCTGCATAATTTCTTCGATTCTTTTCCGGATCTCTTCTCTCTGCACAAGAGCCTGTTCCTTTTTCAGCTGTTTCTCATCCGTAATTCTTGCTCTGATCTCTTCTTTCTGCTGCTGCGCCTGTTCGATCCGCTGCTGTGCTTCATCCGCGATCACAGCCTCGACAACCTCAAGCCGCTTCTGCAAAAGCTTCAGTTCTTTCTTTGCAGCTTCTACCTTAACAAGGACGTCACGCAGTTCGATAGCTGTCTTGAAGCTGAGTGCAAAGTCTGCTGCTGCCAGCATCATGACCACATGCACGATCGGCGAAAGCACTGCCTCCGGAATGGATAATACAAATTTTTCAAACGGCTTATGTACCCAATAAACCATGGCAATGCTGAAAAATCCCCATGCCAGAGAAGAAGTCAGACAAATATGCCCCTGAAAGTTGAATTTCTGATTCGAATAATCCCAGTAACGCACCTTAAACAGAGATTCCATTAAAACACCTGTAACGTATTCCAAAATCGTGGCAGCGATCATGCCTGCAAAATAAACTGCAACCGGATGCGCCTTAAACGGAAGGGATACAAACAGGATCAGTACCGCACCGCTTCCGTAAATAGGAAGCAACGGTCCATGCATAAAACCTCTGTTTACCCATTTTTTCTTCTTTACAGATACAAAAGAGGATTCCCAGCACCATCCGATAAAGCAATAAATAATAAAAAATGCCAGCCATTGTGTCAGATTATAAGTATACATCTCTTCTTCTCCCTTTCTTTCGTTTTCAACAGGCAATCCGCATATTTCAGATCCGAACCAGCCACTTGCCATATTGCATCCTATGACTTGCGTGATCTATTGTGTCATTTCCTCAAAACTACACTAACAATCTTGCACGCATCTGCCGGATCACATCCTCTGCCGCCGAGAGCATCTGCTCTTCATCCTTCTGCACCACACCTGTCGGTGACAGGCGGTAGAAGAAAGTCGGTGTTCCCTTTACCGCAAAGGTCAGCTTTCCGCCATAATTGGCAAGCACCACTTCTATATTTTCCACACGGATCTTTGCGCCCGGATCCATCAGGAACGTAATGCCGTCTTTCTTTCCCCGGATCTCCGTGATATACAGATCATGCGCATACATACGGATCAGCGATACACGCAACAGATTTTCCACGCTTTTCGGGATCTGTCCAAAACGATCCATCAGCTCGCCGCGCATATCCTCCGCTTCGTCCCTGCTCTCGATCGCGGCGATCCGCTTATAAATATCCAGCTTCTGGTATTCGTTGACAATATAGCTCTCCGGAATGAAAGCATCCACATCCAGATCGATCGTTGTGACAAAATCGATGACCTGTTTCTGCCCTTTCATTGATTTTACCGCTTCGTTTAACATCTTACAATACAGATCGTATCCGACCGCTTCCATATGCCCATGCTGTACTCTGCCCAGAAGGTTTCCCGCGCCACGGATCTCCAGATCCTTCATGGCGATCTTGAATCCACTGCCAAGCTCCGTAAATTCCTTGATCGCCTGCAGGCGTTTCTCCGCCACTTCTTTGAGCACTTTATCCCGCTTATACATCAAAAATGCATACGCTGTCCGGTTTGATCTGCCGACACGGCCTCTTAACTGGTACAGCTGGGAAAGCCCCATGTTATCCGAATCATGAATGATCATCGTATTGACATTTGGGATATCCAGTCCTGTTTCAATGATCGTTGTGGAAACAAGCACATCGATCTCACCGCTGACAAAATCATACATGATCCGCTCCAGCTCGCTTTCCTTCATCTGACCATGTGCAAATGCCACATTTGCCTCCGGTACCAGATTCTGGAGAAAGGCCGCCATTTCCGCGATCGTGTTGACACGGTTATATACATAGTAGACCTGCCCGCCTCTGGCAAGCTCACGCCCGATCGCTTCCCGCACCATTTCTTCATTATATTCCATGACAAACGTCTGGATCGGCATACGGTCATTCGGTGCTTCTTCCAGAACACTCATATCCCGGATTCCCACAAGGCTCATGTGGAGCGTACGCGGGATCGGGGTTGCTGTCAGCGTCAGAACATCTACATTTTCCTTGAGCTGCTTGATCTTTTCCTTGTGGGTAACACCAAAACGCTGTTCCTCATCGATGATCAGAAGCCCCAGATCCTTAAACGCCACGTCCTTTGACAAAACGCGGTGTGTTCCGATCACAATATCCACCAGTCCCTTTTTCAGGCCTTCGATCGTCTTTTTCTGCTGCGCAGCCGTCCGGAAACGCGACATCATTTCGATCGTGACCGGGAAATCCTTCATACGCTGCACAAAATTATCGTAATGCTGCTTGGCAAGGATCGTCGTCGGAACAAGAAATACAACCTGCTTCCCTTCCTGTACTGCCTTAAACGCCGCGCGGATCGCCACCTCTGTTTTGCCATAGCCGACATCCCCGCAGATCAGGCGATCCATGATACGGCTGCTCTCCATATCCGCCTTTGTCGCATCGATCGCCAGAAGCTGATCCTGCGTTTCCTCATACGGAAACATTTCTTCAAACTCGCGCTGCCATACAGTGTCTTTTCCGTATTGATAGCCTTTTCCGTGTTCTCTTGCCGCATACAGCTTTACCAGATCCTTGGCAACCTCATTGACTGCGCCCTTTACCTTGGACTTCGTTTTTGTCCATTCCTGTGTACCCAGCTTATTCAGCTTTGGTGCTTTGCTTTCTGCGGAAGCATATTTCATGACCGCATCAAAGCCCGTTGCCAGCACATAAAGAGTTCCACCGTCGCGGTATTCGATCTTCATATAGTCCTTCATGACCTTGTCTACGCATACCTTTTCGATACCACGATAAATGCCCAGGCCATGCGTTTCATGTACGACATAATCGCCTACCTTCAGTTCCGTGAAGTCATGAATCTTCTGTCCTTCATAGCGCTTCTTTTTCCGTTTCTTTGCATGCTTGCCGAAAATATCGCTTTCCGTGATCACCGCAAGACGGATCGATGGATATTCAAAACCCTTGCTGATCTGCCCATGCATGACCATGATCTCCCCATTTTGGAGCACACGCTCCGTATCTTCGCTGTAAAAAGCAGTCAGCTCATTGGCACAGATATCCTCTGCCAGTCGTTTTGCTCTTGTCCGCGAAGGAGACAACAGGATCACGCGATACCTGTTTTTATGGTAACGCCTCAAGTTTTCCAACAGGATTTCAAAACTGTTCTGGAACGAATTGACCGCTCTGGCATCTGCATAATACCGCTCCTCCACCTTTAAAAACGGAAGATTGCTGTCCAGCACAGACAAAAGCAAGAGCCTCTGCCCGGTCAGCATTGCCCAGACCTGATCGGCAGTATACAGAAGCGCTGCCTGCCCCGGCAGTGCATAGCCCTTCTCCAGACGATGCTCCATGCTTTCCCGAAATTCCAGCTCGACTGCATTCAGATGTTCTTTCCCGTGCAGCGGTTCATCCAGAGTAACGAGCAGTTCGTCCTTCGGAAACAAAGAAAGGAAGCTGACAAGCTGCGGACAGAAATATTTCATATAGCTGTCCAGATTTGCCATCACGCCAAATTCTTCCATCTGCTCTCTGAGCTGCTCGGTCTGCACCTTCACGCGGTGCGCCTCTTCCAGCTTGTTTTCCTTTTTCAATGTCTCCGCTGCCTGTTTTGCCTCCGCTTCGATTGCTTTCAGGCCATCCAGCTTCTGCTGCTTTGTCAGGATCATTTCCGTCGCCGGATAGATCGTCACTGTCCTCAGTGCTTCCACCGAACGCTGGCTGAGTACATCAAACCGACGGATCGACTCTACCTCATCACCCCAGAGCTCAATACGATACGGATTTTCTTCTGTCAGATCATAAATATCGATAATACCGCCGCGAACGGAAAACTGCCCCGGTTCTTCTACCTGATAAGTCTTTTCGTAGCCCATCTTTACGAGCTTCATCGCAACTGCTTCTTCCTCCACGATGCTTTCCGCAGAGATCGTGATACAGTTTTCCTCCAACATCTGCAGTGGCAGACAGGGCGCAAGCAGCGCATCCACTGTCGTTACGATCGTCAGAGGCTCCTTTTCCAGAATCCGGCGATAGCAGCAGATCCGCTCCTTTGTCATCTCCTGTCCGCGGATATCCGCCTGAAAGAAAATGTAATCCTTGGCAGGAAACAATATGGTATTTTTATCAAAAAAGGAATAATCCTCATATAATTCCTTTGCTTTGACATCACTGAAGGTCAGGACAAGTTTGTATGGATAGTCCTCGCCCTGCCCGCAAAGCATCTGTGCCTTCTGTGCGTCCGCGCAGCCTGAGATCAGAACTGTCTTTTGCGCCATGAGTGCACGTCTGGCATCCTCATAAAAGGATAATTCCTTCAAATATTCTGTAAACGCTTTCACATTATTACCCTCAAATGCAAGTTATCCCTGCTTTTTACCGTTAAAATGGTTCATTGCGGCATCTGCCGAATCATTCATCATCATTACAACTGCGTCCGCTGCATCCGCAAATGCCTGCTGCATGACTTCCTGATCTTTTTTGTCAAAATGTCCCAGCACGTAAGCAGCCAGATCATAGCCCTGCGGCTTCTCTCCGACACCGACCTTGATCCGCATAAAGGTATCATGTCCCAGATGCGAAATGATATTCTTGATTCCGTTATGTCCGCCTGCGCTTCCTTTCTTACGGATCCGCAGTTGTCCAGGCGGCAGAGAAATATCATCATAGATCACGATCAGCTCCTGTGTTTCATCTGCCTTATAGTAGTCTATGAGTTCCCGCACGCTTTCACCACTTAAATTCATATAGGTCTGCGGCTTTGCGAGGATCACTTTCTGTCCTTCTATATAGCCTTTTCCGATCAGTGCCTTGTGTTTCTTTTCCGTGACGGAGATCCTGTATTTTTCTGCAATGGCATCTATAGTGTCAAAACCGACGTTATGTCTGGTGTGCATGTATTCTTTTGTAGGGTTTCCGAGTCCGACTATGATATACATATGGATGTCCTTTCTTCCATAAATGAACCGAAATTTATTTCCGGTGGATAGATTGATTCGTAAATCATAGTGTACTTGATTTTGAAGGGAAATTCAATAGGAGCGGGGCAGAGCAAAGGTAATTTGAGTGGTATCCCTGTTATGATGTTCTTAACATCACAAAGGTAATATAGAAGTAAGAATCCTAAAATTTATACATTGCATAAGATAGCAACCGCATTCGGTATGACGCTCTGTGAGTTTTTAGATTATCCGGAACTGAACGAATATGATCTGGATGAGGATGAGAATGAAGATTAAAAAAGCCCAAGGTTTTACGCAAACCTTGGGCTCTTTGCTTCTTTTATTCCATTTCCGGTTCTGAAAGCGACTTCTCATATGCCTCAAGAATAACTTTCTGCATATGATCTCTTGTATCGGAGTTGATCGGATGGGCAATGTCTCGATATTCGCCATCGGATGCTTTCTTGCTCGGCATCGCGATAAACATTCCCTTTTCGCCTTCTATTACTTTTATATCATGTACAACAAACACATTATCCAGCGTAATGGAAACAACTGCCTTCATCTTTCCTTCTTTCGCGATCTTGCGTACACGAACGTCTGTAATGTTCATCTTAAATTCCCCCTTTATCGAATTTTAGTATAAACTACATGACATAGCGGTCATTTTTCTCTATGACGATCTTAATATCATCTTCCCCTTTGTGGTAAGAGTTTGCATGAATTGTATCATGACTTTCCACGATACAATTCTCAATATAAGTATTGTCACCGATATAAACATCATTCAGGATAATGGAATTCTTAATGGTACAATTACTTCCAATAAATACTTTCTTAAAGATGACGGAGTTCTCTACAGTACCATTGATGATACTTCCGCTGGAGATCAGGCTATTCTTGATCTTTGCACCTACATTGTATTTTGCCGGAGGAAGATCATCTACCTTGGAGTAGATATCCGGATACTGACGGAAGAAATAGTCTCTGATATCAGGCTTTAAGAAATCCATATTGGCGTTGAAATAATCATCAACCGTTGCAATGTTCTTCCAGTAATCCTGAATCTTATAACCGTAGATTCTCTTCAAGTTCTTGTAACGGATCAGAATGTCCTTTACAAAATCATACTGTCCTTCTTCAGCGGCCTTCTCGATCAGCTCAATAAGCTGACGGCGGCGGATCACATAAATACCACAGGAGATCGTATTGGAATTGGCTACGATCGGCTTTTCTTCAAACTCTTCGATACGGCTTTCTTCATTCATTTTTAAGATACCGTAACGGTCTACATTTTCACCTGCAGGCATATCTTTGCATACCACCGTGATATCCGCTTTTTTTGCAATATGGTATTCCAGCACCTTGTTATAATCCATTTTGTATACACAGTCACCGGAAGCAATCACAACATACGGCTCATGACTTTCCTTCAGGAAATCCAGATTCTGATAGATCGCATCTGCTGTTCCTCGATACCAGGAGCTGTTCTCACTTGTAACGGTAGGTGTGAAAACGGAAAGACCTCCCTGTTTTCTACCGAAATCCCACCACTTGGATGAGCTCAGATGCTCATTCAGGCTCTTTGCGTTATACTGCGTAAATACTGCCACGCGCTGGATACGTGAATTTGTCATATTGCTCAGAGCAAAATCAATACTGCGGTAACTGCCTGCTACAGGCATTGCAGCGATCGCACGTTTCTGCGACAGTTCTTTCATTCTGTGATTGTTTCCACCTGCTAAGATAATTCCTATTGCTCTCATGACCTGTCACCTGCCTTAATCAAAGTTTTACCGCTTCCAAGATAGTAATCTGTGTAATCTTCCACTGTTGTAATGCCGGATACAACAGAGTTCTTTCCTACTGTTACCTTGGAAGGAATCACGGATTTTTCTCCTATTGTGACAAGTCCATGATTATAAATATGCGGATCGGTTTCGTTGTCTACTTCTTCACCGACACCGAGCTTGACATAATCGCCGATCTCAACATTTTCCGCAACAATCGCTTTATTCAGCTCACAGCCTTTGCCAATCTGTGTTTCATTCATAATGATAGAATCCCGTACAACCGTATCTGCACCGATCGTTACGCCACAGCCGATAACGGAATTGTAGATTTTACCGTAAATCTGAGAGCCTTCACCGATGATACATTTCTCGATCTCACTGTCGGAGGAAATGTACTGTGGTGGAAGGATGTCGCTCTTTGTGTAGATCTTCCAGTATTCTTCATACAGGTTGAACTCCGGAACGATATCGATCAGCTCCATATTTGCTTCCCAGTAAGAATTCAGTGTTCCTACATCTTTCCAGTAGCCATTGAACTCATATGCATAGCACGGAGCGCCATTGGAATGGCAATACGGAATGACATGTTTACCAAAGTCAAGTGCAGGCTGGGATGCATTTGCAATCAATGCTTCCTTTAATGTCTTCCAGTTAAATATGTAAATTCCCATACTTGCCAGATTGCTTCGCGGATTTGCCGGTTTTTCTTCAAATTCGCTGATCTTGCGGTCTTCGTCTGTGATCAGGATACCAAATCTCTTGGCTTCCTCAAGCGGTACAGGCATTGCAGCCAATGTAACTTCTGCACCTTTTGCCTTATGATAATCCAGCATTACTTCATAATCCATTTTATAAATATGATCTCCGGAAAGGATCAATACATAATCCGGATTATAGCTGTCCATATACTCAATATTCTGATAGATAGCATTTGCCGTTCCTGTGTACCATTCTGTATCTGTGCTCTTCTCGTATGGCGGAAGTACGGAAACACCGCCGATATTACGATCCAGATCCCACGGAATACCAATGCCAATGTGTGTATTCAACCGAAGCGGCTGATACTGTGTTAAAACGCCTACTGTATCAACTCCCGAATTAATGCAGTTACTAAGCGGAAAGTCAATGATTCTGTATTTTCCCCCGAACGCTACTGCTGGTTTTGCAACCTTCGCAGTTAATACACCAAGTCTGCTGCCCTGACCTCCAGCTAAAAGCATGGCGATCATCTCTTTTTTGATCATACTGTCACCCCTTACTTGTGTAATATCGATTTTTTACACAATATTTTCCGAAATCTATCATTTCAGTTTCATCGATATTCTGATTATAGCATATAATATTGATAAAGTGAATGTTTTTTACAAATAAAATCCCTCTTTTTCCAATTTATTTCGTGCATAAAGTCAATTTTTTCGCCTATATTCGTCTATTTTTTGTGCAAAATATCTTTTTATTATTTCCCAGAATATTACAGCAATTATTTTTTTGTAAAATTTGTCTAAAATGCATCTGTATTTTCCCATTCTCTCTCTTGTGCAGATGATATTCTTTAGAGTATAATGGTTCTGATCCAATCAAACATATTTTAATAGGAAGTGTCATTATGTATCAAATCGATTTTAATAAACCAATCAATATCCATTTTATCGGGATCGGCGGCATCAGCATGAGCGGTCTTGCTGAGATCTTATTGGACCGCGGTTTTGGCATCAGCGGTTCCGACGCGAAGGAAAGTGATCTGACAAAGCATCTGATCCAAAAGGGCGCTGTCGTACAGTATGGGCAGCGCGCCTCCAATATCACGGATGATATCCAGCTCGTTGTCTATACGGCGGCGATCCATCCGGATAATCCTGAGCTTATGGAAGCGGAGAAAAAAAATATTCCCTGTATGACCAGAGCAGTCCTGCTCGGCGAGATCATGCAGAATTATCAGACACCGATCGCCATCAGCGGAACGCACGGCAAAACAACAACTACCTCCATGTTATCCGAAATCCTGCTGGCAATGGATACAGATCCTACTTTATCAATCGGTGGTATTTTGAAAGATATCGGCGGTAATATCAGAATCGGAAGCTCTGAACTTTTTGTCGCGGAAGCATGCGAGTACACGAACAGCTTTTTAAGCTTTTTCCCGAAGATCAGCGCAATTTTAAATATTGACGCCGATCATCTGGATTTTTTCAAGGATCTGCAGGATATCCGCAATTCTTTCCGTAAATTTGCGTGTCTGCTCCCCGCTGACGGAACACTTGTTATCAACGGTGAGATTGAGAATGTTTCCGAGATCACCCATGATCTTCCCTGCCATGTGATCACATACGGTTTTTCAGAAGATTTTGATGTTTATGCAACCGATATTACCTTTGATGCCATGGCGCGCGGCTCCTACCGCATCCATTTAAAGAAAGACGGCAGCGAGACTGTTTTCCCAGTTTCTCTCGGTGTAACGGGTCGTCACAATATTTCCAATTCCATGGCAGCGATCGCGATCGCTTATCTGCTGCTCGGCGGAGAGCCGGATGCGATCTGTGAAGCCCTGAAAAGCTTCAGTGGTACCGACAGACGGTTCCAGTATAAGGGCAAGCTTCTTGAGACAACTATAATAGATGATTATGCACATCATCCGACAGAAATAACCGCGACTTTAAAAACAGCGCAGAATTATCCGCACAAAAAGCTCTGGTGTGTCTTCCAGCCGCATACTTACACGCGTACCAAAGCACTTCTGCCGGAATTTGCAAAAGCACTTTCCCTCGCAGATCATGTTGTACTGGCCGATATTTACGCAGCAAGGGAAACAGATACACTCGGCATCAGCTCCCGTACGCTGCAGGCTGAGATTGAAAAGCTGGGAACGCCATGCGAGTATTTCCCGTCTTTTGATCAGATTGAAAATTTTTTATTAGAAAATTGTGAGCCGCATGATCTGTTGATAACTATGGGAGCCGGAGATGTCTATAAAATCGGCGAAAACCTGCTCGGCAAATAACTTATCCACATTATCCACATTTTTTGGTGTGTAAATCACAGAAAAAGATGTGGATAATTTTGTTTACATAACCTTTATATGGAATCCCCTGCTGTCAGCATCAAAAAGCGACAATCCATCACACCTTTTCCTTGTTTACAAAGTATGCGGCCGAGCAGCTTATCCACTTTATCCACATTGTCCACATTTCCCGCAAACCCAGCATTTACAAGGGTTTGCAGAAAATGGCTATTTCATTTTAAAAATGTCTGTGCTATAATTTCATTTGCTATTAAAACAAGGTCAGGTGAATGAAATGAGTCGTCTTACGATATACAGAGATGATTATAGTGATGCTACGATCGTATCCAATCAGTTTATTGATGAATATATGGAAAATGCCAATGATGCGCAGATCAAGGTCTACCTTTATCTGCTGCGCATGATGCATGCCAATCTGCCTACGAGCATCTCCGATATCGCAGACAAATTTAACCATACGGAAAAGGATGTTGTCCGTGCGCTCTCCTATTGGGAAAAGAAGAATCTGGTGCGGATCGAATATGACGAAAACGGCGAGATCCTTGCCCTGCATATGCAGTCCGGCACTTCTTCTATGCCCACTGCTCCGGTCGGTCCAAAGGAAGCCCCTGCAGAAGCCTCACAGCATAAGACTGCGAAGAAAACTCCTGCGCCGGAGGTACAGCCGGCAAAAAGCAAGCCCTCCTACAGCCTGGACGAGGTTACATCCTTTCAACAGGAAGAGGAAGCTTCCCAGATTATTTTTATTGCAGAGCAATATCTGGGGCGTGTTCTGACAGTTCCCGATATCAAAACAATCATCTTCTTATATAAAGGGCTGCATTTTTCGACCGACCTGATCGATTATCTGATCGAATACTGTGTCGGCAAAGGGCATCGAGAAATGCGTTATATCGAAAAGGTTGCGATCAACTGGTCCGAGGAAAAAATTACAACTGTCCAGCAGGCCAAACAGCAATCCTACAAATATAATAAGATCGTCTATACAGTCATGAATGCACTCGGGCGGACAGGTGCACCGACAGAAAAGGAAGCGGATTTTGTAAACCGCTGGGAAAAGGAATATGGTTTCACGCACGATATGATCCTTGCGGCCTGTGAAAAGGCAGCACTTGCCGTTGATAAAAACCGCATAGAATATACAGACGGTATTTTAAAAAGCTGGCTGAAACAAAATATACATAATCTTGCAGAGGCGGAAGCTGCTAACAAGGCTTTCTCTCAGAAAAAAAAGACAACTGCCGCAAAGACAAGCAGTTTCCACGATTTTAAACAGCGCAAATATGACTACGATGCTTTAGAAAAGGAGCTTCTCAGTAATTAATGATCACAAATTCCCAGTTCAAGGCAATTACCGCCGACTACGAAAAAATACAGAATAAAAACCGTCATATCCTCCTGCAGCGCAAAGAAGAGATTTATGCCCGGATTCCTGCCTATCAGGAGCTGGAACAGCAGATCTCCGGTCTGTGTATCATGCAGGGGCGCAAACTCCTCAGTGGAGACAAGCAGGCTCTCGATGATATGAAAAAACAGCTCCATGCACTTTCCGCACAGAAACAGCAGCTGCTTAAGGAGCATGGTTATCCGGCTGATTATCTGGAGCCGGTGTATGACTGCCCGGACTGTCAGGATACAGGATATCTGCCCGATCACAGCAAATGTCACTGCATGAAGCAGAAAATAGCACATTATCTTTATGAGCAGTCAGGTCTTGAGAATTTATTGGAAACCGAAAATTTTTCTCATCTTTCCACCGATTATTATCAGGGCGAAGATCTGGCGCGATTCAAGAAAACCGTGCAAAATGCCAGAAAATTTGTATCAGATTTCAGTTCCCACTACCGCAATCTGCTTTTTTATGGTACAGTAGGTACCGGGAAATCATTTTTATCCTGTTGTATTGCAAAAGAATTACTGGATGCAGGCTATTGTGTTCTCTATTTCAGTGCCTGTTCATTATTTGATAGAATTTCCGAATACACCTTCGGTTCTAAAGACCGGGAAAATCTCGCCCAGCTCTATCAGGATCTGTACGCATGTGATCTTCTGATCATCGACGATCTGGGGACGGAGCTTTCCAACGGATTTGTTGCATCCGAGCTTTTCACTATTTTAAATGAAAGGCACCTGCGCAAAAGATCTACGATCATTTCCAGCAACATTTCACTGGAAGAACTCAGTGAGCATTATTCGGAAAGACTGTTTTCACGCATTACCAGTAATTATGAACTTTTTAAATTTACCGGTTCCGATATCCGGATTCAGAAAAAATTATCAGGCAGAAAGTGAGGATTTTTCATCGTGGCAAAACGTGAAGAAATGAGAAACTTGGAAACCATCCCCGTCGGCTCGCTCGGGATCATTGCCTTAAAGGGCTGCCAGGAGCTTGGCGAGAAGGTCGATCAGTATCTGGTTGACTGGCGTACAGAAAGAGAAAATGAGCACAAGGACAGCCTTGCATTCAAGGGGTATCAGCGAAGCTCTTACCTGCTGCAGGCAAAAGTACCGCGTTTTGGATCCGGTGAAGCAAAGGGCGTTATTTTAGAATCTGTCCGAGGCAACGATCTCTATCTGCTTGTAGATGTTGCCAATTACAGTCTGACTTACTCTCTTTGCGGACATGAAAATCATATGTCTCCGGATGATCATTATCAGGATTTAAAGAGAATTATCGCTGCTGTCGGTGGAAAGGCACGTCGTATTACGGTTATCATGCCATTTTTGTACGAAAGCAGACAGCATAAGAGAACAGCACGCGAATCACTTGACTGTGCACTGGCTCTGCAGGAGCTTACCAGCATGGGTGTTGACAATATCATTACTTTCGACGCGCATGATCCCCGTGTACAGAACGCGATCCCATTAAGCGGCTTTGAAACTGTTTCCCCAACTTACCAGTTTATCAAGGGATTACTGAAGCATGTAAAGGATCTTACGATCGATTCCGATCATATGATGGTCATCAGCCCGGATGAAGGTGGTATGGGACGCGCTATTTACATGGCAAATGTACTTGGGCTCGATATGGGTATGTTCTATAAGAGACGTGATTATACACAGATTGTAGACGGCCGTAATCCGATCGTCGCGCATGAATTTTTAGGAAGCAGCGTGGAAGGCAAAGATGTGATCGTGATAGACGACATGATCAGTTCCGGTGAAAGTGTTCTGGAAGTTGCAGCAGAACTGAAAGCACGCAAAGCAAAACGTGTATTCATCTGTGCTACCTTTGGTCTTTTCACAAACGGACTTTCCAAATTCGATATTGCTTATGAAGACGGTCTGATCGCCGGTGTCCTGACAACAAACCTTATATACCAGACGCCTGAACTGCTGCAGCGTCCGTACTACATCAACTGCGATATGAGCAAATACATTGCTTATATCATTGATACGTTAAATCACGATGCTTCCATCAGTGATCTGCTCAATCCGAGTGATCGTATCCAGGCTGCGATCGCGAAGTATAAGGCGCATGAATATTAAGATTGAAACCATTTGATTATGCAATAAATAATATGGAATACTAACTAAAAAAACAGCTCCGTAGTATATTAGGATGCGATAGCTGCAAATGCGTATTTCTACTTGGCTAAATGCTGGTGATGAATATGGTGCCACGACATGGACGTCGTGGCAGCGGATCTGAGACAGGGATGTCGAATATCCGCGTGCCATATGAATGCCAGCATGTGCCTTAGTAGAAAAGCATGCGCAGCGTGCATCAAAATATACTACGGAGCTGTTTTGGTTTTTCGTTATGAACATTCACATCTATTAACATTAAACATTGATAATCTGCTATTTAATATGTGATCCATTGATGATGCCAGAGTCAAAAGGTCTAAACCCACGCGTGCTTACTCATAAGCGGGTGAAATGTCCTGAGACTTTTGACTCCAACATCATATGATTATATCTAACTTATTCTATATATCTTCAGTAGTTTCTGCCGCTTCCGGTTCTACGACTGTGGATGGAACGACAGCTGCGCCTTCTGCTTCGTGCGGCTCTGCGACGTTCTTTGCTGCGTCGGAAGGATCCTTCTTTTTGTTTTCAATCTCTGTTTTCAGTTCTTCGATCTTTGCAAGTGCCTTTGTGATCGTCTGCATCTGCTCGCCGTAGATGCTGTCCACATCGTCTTTATGTGCCAGATAGTAGGCTTCTCCGATCTCCTGATATGCTTTCTTTACAATGCCCTCCTGCTTGCCGACCTGCAGGGAAAGTCCCGGAATCTCAGCGTAATTTTTTGCTTTCTTTGTGGCATCGCTTTCCTTGATCGTCTGGAAAGTCTCTCCTGCCTTTGCGCTCAGCTTATTCAAAAAATCCATGTTTCTACCTCCTGTAAAATACCTTTTCCTTTTTATTACATCATATACTTCCGATACTTCTTTTTCAATAAAGGAACTATTAAATTTACATGATTTCCACAGTTCCTGCACAGACTAAATCAGACTATCTCAAAGGAGCGGATTTTATGCAGGAAATAATTTATATTATTGTATTGTCTTTTGGATCGATCATTACTCTTTTTATTCTGACCAAGCTCATGGGCTACCGGCAGATGTCGGAAATGAGCATGTTTGATTATATCAACGGCATTACGATCGGATCGATTGCCGCAGAAATGGCAACATCATTGGAGCAAAGCTTCTGGCAGCCTTTTACCGCCATGGTCGTCTATGGCATTTGCGGTATTCTGCTGTCCCATGCCACCAGTAAAAGTATAATGCTCAGGCGCCTCATTACCGGGAAACCCATTGCCCTGTATTCCCACGGGCAGATCTTTGAAAAGAACCTGAGAAAAGCAAGGCTGGATCTGTCAGAGCTTCTGACGCTTGCCAGGCTGAGCGGCTATTTTGATCTGTCCGCTTTAGAAGTCATTATGATGGAGCCAAGCGGTAAACTCAGCTTTCTGCCCAAATCCTCGAGCAGACCTGTCACGCCGGGAGATCTTGCCCTTGCGCCGGAACAGACGTTGTTATCTGCCGTTCTTATCATGGATGGAAAGCTTCTGCCACACAATCTAAAACACAGCGGCAAAGACGAAATATGGCTCACACGCCGGATCCACAATCAAGGATTCCACGATTACAAAGACATCCTTCTCGCTTTGTGCGATAATCAGGGAAAATTAACCATTTACGGTTATCAGAAAACAGACAGACAGGATGCTGATATCCTGATCTGAAAAGATTCCATAAAATGGGAAATCCGTTAGCCGAGGGGATTGGCTAACGGATTATGAGGGGATAATCTGAGAAGTAAAACTTCTCATATTTATAATAAACATTTCTGTTTATTATCTAATTGTTAGGTTGCATCAAGAATATCACTTCCCTCTGCATCATTTATTATATATCAAAAGTCTTATTTTGTACAGTCTTTTTTTGGAAAAATCTTTTTAATTTTTAAGTCTTTTTTAAGCTCTATTTTTCCATATTTACAGTAATTTTGCCAAAATACAATTGATTTAGTAGTTTTTTGACAAATACGACATGATATTTTGGCAAGATTTCGTCCTGGAAGTATGCACCGTTTCCGGAGATCAGTTCCAAAGGTTCTCCTTCGTAACCTTGCAGATCAACTTTTTGCACATAATCCTC
Source organism: Firmicutes bacterium CAG:194 (assembly GCA_000432915.1). Lineage (GTDB taxonomy): Bacteria > Bacillota > Clostridia > Lachnospirales > Lachnospiraceae > CAG-194. The sequence continues at coordinate 30,402 of HF995216.1, forward strand.
TGCATACTTGGCAGCAAGTGCTTTCCGCAGCTCAATTTTCTGCACAAGTTCCTGCGTCAGACCTGTCTTTTCGATCTGCGCTTTCGTCATTTCATCCAGCAGCTTTGCAGCCTGCTCCGTTGCTGCATCCTTCTCCTCTACAGTCAGTTCATACCCATCCTTCTCTGCCATATCTGCATAAATGATCTCGGCAAGACATGTATTAACCGCTGTATCCTTTGCCATATTTTTTAAAAATCTGCTCTTTTTCCCTGCTGAAAAATGTACATTCCAGTAGCTTTGCGGATTCGCGGAATCATAGGCTTTTGCCTGTTGATTTACATAATCCTCCACTTCATAGATATAATATCCAAACTCACGAAGCGTTACATGCACTTCATCTACTGAAAATACCGTCTCATCCAGGTGTGCTCCATAGTCAAATATCTTTCTATGTCTGCCCCAGACCGAAAGTACAGCCAGAACAAGGAGCAGTACAAACAAAAGCAGGAATGCCAAAAGCAGCTTTTTATCTTTTTTCTTCATGTCACTTATCCGTTCTGTACACGGTTCATGTATTTATCCCAGCAAAGCTCAGAGCTGTCAAATGCGATCTGTAACCAGTAGGATGTCTCCTCGTCCGCATCAATCCCGACCAGATATAAAAAACGGTTTGTTGCATTATAAGTATCTTCTACCTTCACAACATCAAACAGATAATAGCCCTTACTTCCCTTTAGAAGCGCTGCAAGCTCCTCCTCGGAAAGCGGTTCATCCGGCTTTTCTTCCCGCAATACATCATTGGCATCATAATACTTATATCCTTCCCTTACAGCTTTTTGGACTTCGGCATTTTTCAATTCCATCTGCGTTGTTCCCGCATAGCTGTCCGTATAATTACCATTCTGGGAATTATCGGCTTTTACGATCACAGCCTCCAGTTCAAACCGGAGGGCATCTCCTGTCCATTCCGCTTTTTGAATCTGCGCATCTCTGAAACTGAAATGCTCCAACTCATTCACTGCCTTAAATTTCATCTTTACTTTCCTGCTCTTCCTCAGCTTCGCGCGCTTTTCTTCTTGCTTCGATCTGCTCTTTCCGACGGATTTCCATAAGCTCTTCCCGCTCTTTTCTCTTTTCCCAGGAAATCTTTGCTTCCCGGACGATCTTCTCCATCAGTTCTTCTTCCGACAAGGCAGGCTCTTCCGATTTTTCATTCTCCGGAAGATTTTCTGACTGTACAGGATCCGCAATCTTTTCTTTTTCATCCGAAAGTGCATCTATCACGATCTGTGCCCGATCCACGCCTTCTTTTTCTGCGCGCTTTGCCGCTGCTTTTGCATATTGTCTGTCGATCGCATTTTCAATCGCGCCTTTGACAAATGCTTTCCACTTATGATATTCCCTTTTTACGGTTATTACAAGCCATATAGCAAGTGAAATTACAGGAAACGCAAGTAACAGTGTCCGCAATATAAGAAGAAATGCTGCCTTCATTTCAATGCTGCGCACAGCATTCTCCCAATATGGATATGCAACTGCATTCCCCCGCATCATCAGCTTTGGCAGATTCCAGATCTTCTTATATAATTGCAGATTGGAGAAACGATCTGTATTATCAACATACTCTTTATCAGAAAAACTAACTGACGAATCAGAAAGTGTTGTCTCTTCATCCTCGCCAAACGCTGTCTTTAATGCAGTTAATGCAAATCCCTTTACAGGATTCGGCAGAACTGCCTCATAAGCTGTTATACCGGTTCCTTCAAAAAGCGTCTGGAAGGTATCATAGTCCATAAATAAGTAGGACTGATCTCCTCTTGCATACTTTTCATATTTATTATCCGATGGCTTATAAACACCTGCAATCACAAACTGTCTGCCTTCGATGGTTACTGTTTTTCCGGCTATATCATATGCGCCAAACAATGTCCATGCTGTATTCTCATCCAGCACAACCCTGTCCTTTGAAATATCATTTTCAGAGAAAACGTTTCCCGAGATCATGTTAAGCGGATGAAACTGAAAGAAATCACCACCGACACCTATGATCTGCACACTATCCACTGAAGCACTTCCTATATCTGTCAGCTTACCGATGGAGCTGTCATGCATGGCTGCATAAGCATCGATCCAAAGCCTTCCGGAAACAGCTTCTTCCGTAATAGAAGCATCTGTCAGCTTTGACTGCAGTGTGCTTCGTACCTCCGAGATCATATCCTTTGTGATCTGACTGTCACTTTGCATAAACGCACTGACCTGATGGTATCTGATATCATTTGCCGCCCATCGCTCTGCCTCCTGCTGGGAATACTGCTTTCCGACCAGTGTATTCCCCGCAATTGTCAAAACAACTGCCATCAGCAGACAAAACAGGAGACATACCAGAAATCTGATATGATCTCTGCACCAGATTAATACTTTCATATCCGGTTCCTCCTATTGATCTGCCAGACGTACCTTCATACCGGCCTCTAATGGTTTTGTAGAGTTTGTTACGACATATTCATATCCGAATAACCCTCCGCTGACAGCAGAATTCGTATCATCACTTGCCAGAACCTCTACATCTGCTCTGGATAATACATAACGATTACCGAGCGGACTGCTCTTTACATTGACAACAAGTACAAATTTTCCGTTATTATCTTCACGGATTGCACTGTTTGGTACTGTTACATCATATTGTGAACTCTTTTCACCAACAGAAAGACTTAATGACTGTCCGACAGTTACATCCTCTCCCGTGATCTTGAATGTCAGTATTTTATTTTTATCGGGATTTTCTATATCAGCCTTGATAGAATCCAGCGTTGCTTTCATATCTGTTCCCCAGATATTCTGAATCTCTGCTTCCTGTCCCGCCTTGACAAGCTTTGCCTGCTCTTTTGTCACGGAAAAGCTGACACTGTATCCGTTTCCTGTTACTGCAATAGATGCAAGTGCGCTGTCCGGTGTTACTGTATCACCTGCGATACAGTTGACAGATTTTACAACACCTGCATTTTTCGCCTTGATCTCTGTTTCCTGTCCACCGTTTTTCAGCTTTTCGACCACTTCTCTCTGGTCATCTACCTTTTTCTTGGAAGCCTTCAGATCAAGTGCTGCCTGTCCCTGTGTTACCTTGTCATCCGTCTGCTTGTTTGCAAGCGTCAGGATTAAAGTATCCAGTGCCTTCTGTTTTTCGCGGACTGCTGCATTGGCATCATCCACGGTTGGTGTACTTTCCAGATCGGAAGTGATCTGTGCCAGCGTGGCATTTGCCTCTGCCAGTGCTTTCTTTTTCTCTTTTAATTTCTTATTATATTTGCTCACACTGTTTCCGGATACGGAGGAATCGATCTGCGCCTGAATATAGTCAACATCAGCCTGCAGATCATTGACCTTTTTCTGTGCTGCTGCCTGCTGTTCTACTAAAGATGCTCTGGCTGCTGCCTTAGTCTGGTTGGCAACAGCATCACTGAGCTCTTCCCTTGCGGATTTGATCTCCAGATTGTCAAGTGCATAATTCGGAGCTGCGGCAAGAAGTGCCTTGCTGTAATCAAGTTCCAGACTATCCAGCGTATCCTGCGCTTCCTTGAGCGCGGTCTCATCCGTTGTACCTGTTCCGTCCAGCTCAAACAACAGCTGATCTGCCGAAACCTCATCACCCACCTTGATCTTGACACTGCCGACCACATGATTTTCCGTTACTTTGACATCATAATCTTCTGCTGTCTCTACTGTTCCCGTTCCTCTGACCTTTGCTGTTACACTTCCGTTCTGTGCATACGTCGCAGAAACCTCAGGCAGGGAATAATTCATGATCGTATTGGAGAAAAACGTCAAAAGCAGCATGATCACCAGAAAGACGATCGCAATATTTTTAATTCTATCTTTTTTGTTGGTCTGTTTTTTTTCGTTCACTTTCTTATCCTTTCTATCCCTTGACTCCACCGGAGTAGGAAATTCCTTCGATGAGGTATTCTTCCCCATACAGATAGATCAGTATGGTTGGTACCATATAAATAACCGCAACCGCAAACGCCAGTCCGACTTCTCCCTTATTGATCTCTGACAGGAAAATCGACAATGGGTATTTATCGCTGTCAGACAGCAGGATAAGCGGCTGTTCAACCATATTCCAGTAATCAATGAATACCAGGATCGCCGTACTCGCGATCGCGCTTTTGCAAAGCGGGATGCAGACTTTTGTGAAAATCTGCCACTCTGAAGCACCATCCAGCTCAGCAGCCTCGATCAGCGATTTTGGAATACGTCTCATATACTTTGTCAGCAGAAACACACTGAATGTCGAGAAAATACCCGGCAGTATGATCGCCGCTCTGGTATTTAAGATCCCCAGCCATTTACTGACGAGAAAGTTCGGTACAAGACTGACCTGATATGGCATCAGCATCAGTATAATATATAAAAAGAAGATAATTTCCTTTTTTCGCCCCCGGAACCGCGAAAAGCTATACGCCGCTCCCAATGCGATAAAGATCTGAAACGCAACGATCGGTACAACCAAAATGACCGAATTCCAGAATTTCAGCAAATAATCCGGGCTCTGTAAAAGCACGGTATAATACTGCTTAAAAGTAACCATATCCGGAATAAACTTCAGGTTTGCAGCCTCCGACGTATAAGAGGACTTCGTCTGCTGCTGATTCCCATAATAATTATTATTGGAATCATCGGTGTAGCTGTCAAATACCGCACCATAATTAGCAGAGATCTCACTCTCCTGCATAAACGAGTTTGCGACCGTCAGGACGATCGGCATTAAAAATGAGGTTGCAAAGAAAAATGCTATGACAAACAATACAACCTTTGTGCATTTCTGCTTCCGTCTGCTTTTCATCCTTCCACATCCTTTCCAAAGTGATTTTCGACCACAAAGAGAAGGCCTATGATAACAACCATGACAGAACACATGATGATCGCCGCTGCAGACAGCTTCTGATAATCAAGCGCCTTAAAGGTGTTGTTCATGAAATGCTGCAGCATATACAGTGTATCATACGGATAATCACCTGTCAGCAAGTACACTTCCCTGAATACCTTGAAGGAGTTGATCAGCGACATGATCGCCACAAACAGGATTGTCGGGGAAAGATATCTGATCTTTATATAAATAAATTTCTGCCACGCGCTCGCGCCGTCCAGGTCAGCTACTTCCATATATTCCCGTGGTATATCATTGAGTGCTGCCAGAAACAGGATCATATTGTAGCCCAGATTCTTCCATAAGAACAGAAGCAGTACAATAACCTGCGAGAAAGATGACTTAAACCAGTCAATCTTACCTGCTCCCAGATGAACCAGAAACTGATTGATCGCACCATTATAATGAAAAAACACCTGCCAGATCAGGACGATCGAAGCCGTCGGTACCATAAGCGGTGTTAAGAAGAAGGTTCGGAATGTACTTCTCAATGGGATATTCTGCTCCAGAATGATCGCCATACCCAGCGACAGCAGTACCGCCAGAGGTACTGCCGTCAGGCTGAATACAGCCGTATTTTTTGCTGCCTGTAAAAAGGCAGAATTATGAAACAGATTCACAAAATTCCGAAGGAATACAAACCTTGGATCGATCGGACTGTCTACCATGGAATAATAGAAAATCACGCCAAACGGTACAACAAAGAAAACACTAACTCCGATCAGGGAGGGGAGTAAAAATCCGAGTTCCCATTTCCTTTCCTTCCATTTTTTATGTTTCTTCTTCATGTTTTACCTTTCTATCTGTTTTCATTCACGTAGTTGGAAACACGATTCTGTACAATGTCTGCCACTTCCTTTGCAGACTTCTGTCCACTGAAGTAAGCACCTGTTTCATCAGAGATGATCGTCATCACATCATCATTGTATACATACAGATGATCTACGGATGCTATAACCTCACGAAGCTTGTTGACCTGATCCTCAGAAAGCGGTCCGATCTCAACATCAAGATCATCATAACCCCAGGAAGACTGGTATGGCTCTATCTCATTGCCATATTCGTCTGTATATTTTTCCGTTGCGGAATATCTCTTAATCTGATATTCCAGTGCATCCTTGCGAAGCGGGAATCCACTGTAATAATTATTAGCCCCCTTACAGATATAATCTTTTGTCAGGAACGTCTTTAAAAATGCCCACGCACCATCCACATTTTTGGATTTTGCATAAATACCAAGATCCATATTCATGCTTGCAGATGCACCTGCTGATTTATCAGAAGGATATCCGATAAAACTGATATCATCTTCAAACATTGCATTGTAAAGCTCGATCTCCTCCATACCCAGACTGTAAATATCAGCCAGAATTACTTTGCCGCTGCGGATCTGCGTCGGAAGGCTTTCGTAATCTTCGTCCCAATTAATATCCTCATCCTTCGGATACGTATTTGCATACTCTAACAGCTTGACAAATTCATCACTGTTAAAACTGCATTTTCCTGTATTCCAATCAATATAATCCTCATAATTTGCTGTACAGATCATGTTGAGCACACTTGTATTGGATCTCATGTAGAATGCCTTTGCATCATTGCCCTTTGACTGTTCCAGATCGATCAGATCCTGTACGGTAAACTTATCTCTGCCACCGATATCAGAAGTTTTGCCAATCAGCACATTAACGCCAAAGGTAGGAGAAATATGATACAGTTTTCCGTCTGTTTCCATTACCTGTAATACATTCTCAATAAAGTCATCCTTCTTGATATCTGAATCTTTATCCATCAGCGTATACAGATCCAGCAGCATTCCCTTGGAAATGTATTTTTCAGCAGAAATGCCGGAAAGATCGATGATATCCGGTATTTCACCTGCCAGAAGATCATTGTTCATCTGTGTAGCTGCATCATCATAGGTCGAATAATCCTTTACCATGATCTGGTATTTATCCTGACTCTTATTGAACTTCACCGCAGCTGATTTGATCGCATCATCCACATAAAGGCCTGCATAAGTGATCGTTACCTTGTCTGCCACTTCACTCGGATCTACCTTTGTAAAAATATATAAACCGTTATCTGCACCATCTTCTGAACTGTAGTCAGAATAATTCGTAATAAACTGACCACCCTTAAGCGCTCTTGTATCTCCTACATAGCTTGTATTGATGTTACTGCTGATCCAGTTTAAGATCTCTTTTGACTGCTTTGACTGCATATCATATCCATACAGGCTGCTGCCATCATTGTAATAGAAGCTGTAATCAGCACCGTCTATCAGTGCACTGTTGGATGAGCCATATCCCGAAACAGCTATATCATAGCTTTCGCCCATTGCTTTCTTTGCCAGATCTACCGTCTGAACTTTCATTCCGTCCTGTCCGTTCATCGCAACAACGATCTGTCCGTCGCCTGTTCTTGCCATTGCCATCATCCAGCTGTTATTAGCGGTATCCGCCTTGATCTGGGCGATCTTATTGCCATCCTTATCCAGTACGTAAACAGACTGGTCTCCCATCAGGTAAATATTACCGTCTTTGTCCAGTCTCATAGCCTGTACATAATCATTTTCATCCAGAATACCGTTCAGATTCACTTCGCCTGTCTGGCTTCCGCCTGCATCCAGAATCTTGATCAGATATGTAGACTGCTCGCTCTTCTCATCATATCCGCTGTACAGCATGTATAACATGCCGTCTTCTGTTGCTGCAAAGTAGTTCAGCCAGTTATTATCATTCTTTTCCACATCCATCTGAATCTCCTGCAGGTCAGATCCGTCTGCCTTACAGGTGTAGAAGTACTGATTGGTTGTACCATAATAATCGTCCGGTACATCATCTGTCGCATCCGTTGTATCACCGATCTCCGCATCTGCACCATCTGTTGCCTCTGCATCATCAACCGGCTTTTCTTCTCCTTCTTCAGAGATGGCATTTGTTCCGTCTGTGCTGTCAGACTGCTCATCACCGTCCACTACAGCATCTTCTGTAGCCGCAACCGCAGCATCTCCGTCAGCTGTTTCTTCCTGGTCTTTTGCTTCATATGCCTCTTCTTCCGCTTCAGCATCCTCCGTATTGCCCGGACCCGGAACCCACTCTGTTGTATAGACATAAATCTTATCACCTGCTACGGTAAAGTTGCTGATATCACCCTTCATATCGTCTGTGCAGCTTAATTTCTCTGATTTATAAACCAGATCTTTCATGTCTTTGTTGTCCTTGCCAGACTTTCCGCCACATCCGGTTAACAGCATCGATATGGCAAGCACACCGGCAAGTCCTTTTGCAATTATTCCTTTTCTTTTCATACTCAGACTTTCCTTTCCCAGTTTTCTAAGTTTGATTATATGCTATAACTCCCCATCTTTCCACAAAAGTATTCTTAAGATTTGCGAAATATTCGGAGCCATGCGCAGTCACAATATACAGACTGCGGAAGCTCGCTTCCCAAAGTCTGTATTTGTGACTGTATACGGCGACTAGCCGTTCATGAGCAAAAAGAAGTCTCGTTTGTAAAAGAACTTCTGTATACAAACGCTAAAATGATCACATATAAAGGGCCCAGCAGAATTCCCGCAACCCCAAATACTTTGACACCAGCATAGATTCCAAGCAGCGTCAAAATCGGCGACACTCCCATTTTATGGCTGATCAGCTTCGGCTCCAGATACTCTCTTGCAAATACAGCCGCCGCATAAGTAAGCAGCAATATAGTACCGGAAAACAGATTCCGCTTTAAAAACTGCCAGACTGCCATTGGCAGGATCACGATCCCCGTTCCGATAAAGGGAAGCACATCCAAAAAAGCCGTCAGCACGGCAAGTCCCGGTGCATTTGGCACCCCTGCGATTCCAAATCCCAGCAGGCATAAAAGTGCGATCACCGTCATGATCTTTCCCTGTGCCAGCAGACTCACGCGCAGATAACGCATGATTTCATCTATCACCTGCCATAGTCTGCTTTTCTTATCTTCCTGTTCTCTCCATTTTTTCTGTTTTTCCCAGTCCTTTGCATATAATAAGGCAGCAATCACTGTCACCAGAAAAAAAGCCCCTGCCTGTATCGCCCCTGTAAAATACTGATAGGAATTTCTGTAAGCCATGGCAGACAGTTTATTACAGACTGTCACACTGCCCTGCTGCAGCTTCTGCCAGAGCATGCCTTTTTCAAGGCGTATTCCTTTCTCAATATAACCGCAGCAGTCCCTGACTGTACACAGAAACGTTTCCTGATATTCATTCCGCCTCTCCCAGAACAGCATCCCATAGGCGAGCATTTTTCTGCCAAACAACCAGAAAAACAGAAGCAGAAATAATACAGTCAGAAGGAGTAGAACGGCCGTCCAGAGCTGTCCGCCGATTCCTGTCCTTCGTTTCAGATAAAAAACCGGTTTTTCATAAACCGCCATCAGAACCGCCGCCACCAAAAACGGAGCCACCAGTCCGATCAAATACTTAAACAGGACAAACAACAGGACCGCTGCTGTGGCAAATTTAATTTGTTTTCGATATGTTTCCCATATTTTATGCATAAAAAAACACCCACCTGCTCTGCTTACTTCCAGATTAGTATGGGCATTTTTTCTTAATTCATAGTTGTTAATAAATGGCTGATCGCCGGATTTTGCGTTTTTGCCTGAAATTCCATTTGTTTCCCGATTTTGGGATGCGTAAACGTAAGCGCATAGGCAAAAAGAGAAACATTTTTGATCCCAAGCTCCTCAGAGCGCTCCATAGACGTCTGCGTTCCGTACTTCTGATCTCCCAATATCGGAAATCCCGCATGCGCAAGCTGCGCCCTGATCTGATGGAATCTGCCGGTTTCTATTCTGACATCCAGCAGTGCTATGTCATCTTTCCCCGTCATAACACGGTAATGCAGCTTTGCCTGTTTTCCTTTACCGGATGCCTGCGCCACAATCTCTGCTTTCTGTGTCTGCGGATTCTTCCATAAATAATCTGCCAGTATTCCCTCTTTCGGAAGCTCTTCCGCTCCCCGGTATACAAGTGCATAATACTGCTTATTCAGCGTTCCTGCCTGCAGCTGCTTACTCAGCCCTGCTGCCGCCTGCTTTGTCTTTGCCAGCACAAGAAGCCCTTCTACCGGCTGATCCAGCCTGTGTACCACATAAACAGGAGCACCCTTTAAATGCCTCGTCACGGAAGATACCAGATCCGGGCTTGTTACCCGCGCTGACTGTGTCGCCAGTCCGGCCGGCTTATAAACAACCAGCAGCTCCTTATCTTCATATTGTATATTCATATCTGTTATTACCTGCATCATACCTTAAACCTGTAGCCTATTTGGGGCACTTATATTTATACTTTAAATCTGTAACCGACTCCCCAAATAACATATCGCTCCTGCGATATGGGCGCGCGTAGCTGCGCATCCAATGAAACTATTTGGGACACTTATATTTATACTTTAAATCTGTAGCTGACTCCCCAAATAACATATCGCTCCTGCGATATGGGCGCGCGTAGCTGCGCATCCAATGAAACTATTTGGGGCACTTATATTTAAACTTTAAATCTGTAACCGACTCCCCAAATAGTTTCAATGTACTGTGGCTTTGAAGTGTCGTATTCGATCTTTTCACGGATCTTCTTAATATGCACCGTAACGGTGGCAATATCTCCGACCGAATCCATATCCCAGATCTCGCGGAACAGCTCGTCTTTGGTAAAAACATGGTTTGGATTCTCTGCCAAAAATGTTAAAAGATCAAATTCCTTGGTCGTAAACACTTTCTCTTCTCCGTCCACGTAAACCCGCCTTGCTGTTTTATCGATCTTGATACCACGGATCTCCACAATGTCATTCTGCTTCTGGTTTGATCCGATCAATCTCTCATACCGGGACAAATGTGCTTTCACACGCGCAACCAGCTCACTCGGACTGAACGGCTTTGTCATATAATCATCTGCACCCAGTCCCAGACCTCTGATCTTATCAATATCATCCTTCTTCGCCGATACCATGATGATCGGGATATTTTTCTGGTTTCTGATCTGTTTACAGATTTCATAACCGTCAATGCCCGGAAGCATCAGATCAAGGATGATCAGGTCAAATTCTTCGGAAAGTGCTGTTTTTAATCCTTTTTCACCATCATTTTCAATCGTTACTTCAAAATCACTGATCTCCAGATAATCCTTTTCCAGTTCAGCGATTGCTTCTTCATCTTCAATAATTAAAATCTTATTCATCATGTTCTACCTCTTTGTACTTTCTGATCACAAAATGCATACAGGTTTCCTCTCCTTCCCTGCTGGTTGCCCAGATGTAACCGCCGTGATCTTCTATGATCTTTTTCACGATGGAAAGACCGATACCGCTTCCGCCTTTTGTCGAATTCCGGGAAGAATCCGTGCGGTAAAAGCGTTCAAAAATATGTCCCAGATCCTTCGCCGCAATCCCTTTTCCGTTATCTTCAATCTCCACACGGATGGCATCCACTTCATCCAGAATACGGATCTCAATCTTCCCCTGCTCCTTATCCAGATATTTCACACTGTTTCCTATAATATTGCTGATCACCCGGCGGAGCTGCTCCGGATCTGCAATGATCTGCGTTTCAGGAGATACCAGATTGTAGAAATTCAGTTCAATATTTTTAGACTCCAGATCCAGTCCGACCTCTTCCACACAGTCCTGAAAAAATTCCGCCACGTTCATTCTTCTGAAATTATATGGAATTCTGTTGCAATCAATTCCCGCATAGAACGTCAGCTCATTGATCAGGCGGTTCAGCTCGTTTGATTTATTATAGATCGTACGGATATATTTATCCATCTTCTCCGGTGTATCCGCCACACCATCCATAATGCCTTCCACATATCCGGTAATGGAAGTGATCGGTGTTTTCAGATCATGCGTGATGTTGCTGATCAGTTCCTTATTTTTCTTTTCATTTTCTATGGATTCTTCTGTGGATTCCTTCAACCGCAGCCGCATCTCTTCATAATTATGAAACAGTTCTCCGACTTCTCCCGTATATTGCACACTCAACTGATATTCCAGATTGCCTTCCGCAATGTTTTTCATGGCAATACTGAGTTCATCGATCGGTCTGACAAACCATTTGTGCAGCAGTCCCTTGAACATATAAACGGAAAAAAACATGATCAGGACAATTGCCATAAACATATCAAAAAAGAAGGTCCGGCTGATCTTCTGCTCAGCAAAAATGAGTGCAGCCTGTGATCCCATACGGTGTGTCATATACAAACGGAGCAGGCAAAAAGATAACAGCGTCAAAACAAGCGGAATCAGTACCATCGCCGTACACGCCACAATGAGTTTTGTACGAAGCGATACATTTTTCATCTTATCTCTCATAGCTTTTCTCCCGCAAAATTCTACTTTATGTTTATAGTATAGCCTGTTCATTTTCAGTCGTCTATGCAGTTTCGAGTAATATTATCCTTTTTAGAAAATTTTTATGAAAACCTGTTGACATTTTTCCGTTTTCTGTTATTATGATATCAGTAATCATTACTGTTTCTAATAACAGAAAGGAGTGAACAGATGGCAGGATTAAAATACAGCAGACAGCGGGAAGCAATCCTACAGTTTTTAATGACCCGTAAAGACCATCCCACTGCAGATGCCGTATATGCCAATATCCGGAAAGAATTTCCCAATATCAGTCTTGGCACTGTATATCGGAATCTGACGCTTCTTTCCGATCGTGGACAGCTCCTCCGATTACATTTAGGAGACGGTGTCGATCACTTCGATGCTGATACCTCACCGCATTATCATTTTGTATGTGAGCGCTGTCAGGCAGTTCTGGATCTTGAAATGCCGGATATTGATTCTATCGATAAACTGGCAGGCGCAAATTTTGCAGGAAAGATCAAAGGACATTGTACCCATTTTTACGGCCTTTGCCCTGCCTGCGTCAAAGCAGAATAAAAGGTAACTTCTGTGATGAAAATCACAGTTTCACGTTTGAAATATTTCAAACAGCATAAAATAAAATGAAAAAAATGAAAAAGAAAAGGAGAAATGAAGTATGAAGTATGTATGTCAGGTATGTGGTTATGTTTATGAAGGAGACAATCCTCCGGCAGAATGTCCGGTATGTCATGTAGGTCCGGACAAATTCAAAGCAGTTGAAGGCGAAATGACACTTGCTGCTGAACATGAATATGGTGTTTACGGTCAGACAGTAAAGAACAACCCTGAAATCTCAGATGAAGATAAGAAGTATATTTTCGAGCAGTTAAAAGCAAACTTTGAAGGAGAATGCTCTGAAGTTGGTATGTACCTTTGCATGGCAAGAATCGCTCACCGCGAAGGCTATCCGGAAATCGGTCTTTACTGGGAAAAAGCTGCTTACGAAGAAGCAGAACATGCAGCTAAATTTGCTGAAATGCTCGGCGAAGATCTGGAGCCAAACATGAAGGCTACAACAAAGGACAACCTCAAGTGGCGTGTTGACTGCGAATTCGGTGCAACAGCCGGAAAAGTAGATCTTGCAAAATGCGCTAAGAAAAACAATCTGGATGCAATCCACGATACAGTGCATGAAATGGCAAGAGACGAAGCAAGACACGGAAAAGCACTCAAAGGATTACTGGATAGATACTTTGGTTAAGCTGTAAGCCATGCAAATCAGTAAAAATAACGCCCTGCAAGTTTACTTGTAAGGGCGTTTATTTTTGCTGATTTATACGGCGCCAGCCGTCCATGAAATAGAATGCGCAGCATTCTATGAATGGCATGGCGAAGAACATTTATGCACTTCCAGCTGTTTTTTATTTTAGACTTATTGGGCGCCAGCCCAACATGAATAGCCCGCAGGGCTATGAATGGCTCGGCACAGCATTCTATTTATGGCTCGGCGTTTATTTTTGCTGATTTATACGGCGACAGCCCTCATGAATAGAATGCGACAGCATTCTATGAATGGCTCGGCACAGCATTCTATGAATGACCCGGCCATCTATTGGGCAACAGCCTTTCTTCCTAATTCATTCGGCGTTACATACTTTCTTTACACAACTCCATATATTTCTTCCTTGCCTGTTCAAAATACTTCCTGCTTACCATAATCTTATTTCCGCTATACAGAATAATCCCCTTGCGCTGAAAACTGTCTATATAGTGGAAATTGACTGCATAACTCTGATGTATACGGATAAAATAATCGGGCATCTGCGCCAGACATTCATCCATTTTCATCCGGAACTTATGCGGAATTCCATCCTGATAGATCAGCACATTATGTTTCCTGCTCTCTACGTGAGATACCTCCCGTACATTCACAGCAAGCATTTTTCTTTTGGGTCGGAAAGAAATCATGTGACCGTCTTCTATCATCCGCCGGTTCACACATTCCACCACAGAGCTCTGCGATACAGGCTTTGTCAATACATGTGACTTATCCATCACATAAACAGTCTGCAGATCCGGATTCATCTTCCACATCTGCTCGATCAGCTGCAGCTCCTGCGCATTGTGGTTCAACTCTGTTACCAGAATATCCGGACGTTCCTTCTCCTGTTCTGAAATTCTTGCGTAATAATCACTGAAATTCTGACTTTCTGAGATTTCCTGTACCTCTCCCCTCTCATCAATGATTATCTCTTTTATAAATAGAGTATCCTCTGCTGCCTTGCTGTCATAAATGCACACTCTATACATATAAATCCCCTCACTTATTCATTTGTATTGGATTATCCCTTGGTGATCCCTCACTTTTCCGAGTATAGCATATTATAATTGCTTTTTCACTCCTTTTGTCCCAGTTTACTCATTTTTGGCAAATTTAACTATTATCCCGTCAAGATCAGCACTCTGTAGTTTTCATATGACATTACTTTCCAAGTACAACGGAAATTTTAATTTCTTTTTCTATACTGCTCAGATCAAAATCCCCTCCATCTGCAGCACTGACATAAAGCTCATAAAGTGTACCCTCAGACAATGTATCCACTGCTGTGCCATTCTCGTCCCTGATTGACCATAGTTCATCAGAAACTTCTGCCATTGTGCCATCTGCCCTGTAAGCATAAAGCTTCAGATCTGCACTGCTTCCGGAGATATTATTCATACGGATCGCAACAGTTGTATTAGGATGTACATTTTCCACTGTTACAGTATAATGCCATCCCACAACATTACCCTCACCGCCATCTGCGGTAAAGCGTTCCTGTGTCAGCACATTCCGCGTTGCTTTATCAAGATCTACTTTCCGATAAGGCATTTCCGGGAGATATACAAACCGATCCTGCAGGCGCAGAAGCTCCAGATAACCGGTCGGGCAGTAAAGTGCATTACCGCTATTCCCTGCATACATACCGATAGCCATATTGTTATAGCCATATTTATCCGACACATCCATAGTAAATACTGTCTCACCTGTCTCAAAATCCAGAATAATGTACTGCCACATACCACTCTCCAGATCCTGTACATAGCCATAAATATATCCTGTTGCAGTAGAAAGCTTCATCATCGATGTATCACTCAGATCATTTCTGCACCAGATGCTTTTCATTTCATACCCATTATCCGTTCTGACTGTATCTACACGCTCTACACCCGGTGCGATCATGACATTTCCTCTGGTAAGCCAGTTCGTATCATAAATATTGGCGTAGCTCTGAATAGAAGAATCACTGTCAGGATCTGCCAGACCGGCATTGCCTGCCCCAAACCAGTTACAGACAATCGTACTGACACTGCCCTCTCCATTGTCATAAACGATCGCAGAATTTTCTACAGATACCTGATATCCTTCCGGCAGCTCATCCAATACCGGAAGGCTTGCAGTAATTTCTCCTGTCTTCATATCCAATGCCAGCAGTTTGACCGGATCTGCATTATCAGTAAACATCACAAGATCAGGTGTCAGGGATGGGGAACAGCCGCCGCCCCATGCAAGACCACCACCAGTAGTTTTATCATTCTTGCCGCTGACCTTTGCGCCAACACTCTCGTAAGGTGTACACCAGACAGCCTCAACTCCATCATTTGCACGGAGCAGATAGCAGTTCTGATTTGTCAGAATGACCGCTCCGTCTTTTGAAGCTGCAATACCATTTTCTGCGCCTTCTCCCGGTGTCAGCTCATAAACAAAAACAGCTTTTTCAAGATCTGTCTGCTCTCCTCGCAGAATCGCATCAATGGCAGAATGTGCAATGTATCCCATCACACCCTGCTGGTCTCTTTCCGGATAAATACGAAATCCACCCGTTGCGAACCAGAGATTTCCGTCATAATCAAAAACGACTGACAGAAGATTCTGCTCGAGTGTTTTCCCAAGTGCTGCCTCTGCTGCAGCTTTTATATCAATATCAAGAAGCTTTTTAAACTCCGGCAGAACATTGCCTTCCTCATCCGTTGCCTGCAGTATCAGCACATGGTTATTACTGGTAGGACAGACAATACGATTCTCAGCATCCAGGAATGTATAAGAGCTCTGTATCATGTAATCGCTGCCATCGTGCTGCTTGGGCGAAAAGTATCCCAGTGTTTCCGTTTCCTCCGCATTCAGATCCCGGATAGCAATACCTCCGAGAAGTGGAACAACAGCGTGCCCATAGCTGTCAAAATAAATAGCCGGTGAAGCATTTGCATTTGTTTTTTCATACGAAACATTAATCTCCGGATAAATACCAAGCGGCAGAATCTCATCTGTAGAATCGGTATTGTATCCATCATGATGAATATTGGCATCGCTTTTTGCCATATATGGATTTTCATCTATACGCTTTGCACTTAATGCCTTCACGGGAAGCGCTCTGCCTGTCACAGCCTCTGTATCCGTTGCAGCTTCCATATCCGTTGCAGTTTCCGTCTCCGTTGCAGTTTCCGTCTCCGTTGCAGTTTCCATATCTGTTGCAGTTTCCGTCTCCGTTGCAGCTACGCCGGTCTGCTGCTTTGTACCACAGCCGGTCAGTGTCAGCGCTGTTGCTGCGCAAAGCATTGCAGGCAGCAAAAATTGCAGTATTTTTTTCTTTTTCATGAATATATCCTCCATTATTTTATAGTGTTTGCTCTGGATCAATATGTTATTTTCCGGATCCAGTTTCTTGCCCTTTCTGCAGTCAGTATAAAAACAGCAATTATTCCTTTCAAGCACTCTGTCACAAAATCCCGTTTTTTGTCACGAATTCTCGTTTGTGTCAATACTTTGTGCTATAATTCAGATAGAAGCCATACAAAAAGGGGCATATACTGTATGAGAATTGCAATTGTAGATGATCTTGCCGCAGAACGGCACTTTTTGAGAGAACAATTAGAACAAAAGCTATACCGCATGGGCATACAGGCTGATATTTTGGAATATACATGTGGTGAAGCCTTTCTGGAAGCAGAACACAAGCTGCCGTTCTCTGTCGCTTTTCTGGATATTTATATGATGGGTATGACAGGAATAGAAGCTGCCAGAGAACTGCGAAAAACCGACACTGACTGTCTTCTGATCTTTACAACGACCTCAACTGACCATGCACTGGAGGGTTTTCAGGTTCGTGCCATGCATTATCTGGTAAAACCTTTTACTGCTGAAGACATTGATACATTGACAGATGAGCTGCTCACACGTATTGGACACACAGACAAATATATGGAATTAAAAGCAGAAGGAAGCCTGCTGCATCTGCGCTATCAGGATATCATTTATGCCGAGCATTTTGCTCATATCATATATGTCCACACTACTGTCTCAAAGGTACTTGCCACGCGCCAGACCTTTAAGGCATTTACAGCACCACTGACAACAGATCCACGATTTTTTATATGCAGTCGGGGTGTGATCGTCAATATGGAACATGCCGCCGATTTTGAGGGGTCCTCATTTTGTATGAAAGATGGCAGCCATATATTTGTCAGTCAGGAGCTTTTAAAAAATGCACGGCAGGCATTTATGGAATACCTGCTGCAAAGGGGGTGCATATCATGATTAATATGCTGCAACCAATTTTGGAGCTTTGTGTGGTGATCCCCGGCGTTATTCTCGCATATTTTCCCGTAAAATCCGGCCTGAAGCATCCAATACGGCAGATTATGATATGGCTTTTACCGCTTCTTCTGCTTCTTTGCATTACAGGGGGAAGTGTGTGCTATATAAAGCGGATCTCTACCATACCGGCACTTGCCCTGATCCTGTCAGTCACAACTTTTCTATATATAAAAACGCTCCGGATCTCTCTGTGGAAATCCGGAACGGTAGCATTGTCTATTTGTGCTGTATTTGCCTGTATTAACAGTCTTTCAAGAGCTGTCAATGCCGTACTTCTTATGGATCTGCAGCCTATACAGGCTGATCCATGGCTCTGCCTGCAAGCCTCCATATTCTATAATGCAATTTGCTGGCTGCTTACCGCTGTCTTTTATTATCCGGCAGTCCATGCGGTAAAAGAAATGGTCGACGATGAGAATTTTGCACCGACCTGGTATGTATTCTGGGTTTTGCCGCTTATCTTCATTGCTCTGAATCTGTTTATGATCCCAAGATATTCAGGCACGCTTTATGTTGGACGAATTTTAAAAGGGTACTTCGTTCTCAGTCTTACTCTCCTGATTTTATTGCTCTGGTTCAGCGCGGCATTCCTGATCATGGCCACCAGTCTGAACCGGAATGCAACATTCCTGATCATGGCCACCATTCTGAACCGGAATGCAAGACTCCGGCAGGAAAACCAGCTTCTATCCATGCAGCAGCAGCGATATGAAAATTTAAAAGCTTCCATTGAAGAAATGCGACAGGCGCGGCATGATATGCGCCACCACCTGAACCAGATTTCCAGACTGGCAGAAGAAGAGAATCTTCCAAAACTCAAAGAATATCTTACCAGCACCATCTGCAAAATCCCCGATTTTGATATGCATTTGTGTGAAAATCAGGCTGCAGACAGTGTAGCAGGGTACTACTATGCACTTGCCAGACGGGAAAACATTCCATTTTCTCTGCGGCTTGATCTGCCTGCCAGACTCCCTGTTGACGAAGTAGATTTGTGTCTGGTTCTTTCCAATCTTCTGGAAAATGCACTTGAAGCAAGCCTGCGGATAGTTGACAGCCCCCGGCATATCCGGATAACTTCCTACCTTCATGCCGGAAATCTTTTGCTGATCCAGGTTGAAAATACATATGTGGGAGAAATTTTGGAAAAAAATGGAGTTTTTCAGTCCTCCAAGCGGAAAGGAGAAGGCATTGGTCTGCAGTCCGTCCGTCACATTGCGGAAAAATCCGGCGGTGCCAGTACGTTTAGCCATCAAAATGGTATTTTCTGTGCAAAGGTCATGCTTTGCGGCAAATCATCTGCATAAGCAATTCGCCGGATGTCATCTGTAACATCCGGCGAAGCTTCTCAGTTATTTCACATAATACACCCTGTTCTCTTTTCTGGCAGGTTCCGCCGGATATTCCCCATCTATATAACCAAGCGCGCAATGCCCGATACCTTCATACTCTCCTTCAATACCAAGAGATTTCAGAAGCTCTTTGCCCCACTCAGTCTCAAATTCTTCCTTTGCGCGATGGATCCAACAACTTCCCAGTCCCAGTTCATGTGCTGCCAGCATCAGGTTGCCCATCACTAAGCTGCCATCATATACATGCGTCGGCCAGTCTTTTCTGCCAAGTACGATCAGCATGGCAGGCGCTCCGTAAAACGGATCAAATCCCTTATCCCAGCCACCGATCTCTGCATTCATTTCTGCGATCTTATCACGAAGCTCCTTCTTCGTTACCTGGATAATGATCGCTGCCTGCTGCCCTTTTCCGCTTGCTGCGTAAAGTCCTGCTTCGATGATCTGATCAAGCAGCTCCTGCCCAACAGCATCCGGTTTATATTTTCTGATACTTCTTCTTGTTTTCATTTTTGTAAGTACGTCGCTCATATTCAAAAACTCCTTTCAGACTTTTCGCAGATCCTGTCCGCTGTATTTATTATAGAAACATAAAGGAAATATATCGATTTCGCAAGCAAAATACCAACTTGTCTGTTTTTCAACATTATGTTATATTAGACATAATATCAATTGATCTACAAAAGAGGGGGATTCTATGTACAAGTATAAACCTGTCCGTTACATTTTTCGTCTGCTCAACTTAATTATTTATGCTGCTGTCATATCATTTTCTGTTATTGCCATTCGTGATGATCTCTGCATTACCGATTTCATGACAACTATATTTAAAAATAACCTGATGGATTCTAAACGCAGCCTTTATCTGGCAATCTTTTTGCTCGCGAATGTCTGTATTATTTTACTGTTCAAGGTATTGAGCAAAGAAAAAACAAAGGCGCTGTTTTACTACATATGTGACTTTATCATCCGGTTGACTTTTTCTGTCCCGCTTGCTTTTATTACGCTTTATTTCTTATTCTATCGTCTGATGCCCAATTTATTGTTTGATGCCATGACACAGATCATTGTTTTCCTGATCCTGTTTGCGGTATATGATTATCTGATGCGCTGGCAGATCATGTTCCGCCTTGACGTCAGCTATTTCCGCGTCAAAGATAAATTATAAAACGTCGATTATCATTTACTGCATTTTTCTTGCCGCGCCAAGCAGCTCCTCCAGTCCTTTTTCTTTGATAATGGCAATTCCCTGCCCCTCATCTCCAAGTATGATCAGATTATCTCCCGGCTTGATATCAAACAGCTTTCTGGCTTTTGCCGGGATCACGATTTGTCCTTTCTCCCCGACTTTTACCATGCCAAAGATATGTTTTCCTTTTGGTGGTACACCAAGCCCCATATGCGACAATGGTAAACAATAGTAACAGCCAGACCGGGGCTTTTTCGCATTTTGAGTACAACCGGTCTTTTTCCAGCTTACGGATCACTACCAGAATAACAGAAAACAACCAGAGCATCTGCAAGTACCATAAAGGTCCGATACCGCTGACCGCCATAATGATATAGCGTATCACTCCGGGGATTTCCTGCATCGTATCCGTAAAAACACCACTGAGCATCATATTATAATAGCCCAGTATCCACTGAAAGACAAATAATCCTATTGTGGAAGGAACAAGCAACTTCTGCGTTCTCTTTTTCAGAAATGCTTTATCTGAGCAGCCTTCCAGGCAGAAACGGGCACACATACCGGATACCACAAATAACAGCAGCATAAACCATGGATATACCATATAGAGATAAACATCCTGATACTGCGATTTTACAAACGGTCCGATCACACCTGCCGTTTCAACTCCGTTAAACATATAGATCACATGATAGATCACAACCAAAGCCACTGTGATCCACCGGATATTATCAATGTACACCTTTCTCATAAAAATACCACCTTTGCTATTATTTTTAACATAATTGTAAAAAATCACAAAGGTGGTGTCCAGCAAGTCTGCTTTACAGATCTACGTTATTCCTGTTAAAAAAGGTGGCAGATGTCCTACTCTGCCTGCTATTCCGACTCTGCCTCCTGCAGTTCTTTCGCGCCGTCCAGATAAACCCACTTGATCGTATAGGTCTTTCCTGTACATGCACCGATATTATTCACGTAATCATCTAATAGCTTCTGTGCCCTCTGCTGTGCGCTTGCCAGCAGAACAGTATCTTTTTCAGCCTCTTTGCGCATGTTATCCTGTGCTTCCATATTGACCAGCGATGCATCAATTCCAACCGTAGCAACACCCGCATATTCTATCCAGAACTTCCTGTCCTTTTTCCAAAGCCAGATACCACTCATCTTTTCCAGCGCTGTCAGACTGATGACCTCCGGTTCTTCTTTTTTTGCATTACGCGAAACCACAATAGCGACTGCTGCCAGAATTACCACAATCAGCACCACGAATACAACCATTTTCCCCTTTTTTCTTCGTTTGTGCTCTTTTTTCATGCCTGTCTATCCTCTCTTTTTACACAGAGTTCGTTTATGCTTCGTTCGTAACTTCTACCTGACAGGATTTCATTGTCTGAAGTGCTGCAGCATGTGCCTCTTTTGTTACCCCTGCACAACAGCCTGCATCCACTTTAACAGTTGCTTCCGGGTAATACGCCTTCAGGATAAGGGCATTTGATACCACGCAGATATCTGTACAGACACCGATCAGTTCTATCTGCAGATCACTTCCATCCGCTTCCTGCGCGGCGATCACCTCTCTCCAGCCTGTATAGCCAAAAGATGGTTTATCCACCACTGTATAATCCTTCTCTGCGAAAAGTCCATCCGTTAATGCACTGCAGATCTGCCATCCGTCTGTCCCCTTGATACAATGCGGAACCGGCAGATGCTTTCCTTCATTTGTCTGCATATAATCTTCTCCATGGGTATCTCTGGTAAAGATCACTTCTGCATCTTCTTTATGATATGCGTCTATCTTGGCTCTGACACCGGGAAGGATCTTCTGCGCGTCCTCCGAGCCAAGTGCTCCTGTTACAAAATCATTTTGCATGTCTACAACGATCAATATTTTTCTCATGGCGTTCTCCTTTTCTATCTGCAGTATCTGATCCGGCAGCTGCCGTTCTCGTCAAATTCTTCTATTTCATATAGCAGCGATCCATCGTCCCCAAAGGTCCCAATTGTGGTGTATTGTTCTTCGTTTTGTGTTGAGTATGTTTTTTGATTCCTGTGAATTTCATGTGGGCTCCATTTAGTTCAAGATCCGGAAATTGCAATAAAACGGCTATTTTCGTACACGAAAACATATCCCGTTCTCTGTTTATAGCTCTAAACTATGCTCATTTAGAAGGAAGTCGTATATGCTCATCGTGAGGATTCCATCATTATCATGTAATGGTTTTACAACATCCTTTACAATAATAATCTTCTTAAATGAGTCATTCACATTTATAAGAGAAGCTTTTTCCTGTGCTCTCTTCTTGTCATCCGGCAGACTGAAAGCAGACTGGATGTAATATCTCTTGCTACCCATATTGGCAACAAAATCAATTTCAAGCTGTTTCTTTTCCTGCACACCTTCTTCTGTTCTGTCTCGCTTTACAACCACACCAACATCAACCTGATAACCTCTAACACGAAGTTCATTATAAATGACATTTTCCATCAGATGTGTCTCTTCCACTTGCCGAAATCCCAGTCTGGCATTTCGCAGTCCCACATCCTCAAAATAATACTTAAGTGGCGTACCAATGTATTTTCTGCCCTTAACATCATATCTATTTACTTCATTGACTATGAACGCATCCTTCAAATGGTCAATATATGCTCTTATGGTATTAAGGCTGATATCCGACTGGATAACACTCTTAAATGTTGCTTTTATTTTAGATGCATTCGTAAGAGAGCCAATGCCGGATGCCAAAATATTTATCAAGTCATTTATTTCTTGAACTTTTTCAATATGGTTGCGCTCAATAATGTCCTTTATATAGGTCTCTTCAAACAAACTGGTAAGATACTCCATTCTCTGCTCATCGGTAGCCATCGTAATAGTTAATGGCAGCCCACCGAAACTAACATAGGAACTCCATCCTTCATATTTATCCCCATCAAACACTTCCATATATTCTCTAAAACTAACGGGATAAACATGAACTTCATCTCCACGCCCTCTAAATTCTGTAATGACATCCTTTGACAAGAATTTTGAATTGCTGCCGGTTACATAAACATCCACATTATGCATATGAAGAAACGAATTCAGCACCGCTTCAAAGGCTGGCAGTAACTGCACCTCATCCAGAAAAATATAGTAGTCCCCATCATCTGTCATCCGGTTTTTAGTATATTCCAGCAGCGTGCGTGGATCTCTATACTTCTCATTTTCGAACATATCTAACTCAATTGCGATAATATGGTCATCCGCAACACCCTGTTCCTTAAGGTAATTCCTAAAAATAGTAAATAAAAGATATGATTTCCCGGAACGTCTAATTCCTGTAATAACCTTTATCATCCCGTTATGCATACGGTTTATTAACTTCTGCAGGTATATGTCTCTTTTTATTTCCATAATGCCTCCATATTGATAATTTAAGGATATTGTGCCCTTCTTTTTCAAGATTATACTTTATTAAGGAAAATTTCTCAACTTATTTTTGACATTTGAGGGAATATGTGCCCCTTTTTTTCAGTATCTTTTCATTTTGCAACAACAATCATAAGGCGTTTTGTAAATTCTCTATCGTATGGGTATACATCTAATTGTTCTTTTGTATAATCTTTTGCATTTACACTGTGAACAGTTTGAAAAAATAATCTTGCTAACTGGTCACAGTCTGAAGAATATCCAATGCTTTTTGATAATTTTCTTTTTTTATCAGTACATAGTCTGTGTTGTAGGTCGATACTGCAAAAATTGAAATTCCATTATCAGCTAACACAGTGGCAATTTTAGCAAGTATTCCAATTAAGGAAAAATCCAGAACGCCTTGAATACGAAAAGCTTTCCAACCGTCATCACAGCAAGTAATCATAGCCCTACTTTTATTATATATAAATACCATCTTAACGTTTTAATTTTCGAATATTCGGATTGACATTTCTTCTACTATATTGTATCATCTATTCATAAAAAGAAATGGGTTTTTTGTCGTGTACAGCCTTACGGCTCAATCGGGTTGCTCGTTTCTTTTTTTATGTCTATTACGTCATACAAATACAGTTTCCCATCCTCTGAATATCTTACAATCAGCGAAGCATGAAAAATGTTATACCTCTCCACCTCTTCATCATCTCTATATACCGGAATTGCAAATCTTGAATCATAACGATACCAGCCATACATTGCATTTCTCCAATGCTTGCTCTCCTTATTTTCCCGAAAATGTTTTCCTACTGCTATTTCTATCATTTCAGGAATTCCTTGTACAGCATTTGCTTTCGCTTTCGCATTTGTTCCTTTGATACT
>HF995217.1:0-4654 GCA_000432915.1 Firmicutes bacterium CAG:194
CTCTTGTCGCATTTCATTTTACAATGAAGCCTTTCATTTCGTTCTATTCCATTATTTCATACTGCATCAGCATAAGCCCCTGCGCAGGTGCTGTCGGGCCTGCCAGTTCCCGGTTTCCGGTCTCAAGTACATGCGCTATGCATGCTATATCCATCTGCCCGCGTCCGATTGCAACAAGTGTTCCCACAATGATGCGGACCATATTATATAAGAAGCCGTTTCCTGTCACACGGATGTGGATCAGCTCACAGTCCTGCTTATCCCATGGATGTTCTGTCAGGATCTGTATGTTTGTGATCATCCGGATCGTATTGGTTACTTCCGGCTTATAAGTGGAAAACCCCGCAAAATCATGCGTACCGACCAGTATTTCCGCTGCCTGTTTCATCTTTTTAAGATCCAACGGCACATAAACAAAATAGCTGTATTTTTCCAAGATCGGATTAGCGAATTTTGCATGATAGATACAGTATTCATATGTTTTCCTTGTTTCTACCTTACGCGGATGAAAATCCTCTGCCACTTCTTCGGACTTCTGAATGCGGATGTCCTGTGGCAGTCTCTGGTTCAGCGCATACGAGATCTTCTCTGCCGGTATTCTGGCATTGGTGGAAAACACAGCGAGATTACAGAGTGCATGCACGCCTGCATCTGTTCTGCTGGCACCGATAACTGTGATCTCCTCTCCCAGAAGCTCACTCAGATGCTTATTCAGTTGTCCTTCTATCGTATCCGCATTTGGCTGCACCTGCCAGCCACTGTATGCGCTGCCATCATATGCAACCGTCAGCATCACTCGCTTCATACGCCTGATCACTCCCTGTCTTACAGCATTCCGATCGATATCGTCTTGCCCAGCAAGATAATACCTGCCAGATAAACGAGCAGTATCCCATAGGAAATGCTGTCACGCTTGTGATATTTAAGCGGTTTCATCTTTGTCCTGTTATCGCCGCCCTGATAACATCTTGCTTCCATTGCCATTGCCAGATCATTGGCACGTCTGAAAGCCGATACAAACAGCGGTACAAGAAGTGGGATCATCGCTTTGATCTTTTTGATCAGATTGCCGCTTTCAAAATCAGCACCTCTTGCCATCTGCGCCTTCATGATCTTATCCGTTTCTTCCAGCAGAATCGGAATAAAACGAAGCGCGATGGACATCATCATGGATATTTCATGCACCGGTACTTTGATCTTTGTCAGTGGATGCATCAGCTTTTCCATGGCATCTGTCAGCTGATTTGGAGTCGTTGTCAGTGTCATAAGAGAGGATCCTATGATCAGAAGCACCAGACGGATCGCAATAAACACAGCATTGATCACGCCTTCCCTGGTGATCGTAAAGATCCATACCTTTGCCAGCGGTTCACCGCTTGTCAGAAAAATATTAAAAGCCGCTGTGATGAGCAGCAGGATCATAATCGCTTTCAGCCCGCGCACCATATAGGAAAACGGTACTTTGGATAAAGAAATGACCGCTGCCAGAAATATAACTGCCAGCACGTACGGCGCTGCCTTTTTAAATAAGAATAATGATACAATGTAAAGAATTGTTCCAACCAGTTTTACGCGCGGGTCCAGTCTGTGGATGACAGAGTCAGCCTGATAGTACTGTCCCAATGTAATTTCTCGAATCATAATTTCTCCTGTTTATCTGATCTGCCTCGTCTCTCATGTCATTATAATGCATGAGTTCCGATTCCCTATTCAGTCTGCTCGATGCAGGGCGCGCAGGATCTCCTCCTTCGCTTCCTCTATTGTCGTAGCGTCTGTAGATACGGCAAATCCGTTTTGTTTTAACTGCTGCATAATATAAGTTACTGCCGGTGCTGCCAGTCCGACTTCTTCCAGTTCTTTATAATGCGCAAATACATCCTTTGGCACACCATCCAGCATGACACTGCCCTTATTCATCACAATGATCCTGTCCACATAATTGGCAACATCTTCCATGCTGTGTGATACCAGAATGATCGTCATACCTGTTTCCTGCAGCCCCTTGATCAGCTCCAGGATCTCGTCCCGTCCCTTGGGATCCAGCCCCGCAGTCGGCTCATCAAGGATCAGCACATCCGGCTCCATCGCAAGCACACCTGCGATCGCCACGCGCCGCTTCTGTCCTCCTGACAGATCAAACGGCGACTGGTAAAAATACTCATCCGGAAGCCCTACCATTTTGAGCGCCTTATACGCTCTCAGCTCTGTTTCTTTCCGGTCAAGTCCCAGATTCTTCGGTCCGAAACAGACATCCTTAAAAACATCTGTTTCAAAAAGCTGGTGCTCCGGATACTGGAATACCAGTCCTACCTTGCTGCGCAGCTTTTTCCGGTCATAATCCTTATCGTAAATATCTTCTCCGTTAAAATAGACCGTTCCGCTCGTGGCCTCGATCAGTCCGTTTAAGTGCTGTACCAGCGTTGATTTACCGGAACCGGTATGTCCGATCAATCCGATAAACTGTCCGTCCGGTATGACAAGATTTATATCTTTGAGGGCCGCCACTTCCATATTGGTGCCCTGTTCATATATACAATTCAAATGATCTACTATGATAGGCATATTATTGTACCTTCTTTAATTCTCGAATCAGTTCTTCAGTTTCCAATATTCCGTCCGGCAAAGGAACACCAGCTTTTTTCAGTTCATACGAAAGGAGTGTTACCTGTGGTACGGAAAGACGCAATTCCTTCAGCTTCTCTACCTGTGAGAAGATCTCCTTTGGAGTCCCCTGCATTTTCACGCTGCCTTTGTCCATGACATAGACATGATCTGCATGAATGACCTCTTCCATATAATGCGTGATCAGGATTACCGTGATTCCTTCCACATCATTTAAAGCCCGCACGGCGCGGATCACTTCTTTTCTGCCGTTCGGATCGAGCATCGCCGTCGGCTCATCCAAGATGATACATTTCGGATGCATTGCCAGTACTCCCGCAATGGAAACACGCTGCTTCTGCCCACCTGAGAGGCGGTTCGGTGATTTCTTCCGGAATTCATACATACCGACTGCTTTCAGGCTCTCCTCTACACGTGCCCAGATCTCCTCTGTCTGCACGCCAAGATTTTCCGGTCCAAAGCCCACATCTTCTTCTACAATCTGCCCGATGATCTGGTTGTCCGGGTTCTGGAAAACCATTCCGGCTTCTTTACGGATCTCGATCAGACTGTCTTCATCCTTCGTATCCTTGCCATCTACCCAGACAGTTCCTTCCGTTGGATATAAGATAGCGTTCAAATGCTTCGCCAGTGTCGATTTCCCGGAACCGTTATGCCCAAGGATCGCAACAAAATCTCCCTGTTTGATAGAGATATCCACATGATCGACCGCGGTTGTGATTCCTTCCACATTGCCGTCCTCGTCACGTCTGATATATTCAAATACTAAGTCATCTGTTTTTACAATATTGTTCTTTTCTTTTTTCATAGATATTCTTTCCACGTACAGCCCATTCTTTCCTTTTTCCCGGTGCTGTCGTTTTTTACTCGCGTTTTATTGTACATGGTTTGTCCGATAAATACAAGCTATTTCCTTTTTTTCTGAGCTTTGCTATACTTTGACTATACAACCGAAACAGGAGGCATATCATGCACAGGAAACATTCTTTTTTGCCATTGATTCATATTTTGCTTCTGCTGCTCATACTTATATGTATTATACTGATGCTGTATGGATACACAAAGCAGACGGATCCCTCTACACCAGCGCATCCGGAGCAGACCGATATAACAGATATAACAGATCCATCCGATACTTCCACGGAAACAGCACCAATACAATCTGACATTACAACTGATGCGCAGGAGACGCAGCATACAAAAACAGGAACGCAGACCTCAGATCTGCAGGAGGAATCTGCCCGGGAGAAAGCTGCCACAGCGCTGAAACCTGACACGGAACCGGGAAATACAGAAATAACTGAACAGGAGGCTACAGATATGACACAGACCTCAAACGGAGCGGGCATGGATCGCATCACATATCGTGACGGCTTTTATCAGGAAACGCTCTCCGATACCTTGATAGAACGTATTACCGGAAGCTCCTACCATGAAAATGATGATATTTCTTTAGACCAGCTACGGTTTTTACACGTTCTGTATTATGATTTTAATAATGAAATAAAAGATGGGGAACTGATCTGCAACAAACAGATTGCAGATGATCTGCTGGAAATCTTCAGCACATTATATGACAATGCCTACCAGATTGACAAGATACAGCTTATTGATGTCTATGATGCAGACGATGATCTTTCCTGCGCAGATGACAATACCGCCTGCTTTAACTACCGTGTTGTTGCAGGCAGCACTACGCTGTCCAAACATGCCCTTGGCATGGCAATCGATATCAATCCGTTCTACAATCCTTATGTGACCTATCCCGACGGAAAGGAGCGGATCTCACCTGCAGGCAGTGAAGTCTACGCCGACCGCAGCAATGACAATCCTCATATGATCCGGAAAGGTGATCTTTGCTATCAGCTTTTTATCGATCACGGTTTTACATGGGGCGGGGAGTGGAAATCACTCAAAGATTACCAGCATTTCCAGAAGGTCATCAATTAAATACTTCTATGACGTAAAATAAGTAATATAGAATGTGCCTTGGCACATTCTCGCGCCGAGCGCGGTCAATTTTCTATAACCT
>HF995217.1:4676-12561 GCA_000432915.1 Firmicutes bacterium CAG:194
TCAATTTTCTATAACCTGCTACGCAGGTTATTGCGCCGTACATTTGCTCTGCAAATGTACGACAATGCTTGCGACATATTTCTTCTTCGCGCAAGTGCGCATCCATGCGGAGCCTTTTTTATGTGATAGGAAATT
Source organism: Firmicutes bacterium CAG:194 (assembly GCA_000432915.1). Taxonomy (GTDB): domain Bacteria; phylum Bacillota; class Clostridia; order Lachnospirales; family Lachnospiraceae; genus CAG-194. The sequence continues at coordinate 4,812 of HF995217.1, forward strand.
CCTATCACATAAAAAAAGGACATCCGATCGGATGTCCCTTTTGTTTGCTCTGAAATTATACTAACTCAAGTAATACTTCCATTGCGCCATCACCTTTACGCTGACCGATCTTTACGATACGAGTGTAACCACCCTTGCGGTCTGCATATTTAGGTGCGATTTCGTCAAACAGCTTAGCTGCCATATCTACTTCTTTTGTTCCTTTTTTCTTACCAGCGTTTGCTGTAGGAACTTCCTTTACAGGATAAAGAACCTGAAGCATCTGACGTCTTGCATGAAGTCTGGAAGGCATATCTTTCTTGATTTCCTTTTCTACTTCATCGTAAACAGTAACTTTCTTTCCGTCTACAACTTCTTTTACTCTCTTGCCATCTTTGTCCTTGCGGGCAACCTTAGCTGTAACCTTAACTGTTTCAAAGTTATCTTTTTCTTTTACTGCTAAAGTGATAAGCTTTTCAGCGATTTTCTTTACTTCTTTAGCCTTAGCTTCTGTTGTAACGATCTTTCCGTTGTATAACAGATTTGTTACCTGATTTCTAAGTAATGCTTTTCTCTGGTCAGATGTTCTGCCAAGTTTTCTGTACTTTGCCATGTTTACGTCCTCCATTCATGGTGAATCCGGCATTGCTCTTCGGGCTTACATACCGAACCGTTAATTTGTTCCATGTCAGACAGGCATGCAAATGCTCATCGGGCTTACTTCGCATGTCGCTCTGCATTTATTATTCCTCAGCGTTATTCAGCTCTAAACCGAGCTCTTTCAGCTTCGCTAAAACTTCTTCTAATGACTTACGTCCAAGGTTACGAACCTTCATCATATCATCGGAAGTTTTATTTGTTAATTCTTCAACCGTATTGATACCGGCTCTCTTTAAGCAGTTGTATGAACGAACGGATAATTCCAGTTCATCAATGCTCATTTCCAGAACTTTTTCTTTCTCGTCGTCTTCTTTTTCTACCATAACTTCTGCAGTCTTGGCATTCTCAGACAGATCAATAAAAAGTCCTAAATGCTCACTAAGTACCTTAGCTGCAAGGCTTACCGCCTCATCCGGAGCCAACGTGCCATTCGTATAAACATCTAATGTCAGTTTATCATAGTCTGTTACCTGTCCGACACGGGTATTTTCTACAGTCATATTGACTCTTTCTACAGGTGTGTAGATAGAATCTACTGCGATAACTCCGATTGGCAGATCTTCTGATTTGTTCTTTTCAGCACTTACATATCCTCTGCCCTTTGTAATGGTCAGTTCCATGTATAATTTGCTTTCCTTGCCACCACTCAGTGTAGCAATGACCTGATCGGAATTAACGATTACGATATCCTGGTCACACTGAATATCAGATGCTCTGACAACGCCTTCGCCTTCAAACTCGATATAAGCGGTTTTTGGCTCATTTGTGGAACTCATGTTCTTAATAGCAAGACTCTTTAAGTTCATGATGATTTCTGTTACATCTTCCTTAACACCAGGAATTGAACTGAATTCGTGCAGAACGCCTTCAATCTTAACACGGCTGACAGCAGCGCCAGGTAATGAAGACAGCATGATTCTTCTTAATGAGTTGCCAAGAGTGATTCCATAACCACGCTCTAATGGCTCAACGACGAATCTGCCGTATTTTCCGTCATCTGAGATTTCAGCAACCTCGATATTAGGTCTCTCAAAATCAAACACTGTAAATACCCTCCTTACAATATAATTGTAATATAGCGATCCAGCAAAGGAACGCTTCCATGCCTACGAATTATTTAGAATATAATTCGACGATAAGCATTTCGTCAACAGGTACATCAATCATTTCTCTTGTAGGAAGTGATTTAACAGTTCCTTTTAATCCTTCGATATCCTGATCTAACCATTCCGGAACTAATCTTCCTTCTGTTACTTCTACGATATCTTTGTATCTCTGTAAGCTCTTGGATTTTTCTCTGATTTCGATCACATCACCGGCTTTTACAAGATAAGACGGAACATTGACACACTTTCCGTTTACCAGTACATGTTTGTGATCAACAACCTGTCTTGCTTCTCTTCTTGTTCTTGCAAAGCCAAGACGGAAAACAATATTGTCTAATCTTCTTTCCAGAAGAACCATTAAGTTTTCACCGGTCTGACCTTTCATAAGATCAGCTTTCTTATAGTAATTTCTGAAAGGTTTTTCTAATACGCCATAGATGAATTTCGCTTTCTGTTTCTCACGAAGCTGCATTCCATACTCGCTGACCTTTCTGTTTGCTCTTACAAGCTGACGGTTTGATTTCTTGTCATATCCAAGATAGCTTGGTTCAAGACCAAGTGATCTACATCTTTTTAAAACAGGGACTCTGTTTACTGCCATTTATTTTTCCTCCTGATATTGTTTACAGTACACAATGTACTTTCTTCCAACATATTTACATTTATTATCAGAACCTCTTGCATGCGAAATCGCATCGCAATGCGCGAAGCTGCATCATGTATCACAGACACATGACATTTTAAAAAATCCAAATCTAGTCTTAGTACTACACACGACGACGCTTTGGTGGACGGCAACCATTATGAGGTACCGGTGTTACGTCACGGATGCTGGTAACTTCAAGTCCACAAGCCTGTAATGCACGGATAGCTGCTTCACGTCCTGAACCAGGACCCTTTACCATAACATCAACAGTCTTTAAACCATGTACTAATGCTGCCTTTGTAGCAGTTTCTGCTGCCATCTGAGCTGCATAAGGAGTAGATTTCTTTGAACCTCTAAATCCCAGACCACCGGCACTTGCCCAGCTAAGAGCATTTCCTTCATTATCTGTCAGTGTAACAATTGTATTGTTAAAAGACGCCTGGATATGTGCCTGTCCGTGTTCAACGTTTTTCTTTACACGCTTCTTTGTTACTTTTTTTGCAACCTGTTTAGCCATAATTAAACTAACCTACTTTCTCTTAAACTAAATCCTTATGGATTATTTCTTCTTATTTGCTACTGTTCTCTTCGGACCCTTACGTGTTCTTGCGTTAGTCTTTGTCTTCTGACCACGAACCGGAAGTCCTTTTCTGTGACGGATACCACGATAGCATCCGATTTCCTGTAATCTCTTGATGTTAAGAGCAACTTCTCTTCTTAAATCACCTTCTACTACCTGTGTAGCGTCGATTACTTCACTGATTCTCTTTACTTCGTCGTCTGTTAAATCTCTACAACGAGTATCTGGATTAACTTTTGCTTCTGCTAAAATACGATCTGCACTTGTTCTACCGATTCCGTAGATATAAGTTAAACCGATTTCAACACGTTTGTCTCTAGGTAAGTCAACACCTGCAATACGAGCCATTTTCAATTCCTCCGTTTTCCGGGTACTTTTTGTACCTAAACTTAATGTTACTAATTGACTGGGGCATAAACACAAAAATGCCCAACCGGAATACTCCGGTCTTTCCGATACTAAGCTTCTGAATTCTCGGTATCAATAAGTAATTCTCCGTAGGCTCACTACGTAAAATTATCTTAATCAGCCTATCTTTTGACGGAAAGATAAGCTGTCAGCCGCTAAATCGTGATACTGGATAATCCTGGTCTGTTTATTATTGGATTAGCCCTGTACCTGTTTGTGTTTTGGGTTTTCACAGATAACTCTGATTTTACCCTTTCTTTTGATGACTTTGCACTTTTCGCAAATTGGTTTTACTGATGATCTAACTTTCACGTTAAACCCTCCTTTCAAAAAAGACCGTTTTACATTATAGCATGGCAAATTTACATTTGCAATACTTTCACAAAATAATTTTTATTTATCTCTCCAGATGATTCTTCCCTTTGAAAGGTCATACGGGGATAACTCCAGTGTTACTTTATCGCCCGGTAAGATACGGATAAAATTCTGACGCAGCTTACCACTGATATGTGCAAGCACCTTGTGTCCATTTTCCAGTTCTACCTGAAACATGGTGTTTGGCAGCTTCTCCACTACTGTTCCTTCGATTTCAATGACATCTGTTTTTGACATTTTACTCCTCCACTTGACTACTCTTTATCAGTTTAATTGTTCTCTTGATCTCCTCATCTCTGACAGACTCTTTTGCTTCAAGCTTCTGTCTGAGCTCTTTCAGTGCTTCATTTTCCTTTTTCCAGATCTGAATATGCTTTTTGTTTTTCTTTTTTGGCTTTGCAACCGGTCTGTATTTTCCATCCGTAAGCCATACATATTCATCTGTTTCTTCTATTATGATATATAAGGTATCTTTATCGTGTCCGGCTTTCGCCGCAGCTAGCATTCCTACCATATGATCCGTTCCTTTATTCTGTTCCTTACTTTCAGAGTCACTGTCCTGTGCCTTTCAAGTTCATCCGGGAACTTCCTATTCACAGATGAACCTTTCTGTCCTTGCCGAACTGCTGTGGCACCGGATAACTTCATTTCATAATAGCAGTCTGACATTTATAACAGTGTCAGGATCTCAGGCTCACCGTCCGGTGTGATGGCGATGGTGTTTTCGTAATGAGCGGAATAGGTTCCATCCTCTGTTACGACTGTCCAGTCATCATCCAGCCACTCCACATCGCTTCTTCCGATATTGATCATCGGCTCGATTGCAAGTGTCATACCTGCACAAAGCTTAATTCCTTTTTTCTTCTGTCTGAAGTTCGGGATCTGTGGATCCTCATGTAAATGAGTTCCGATTCCGTGTCCGACCAGATCTGTTACGATGCCATATCCGAACTGGCTGATATAATCGTCGATCCGATTGGAAATATCATACAGATGATTTCCGGCAACTGCCATTTTTATTCCCTCAAAAAAGCTCTGTTTTGTTCTGTCGATCAAAAGCTGTGCTTCCTCACTTACCTTTCCGATCGGATAGGTTCTTGCCGCATCGGAATGATATCCTTTGTAGATCAGTCCTGCATCCAGGCTGACGATATCTCCTTCCTGCAGGATCCTGTCTGCTTTCGGAATTCCATGTACAACCTCGTCATTCACGGAAACACAGATAGAAGCCGGATATCCGTTATAATGTAAGAAATTCGGCACACAATCATAACCTCTGATCAGCTTTTCTCCAAGCTGATCGATCTCGAGAGTAGAAATACCCGGTTTCACAAACTCTCCAAGCTTTGCGTGAACCTCTGCCAGAATCTTTCCGGAATCACGCATTAAACCAAGTTCTCTTGCGGATTTTACTGTAACTGCCATTTTTATTCTCCCAAAATTGCAACGATAGCTTTAAATACATCCTGCATATCGACTGTACCATCAACTGTTTTCAGCACACCCTTCTTTGTATAGAAGTCAATCAGTGGCTGTGTCTGTTTATGATAAACATCCAGACGGTTCTTCACTGTTTCCGGCTTGTCGTCATCACGAAGGATCAGCTCGCTGCCACATCTATCACATATTCCTTCTTTCTTTGGCGGAACATGTACAACATGATAGGTAGCTCCACAGGAAACACATGCACGTCTGCCTGACATTCTCTTTACAATGTTTTCGTCCGGTACATCTACATCGATCGCATAATCGATAGACTCACCCAGCTCAGCAAGTGCCTTATCCAGTACTTCTGCCTGTGGGATTGTTCTTGGGAAACCATCCAGTACATAGCCGTTCTTGCAATCCGGCTGTGAAACTCTGTCAAGCAGGATCTTTACTGTCAGTTCATCCGGAACTAAAAGTCCCTGATCCATATACTTCTTAGCTTCCATACCAAGCTCTGTACCGTTTTTGATGTTTGCTCTGAAAATATCGCCTGTTGATACGTGCGGAACACCGTATTTATCTGCGATCATTTTAGCCTGTGTTCCTTTTCCTGCGCCCGGAGCGCCTAACATAATGATTTTCATTTTTCTCCTCCACTTGTCTTTATGCACTATGACGAAAACGACTCATGGGACAAGCGAATACTCACCTGCCCCAGAATACATTTGTCGTTTCAACTATTTCATTTAAGCATTTAAAAAGCCTTTATAATTACGAACCAGCATTAAGGACTCGATCTGTTTGATTGTCTCTAAGATTACGCTGACAATAATGATGAGACTTGTTCCGCCAAAGGAAACATTTGCACCAAATACTCCGTTAAAGAAGAACGGAATGACAGCGATAATGATAAGGCCAACAGCCCCGATAAAAATAATATAGTTCAAAATACCTGTCAAGTAATCTGTGGTTGGTTTACCAGGTCTGATTCCCGGGATAAAGCCACCCTGCTTTTTAATGTTATTGGATACTTCCAACGGATTAAATGTGATCGATGTGTAGAAGTATGCGAAAAATACAACCAATACAATGTAGATCACTAATCCTATGTTATAGATTGGAAGAGAAGGATTACACCAGTTACCCTGATTTAATACCTTTAATACCTCTCCCCAGAAGCCTGTTCCCTGATAACCTGCCAACTGACAGATCACGATCGGGAACTGCATCAGTGATGATGCAAAGATGATCGGAATAACACCTGCTGTGTTAATCTTCAGTGGAATGCTTGTTGACTGTCCGCCATAGGTTTTATGACCCTGGATCTTCTTTGCATACTGAACCGGGATTTTTCTGACGCCATCATTTAAAATGATAACAAGGACAACCATTCCTACGATAATTGCCATGATAACAACTGCTGAGATCACCGACAATGTAATAGTAGATGCACTCTTTACGAACTGCTCATACAATGTAGCAAGATCGGATGGCATACGGGATACAATGTTGATCGTCAGTACGATTGAAATACCGTTACCGACACCATGCTCTGTGATCTGCTCACCGATCCACATGACAAATGCACTACCTGCTGTCAGCGCTACGATAACCACGATATAATCCAGCACAACAGAATCCTTCTGCAGAAGTCCGCTGTTACCAAATCCGATCGCCATAGCTGCTGCTTCGATCAAAGAAAGACCAACTGTCACATAACGTGTGATCGTTGCGATTTTCTTTCTTCCATCTTCTCCATCCTTCTGCATTTCTTCCAGTTTCGGAATTGCGATCGTCAGAAGCTGCATGATAATGGAGCTTGTGATATATGGTGTGATATTCAATGCAAAAACTGACATGTTCATGAAAGAGCCACCGGTAAATGCATCGAAAAAGTTAAATGCTCCGTTTGACTGAGCTGCAAACCAGTCAGCAAAATAAGTACGATTGACACCCGGAACAGGCAGCTGTGATCCAAAACGGATCACAACTAACATTACCAGTGTAAACAACAGTCTGTTACGAATATCTTTGATCTTAAAAGCATTCTTTAAAGTTGTTAACATTAGATCACCTCTACTGTTCCACCAACTGCCTCAATTTTTTCCTTAGCAGATGCGCTTACTGCATCAACTTTAACATTGAGCTTCTTGGTTATTTCTCCATTTCCGAGGATTTTAACTCCATCACGTGGGTTCTTAACGATACCAGCTTCCATTAAAGCTGCTACATCAACAGTAGCTCCATCTTCGAATTTATCTAATGCTGAAATATTAATACTAACGATGTCTTTCGAATTGCGGTTCTTGAAGCCTCTCTTAGGAAGTCTTCTGTATAATGGCATCTGTCCACCTTCGAAACCAATTCTTGGTGCTCCGGAACGAGCCTTCTGTCCTTTGTGACCCTTACCAGCTGTCTTACCATTTCCTGAACCGTGTCCACGACCTCTTCTAAAATTATCACTGTGTTTAGAACCTGCTGCAGGCTGTAAATTTGATAATTCCATTATGACACCTCCTTATCTGTTTTATGCTTCTTCAACTTTTACTAAGTGTCTTACCTGCTGAA
>HF995217.1:12592-13671 GCA_000432915.1 Firmicutes bacterium CAG:194
TGCTGAACCATACCTCTTGTGCATGCATTGTCAGGTAATTCCACTGTCTTATTGACTTTCTTTAAACCAAGTGCTGCTACAGTTGCTTTGTGCTTTGGGATCGCACCGATTGTAGATTTCACTAAAGTTACTTTTAATGTCTTTTCTGCCATTTCTATCTCCTCCCTAAGCCATGATTTCGCTGACAGATTTGCCGCGGTTCTTAGCTACTTCTTCTGGAGTTTTGAGCTGGCTAAGACCTTCAATAGCTGCAAGAACTACGTTCTGCTTATTGTTAGATCCTAAAGATTTTGTACGAATATTCTTAATACCTGCAAGTTCACAAACGATACGTGCAGGACCACCAGCGATGATACCAGTACCTTCAGGAGCTTTCTTCAGAAGAACAGACGCACTTCCGAATTTACCGATATTGTCATGTGTAACACTACCGAACTCGTCTAATGCTACAGAAACCATGTTCTTGATCGCATCTTCTTTACCTTTGCGGATTGCTTCCGGGATTTCAGTCGCTTTGCCGAGGCCAGCGCCTACATGTCCGTTACCATCTCCAACAACAACTAAAGCTGTGAAGCGCATGTTACGGCCACCCTTAACAACCTTAGTAACACGTTTAATGGAAACAACTTTTTCGTTTAATTCCATGCTGCTTGTGTCAATGATTGTACGTTTCATGTGTTCTTTCTCCCTTCCTAAAATTCTAAGCCAGCTTCTCTGGCTGCTTCTGCTAATGCTGCGATTTTACCCTGGTATATAAAGCCGCCTCTATCAAAGACTACTGTGTTAATACCTTTTTCTAATGCTCTTTTCGCAATTACAGTTCCTAAATATGCTGCTGCATCAACGTTGTTGGTTTTCTCAAGCTCTGCTTTGATGTCTTTTTCAAGAGTAGAAGCAGCTACTAAAGTGTTACCAACTGTATCATCGATAATTTGAGCATACATATGATTATTACTTCTGAACACAGCAAGACGAGGTCTCTCAGCAGTACCAGAGAAACGGTTACGCATTCTGTTGTGCTTCTTTACACGAATTTTCTGTCTAGATTCTTTACTAACCATTTTTACACTCTCCTTATC